>NZ_CANMXR010000008.1:0-319242 GCF_947501835.1 uncultured Roseobacter sp. | reverse complement strand
CCCTTCAAGGTTCACCTCCATCACCTGCAAAGGCTCCCCCGCAGCAACCGCAACCGCAGCTCGCGTTCTCATCATAACAATGATCTCCTCACATGTTCATTCCGCCCGTCTCAGAGAACGGTCATAGGCCGCGTTGTCAAGCAAAAGCCAAGGCACGGCGCAGCCTCAGACGGGGGGCGGAGCCAGAGAGCCGCGGTGAATGAACTCCGTGTTCAGTTCCACGCTATCAACCTCGGGCGCGCCGCTGAGACGATCCAATAACACGCGGGCCGCCACGCGGCCCATTTCGATTTGGGGCACACGGACCGTCGCAAGCGGCGGCGTCACCACGGACGCCAGCCCTATATCATCGAACCCCACC
The DNA here is from genome assembly GCF_947501835.1 of uncultured Roseobacter sp. Classification (NCBI taxonomy): domain Bacteria; kingdom Pseudomonadati; phylum Pseudomonadota; class Alphaproteobacteria; order Rhodobacterales; family Roseobacteraceae; genus Roseobacter; species uncultured Roseobacter sp. The sequence goes on along the minus strand of NZ_CANMXR010000008.1, from coordinate 318,881 downwards.
AGCGAAACGCGGCCGGGTACATCGACGCTCAGATCGCGCGCACGCATCAACGCACCCGCGGCCAGCACGTCATTCCCGCATATGATCGCTGTGGGCGCGGGGTTGGTGCGCATGATTTCCGCGAATGCTTCGGCACCATATTCAATGCGGTATTTTGCTTCCATCACCTGCAGTAACTGGGCCCCCTGCCCGAAATCCGCGATCGCCGCCTGAACACCGTCGTACCGATCCTGCGCCCGGTCGTTGCCTTGGCGCAGGCCACAGATCATCGCAATGCGCCTGTGCCCTTCCGCTAATATCCGGGATGTCGCATCATAGGCGGCCTGCCGGTTATCAAAGCCGACAAAAGTGCGCCCCGGATCCTGCCTGAAACACCACGACAGCACATGCGGCACGCCGCGTTTTTTCAGAAAATCCTGCGTCGCCTGCGGACGCGCGCTGCCGATCAGGAGCAAGCCATCAGCACCATGCCCGACCAGCGCCTTGATCTGGCGCAACTCATGTTCGGGGTCATAACCGGTGCTCGCCACCAGCAGATTGACACCAGCCTCCGAAAGCACCTCCTGGAACGCCTGTACGCCGCTGGCAAACATCGCATTGGCCATGCTGGGGATGATCGCGCCCACGGTGTTCGTGCGGCTGAGCGCCAATACCCGCCCGCCAAAATGCGGTGTGTAGCCCAGCGCATCAATTGCCGCTTCAATCTTTTCGCGCGTGGGTTTTGAAACCTTGTCAGGATCGTTGAGCGCCCGCGAAATACTCGCGGTGGAAACGCCCGCCATGCGCGCGACATCTTCGAGAGTTGGAGCGGTGCTCTTATTCATCTGCGAAATATATCGCCCCTTTGGCTCAAAGGCTCGTGCTTTCTTTAAGGCCAGTTTTTGCATGGCAATCCCCGCGGATCGTAAGCGCTTGCAAGAATCAATGTAAGCGCTTACACGGCTTTAACGACCCCCTTTTTTGAATCGAATCCGTGGTCAGTTTCCAAACCTGATAGGGAATGACAATGCACAACACAGACTGCCAATTTTGGCCACACCGGTTGCCTTGTTTCGGTGTTTTGCAAAGGCTGCTGCGGGCGATTTCTGGAACGGGTGCTTTTTGCCAGGTGCAATTCGTGCCTGACCTGCGGACCGATCTTGAAACCTTCTGCAAATGAGGTCCGCATGACCGATTTCCAGTTCCGCATCAAGAAGGTCACCGGATTGGGTGCGGGCACAATCGTACCGCCGCTTGGCCTGAACCGCTTTGTGATAACTGGTCTTACAGACACATCGCTTCTGAAGATTGCCAGCCGGGCCGTCCCGTTTGTAATCTTCTTATCACTGACTGTGCTGATGATTGCCGATGTAACGACTGTTTCACCACTTCTTCTAGACGACATCTATGAATAGGAACCTCTTCAATGGCTCGTGAGTACCTCAAAAAAGCTGCCAAAACGGCGATGACAGACGCCGGTGACGTGCGTGAAACCGTGCAAAACATCCTCAACGACATTGAGGCGGGCGGCGATGCCGCAGCACTGAAATACGCTGAAAAATTCGATAATTACCAAGGCAGTATTATCCTCAACGAGGAGGAAATCGCAGCCGCCTCGGTCTTGGTGTCGCAAAAGCTCAAAGACGATATCGCCTTTGCCCATGACAATGTGCGCAGGTTTGCCGAGACCCAGAAATCGACCATGAGCGACGTAGAGCTTGAAGTGGTTCCAGGCTTGATCGCGGGGCAAAAAGCGATCCCCTGTCGCGCTGCGGGATGCTATGTGCCGGGGGGACGCTACAGCCACATCGCCAGCGCCATCATGACTGTGACCACCGCCAAGGTGGCCGGATGCCAGCACATCACCGCCTGCTCACCGCCCCGCCCCGGCGTCGGGATCAACCCTGCCATTATTTATGCTGCCAATCTCTGCGGGGCGGATAATATCCTGTCGATGGGCGGCGTGCAGGGCGTTGCGGCCATGACCTTTGGCCTCTTTGGCCTGCCCAAGGCGGATATTCTTGTGGGGCCCGGCAACCAATTTGTGGCCGAGGCCAAGCGCATCCTCTTTGGCCGCGTCGGCATCGACATGATTGCAGGACCCACCGACAGCCTGATCCTCGCCGACAAGGACGCCGATCCCTTCATCGCGGCCACGGACCTCGTAGGTCAAGCGGAGCATGGCTATAATTCGCCAGTCTGGTTGGTGACGGACAGCCGCGCGCTGGCTGAAAAAGTGATGGAAATCGTACCGGGGCTGATCGCAGATTTGCCGGAACTGAACCGCGCCAATGCCGAAGCCGCCTGGCGCGACTATGCCGAAGTCATTGTTTGCGCGGACCGCGAAGAAATGGCCGCCTGCTCAGACGACTATGCCCCCGAGCACCTGACCGTGCAGGCCGCGGATCTGCCCTGGTGGCTGGAGCGGCTGCAGTGCTACGGCTCGCTGTTTTTGGGCGAAGAAACCACTGTGGCCTTCGGCGATAAGGCATCCGGCACCAATCATGTGCTGCCCACCTCGCAATCGGCGAAATATACCGGCGGTCTGTCGGTGCATAAATACATGAAAATCGTCACTTGGCAGCGCGCAACGCGCGAGGGGTCGAAACCGATTGCCGAGGCCACCGCGCGCATCTCCCGTCTTGAGGGCATGGAAGGTCACGCACGCTCAGCAGATGCGCGGCTGCACAAGTACTTCCCGAAAGAGAACTTTGACCTTTCCGCCAATGATTGACGTGACATGAACCAGCTCTTTGATGTGACGGGTAAAACCGTTTGCGTGACCGGGGCCAGCAGTGGCCTTGGCAGGCAGGCCGCAAGCCTGCTGGCCGGTGCCGGGGCGCGCGTCATCGGGCTGGCGCGGCGCGCTGACGCCCTCGCGGCCTGGCGCGAAAACACGCCCGGCGAGACGGCGAGCCTGACAGCGGACCTCTCGGATCGCAACAGTTTGCAGGACATCGCACGCGACGCGGCGCAACCCTTCGGGGCCATCGATATTCTGATCAATGCCGCCGGGATCAATACCCGTCAAAGCGCGGATGATGTGACCGATGCAGGCTGGGATGTGACGCTGAACCTCAACCTCGCGGCCCCGTTCTTTCTGGCGCAGACCATGGTGCACGCGATGAAGAAAAACGGATGGGGTCGGATCGTCAACTTTGCCTCGCTCCAGTCGCGTCGTGCTTTTCCCGGCGGCATCAGCTACGGTGCCTCCAAGGGGGGTGTTGAGCAGATGACACGCGCCATGGCCGAGGCCTGGTCACGGGATGGCATTACCGCCAACGCACTTGCGCCGGGGTTTTTCCGCACCGAGCTGACGGGGCCGGTTTTTGCCGATCCGGTGCTGGCGCAACGCAATGCCGATCAGACCTGTATTGGCCGCAATGGCGAGCCTGTCGATCTGGATGGTCCACTGATGTTCTTCTGCTCTGACGCCTCGGCCTATGTGACCGGGCAAACCCTGTTTGTGGATGGAGGCTTCACCGCCAAATGAAGGCATTGATCTACACCGACGTCGAGGTCCTGACCTACATGGACCGCCCGATGCCTGAACCACAGGATGGCGAGGCGCTGGTGCGCATCATGTCCTCCGGCATCTGCGGCTCCGATATGCATGCTTATCTGGGACATGACGCACGCCGCCCCACGCCGCTGACGCTTGGTCACGAGGCCGCAGGTGTGATCGCGGGCGGTCCTGAGGACGGGCGCCGCGTGACCATTAACCCGCTGGTGGCCTGCCAGACCTGTAACTTCTGCAGGACGTCGCGCGAAAACCTCTGCCCCAATCGCCAGATCATTTCGATGATGCCGCGCGAAGGCGCCTTTGCGGATTATGTCGCGATGCCACTGCGCAATCTGGTCGCGGTGCCCGATCACGTGACCCTGTCTCAGGCCGCGCTTGCAGAACCCATTGCCTGCGGCTGGCACGCGGTACGGCTGGGCCGTGCCGTTCTAGGGGGGGATCTGTCGGGCATGCGCTGTGCCGTCATCGGGGGCGGTGCCATTGGCGTTGGTGCCGCGTTATCGCTTTATGCACAGGGCGCGCGCGACATCACGGTCATCGAGCCCAATGCGGTGCGGCGTGAACGGCTTGCCGATGTTGCCGGGTTTGACACCTGCGCCCCGGGGGGCGATGGCATGCCCGCAGATGGCACCGTCGACATGGTGATCGATGGCGTGGGCTATGCCGCGACGCGGGAAGCCTGCAGCGCTTTGGCGCGCGCGGGCGGCGTGATCGCGCATATCGGTCTGGGCGAAGCCACCGGCGGGTTGGATGTCCGGCGCATGACGCTGCAGGAGATCACCTTCATCGGCACCTACACCTATACCGCCGCAGATTTCGAGGCGACGGCAGCGGCCATCTTTGACGGCAGTCTCGGGGCTCTCGATTGGGTGGAAGAACGCCCGCTTGCCGAAGGCCACCGCGCCTTCAAGGACATTCGGGCAGGCCTGGTGGCCGCGCCCAAAATTATTCTCACACCGGATCACACGACCGCCGGACCCTAGGCCAGATCAGCCGGGGCCGCGCAGATAGGAAAGGACCTGAAATGCACAAGAAAATCATCGTTTCACTCGCTCTGGATCACGGTATCAGCGCAGAAGCGCTGGCCATGGCGCGCCACCTGCGCGGTGAAGATGGCGAGATCATCGCGGTTCACGTTTATGAAACCCCACCCGGCATGGCGAATGCCTATTTGCCTGAAGACGCTGTTAAAAACGCTTTTCAGACCGCAAAAACCAAGCTGGAAGAAAAAGTCGCCGAAGCGGGCGATGTGGATGCCGTTATTCTGCAAGGGCACCCGGGTCGCGCTATCGTCGATTATGCCACAGAAATCGATGCGGATTGCATCATCATGGGCTCCCACAAGCCTGGTCTGAGCGACTACTTCCTAGGCTCGACGTCATCCCGGGTCGTGCGTCACGCGCCATGCTCGGTTTATGTGATGCGTTAAATATAGCCTGTAAAATACTGAATTATAATACTTTCACCACAAGGAGTGCCTAGGTGTCCATCAATACCAGAATCGTGGATGACTTCGTTGCCAATGGCATCGAATTTGTCACCACCGTGCCATGCAAACAGCTGGCCGGCGTCATCGATGAAATCGAGGCGCGCGAGGAGATTTATCATATCCCCTCCAACAAGGAAGACGAGGGCATGGGGCTCTGCGCCGGGGCATTCATGGGAGGCAAGCGGCCTGCTATTATCATGCAGAATACTGCCATCGGCGTGACCATCAACACGCTGGCGACCCTGACCCAATTCTATCGCATGCCGTTGCCGATGCTGATCTCATACCGGGGGGAGCTGCGCGAACCTGTGGCTTGTCAGGTGGAAATGGCCGTTCACACCAAGGCGCTGCTGCAACAGATGCTGATCCCCACCTACCACTTCCACAAGGAGTCGGATGCGGAGGAGTTGGACGCGATTCTGAAATACACCTTTATGTGCAACAAACCTGTGGCGATCCTGACGGATGCGTCTTTCTGGGGAGGCTACGGCGACCAATGATCCGTTCTGAAATCCTGCGCGATATCGCGCCAATCCTGCGTGACCACCTTGTTGTCTGTAACATCGGCCTGCCCAGCCAAGAGCTGCATATGATCGACGATCAGCCGACGAATTTTTATATGCTCGGCACCATGGGTTTGTCCTCCTCCATCGGTCTGGGCGTGGCTCTGGCACAAGACAAAACCGTCATTTCCATCGATGGGGACGGCTCCGTTCTGACCAACCTCGGCACCCTGCCGACGATCGCGAATAACGTGGCCGACAACTACATCCTGCTGATCATCGACAATGGTAGCTATGGATCCACGGGAGACCAGCCCACCTATGCGGGCAAGAAAACCAAGCTGGAGAACGTCGCTTCAGCCTGTGGCTGCGAGAATGTCGTGACCTGCGACGCGAAAGACACTGGTAAAGCCTTGCAAGCGGCCATCGACAGTAAAAAGATGACCGTGATTGTCAGCAAATGTGAGAGCGGCAACATCAAGTTGCCGGTTATCACGATGGACCCCGTCGTGATCCGCGACCGCTTCATGAAGTCCGTTCAGGCCTGAGGTTTTGGGCGCAAAGGCCATCCATTCCTACAGCGACGCCCGGCGCCTCGCGCGTCGGCGTCTGCCATGGATGGTCTTCGATTATATCGACGGGGCCGCCGGCGAAGGCGTTGCAGAAGCGCGCAACCTGGCGGCCTTGCGCGAGATCGAATTGCAGCCACGGGTATTGGTCAATGTCAAAGATCGCGATTTGACAGTGCCGGTCTTCGATCATGCCGGGCACGTCCCTTTCGGGATCAGCCCGATGGGCATGTGCAATCTGTCAGGCCCCGGTGCCGATCTGATGCTGGCGCGGATGGCCGCAAAACACCAGGTCCCGCATGGCGTGTCGACCGTGGCGTCGACCACCATGGAGGAGATCATAGAGGAAGCCAACGGACACGCGTGGTTCCAGCTCTATTTCAGCGGTGATGGCAGCGGCACAAAGAAACTGGTGGAGCGCGCCAAGGCTGCGGGTTACCGCACGCTGGTCATGACCCTGGACGTGCCCGAGGTCGGACGTCGCCCGCGCGAGCTACGCCGCGGGTTCAAGATGCCATTCCGGATTGGTCCGATGCAGTTCGTTGACTTTGCGCTGCATCCGCGGTGGTCCATTTCAAGCCTGCTGGCGGGCGCACCGGATCTGGCAAATTTCAAGAAAGACGGCTTTGACTTTGACCGCACAGAAAGCCGTGCACTGGCGGATTGGGATTTTCTCAAGCAGTTACGTGACAGTTGGGATGGCAATCTCGTGGCCAAAGGCGTGACCGATGTTGAAGACGCCAAGCGTTTGAAAGCCGAAGGGGTCGATGCCATCCAAGTGTCCAGCCACGGGGGGCGTCAGTTAGATGCAGCCCCCCCGCCGATCCTCGCTTTGGCCCGCATTCGCGCCGCGTTGGGCGCAGATTACCCGTTGTTTTACGATACCGGTCTGCGCTCTGGCGAGGATGTCGTGAAAGCCTATGCGATGGGCGCCAGCTTTGTATTTTTCGGGCGCGCTTTGCAATTTGCCATTGCAGCAGGTGGCGAAGCGGGTTTGGCACAGTATTGGCAGCTCATCACCGAAGAGATCAGTCTGACCCTGGCACAGATGGGGCAAGTCGCCCTGCCCCGAAACGGAATTCTGTAGCGCCTGAGCTTATCGCGCGATGATATTCGCGACACGCATCGCAATTGCACGGCTTGCCTTCTGAGAGGGGTGAATCCGATCCCCCGAATGGTACGACCGGTCACCGTAGGGCACGAGATCCCGCAGCGATACAAAGTGCACGCCAGGGTCCGCCTTGGCCATCCGGGCAATCCGGCTTTCCAACTCATTTCCCTCTTCACGGCAATGCTCGATGATCGAGCCCACACCTGGGCTGCGCAGATAGCCCACATAAATCACTTGCGCGCCGGTTTGCCGCATTTTTTTGACCATGCGGGCAATTTCACCGCTGCTGCCGTCTGCGCTGATCATGCGGTTCATCTTGCTGTCGCAGCGTGAGCATCCACAACCAAGCCAAAGGTCATTGCCGCCACCGTTAAGAACGACCCAGTCCCAATTCCCAGGTGCGTATTGCTTGGAAATGCTGAGACCCATCGCACCCGTAATTGGCAGGTGGTAGAGCACCCGTGCACCAACGACGGAGCGGTCAATGACCGGTTCGTTCAGGATTTGCTCGATGTTGTCCGAAATGCCGCGATCATTGCCTGCATGCCAGGCCATCATGGAATCGCCCATCGCCAGAATGCGAGGAGACTGATCGTGTGGCACATATTCTCCACATCCAACCAGCACGAACATCAAAGCGTACAGTTTAAACAGCAAAAATCTCATTTTTACATCACCCACAGTGTTACCAACAAACATTCGAGCCGTCCGAATGTCCCCCAAGCCTCAAAATAAGGAAGCTCCCTTCAAAACTCGTTAACGCGCCGCAGATTCCTTTGGAAACCGCGCGGTGGGCAGGTGAAAATTACACGCAAGGCTTTGATTTTATTTTACTTTGAAACCCTGTGAGGTTCACAAAACCGACATCCGCGCGGCAGCGTGGTGACCGCAATTGAAGCACTCAGCTTGATGCACGGACCGACGCCGGACCCAGTCAAAACGACCAAACCGCCAATTCAGGAAAATCAATTCATCTGGCTGGGTGAAACACCAAAACGGGATTTGTAGTCGGCCGAAAAACGACCCAGATGAGAAAACCCATTGGCAAACGCGACACTCATAACGCTGGGCCTGTCGCGCTGAACGGTCAGTTGGTAATGCGCCGCATCCAATCGCGCGTTTTTCAACACCCGCATCGGGGTCTGCCCCAAAACCCGTTGGAACCCTTTTTGCAGCGTTCGCACATTCATGCCCGCGTTTTGCGCGATGTCGTTCAACGTGACCGGCTCGGCCAGATTGGCGTGAATAAATTCCACCGCAGCCCGGATCCCTTTTGGCATCGCCCGCCCGTCTGAGCGCTCGATAATATGCGAAATGTTGCTGCGCTGGAGCGTCAGGAGCGCAAGTGCCAGGTCATATTCCACGCGCATTTCCACGCCGCCGATGCCATTTGCAAGCAGTTGCCCGTGTTCGACGGCCCGGGCGCAGGACAAGAGCATGTGCTTGAGCTGCGCCCCACCCGGTTTTGTCAGATCGACCTCCGCATCAAAGCGGATCGGTCCCGGCAAAGCTGTGCCAACAAGCCCGCGCGCGACCTCCGTCAAGTGCTGCTTGTCGATCTGCAAAATCAACTTTCGGCAATCAGCGCGCCAATCCATGTGGGTTTCACGATCCGGGTTGAGGATCGTTGCGGTGTTACGCGTGGCACAAACCTCCGATCCACGGTGACGGACCCGTGCCCGCCCTGACAGCGGAATCTGCAGAAGGTAAAACGACCCCAACATGCCCGGATCAATGGTCACATCCGCGCCGTATTGTAGATAGTTGATCGATACGTGACGGCCTGCCGCGTGGTTGTGATGCACATTCAGGGACGCGTTACGGGGCTGTGCCACCTCCAGCCGGTGATCGCAGAACTTCTGCGCCACCCGGTGACGCGCCTCCTCCAGATCGCCGGTCCGCATGAGCGGGTGGTTGGGCAAATACTCCTGCCCAGCCGTCTGTGCGGTGTCTGTCATGGTCCCTCGCATTAAGGTTCGCAGCCTAGAGAGACGCCGATTTATTTCAAGCCTAAAGCATCTCCACCCAACAAAGGTTCGTTTTTTGGACAATCGAATCGCGCATTTCGACGCAAACTACCCGGATAATCCAAGGACGGGGAGATTCGGGTGATGGACAAAGGTGTGACCAAGGTCGCCGAGGGGCTTGAGGGACATAAATGGAATGTTGTGGGGCAAACCTATGTGCCCAAACTGCTCAGCCATGATGCATTTGTCTGGCACGCGACGCTGCCTGCCGACACATTTGTGCCGCCGCATATTCACTCGACGCAGGACGAATGGATTGTCGTTTTGGAAGGCGCGCTCGAAATCGAATTCCTCGGTGATCTTCATACTGCCGGGCCGGGCGATACCGTGCGTATGCCCAAAGGGGTGGCGCATGGTATCTTCAACCGCTCCGGCGCAGAGGCGAAATGCGTGTTTGGCGTCGCCCCAGCGCGCAAGCTCTTTGACCTCTTCATCCAACTCGACGGCGTGACGGATCCCAGCGAACTGGTGCGATTGTCGGCCTTGCATGAGGTGGATTTCCTGCCGCCCCCGGACGCTGCGTGAAGGGGGTGGTCAGATGATGCCCGTCAGGAAGAAGGTCGCCGTGATTGGCGGCGGGGTCAGTGGTTTGGCCGCAGCCAAGGCATTTGACGCACAAGGCCACCGCGTCGTCGGGTTCGAACGCAGCCACGATTTTGGCGGGGTCTGGGAAGTGTCACGGTCCTACCCGGACGTGCAAACCCAATCGCCAAAGGATCTTTATTGCTACACCGATCATCCCATGCCTGAAAGCTATCCGGAATGGCCAAAGGGACCGCAGGTGCACGCTTATCTGCATTCCTATGCCGCCAAACATAAGATCGCCCGATTGTTTCGGCTGAACACCCGCATCCATACCATGGCGCGACGGGCGGACGGAGAGCCCGGTTGGACGCTGACCATCGAGGCCGCTGGCAAGACATGGACCGAGGATTTTGACTTCGTATCCGTCTGCACCGGCCAGTTTTCGGAAAAGAACATCATCACCCACCCCGGGCAGGACGCCTTTGTCGCCCGCGGCGGTCAGGTGCTGCATTCCTCCGAATACACCGACCCGGCGCTGGTCGCGGGCAAGGATGTGGTTGTGCTGGGCGGGTCGAAATCCGCCACGGATATTGCGGTCAATGCCGTCAACAGCGGCGCGAAATCCGTCCGGCTGGTGTATCTGGAGAACGTCTGGCGGGTGCCCTATTACGTCGGCGGGATCAATTTCAAGAACCTGCTCTACATGCGCGCGCAGGAACAGCAATTCAATCAGTGGGGCAAGAGCCCGCTGCAACGGGTGATTGCCGCGGCTCTCAAACCGCTGGTCTGGGCCAATTTTCGCGGGCTGGAGACGCTGCTGAAACTGCAACTGGGGCTGAAAAAGCACAATATGGTCCCCAAGACCCCGATTGAGAAAGAGGTGTCCTGCTCTGTGCCGATTGTAACACCGGGACTGTTTGAGTGTCTGAACGCGGGGACCATCGTGCCCACCATCGGCACCTTTGAAAGCTACGAGGACGCCGGTCTTAGGCTCAGCACCGGCGAGGTGGTGCCCTGCGACATCGCTATTCTGGCCGTTGGCTGGAAACTCGGTGTGCCCTATCTGCCGCAGGCGTATCAGGATAAGCTGATCGAAGCGGATGGTCAGTACCGGGTCTACCGCCTCGCCGTGAACCCCGATTTGCCGGACATGGGTTTTGTCGGGTTCAATTCCAGTTTTTGCACCGTGCTCTCGGCGGAAATGATCGCCAATTGGCTTGTGCGCTATGCTGATGGGCAATTGGCGCGGCAGCCTACGCCGCAGGAGATGAATGAGAACATCGACATGATGCTGAATTGGAAGCGCACCGAGCGACCGGCGGCCCGGATCTATGGCGGTCTGTGTTCGGCGCCTTTCCATTTCAAACATTTCGATGAGTTGCTGGCCGACATGGGCGCCACGCGGAGAAAGCGCGCCAACCCGCTGGCGGAGCAATTCTCATATCCAAATGCGGCGGCCTACGGCAGTTTTCTCGCCTCCACGCCGCAATACGAGGTGAGCTGACCCGCCGCCCGATACCCGAAAACGCCCCAAAAAGGAGAATACCATGGCCCGCGTCAAAATCTGGTCACCCGATCAAACCGACGACCCTATTATTCAGGAAATCTTCGCTTGGGTGACCGAAATGGAAGGCGATGTGCCAAACCATTTCAATGTGGAGATGAATTTCCCCGAATACCTCAAGGCAAAGCTGGGATCGACCAAAGTGCTGTGGCAGATGGGGGAGTTGTCCTTGCCGGAAATCCAGCACGTGGGCATTCTGGTCTCCAAGGCGAACAAATGCCCCTATTGCACCGCCGCCTTTTGCACCATTCTGAACTACGGGTTAGGCACGGAGGATGATTATGTGCGCGATCTCGCAGCGCAGGGGATCGATGTGGTCGACCCGGGACGCCTACGCACGATCCTGGAATTTGCGCTCAAATCCAATCACAGTGGCGCGGATGTCACGGAGGCCGACATCGAAGGGTTGCGTACCGTTGGGCTGACCGACAAGGGCATCGTGCAACTGGTTCACCTGGTCAGCGACTTTGGTTCTTACAACCGCTTAAATCTGGCTCTGCAAACGGATTACGACTATCAGGACAAATGGCGCGAAGCCGCCTTCAACTGGAAGAACGACGGAAGAGCGCCAGCGGGAGACAACACCCGCGGCGTCCGGGTGCAAGCCTGAATTTTCGAACAAGGAGGATAAAATGAAAGATCTTGAAAAAGGCATTACCGAAAACGGCGTGGGCTATGCTGAAACCACGTGGAATATCCTGGGGCAGACCTATTACCCCAAAGCCATATGCGAGAGCACCTTTGCCTTTGAAACCAATTCGGCGCCGGGCGATTTCGTGCCTGTACACATTCATCCGGGCCAGGATGAATTCATTCTGGTGCAGGAGGGCGAGCTTGATCTGAAGCTCGACGGCGTGTGGAGCAAGGCCCGCGAGGGCGACATTGTGCGTATGCCGCGCGGCATCCCGCACGGGTATTTCAATAAGTCGGACAAGCCCTGTCGCGCGCTCTTCTGGGTCTCCCCGATGGGCAAATTGAAAGACCTTTTCGAGGAATTGCACGACCTCACGGATGTGGAGAAAGTGGTGAAAATCTCGGCTGACCATGACGTGGACTTCCTGCCGCCTGAGGCCAACGACTGAGGTCCCTGTTTCAGGGGCAGCAAGTTGTCGATGCGGGTCGGGAGATCTGGCCTACCCGCATTTCATCGCTCTGCACCAAAAAACACGCGCTCCATCTGCCATCGCATCAAGTCTTGCGCTTTTTCGTGCGAAAGAGGATGTTCCCCCCATAGTGCAGGGAGAAGAGACATGACATTTCTGAAATCCATCAGCGTGATTGCCGCCACGGCCATTGCAATTGGCACGGCGGCCAGCGCTGAAACGCGGGTCACCTATAAATCGGCCAAAGCCGGATCCTCCTATTACCAGATGGCCGTCCAACTGGCCGAAGCCATGAAAGCCGGCACGGGCGGCGATGTTTCGGTCACTGTGGAGGAAAGCCAGGGGTCGGTTCAGAACGTGATGGAAGTGCGGGCGCGCGGGGGCGATTACGTCTTCACCACCCCGCCCGCGCTGATCGGCTTGGCGCAGAACGGCAAGGCGATGTTCGAGGGCAAATCCGATCCGTCCTTCGGCGAGATCCAGGCGCTTTTCCCGATCCCCTCTCTGACCATGCATTTTGTCATGTCCGAGGCCAGCGGTGTGAAAAGCTTTGCCGATATGGAAGGCAAAACCATCCTGCTGGGCAGCGGTTCCTTTGGCGCGCGGGAGGGCGCGAAATATCTGGGGCTCTTTGGTCTGGAGGATAAAGTCACGCTGGCGGATTCCGAACTGTCCAACGCTGTGAACGCCCTGAAAAACGGCCAGATCGACGGGTTCGTCACCGCAGGCTCCTACCCTGCGCCGAATGTCATCGAGGCCGCCGCCTCCACGGGTGTGACCGTGATGTCGCTTGATGCTGATCAGATCGCCCTGACCAAACGCACCCAGCTGACAATCCCCGCGGGTACCTACGCGGGGCAGTCGCAGGACATCACCACAACCTCGCTGCCGGTGGTGGCCTATACAACGGCCAAAATGGACGAGGATACCGCCTATCTGCTGACCAAAACCTATTGGGAAAACAAGGCTGATATGGCCGGTGACGCCGCCTGGTGGGCCGGTGTGTCGGTTGACATGCTCAGCAACATCACCAGCCAGATCCACCCCGGTGCAATTCGCTATTACAAAGAGGTCGGTGCAACCTTAAGCGACGCGCATATGTAACTGACCCGCCATGTCCCGCCCAAGGGGCATGGCGTCCAAAGGCGAGCAGCAATGCAATTTCTCACGGCGCGTCACTGCTGGATCGTTCTTGGCGCGCTCACCTGCGTCTTTCATATCGGGTTGATTTTTTACGGTCTGGTGCCGAACCTCGTGGCGCGTCCGCTGCATATGGCGCTGATCCTGCCGTGGGTTTTTGTCTTTGGGGCAACAACGCGCTTTTCCACCTTCACCGGCAGTGTGATTGCGGCCATCGGGATTGCCGGGTGCATCTGGATCGCCGTCAACCATCAGATGCTGCGCAACCAATATGGTTTTCTTGAGGATGGGTTTCAGGTCACGCTGGCGGTGGTTTTGCTGCTGATCGTGATGGAAGGCGCGCGCCGGATGATCGGCTGGCCCCTGCCACTGGTGGCGCTGGCCGCACTGCTCTATGGGCTCTACGGGCAACACATCCCCGGCGAATTTGGCCATGCCGGCACGCCGCTGCGCAGTTTTCTGGGCACGCTTGTGGTTGCCGAAGGCGGCATCTGGGGCAGCCTGACCGGCGTTTCCGTTGGCGTGGTCGCCATCTTCGTGATTTTTGGCGCGGTGCTGAATGCAGGCGAGGCAGGCCAGGGCTTCATGAATGTCGCATCCGCCGCTGCAGGACGGCTGGTGGGCGGCGCGGCCAAGGTGTCGGTGCTGTCCTCGGCCCTCTTTGGCTCCATCTCCGGATCCGCCTCAGCCAATGTCGCCTCCACTGGGGCCATCACGCTGCCTGCCATGACCAAACTGGGATACCCCAAACGACTGGCCGCCGCAGTGGAGGCTGTGGCGTCTTCCGGAGGACAGATCATGCCGCCGCTCATGGGGGCTGGCGCCTTCGTCATGGTGGAGCTCACCGGAGTGCCTTACGCACAGATCATGCTCGCCGCGCTGCTGCCAGCGATCCTCTATTTCCTTGCGGTCTGGATGGGCATCAACGCCTATGCGCAGCGGTTTGAACTCAAGGCGGTGCCCGCAGATCAACGCCCGACGCGGCGCGCCGTTCTGATCACATCCGCCTTCTTCATGGTGCCTTTCTCCGTCCTGCTGCTGGCCATGTTTGCCTCCGGCTTTACCCCGCAATATGCCGCGGCTCTCGCGATTTTCGCGGCCATTGCCGCCCTGTTTTTCGATGCAACGCCACGCCGCAACGTCGCCCAGGGGTTTGCGCGACTGGGCAATGCCATGCTGACAGCAGGCAAGCAGGTTGCGATGATCGCGGCCATCATCCTCTGCGCCTCCATCATCATTGGCGTTCTGGGCATCACGGGTTTGGGTGTCAAGATCACCTCTGTCATCCTGTCAGGCTCCGGCGGCGCGCTCTGGCCTGCGCTGCTGCTCACGGCCCTCGCCTGCCTGCTTCTGGGCATGGAAGTCCCCACAACCGCGGCCTATGTGATCTGCGTTTCCGTGGCCGGGCCCGCGTTGATCGAACTGGGGCTGGAGCCGTTGCAAGCCCATCTCTTCGTCTTCTGGTTCGCGCTGCTCTCGACGATCACGCCCCCGGTCTGCGGCGCGGTCTTCATCGCGGCCGGCATGATCGGCGAAAACTGGTTGCGCGTCGCAGTGACCGCCATGGCCCTTGGCCTCGGCCTCTACATCATTCCCCTCAGTATGATCGCCAACCCAAGCCTCATTCGGCTCGGACAGGAGCCGTTATGGGCGCTGACCGCATTTCTGCACGTGGGGTTTGGCCTGTCATGCCTGTCATACGCGCTGATCGGCAAAGGATCGGCCCTGCTGCGTCTGGTACTGATTGTTCTGGGGTTTGCAACTACGTTCGCGGGTCTCTTTGCAAATTAGGGTTTGCAAATTCTCTATTAGAGAAACAGGGCGAAAGCCTGTGTCTGAATAGCGATAATGCGGCACCATCCACGCGCTTCACCTTTTCACTGCATCCGTTTCTGCGGCGGTCGGAAAATGTTCTGACCGCACCGGTCGGCTGACCTTGAGGGATGCTGCGGCATTCGCCCATTTGACCGCATCAATCTCCCGTCGCCCCCGCGCCAGAGCCAGCGTGAAAGCCCCGTGCCAGACGTCCCCGGCTCCCAGCGTGTTTTGCACATTGACGGGCACGGCGGGCGCTTCGATCTTCATGCGCCCATCGTGACACAAGACCGAGGACGCACCGCGCGTCACCGCACACCACGTGCCCAGACGCAGGGCCGCCGCCTTGAGCGCCAGCGCATCGCAGGCGCCGATGTAATCCGTCAAACCCTGTTCTGAGAAGATGATATGCGTGGCCAGCCCCAGGGCCTCAGAGGCAATTTTAACCGGGGCTTCAGCATCAACGACACCCGGCTTGCCTGCCCGTTGGGCCGCCTCCAGAATGCGCAACGCCCCATCCGGCCACCGGGTATCAACAAGCGCGGCATCAAAACCAAAAGGCTCCGGCAGATTGATGTCAAAGGCGGAGAAAGCCTGATCCCGGTGATTGATGATTGTCCGATCGCCATTGGGTGTCAGCAGCACCGTGGAGCTTGGCGTGCGCACCCCCGGCAAGACCAGCACATGAGTGCTATCTATCTGGCGTTCATCCATTTTCTTGCGCAGAAAGGTGCCGAACTCATCCCGTCCAACCGCACCGGCAAGGCAGACATCCGCACCCAGACCCGCAATCGCAGAGGCGGCATTCATGGCCCCGCCCCCGGGGATCAGATGCGCCGTCGATGCACGGTTTTTGGTACCCGCCGTAGGGTATTGCGCGACCTCGAAAACCAGATCTACCGCGATCAACCCCGCACAAATAATCCTCGGCATTCCGGTCGCTTCCTTCGTCATCTTGCCCTGGGGCGTGCTAGACTGATCTGTGACATGTTAGATTGACAGTCAGCGTGTGGCCAGCAACAATTCCAACGAGTCGGCCTGTACGATATGTCGAAGAACGGGGGATACGATCAAGCATTTTGGGATCTCAGCCGCACTGCTGACGCCGTTTCAGGCAAACGGCAGCATTGATACCCCGCTTTTATGCGCGCATGCCAATCAATTGCTGGCGCAGGGGGTGCAGGGCGTGACCCTTTTCGGCACCACCGGCGAAGGGGCCTCGATCGGAGAGCAGGAAAGGTCAGCCACCATTGCCGCCGCGATCACAAGCGGCATTGAGAGTGCCCGAATGACGGTGGGTCTCTGTGGCACCGCCATAGATGATATCGTCAGACAGATCCGGCAAAGCGTCGACCTTGGGATCACGGATTTCCTGCTTTTGCCGCCCTTCTACTTCAAGGATGTGGCAGAGGAAGCGCTATGTGATTGGCACCTGCGTCTGTTTGAAGAGGCCGATCCGCGTGCCAGGTTCATTCTCTATCACATACCGCAAATCACCCATGTGCCGCTGTCCCGCGATCTGGTGATGCGATTGCGCCAACACGCCCCGGACAAGGTCATCGCGATCAAGGACAGCTCTGGCGTTTGGGACAACACCCGCGCATTGATTGACAGCGGCGATATTCCGGTTCTGGTCGGCGACGAACGATTGCTGCACAAAGCTGCGGCCCTTGGCGCGGCGGGCTCGATCTGCGGGATGGCCAACCTCTACCCGGACCGCGTGCGCGCAGTGTTCGACACACAGAAAGAGGATAAAAAACTGTCCTCGGAGGTGGATTTGATCGTCTCCGAACCCGTCATCCCCGCCCTGAAACTGGCAATGGCGCAGAACAGCAGCAACACTGCCTGGGAATACATCCGCCCACCCCTGCAAGCTTTGACCGGCACCGCCCGCACAAAGATCCTGACGGCCTATCCTGGAGAGGTTTTCGCATGAGTGCCTCGCCCGACCTGCGCCTGCGGGATCACGCCTACTCCAACTTCACGCAAAAGCTGCTGGCGCGCGACATCAGCCCCGGACAAATCGTGTCGCAACGCGAGTTGGTTGCGCTCACCGGCATGCCACTGGGCGCCATTCGCGAGATGATCCCGCGGTTGGAGGCGGACGGGCTGATCAAAACCGTCCCCAAGCGCGGCCTTCAGGTTCTGTCCATTGACCTTGACCTGGTGCGCAACGCGTTCCAGCTGCGGCACATCATCGAAGGGGAAGCCATCGCGGTCTTTTGCAAGGCCGCGACAACCGAGGAGATCGACCGGCTGACGGCACAGCACCGCGACATTCGTCAGGAGGCCATCGCCCATGTGTCACCGGACGTATTGCAGCGCGCCCAGCAAATCGACTGGGCCTTTCACGACCGGATCATCGACGCGATGGGCAATCCGATCATCTCGGACATTCACCGGGTGAACGCCATAAAAATCAGGCTTATCCGCAATTCCGACACGCGGATGCTGCCGGAATTGGTGGTGCCGGTTCTGGACGAGCATCTGGTCATTTGCGCCGCGCTGAGCGCCCGTGATGAGCCTGCGGCGGTGGCGGCCATTCACACACATATCGAAAGCGCCCGTCGGCGCGCCTTGGGATTACAGGAAGACTTTCGATAAGGCGTCAGCCTTGCGGAAAAGCAAGCGGTTCAAAACCACATTCAAAACGGAGGAGACTTTAACATGATGAATTTGACACGGCGCACCCTGATGGCGCTCACCGCCGCGACACTGGCATTGCCCGCCTACGCGGCTGATCAGATCACGCTGCGCATGTCCACGCCGGCATCGGAAACCGATCAGCGGTCTGTCGCGCTCGCCGAAGTTTTTGCGCCTGCCGTGGCTGAGTTCGCCACCTATGAGCCGCATTACAACGGGTCACTGATCGCACAATCCTCGGAGCTTGAGGCCATTGCGTCCGGCGATCTGGAAATGTCGATTGCCTCGGCGCAGGAGCTGGCGCAGTTCTTCCCCGAATTCTCGATCTTCGCCACCGGCTATGTGCATCAGGACGCGGCGCATCAGGTGGCCGTGTTCAACGATCCGCTGATGGAACCGTTCAAGCAAAAGGCCGAGGATGAGCTGGGCGTGAAGCTGCTGGCGGTCATGTATCTGGGCCGCCGTCATGTGAACCTGCGCCAGACCAAGGATGAACTGACGGTCATGACCCCCGCCGATCTGGCCGGGGTGAACTTGCGGATGCCGGGCACGGATGCCTGGCAGTTTCTGGGTAAGGCCCTCGGGGCAAACCCGACACCGATGTCTTTTACCGAGGTCTACACCGCGCTGCAGACCGGATCGGTTGACGGACAGGACAACCCTCTGCCCACCGTTGTGGATGCTAAATTCTACGAAGTGACCAATCAGATCGCCCTGACCTCGCATTTGGTCGATCTGAACTACGTCGCATTTTCCAAATCGGTCTGGGACGGTCTCACACCTGAACAGCAGGCGACGGTTCAGGCTGCCGCCGAAGCGGCCGCAGAAAGCGGCCGGATGAAACAGTTGGAGAAGGAAGCCAATCTGGTGTCTTTCCTTAAGGAACAGGGGCTTTCGGTCTATGAACCCGATCTCAAAGCCTTCCGCGAGCATGTGCAGGGGCAATACGCGGGATCCGAGCTCGCCGCGAGCTGGCCCGACGGTGTGCTGGACAAGATCAACGCCCTTGGCAACTGATCAGGCAGGGTGGAGGGCGCGTTTTGCGCCCTTCGCCCCGTGATCTGCTCAGCGCCCGCTGAAGATCACAGGCCCGCGCGGAAACATCCATGAAACCCATCACATCCGCCCTCAGTCACTTTGCGCAGGCCGTGGCCGCCTTGATGATGGCGCTTATGTTTCTGACGTTCATTGTGCAAATCACGGTGCGCTATTCCGCCCGTCTGGCATGGCTGCCCGCCCAGTTTCCGTTTCTGGATCCGTCACTTTACGGCTGGACGCTGGAGTTTTGCCTGCTGCTCTGGGTCTGGCTGATCTTCTGGGGCAACGCCTTTGTGGTTCGCGAACGCGATCACGTGACGTTTGATATCCTGTTCCTTTCGGTCCGACCCGCTGTGCGACGCTGGTTCATCATCATTTCCGGGCTGGCAATTTCCATCGGACTGCTAGTCTCAATCGAACCCACCTGGTCAAAATTCTACATTCTGCGCCTGAAGAAGACCGCAACCCTCTCGAGCGTCTTTGGTGACTGGATCCGGATGCGCGACATCTATGCGATTTACATCTTCTTTCTGATCGCCGTTTCCCTGCGCTACGGGTGGGCGGTGTATCGCGCCTTCAGATACGGCGTCGATGACCCCGGCAAAGACACCGATAGATGAGCGCGGAGTTTCTTACCTGCATTGGTCTATTGTTCTTTCTGGCCGGGATCGGCGCGCCCATTGCCTATGCCATTCTGATCGCCTCTCTGGGGTACCTCACGGTCTCTGGCCAAGGCATTGGCATTGCCGGGAAGGTCCTCATGGACGGGCTCTATCAGAGCTTTATCCTGCTGGCGGTGCCGCTCTTCATCGTCGCTGCCAACATCATGAATGCGGGCACGATCAGTGACCGGTTGCTAGGGTTCTGTGTCGCGCTGGTCGGACGGTTCCGCGGTGGGCTTGGGCACGTCAATGTGGTGGCCTCCCTGATCTTTTCCGGCATGTCGGGATCCGCAGTGGCGGATGCAGCAGGGATTGGCAAGATTATCATCGGCATGATGACCAAGAGCGGCCATTACACCCGTGGCTATGCCGCCGCCATCACCGCCGCCTCTGCCACCATCGGCCCCATTATTCCGCCCTCGATCCCCATGGTGCTCTATGCGCTGGTTTCGAACTCTTCCATCGGTTACCTGTTTCTGGGCGGCATCATCCCGGGGCTGATGATGGGACTGGTGCTGATGGCGATGAACACTTTCCTGTCGCACCGCCGCGGGTTCGCGCTGGAAGAGCCTGTGCCTCTGTCGCAACTGCCCGGACGCACGGTCAACGCCTTCCCCGCCCTGCTGATGCCCGCCATTCTGCTCTACGGTATCTACGGTGGTGTCACCACGCCTACGGAAGCCGCCGCCGTGGCCGCCTTCTATGCCCTGCTGCTGGCGGCGCTCTTCTACCGCGCCCTCAGCTTTCGCGCACTTTATGGTATCCTGGTAGAAAGCGCGCGGTCCTCGGCAGCTGTGGGTTTGGTCATCGGCGGCGCGTTGATCCTCAATTTCGTTGTGGCCTCGGAAAACATCCCCAGCCTGCTGGCGGCACGACTGGTCGGGCTCGACATCGACCCACTTCTGTTCTTGCTGGGCGTAAACCTGCTGCTGCTGCTGCTGGGCTGTGTGCTGGATGCCACAACAATCATCCTGGTCATCATTCCGCTCTTCTTGCCGACCTGCCGGGAGCTGGGCATCGATCTTGTGCATTTCGGTGTCGTCGCCGTGGTCAACTGCATGATCGGCCTGATCACCCCGCCCTATGGCATCCTGCTCTTTGTGCTGAACGCTGTCACACGCATCCCGCTGTCCGAAATCATCCGCGAAATCTGGCCCTTTCTGATCGCCCTGCTTCTCGCGCTGATGAGCCTGGTGATCTGGCCCGAACTGGTGCTCTGGCTGCCGCGGCAATTCGGCTACGCAGGGTAAGCAGTGGGGCAGACCATTGCGACGGCGATGGCTGGCCGGGTGCACTGAGGCAAATGAACACGCATTCCGGAAAACCTGAGGGTGTTTTTAATGACACTATGGTTCCACCGGTATGTTTCGGGCATTGTCTGCGAAGCTTTGGAGCAGCAAAATAGCAGCAGGTTGACCATTCCTGCCATCCACAGAAAACAAGGGCGCGATGACGAACTTTATCCTGCGAAACCCTGACGTCGTTTTTATCCACATCCCCAAAACCGGCGGTACCTCTGTGCGAAAAGCTTTAAATGGCGGCATTGTACAACGGTACTTTGGCCACATTCCCGACCGGTATGATGGTCTCTTCCGGTTCACCATCATCCGCGACCCAAGAGAACGCTTTCTCTCTGCGTTTCGCATGTTCAAATACGGCAACATGCTCGAAGGAGATTACTATGCTCAACCGCGCTGGCCCGATCTGACGATAACGACGGCGCTGGATGTCATCGAAGACCCCTGGATTGGATATGACCGCAGTCAAAGGTCCCTGCCCTGGAACCTTAAACACCATATGCTACCCCAAACGCATCCATTCCATTGCCTTTCGGCGGCCAATTTCGTGTTGCGGCTCGAAGATCTGGAGAGTGATTTTGCGCGCTTATGCGCACAGCTGGAAACGTCGGCAGAGCTGCCTAAGCTGCGTGAATCGTTGAAGCATGAGAGCTCAGACGAGGTATGGAGCGCGGCAGATGAGGATCGGTTTCAAGAGATTTTCCGAAATGACTATCAAGAACTGGGGTACGCGCCGGAAGGTGCGCAAGACGTTGACCAGCCTTTAGGCAACAGTTTCGCTGAACCCAGCACATCCGAGCCATCGGTTTTTGGACTTTGGCCTACATATTTTTCTGATCGCAAGGTTTTTTTAGATGCGATTCAGGAGGCTCTGCCCAGTGAGGACTGCGCGCTGGAACCCTTTGTCGATGAGATCATTCCCGGCAAACCAAGCGAAAGCTGGGCTGGCAGATCCAGCGAATTCATGGAGCATTTCCGCCAGCTTCAACCAGAGTTCTGCGGCGCGTCGCGACTATCCCATCTGCTTGCCTGTACCATCGTCGTCCTGCGCAGAGACCCTGAATGCAAGAACGCGATGACGCTCTTCTGGCGCATTCTGGATGAACAATTTGCCGCGATCCAATCTGAGCTTTCGCTCCGCTGGCTTGTCTCGGTATCAGACACCATTGCAGATTACGGGCGCACGGACACGGAGCGCGCAGTCGGGCTGAATGCGAGCATCCTGGCCAACACCACTAAACTGCACGAAAGCGAACTCACCGTCTACTATCCCCAGCGACCATGGCCCCCTAAGAAACGAGTGGCGTCAGGTGGGGCGCTTTTCGACGGAATGCGCACCTTTTGGACAGAAAAAGGCGATATGATCGAAAACATGTTTGAGCGATCCGGCCACGTTGCGGACCTGTCACCAACCGCAGGGAAAGTCTTGACGGAAGTGATTGAACGGCTCAGGAGAGGGCCAACCGTTTATAGAAGGTTCGCCCGGATTTTTGGCAAACCTCAGGTACCTTTGCTGGAAGAGGACACCAAAAAGAGAATGCACCGCATGATGAGAAGGAAACTCTGATGGACGCGCGCAAATAAATGGTAGGCGCCTACAGTCACAGTTTTATTCTCGGGCCCCATACACCACTGTCGCTTCCCTTACAAAGGCTGCTGGCGCGGAACCCCGATCGGCTTTTGGAGGTGGGTGCTGAATTTCCGGCGGCAAAGATGCATCGCGAGGTGCTAAGCAGCATTTTGAAAAGTCCCGCTCATGAACTGGCCACGCCGGCAGCCTATCAATCCTATGTTGATACGGTTCTCGAATATGATGAAACCGAACGCGTGGTCTACAACTACGATGCCTTTATCGGAAGCCGTAAAAACGCGTTGATGGACGGCTTCTTCTATCCGAGCATGGAAACCAAGATTGCGCTGTTGCGGCAATTGACGCTCGGACAGGAAATCGCGCTGTTTCTTTGTATCCGGCATTACACCGCATTTCTTGAAGTCGAATTGCAAAACAACGAGCTATTCGGTGAACTTGTCACGTCTTATCCGGATCAAATCGATTTTTCCTGGACACATTTTATCTGGCGACTTCAGAAAGCATGGCCAGAGGCGTTGCTTGTGATATTGGATGCGGACACGCTACCGCAAAACTGGGCGCCAGTGGTTAGCCTGATCACAGGACATCCAGAAACACATCTCTTTCAAAACATCGGGAAGTATCCAGCCTCCTGCTTGGCCGACGCGGGGCGACGGCCCTATCTCAAATCCATGAAATCCAAAGCGCCCGGCTCCATCACGGAGTGGACAGACAGAACCAGCGCGTTTTTTCAGGAGTTCGGCACTCAGGACGCTATCCTGAGAAAGGTGATCGCCAGTCCCTGGAAACCTGATCAGGTTCAACATTCCAAAGAGAAGTATGACGCGGATATGGTCGCGCTTCGCTCCTTGGAAAATGTGGTTCTGGCACGCGATCTGAATTGGGAGGCACAATGAACGCCGGACGCAAGCCGGAGATCGTCTGCATCGGTGCGCAAAAGGCCGGCACCTCGTGGCTGCATGTAACGCTGTCGGCGCGGTCCGACATCTGGGTACCTCCGTTCAAGGAGCTGCATTTCTTTGACCATAAATTCGTGCAGGAATGTCGCCGCTGGACACCGTGGCACGTCAAAAAGGGTTTAAAAGAAGCACGTGCACGTCACCTTGCCAAAACGGTACCGCCCAATGAGGACTATCTCAACTATCTGAGCCGTTTGGAGGAACGCCCCATTCTGAACGGAACGTGGTACAAGTTCGTGTTTTCACGCGCCGCGCTGGATCAAATGTGTCTGGATGTGACGCCTGAATACTCCTGTATTCCAGACGCGGGGGTCGATTTTTTCAAACGCTTCCTGCCTGAAGCAAAACTGATCTACATCATCAGAAACCCGCTGGACCGGCTGACGTCACAGCTGCGTATGGCAGCACAGCGCAAGAAGGTCCCCCCAACCAGTCAGACCGACTGGAACGAATTGCTGGAGATGCCCGCACTGAAAACACGCGGGGACTACAAGGCAAACGTCGCCCGCTGGGACGCTCGGTTTGCGCCGGATCAGTTGCTGTATTTGCCGTTTGGCAGGATCAGAAAAGACCCGCTTGGCGTTTTGCGGCAAATCGAGAGCCATTGCGGTCTGCCATCGCAAGACTACAAAACCGCGCATCAGCAAGTGCATCAAACGGCACCTATGATCATTCCGGATTTCGTGATCGAGCAGTTGCAAAACGCCACTGCCGAACAAGATCAGTTCCTGCAGGACAGGTTTGGTGCCGACTTCTTTGAGGCGTCTTCTTGAGTGGATTGACACTTCGGCCAGCCAGTCCGTGACCTGCGCGACGCGGCGCCGAGAGCAGCCATGGCAGTGATGATCTAACGTTCGCCCTCTGCGTTGGTGTCAATCTGATCGCGCTCTATTGCCTGTTCAATCTCCGCCATCACTGGGCCCGGCAACGGGCCAAAGGCCAGCGCCCCCGCGATCCCGGTAATCTGTTCCACCGTCCGTGCGCCGGGAATGGGAATATTCCGATCGTTTTTGGCCCACAGCCAGCAAATCGCCCCCTGCACCAGGCTGCGGCCATCGCTCATGAGCAATTCGCGCACCCTGTCGAGTTGAGTCAGGAACGCTGGATTGGCCTTTGCGCCCTCGAAATACCTGATCATAAGACTGTCCGTCGCCCGGATGTCATCCGCGGACACCGCATCGTTTTTGCCATACTTTCCTGACAGAAGCCCCATGGCAAGAGGGGAACGGATCAAGGCCGTCAGATCATGACGGTCTGCCACTTCCTGCATGTCCGGCGCATCCACCAAGACGTTCATCGCGTGCTGCACCGCGGTGAAATGCTTCCGTTTGGCGAGCGCAGATGCGCTTTCCGCAAAATCCGTGCTCCATCCGTATGATCGGATCTTGCCCGCAGCGCGGGCTTTTTCCATCTCGTCAAAGACCGCTTCTGCCCGGTCAACGGCCAATCCATTTTGGTGCAAGAGCATCAAATCAATGCGATCCCGTTGCAGGCGCGATAGGCAGGCCTCGATCGCAGGCAGCACCGTTTCCGGCTCAGCGTCCTCAAAGGACAATTGCTTGCTGGTTTCATCGATCGTGATCCCGATCTTTGTAACCAGCATTGCATCAGGACGGTCTTTCAGCGCGCGGGCCAGCAGCCGCTCCGCATGCCCTGCACCATAGGCAGCCGCAGTGTCAAAAAGCGTAATGCCCGCGTCCAAAGCGGCGTTAATGGTCCGTATGGATTCCGCATCGTCGGAATTTGCGTAGCCCAGCGGCTGATCACCCGTAAACATGGCTCCGCCAATGGGCCAACAGCCCATTCCCAAAGGGGCGATCTCCTGATCAAGAAAATTCATATGCTGTCTCCTGCGCTAATGTCCTCGCGCAGCCTGCACCTAACGCCTCTTCACATCCATGAAATCTATTGCAATGATCGTTTCATGAATGAAACGAATTTCGATTGGGACGATTTACGCCTTTTCCTCGCCGTGGCCCGGGGTGGCGGTCTTGCGGCAGCGACGGTCGCAACCGGGAAGAGTGCGCCAACACTCGGCCGCAGGATACTGACTCTGGAGCGGCAGTTGGGAATGGAGCTCTTTCAGCGTCATGCCAGAGGCTACACCTTGACCGAAGAGGGGCAACAACTGCTGGTCCAAGCCACGGCGCTTGAAACCCGGATACAGCCAATTGTCGAACAGGCATCCGGGCATAGCATACCAATCGTTAAGGTATCCGCAGGCACCTGGGTGACACATGTGCTTTGTGATGCAGCGGCCAATCTCGTCGGGCAAACCCGGGTTCAGCTCCGTTTCGTCGCGGCGGACGATATGCTCGACATTGCCAGACGCGAGGTCGTGATCGGCGTGCGCAACAGGCGCCCGGAAGGATTGGGGTTGGCGGGTCGGCGGGTTGGTCGCATCCGGTTCGCGATCTACGCCAAAGAGGCCAGTGTGCTGCCCTGGGCGCGGGTGATCGGGCGAACGCCCTCCGCGCAGTGGCTCAAGGACCAAAGTGCTGGCGGCCCTGCCATAGAGGTGACCAATCCGCGCAATGCATTGGACCTGACGCTCAAGGGGGAAACGCGCGCGCTGCTGCCCACATTCATTGGCAGACGCTATGATGCGCTGAAACCGCTGACGCCGCCGATTGAGGAGCTTGATCACGATCAATGGCTTGTGACCCATCACGAAGACAGGTTTCTGCCGGAAGTACGCGCCGTAATTGATCGAACCTATAAGGTGTTGAAGGAAAACTGCGCGGACGGCTGAGCAGATTTCCCGGGCAGGCAGTGTTTGATCGATCCTTTTCGCGGTGGTCCATGTACCCAGCCGGATTGCGATATGTGGCGCATTTGCGCTCCATTTCATTCAAGTGATCCGATATTGTTCTCACTTCATAAACTTCTTGCGGATATGCGTTAGCCGCTCTGATGGATGAGAAGATGCGCATATGGAATTGAACCTCGACTGGGCCAAAGATCCGATTGTACAGCTGGAAGATGAAATCCTGCCAAGTCTATGGCTGCCTGTTGATTTCATCCTGCAAAAAGACGGGTCAGACGATCTTTCGATCCTTTCGCCCAAAATGGATCGCGCCGCTGATCTATTGCGGAGCCATGGCAAGGAATATCTCGAACCGGCTGGCGCTGCGGTTGATGCGGAACGGTACAAGACCTGCGCAGCAGCCGCGGATGCTGTTGAAAAAGTGCATGCTGCCGTGAAAACCTTTGTGCACGGCTCATCTGATGATCAGCGCGCCAAAGACCTGATGCAAATGGTGCAAAACGATATGCGCCCGCTGGTTCTCGAGGTGATCGATGTCTTTCGCGAAACCTTTCTGACGATGGTTCTGACGCGCCAGCATAAACATGCAAATATGTCCGAACACTCCATCGCGGAGCTGGATGTCATCAGCAAGAAGATCTTCTTTGTCGCGATCAACGCATCCGTTGAGGCCGCGCGCGTCGGTGATATGGGGGCCGGGTTTGCCCATATCAGCACCGAAATCCGCAGCCTGTCTCAAAGCGCGCAGGCTGCCATCCAAAACATGCGGATGGGAAAGTCCTAATGAGCGGTCACGGCGCTCTGACTTTGCCTGGCCTGCGCGTCTGATCCACTCGGCGGACCAAGCTCGTCGCTATTTCCTCCTGCAAAAATATAGATAGATGAACCAGCGAATAGGCCGCGTCCCAGACGCGCAATAACCCTATTCGCTGACCTCACGAACGCCGCTTTCGAATTCCACTTTCAGGGCCGCAAAACGTGCCGAGAGGTGATCGTACATAGCCTGCCGGGCGGCGTTCGGGCTCCGCGCTGCGATCGCATTAATCAGCACCTCATGCTCGCTGTGGGGCACAGCCAGCGAGGACCGGCTCCGCGCCCTTGCTCGCACCGCCACCCACTCGGGGTTGGAGCGGATGCGATCCAGCAACGCAAACGCTGTCAGCAAGGGCCGGTTGCGCGCACATTGCGCGATTAGACGGTGCAACGCCCCATCCCAAAGCTCAATCGTCTGGGCATCCGCCGCAATCTGCCGCGAGGCCAAGGTGCGCAGGCGCGTGATTTCCTCGTCGGTCATGCGGGTGGCGCAGAGCGCGGCCAGCTCCGGTTCGATGCACAAACGCGCTTCCATCACCTGAATGGGATCGGTCTCTCCCGCGATGCGCGCTGCCAGATCGCCCGTCGGATCCGAAGGCTGGCCCGCGTAGGTGCCCGACCCCTGCTTGCGCCAAACCAGACCCTCGACTTCCAGCTGGTCCAGCACCTGCCGGATCAGCCTGCGTGACGTATCGAAGCGCTCAGCCAGCGCGCGCTCGGTCGGCAACCGGCCATCCGCGGGCAGTTCGATCTCGATCAGGCGCATCAAGCGGTGTTTCAACGGGTCGTTCATATGTCCACGGCGTGCGATTGACTGGGGCGACCTTCCGATATCCGACGCGCATCGGCTTCGGCAATAGCGGCGTCGATATGATCGCGGGTCGGGCTGCCCGAAAATGCTGCGCGCGTGGGCATCCCAAGCGTGAAATGGACATAGCGTTCCTGGGCCACCTGCCAGAGGCGGTCCAATTCACTCAGAGGATCGGCGTGGTCGTCCGCGCGCAACGACAACCATGGGTGATCCTCACCGCGGTGAATGGTCAAGCCCGCCGCCTGCCGCCCCCGCTTGTCACCGCCTGCCGTCTCACCGGCGCGCATCGCAGCAATCAGACGGTCCGCGAAAGCGCCCGAAGCATTCTGATAGGCATCAGACGTCGCCGCAATCACCTCTGGCCCGGTCAGCATATTGCCCGCTACCGAGTGATCGTCTCGGATAAGGTGTCCTGCCCAATCGACGCAGTCGTCCCCCGTAAAAGCCGCGAAGTTCCCCTGCGCATCCGTCATATGCGCCTGCCGGATCGCGCGCCCGTCATCGCGGGCCACCAGATCAGCAAGCACCGTATCGGCGTTCTCGGCCTCCAACCGCAGACGTCCTTCCGTCCCCCAGAGCGGGTTGCAAAACGCCTGGCTTGCAACTGCGGTGTGTGCCCCCACATAGGGCACAACCGCACCGCAAGCGAAAAACTTGGAGGCAACGATCAGGCCGATCTCTGCGCCATCACGGGCAATTAAACTCCAGGTCATCGGCCCACCGCATAGGCTTGCATCAGGCGTGGGGTGGCAGCGGCGCGCAGCACTCCATCGGGATCACGAAGCGCCGCCGTCAAACGGCCCACGGACCAGGGTTCGGCGACGTGAACGATATGGCCCCGCCTGCGCAGATCATCGATCACGGCATCCCCGAACGCAGGCTCCAGCATCATTTCGCCAGGCTTGGCGTCGCGCGGGTAAAAAGAACTCTGAAAATGCATCGAATGGAACAGCGGCGCATCGATACAGGCCTGCAATTCCATGCCCCAATGCACAAACCGCAGGAACCAGATCAGCTGCCATTGGTCCTGCTGGTCACCACCCGGCGTCCCAAATACCATACGCCGACCATCTGCGTGGGTCGCAAGCGAGGGGGTGAGCGTGGTGCGCGGCCGCCTGCCGGGCGCGAGCGATGAGGGCAGCCCTTCTTCGAGCC
The DNA here is from genome assembly GCF_947501835.1 of uncultured Roseobacter sp. NCBI lineage: Bacteria > Pseudomonadati > Pseudomonadota > Alphaproteobacteria > Rhodobacterales > Roseobacteraceae > Roseobacter > uncultured Roseobacter sp. The sequence goes on along the minus strand of NZ_CANMXR010000008.1, from coordinate 289,796 downwards.
AGAACATCTGGGCACGTGAATTCAACGCAAACCCCAGTCCGGGTACGACAGGGTTGGACTGTAACCATCCGCCCGAAGGTGTGGCCGCGACCATATTGCCCCAGCGGTCGATGATGTCGAGATGCACGGTATCGCCACGTTTTTCGGTCAGATGCGCCATCGTCGGTTCCTGCGGTGCCGCATCCGCGACACCAAAATCGCGCGCCGCCCGGGCCCCATAGGCCTCAGCCAAATGTTCGAACCCAGGAACAAGCCCGGGGCGTTGCTCTAGGCTGGCGGAGGACCCGATCATCTGCGCGCGCTTGGCACTGTAGGCCTCCGACAGCAGGTGATCCATTGGGATGTCACTGTGACGCGGGTCCCCGTAATAGGCTTCGCGATCCGCATAGGCGAGCTTGATCGCCTCAATGACCGTATGCACGAAATCTGCGCCCAGCGGGTCCAGGGTGGCGATCTCATGGTGCTTCAGAATGGCAAGCGCCTGCAACAGCACCGGCCCCTGCGACCACGGACCGGCCTTATGCACCGTCCATCCGCGATAATCGATGGAAAGCGACGGCTCATAGCTGGCGCGCCAATCCGCCATGTCTGACTTGGTCAGAACGCCGCGATGCGTGCTGCCAGAGACATCCATGACCTCCGCCTCCCGCAGGTAGCTGTCCACGGCATCGGCCACAAACCCCTCGGCCCATTCCTCGCGGGCGGCATCGATCTGCGCTTTTCGATCATCGCTCTTTGCTTCTCCGGACACGACGAGCCGCTCGTAGGTGCCCGCCAAATCAGGGTTTTTGAACAGCGTGTGGGGCTCCGACGCCACCCCATCCGGCGTCCAGACCGCCGCGCTGCTCGGCCAATGGTCGGCGAAATACGCGGCCAGACCGGCAATGGTATGGGCGACGCGCGGCAACACCGGGTGGCCGTCTCTTGCATAGCCGATGGCGGGGGCCATGACCTCGTGCAGGCTCAGTGTTCCATGGTCCCGCAGCATCAACATCCAGCCATCGAATGCGCCGGGAATCACCGTGGCCAGCAGGCCGGAACCCGGGATCAGGGTCAGCCCCTGCGCACGGTAATGGGCAATCGTGGCCGCCGCTGGCGCCGGGGCTTGCGCGCAGAGGACCTGTACGTCTTCTCCGGCTTTCTGAAAAATCGCTGGCATGTCCCCGGCGGGACCGTTCAGATGCGGCTCCACCACTTGCAAGGTCAGGCCGGTGGCCACCGCCGCGTCGAATGCATTGCCGCCACGCTCCAGGATCGACATGCCGACCGCAGAGGCAATCCAGTGGGTTGAGGTCACGACGCCAAATGTGCCTCTGATCTCGGGGCGCGTGGTGAATGTCATCGGCTGCCTTTCAGTGTTCGCGCGGATCAAGCGCATCGCGCAACCCGTCGCCCAGAAGATTGAACCCCAGCACCACCAGAAAGATCGAGATGCCCGGGTAAAGCGCCATCCACGGCGCCTGATTGAGGAAGTTCTTGGCGGTGTTCAGCATCGAGCCCCAGCTGGGAGCCGGGGGTTGCTGGCCAAGACCCAAAAAGGACAAGGAGGCCTCGGCGATGATGGCGGTGGCGATGGTCAGTGTGGCCTGCACCAGGATCGGCGGCAACACATTGGGCAGGATGTAGCGCGACAGGATCAGGCGCGTGGGCAGGCCGATGGCGCGGGCGGAATCGACGTAATCCTCGACCTTAATGTTGATGACCTGGCCGCGCGTCAGGCGGATGAAAAGCGGTGTCGCGGAGATGCCGATGGCGATCATCGCATTGGTCAGGCTTGGCCCCAGAAACGCGGCCAGGGCGATCGCGAGGATCAGGAAAGGTGCTGCCAAAAGCGCCTCGGTGCAACGTGAGATGACCGCATCGATCCAGCCGCCGAAATAGCCCGCAATGATGCCCAAGGGCACACCGACGGCCACAGCGATGCCGACCGAGACCACCCCTGCCAAAAGCGAGGCCTGAGCCCCCCAGATCATCCGCGACAGCACATCGCGCCCGATCTCATCGGTGCCCATCCAATGTGCCGCCGAGGGGGCCTTGCGCACGGCCCCCCAGTCCGTCGCCGCCGGATCGGGGATCGGCAACAGCGGCGCCAGGAGTGCAATCGCGATGAAAAACACCACGAGAAAACCGCCCAGCATGGCGGACTTGTGGGTGCGAAACTTCTTCCAGACCCGGTTTTCCGGCTTGGACAGCGTGGCGGTATCGGCGGGGGCGACCATCACGCGTTCCTCAGGCGGGGGTTGAGCAGGAAATAGGCCATGTCAGCCAGCAGGTTCATGACGATAAAGCCCACCGCCGTGACCAGAACAATACCCTGCACCACGGCGTAGTCGCGGTTGAACACCGCATCCACCACCAGTTTGCCAAAGCCCGGGATGGTGAAAATCTGTTCCGTCAGAACCGCCCCCGCGATCAACTCACCGAAGAGCAGCGCCGTCAGCGTCACGATGGGCGTCAGCGCATTGCGAAAGGCGTGTTTCAGCACCACCTTGCGCTCGGACAACCCCTTGGCGCGGGCGGTGCGGACATAGTCAGAGGTCAACACGCCCAGCATGGCCGAGCGGGTGTGCCGCATCAGCGTCGCCGCCAGCGCCGTGCCCAACACAAAGGCAGGCATCAGCATGGTGCGGATCGATTGCCACAAATCCTCGCCCGGCGGGACATAGCCGGAGGCGGGCAAGAGCTGCCATTTTACTGAGACAAGCAGGATCAACATGATCCCCAGCCAGAAATTCGGGATCGACAGGCCGGACAGCGCCACAACATTCGCCACGTAATCCGTCACGGTTCCCTTGCGGTAGGCGGACAAAATTCCCGCCGGAATGCCAATCACCACGGCGAAGATCAAAGACATGACCGCAAGCTGGATCGTGACCGGCAGCTTTTGCGCGATCAGTTCTGTCACCGGCTGATTGGTCCGGAAGGATGTCCCAAGATCGCCTTGCAGCGCGTTGCCGACCCAGGTCAGATATTGCACCGGGATCGGGTCGTTCAGTCGGTACTTTTCGCGCAGGAATTCAAGCACTTCGGGGTCGCGTTCCTCGCCCGCAAGCACCAGCAGCGGATCGCCCGGCAACAGTTTCTGCAGCGCAAAGACGAACACCGAGATCAGCAGGATCGTCGGGAGTGCGATGGCGACGCGACGCAGGAAGAAACTGAGCATGCAGGGCCTCGAATTGGAGGATCCCGCCCCCTGGATCAGGGGCGGGAACGTGACGGTTTACTCGGACAGGGACACGCCTTCGAGGCGGATCATACCATCCGGATAGGGGGTGTAGCCTGTCAGTTTGGCGTCCATCGCAGTGATCCAGCTCTGGTGATAGAGATAGACCAGCGGCGCCTCGTCGATCAGGATCGCGCGCGCGGCATCATACTGCGCCTTGCGTGCGGCCGTATCGGCCTGCGACCGCGCCGCATTCAGCGCCTCATCCACCGCCGGATGCGAGAAACCGCTGTCATTGATACCGCCGTCGGTGGTGACGAACTGATGGATATTGCCATCGGGATCGACCCGGCCCGACCAGCCGATCTGGCTTGCCTGATAGTCTCCTGCGGATTGGTCCGACAGCAAGGTGGCGAATTCCTTGGAGACAATCTCGACACGAATACCCGCCTCGGCCGCCATCGCCTGCACCACCTGCATCAGCTGCAAGGGGATCGTGGTATTGGGCACCTGCACGGTCAGATCAATCCCATCCGGGAAACCGGCTTCAGCCAGCAGGGCCTTGGCTTTCTCCACATCGCGCGCTTCGATCGGAAACTCGGCGTTGTACCATGGAGAGGTCGGTGGGAAAGACTGGTTGCCCGGCGCATATGCACCCTCAAACACCACCTGATTGATCGCTTCACGGTCCATGGCATAGCTGAAGGCCTGCCGCAGGCGCTTGTCATTGCCCCATGGAGTGTCGGACTTTTCACCATTGCCGACATTAAAGGTAACGCCTTGATACCCCAGGGACACCGCGGAGACGACAGTGATGCCCGCATCCGCCTCCGCCTGCGCCAGATCGGTCGGGGCGAGACGCTCCAACATGTGAATATCACCCGATTGCAGGTTGGCCAGACGCACAGTGGTATCCGGGATCGGCAGGAAGGTTACACTGTCGAAATTGATCTGATCCGCATTCCAGTAATCCGCGAACTTGGTCAGGACAATCCTGTCCTGCGCCACCCGCTCACTAAAGCTGAACGGGCCGGAACAGACCGGCGCCAATCCGAAATCGGCCCCCTGCTCTGCCGCCGCCGTCGGCGAAATCATCATACCTGCGCGGTCCGCCAGTTGCGCCATCACGGTAGCATCCGGCGCTTTCAGGCCCAACGTCAGCGTATAGTCTCCGGTGACCTCAACCGAGGAAATCGAGGACAGCTCGGATTTGCGACGGCTTTCTTCAAGCGTCTGGGATCGCTCGATATTATCCGCGACGGCCTGCGCATTAAACGCCGTCCCGTCATGGAACACGACCCCTTCGCGTAAGGTCATATCGATGGACATGCCATCCTCTGCCACCGTCCATGCGGTCGCGAGCTGCGGAATGATCTCAAGGTCCGGTGTGATGTCCACCAGCTTGTCGCACATTGACGCATAGACGATGCGCCCCACGAAGGTCCGGGACTGGTCGGGATCCAGGATGTCGGCATCCGATTGCAGCGCGATCCGCAAATCTTGAGCCATAACGCCCGTGGCCAAAAGCGCCAGGGCAGCAGTGGTGAGGGTCAGGGTCTTCATCAAATTTCCTCTCTGTCAGGATTGGGTTGCGCGATCGGGGTGATCTTCGCCCCCTCCGTCGCTTTTCGGTAGAGTGCGAGCCGGGCTTCGGTGGCCGGGCTTCGGCTGATCAGGGTGATGAAACGGGCGCTTGCACCGATGTCTTTCCAATGATGGCACGCGACCATATGGCCATCGGGCGTGGTCTCGGCCCGCGGCACATCTTGTGAACAGATGCCAGTCGCGTGAGGGCAGCGCGTATGGAATGCGCAGCCCGTCGGCGGCGCGAAGGGACTGGGCATTTCCCCTTCAATCTGCGCGCGCTTCGCATCTGTCTGCTCGTCCGGGTCCGGGATCGCATCCAGCAACGCGCGGGTATAAGGATGGCGTGGGGCTGCAAACAGCACGTCGGTGGTGCCCTGCTCGACGATCTTCCCCAAATACATCACGGCGACCCGGTCCGACATGTACCGGATCACGGCAAGATCATGAGCAATCAGGATCAGCGTCAGCCCCAGATCCTTGCCAAGATCGCCTAACAGGTTGACGACCTGAGCCTGCACCGACACATCCAGCGCGGAGACGGGTTCGTCGCCGATGATCAGGCGCGGCCCCGAGGCCAGGGCGCGGGCGATGCCGATGCGCTGACGCTGCCCCCCGGAAAACTCGTGCGGATAGCGGTCTGCGTGTTCCGGCCTTAGACCGACCTGACGCAGCAATTCGGACACTTTGGCGCGGCGCTCCGCCTTGGACACCTCCGGCGCGTGCACTTCGATGGGTTCGCCAACCAGCTTGCCCACGGACATCCGCGGGTTGAGCGACGAAAACGGATCCTGAAAAATGAATTGCATGTCTCTGCGCAACGCGGACAGCGCGCGACCGGTGGCTGTCGTCACCTGTTTGCCGTCGAAAAACACCTCACCCGCTGTTGCATCCAACAGCCGCATCAACAGCCGCGCGAGCGTGGATTTGCCGCAGCCGGACTCTCCGACAATAGCAAAGGTCTCCCCAGGTGTGACCGCAATGGAAACGCTGTCCACGGCCCGCACGAACCCCTTTTTGGCAAAGAGCCCACCACCGGTTTGAAAGTGCTTTGTCAAACCCTGCGCTTCGAGGATTGGTGTCATCCTGCCACCCTCAAGGTTTGTTCCAGGGGCGCGAAGTGACACGCGGCGCTGTGGTTTGGCCCGACCTTGGCCAGCACCGGCCGCGTGGCACACAGATCCGACGCGAAAGGGCAGCGACTGCGGAACCGGCATCCTTGCGGCATTTTATCGAGCGTCGGCACCGTGCCTTCGATGGTTGTCAGCCGCGCCCGCGGGCCGGAGAGCCGGGGCACCGATGCCATCAAGCCGATGGTATAGGGATGATGCGGGTTTGCGAATACTTCCGCCACAGGTCCGGTTTCGACCACCTGCCCGCCATACATGACGGCCACCGTATCGGCGATGTCGGCAACGACACCAAGGTCATGGGTGATCATGATCGTGCCCATGCCGGTTTCGCGTTGCAGGTCGCGGATCAGGTCGAGAATTTGCGCCTGTATCGTGACGTCAAGGGCGGTTGTCGGTTCATCCGCGATCAAAAGGCGCGGGTCATTCGCCAGCGCCATCGCAATCATCACGCGCTGACGCTGACCACCTGAGAATTGGTGCGGGTACTGATCAAGCCGCTGCTCCGGGGAGGGCAAGCCGACGCGGCGTAGCATTTCCAACGCTCTTTCGCGCGCCGCCGCGCGGGTGCAGTCACCATGGCGCCGCACAGATTCCGCGATCTGCTCACCAACCCGAAATGCAGGGTTCAAGGACGTCATCGGTTCCTGAAAAATCATCGCCATGCGCCCGCCGCGCAGATCAGACGAGATACGTTCTGATTTCAGATCAATGACTTGCCCATCGAACGCCAGCTTGCCAGATGAGATTTGCGCCGTGTCGAGCGGCAACAAACCCATCAGCGCCATGGCTGTCACACTCTTGCCGCAGCCCGATTCCCCTACGACACAAAGGATTTCGCCTGTGCTGACAGACAAGCTGACATTTTCCACGACATTCGCAGCTTGCCCGCGAAATTGCAGGCTGAGATCGTCGAGAGATAGCAAGCGCGTCGTTTCTGACAAGAGGTATTCATCCAAGCTTTGAACCAATTACACATTGGTTCATCATTGGGCGTCCAGTGTCAAATGAAACCGGCCCGCTGCCCCAGATCATCTGCTGCCATTCCTGCAAAGCTGCCCGATTGCTGTGCGATTCTACGGTCCCATCGATACGCAAAGATCCGTGGAGCGACCGACGCGATGCCAACCGCAGCGCCTTAGATCTGAATCACATGGCCCCGTTTAACGACCAAACGCTCTAATTGATCGGGAACTGGCGCAGGCATTGGTTTGCAAACCGTTCGAAGTCATCGAAGGTTTCCAGCACATCACGCCGATCACGCACTACGCGAAGTGCCGCTTTTTTCTGCGCCCAGGTCCCGCTGACATGCTCCACCAGAATACGCACCGTGATGTCGAGCATCACATCCTTTTCCAAGGCCCCGATCCGCCCGGTTGATTCCAAGGCCACCGCAGTAAACGCCATAGTATTGGCGCAGCGCAGAGCCGCAGCCTCTTCCCCCTCATAGGTTTTCTGCTGTGCCGAGAGGGGAGCAGCCCACAGGGAAAGTGCCGCCAAGCAGCTGAGCCAGCGCAACGTCAAAAGACCTTGAACGTCATCGTCGTCAGCGACCGCTCAATCCCTTTGATATCCAATAGTTGATCGTTGATATATTTGCCGACATCCGCGTCTTGGGGGATGTAGACCTTCATCATCAGGTCGAAATCACCGCTGGTGGAATAGAGCTCAGAGTGGATCTCGCGCAGCGCGATCTCTTCCGCCACCCGATACGTCGAGCCGGGTGTGCAACGGATCTGGATAAAGACGCATGTGGTCATGAACGCTCCTTGAACGGGCAGTACGCCCTGCCCCAAGCTGGCATATCCAACACGCTGCCCGCAATCCCGAATGTCGCGTCTTGGCCTGCGCGCGCGGACTGGTATAAGGGCGCGCAATTCCATTGGCCCGGAGGCCCCCATGCGCACTCACACGCTGACGCGATCCACAGCAGAGACCGAGATCACCGTAACCATCGATCTGGACGGCGCCGGGGCTTATGACAATCAGACTGGGGTCGGCTTTTTTGATCACATGCTGGACCAGTTGGCGCGCCATTCCCTGATCGATATGACCGTGCGTGCCAAGGGCGACCTGCACATCGATGATCATCACACAGTCGAAGACACCGGCATCGCGCTGGGTCAGGCATTGGCGGCGGCGCTGGGTGACAAGCGCGGTATCAAGCGGTACGGCGCCTGCCTGCTACCCATGGATGACGCACTTGTGCGCACCGCCCTGGATCTTTCTGCGCGCCCCTTTCTGATCTGGAATGTCGATCTGCCGACAGCGAAGATCGGGACTTTCGATACCGAACTCGTCCGCGAGTTTTTTCAAGCTTTTAGCACCCACGGTGGCATCACGCTGCACGTGGACATGCTGCACGGGCTTAACAGCCACCACATTGCGGAGGCCGCGTTCAAATCCGTCGCCCGCGCGCTGCGAGAAGCGGTTGAGGTCGATCCGCGCAAGGCCGATGCCATCCCGTCGACCAAAGGCGCGCTCTGAGGTGCTCACGGCCATCATTGATTACGAAAGCGGCAATCTGCATTCGGCGCATAAGGCGTTTGAGCGTATGGCCCGCGAAACGGATGGCGGCGACATCGTGGTCACCGGCGATGCCGATGTGGTCGCAAAAGCCGACCGTATCGTGCTGCCGGGCGATGGTGCCTTCCCGGCCTGCATGGCCGAACTGAAAGGCCATTCGGGGCTTTATGCAGCGATGGTCGAAGCGGTTGAGATTAAGGGTCGCCCCTTCATGGGCATCTGCGTGGGCATGCAGTTGATGGCCACTTGGGGGCGTGAATATCGCGACACTAAAGGTCTGGACTGGGTCAGTGGCGAGGTCACCCAAATCCTACCGGATGACCCCACACTCAAGGTGCCGCATATGGGCTGGAACGACCTGATCCTCGATGCGCCGCACCCCGTGTTCGAGGGCATTGCAACGGGTGATCACGCTTATTTTGTGCACAGCTACCATATGGCGGTGTCCGACCCTGCGCAGCGGCTCGCGCATGTCGATTACGGCGGCGACGTTACCGCGGTAATTGGCACCGGCACCATGATCGGCCTGCAGTTTCACCCTGAGAAAAGCCAATCCGCCGGGTTGCGGATGATTGCAAATTTTCTGAACTGGTGGCCCTGATGCTTGAGTGCTCAAGCGCTTGGCGCGAATTCAGTCGCTGAGGTTCGACATCATCACCAGCGGCGGGGAACCGAAAGACACGGTATTGCCCTCGTCATCCAGAATCGACCAGCGCGCGGCAAAAAGATAATAGCTGCGCGTTTCCCATCCGGTCTGATCTCTTCGAAACCTCGGCCTCCATGCCCCCTCAATCAGCACAGGCAAGCGGATATAGTCGATGTCCGGTGCATCCGCACCCGCGGCTGAAGATGCCCGAACGGCATTGGACAGCATCGCACGCAATCGGGCCTCCAAGGGCCCCGCTTCTTTCACTCGGCGACCCGCAAATGCGACCTCGATTTCGATCGTTCGATTGGCAAAGCCGCGCACAACCAGATCATTGCGCGAGTTGCGCGTCATCTGAGGCACCAACTCCACGGAGATCTGGCCCACCTTGCTTTTGAACAGGCCACTATCTTCGTATTCAGGTGTCACTTCCGAAGCTGGTTTGCGACGTTGAGGCATTGTTGAACCAAAGCAGAATCAAATGAACACACTCCCAACCTTCAAATGGGCGCGCGGAGACACTGCCTTCATAGTCCATGATCTGTTAATGAAGCGTTGAGCGCAGCGCACATCCACCCGCCGGAACGCAATGCGCCTCCGATGCGCTTGGTCGCTACTTTACCCGCGCCCAGCTTTGCTTTGAACAGATCAGACCGCCCGCAACGCAGCCAGACAGTTTCATCGTATCGCCACTCAGTGCAATCTTCCCCAGGTAAATCTTGTCATTCGACGGCCGCCAGACCTTGCCTTTGTAATTGCCGTCCCCCTGCGCGGCCATGTCGATGACGAGCGTTTTACCAAGGTTTGGCGACTGATATTCACCGCCGCTGTTGAAGGTTTTCGCGATCTTTCCGCAGAAATTTGCACCGCAAGGCGCAATATCGACATGCGCGTAGGCCCCATCATCCGGTTCGGTTTGCCACAGCCCTTCAAGCGGATCGGCAAATGCCGCGCCGGACATAAATATGCAAGCTGCTGCTGCAATTATCTTCGTTTTCATGGTCATTCTCCCTATTTGGCGCACCTTCCCTTGTCTTGCGCGCGGCGTGCAAGTATGACCCTGCGTCGCGTTGCAAATGCAGATCGAAACGTGCATGAGACATCGTGACACCTGACCCTGCATTGATCGGAGCCCGCGATGATCCTCTACCCCGCGATCGACCTCAAGGACGGCAAGGCTGTGCGCCTGCTCCACGGCGATATGCAACAGTCAACCGTGTTCAACGACAACCCGGCAAATCAGGCGCGGGAGTTTGTGGACGCGGGATGCGAATGGCTGCATCTGGTGGACCTCAACGGGGCTTTTGCGGGTGAGCCGGTGAACGCGGCACCGGTTGAGGCGATCCTGCAATCCTGCCATTTGCCAATCCAGTTGGGCGGTGGCATCCGGGATATGGCGACCATCGAGAGGTGGTTGGAAAAGGGGGTGACACGCGTCATCCTGGGCACCGTGGCCGTTGAAAACCCGGACCTTGTGCGCGAAGCTGCCAGGGTATTCCCCGACCATTTGGCCGTCGGTATCGACGCGCGTAACGGTTTTGTTGCGACCAAGGGCTGGGCTGAGGAAACCGATGTGCGCGTCACCGAGCTTGCAAAGTCCTTTGAAGATGCGGGCGTCACCGCGATCATCTACACCGACATCCTGCGCGACGGTGCAATGGGTGGCCCCAACATCGCGGCCACGGCCGATCTGGCGCGCTCCGTATCGATCCCGGTGATTGCATCCGGTGGGGTTTCCTCGCTGGCCGACCTCATCGCCCTGCGCGATTGTGGCGCAGATTTAAACGGCGCAATTTCCGGGCGTGCCCTTTATGATGGAGCGATCGATCTCAAAGAGGCGCTTGCAACCCTGGCAGCGTAAACCCGATGATGCCGCTTGTGACCAAAACCCAGCTGCCACCCAAGAGCCCGTTGCACAAACGCGTCGGCAACGGTGACTTTCTCGATTGCTACAAGGTTGCAAGCGATCTGACCGCCCCGGCTGCTGCGGAAATCATTGTCGATTTTCCCGGATGGGCCAAAGGCCTTGTCGCCCTGCGAAACCTGCTGACTGCGCCCTTTGGCCTGATGAAGGACGGGCCGGCGACGGATCGCAAACTGGGCCTGTTCCCGGTCGAGATGTCGACGCCGACCGAGGTCATTGTCGGGTTTAACGACCGGCATCTGGATTTTCGCGTCAGCGTTTTCAGCGCAGACAGCACTGTCTACCTCGCCACCTGGGTGCATCCGCATAACATCGGCGGCCGGGCCTATTTGCAGGCCATTCTCCCGTTCCACGTTCTGATCGTGCGCAACGCACTTGCCCGTGTTGCAAATGCCACGCAGCCGGGGCACAAGGTCCCCGTCCCGGAATGAGCGTAACATGTTGAAAACCCGTATCATCCCCTGTCTTGACGTTGCTGACGGGCGCGTCGTGAAGGGTGTCAATTTCGTCGACCTGCGCGATGCGGGCGACCCCGTAGATGCCGCCGTGGCCTACGATGCAGCGGGCGCGGATGAGCTGTGTTTCCTCGACATCACCGCCACTCACGAAAACCGCGCAACCATGTTCGACGTGGTCACGCGCACGGCGGAGCATTGCTATATTCCGCTGACCGTGGGCGGCGGGGTTCGCACGCCCGGCGATGTCCGCGCATTGCTGCTCGCCGGAGCAGACAAGGTTTCGTTCAACTCCGCCGCCGTGGCCAATCCGGACGTGGTGGCCGCCGCGGCTGATCAGTTTGGCAGCCAATGCATCGTGGTCGCCATCGACGCCAAGACCGTTGGCCCGGGTAAATGGGAAATCTTCACCCACGGCGGACGTAAACCCACGGGCATCGATGCCGTGGAATTCGCCCAGACCGTGGCCGCCAAGGGGGTCGGGGAAATCCTGCTGACCTCGATGGACCGGGACGGCACCCGCGCCGGGTTCAACCTGCCGCTGACGAAGGCAATTTCCGATGCGGTTCGGGTCCCCGTCATCGCATCCGGTGGTGTGGGCACCCTGGATCACCTTGTCGAGGGCGTCACCGAGGGGGGCGCCTCCGCGGTGCTGGCGGCCTCGATTTTTCACTTTGGTGATTTTACCATCCGTCAGGCCAAGGAACACATGGCTGCCGCGGGCATCCCAATGAGGCTGACATGACGCTGCAGGAGCTGTTTGAAACCATCGAAGCACGCAAGTCCGCTGATCCGGCAAGCAGCTGGACCGCGCAACTCTTGGCAAAAGGTCCGGAAAAATGCGCCGAGAAGTTTGGTGAAGAGGCCATCGAGGCGATCATCGAGGCCACCAAGGGAGACAAGGCCGCGCTGACCTCCGAGGCTGCCGATGTGATCTATCACCTGCTGGTGATGTTGGCCGCACGCGATGTCACCCTGGACGCGGTGCTGGCGGAATTGGCGCGCCGTCAGAGCCAGTCCGGGATCGCGGAAAAGGCGAGCCGCTCCTAGAGCTTCGACGAAATCACACCGGTGGCAAATCCGCCCATGCGCAACTCGCCAAAGAGCCGTTGATATTCGATCTTCGGGCAGCGGTTCTGAATGACATCCACACCCCGCGCCTGGGCCTTTTCGGCGGCCTCAGTATGGCTGACACCGATCTGCATCCAGATCGTTTGCAGGTCGCCAAAACATTCCAGCGCTTCGTCCACAATCGGCGGCACCGCGTCTGAGCGTCGAAAGATATCGACCATGTCCACGCCAGTCTTGATATCAGACAGCGCTCCCCGAACGATCCGGCCAAACAACTCCTTGCCTGCGTGCACCGGGTTGACCGGCACCACCTCAAAGCCTTTGAGGGTCAGATAGCGCGCCACGTAGTAGCTCGGGCGCACCGGGTTCAGCGACACACCAACCACGGCAATGCGCTGCGTGCGTGTGAGGATCTCTTTCAAAAAGGCGTCGGTGTATTCCATGATGTCTGTCTAGCCGGTCACACCGCCGAAAAAAAGAGCGCCCGATGCTGCGAAGCATGGGCGCAAAAGGTACGGAACGAGGGACAGTCATGAGCTCAACAGGCGTTCCGGGCCCGTTGACATGACAAGTAGATAAGCACGAAATCGCGCATATCCAGACTGTCTCGCAAATCTGTGAACGAAGCGTTAATTTCTGGCGGCAAAAGGCCCGTGCTCACCTAGTCGAAAATATCCTCGATCACATCGAAGGCTTCTTCAAAGAGGTGTTGAACAAACCCCTTCCGCCGCTTTTTGCTTTTCTTGTGGGGCTTTCGTTTCCGCTGCCAGTTTTCCTCGGTGCCCCTAGGTGACTTTCGAACCGCGGAAGGCCGCACCAATTCCGTTTTGCCCGGATGATCCCGCGGCAGGCGTTTCAGATCGTGCAGCGGTGCCCCACAGCTGGAACAGGCCAGCTCATGCCGGTTGCGCCCCAGCACCAGCGCCGCGCGGGTGCCGCAATAGCAACAGGTTGCAATCTTGGTGGCGTATGCCATGCCGCTCCCTTCAGTCTTATGCGCGGTCCACCGGCGCCTTGCTTGCATATAAGGCGATTGCGGCCGCATTCGAGACGTTGAGAGACCCAAATTGACCCGCCGCGTCAATCCGTACCAGCGCGTCGACCGTCTCCTTGGTCTTTTCACGCAGACCGGGTCCTTCGGCGCCCAGAACCAACGCGACGGGACGATCCCGTTTGCCCTCGACCGCCATTTCGATGGTCTGCGTCGCCTCGCCATCCAACCCGAGCACGAGGTATCCCATGTTTTGCAAGGCGCGAATGGCGTCCGCCAGATTGCGCACCCTGATATAGGGCTGGCGCTCCAGCGCACCGCTGGCGGTTTTTGCCAAAGCGCCGGTCTCCGGTGCAGAATGGTGCCGGGTGCCCACAACCGCCGAGGCGCCCAGCACTTCTGCGGAGCGCAAAATGGCCCCGACATTATGCGGGTCGGTCACCCGGTCGAGCAGGATCACGCGGGGCGACTTTGGCCCGATGCACACATCTTCAAGCCGCCCCCACTCAAGAGGTTTGACCTCCATCGCCGCGCCCTGATGTACCGACCCCGGATCGAGCGGCACCGCAAACCTGCGCGGGTCCACAATTTCCGGCGTGATCCCCGCCCTATCAATGGCATCGCTGAGTTTGTTGTGGGCATTCAGCGTCACAACCAGCCGGATTTTTTGGCGGTCCGGGTTCATCAGCGCATCGCGCACGGCGTGCAATCCAAAGAGCCAGACGGTCTCGCGCCCCTGCGCCTTCTTGTCCTGCTCTTTTTGCACAACCCACTTGGGCTTTTTCATCTGTTGGGTCCACCTGATTTAGCTGGCAAAAAGGTTCTGATTTCGCCTTGACGCCTCTTGGCACCGCTTGTAATCACGCCTTCACCGTTCATGCAATGCAAGAGCGGCGTGGGCGACAGGCCGCAAGGTGTGGCAGGGGACTGTAACTCCCTCGCGGAGACGCACGCCTGGTTCGATTCCAGGGTCGCCCACCATTTTTTCTAATACCCGTTTTTCGAGCGCAAAACCATCCGGTGCGACCCACTGGTGGGACAGATTGCATGCGTCAAATAGCGTATCTAGTCGCACCCAGACAGGTTAGTTTTATTTCAGGCAGCCCATGATTTGCGCGCATACCGCGCAGCGTTTGTTGGAAAAGCCCCGCGCCGCGTTGCCCAACGCAAGATCACCGGGCCGGGAAAAGGGAATGAGTTGGATCTTACCCAAATCTGAAACGCATAGGGCGCAAAGAGCGGTAGAAAATTTACTCGGCCATACCAGGCATCAAAGGCAAGGTAACTGAGTGGCACATGGATAAGTATGCCGCCGCGACAGCAGTGCAGCGAGAGGCATAGAATGCAGAAACGAGCAGCATTTTATTGGTCGGTTGGTCACCATCGCTCAACTGACCTGCCCTGCCGAAGCGCGAGAACCGTGCCGGATCAAGTCGTCCAAAGCTGGTGCATGTGTGCGACACAAGAAGGGCACCATCATTGGTTCGCGTGAGGCGGTTCTTGTCACCGGTCCCGATTAAGAATAGCAGCCGCTTTCTCAAAATAGTCCGGTGCTCCAAAGTTACCGGACTTCAGCGCGATGACAAGCGTGGCACTTGCCCGCAAAGCAGGCACGCCTGGATCAATCTCCGGTCCAATTTCGAGCGCTTTCAGGTCCAAACCTTCGACAACGGCACCCGATGTTTCGCCGCCAGCGGTGAGGATTTTGCGAATACCTGCGTCAACCAATTGGCGGGCAACCTCTGCGAAAAACGATTCAAGTGCCTCTGCGCTTTTGTCCCGTCCGAATTGCGTTTGAATCTCCGCCACGACCGCGGGATCAGCCGAACTATATGCCAACGGAACGGTATCTGCATTGATCAGCCATTGGGTTACCGTTTCAGGGCTCAATTGGCCTGTCATCACCATCGTCGCATCGATTTCATAGGTTGGGTTGGTCTTGCTGTGCAAAGCCACCTGCGCGCGCGTTGCGTTTGAGCACGAGCCCGACAAAATGACACATTTACCGCTTTCGCCGCGCCAATGCGTTTTGTCAGATGTCATCTGGCCACGCTTTTCGAAATTGCGCGGCAGGCCAAGTGCTACGCCGGACCCGCCCGTGATCAGTGGCAAGCCATCAGCGGCAGCGCCTATTTCCATCAAATCTGCATCTCGCAACGCATCCACAACGATCAACCTGTGACCGGCGTCTTGTTCTGCCTGAAGCGCGTTTTTGATGGCCTTTTCACCGGACAGAACTGCCTCTGCATCGACGTGACCAACAGAGTATTTGGTTTGCGGCCTGAGCCAACGGCGAATGTCGGGGTCTGTCATGGGTGTCAGCGGATGATCCTGCAAGCCGCTTTCGTTGAGTAACCGATCATGGACGAAAAGATGCCCCTTGTAGATCGAACGGCCCGTGCCGGGAAACGCGGGGCAGACGATGACCTGTTGCGCGCTCAAGGCATCTGCCAAAGCATCGGCAACCGGGCCGATGTTCCCCTCGGGTGTAGAGTCAAAGGTTGAGCAGTATTTGAAAAAGATCTGCTCGCACCCTTGTGCCAGAAGCCAGTTTAACGCCTCCAAGGATTGGCGCACGGCATCCTCAGGCCGGATGGACCGTGATTTGAGGGCAATGATCCCCGCCTCAACGTCGCTTTGCGCAGGTGTGGATGGGACGCCGGTGTATTGCACGCACCGCATCCCCTGTTTGGACAGCGTGTTCGCCAAGTCTGACGAGCCGGTGAAGTCATCCCCGATACATCCCAACAACATCATGCGTCCCCCGGCAGCGTCAGACCCGCATTGCGGGCATAGACCTTGGCGACAGCCGCGTCGTCTTCATGCCCCAAGCCGGAGCCTGAGGCGGCTAAAAACTGTTGCAAGGCAGCGGCGGTAAGCGGCGCCGCGAATTTGGCGGACTTCGCCGCATCGAGGACAATGCCAAGGTCTTTTGGCCAGATATCAACCGAAGAATGCGGAGTGTAATCGCCCGCCACGATATGCGGCGCGCGATTTTCCAGCATCCATGAGGTGCCGGCGCATTGGCTGATCACCTCAACAAAGGTTTCGGGTGCCACACCTTGGGTCATCCCAAAGGTCATCGCCTCGGCCATTGCCGCGATGTGCACACCGGCAAGCAACTGATTGACCGCCTTCATTGCAGACCCCGCACCCGCGCTGTCACCCAGTTCAAAAACCGTGCTTGCCGTCGCATCGAGCACAGGACGCGCGGCAGCGAAGGCTTCGGCAGACCCGGAAGCCATGATGCTGAGCGCCCCTTCGCCCGCTTTTTTGGATCCGCCGGAAATCGGCGCATCAAGGTATAGGACGCCCGCCTCGGCACATCGCGCCGCCATCTGGCGCGCAAACTCAGGTGCGACGGTCGCGCAGGCCATGACCGCCGCGCCCGGCTTCAGCCGCGCCACGACACCTTCTGAGCCGAAGAGAACGCTTTGTGTCTGCTCTGCATTCAGCACCACGACGACCACGACATCCAAGGTCCCGACAATCCCAGCAAGGGTTTCGGTCTCTCCGCCCTCGGCTTGAAACCGCTCTGCCGCTCGTGGGTTAACATCATACCCATAGGTCGCATGCCCCGCGCGCAGCAATGATTGCGCCATGCCGTAACCCATGGAGCCTAAACCAATAACGGCGATCTTACTTTGCATCAAAAAATACCTCTCCTGATTTCAGGTTTGCGTCTTGCGCCTATGTGCTGCATCGCATCGGTTGGAACGGACCCGCCAGACCGAATCTGAAGAGGTGATGAACATCTCCGTTCCGGTGTCCCCACCAAAGCAGATATTGGAGGTCTGTGACGGAAGGCGTATCTTGCCCAGACAAGCGCCCGCCTGATCGAGGCAATGGATACCGTCCAGGGCGCTGGTCCAGATGAACCCCTCATGATCGACGCGAAACCCATCTGGCACCCCCGGCGTAATTTCAGCAAAGACCTGCCCGCCTGACAGCGTTGTGCCGTCCACCTCAAACACGCGAATATGGTGCGGCAGGCTGTGGTCTATCCCCGGAAAGCTGGCGCCGCGAATGGCCCCTGAATCGGCGATGTAGAGCTTTGTTTCATCCGGTGAAAACGCCAGCCCGTTTGGTTTGTCAAAATCGGTGACAACGGCCGTGAGGGCGCCATCAGGTGCTGCGCAAAAGACGTAGCACCCATCAAGCTCGCTTTCGGCGGGGTAGCCTTCGACATCGGAGTTGATGCCATAGGGAGGGTCCGTGAACCACACAGATCCATCCGATTTGACGATGACATCATTGGGTGAATTCAGGCGCTTGCCCTGATAGCGATCTGAAATCACTTCGACCGCTTGCGGGTCTTCGGGATCAAGCCGCCGAATGACACGCCGTCCGCCATGTTCGCATGAAACCATGCGCCCTTGCGCGTCGCGCGTATTTCCATTTGCGAATTCACTGTTTTGCAGCGCGATACTTGTGCCTTGACCGTCTTGCCACTTCATCATGCGCTTGGCGGGAATATCGTTGAAGTAGAGCGTGTCGTCGATCCAGACGGGCCCTTCTGTCCATGTATAGCCGTGGGCGATCAGTTCGGGCGGGTGGCTGGTGTCGACCATATCCGCAAATGAACGGTCAAAGGTTTCAAAGTACGCCCCCATATCAAGCCCCCTTTTTGCGCAGTGTCTGAAGCAAAAGCATCACAATGATGATCATGCCAAAAGTTATATTGCGCCAGGCATCCGAGATTTGCATCACCGACAGGATCGACGTCAGCAAGGTAATGAACAAGACACCGCCGATCGTGCCCACAAGGCTGCCGCGTCCGCCCAGAATTGACGTGCCACCGATCACAACGGCCGCAATCGTCGGCAACAGGAACGGATCGCCCATCGACTGATAGGCCTGGTTTGCGTAGCCCGCCAACAAGACACCACCCAGCGCCGAGCAGACCCCGGCAATCGCAAAGGCCGCAAAGATAACCGATGGCGTTGAAACGCCCGACAAGAATGTCGCCTTTTCATTGTAGCCAATAGCCGACAGGTAGCGACCAAAACCTGAGCGGGTGAGCACGAGCGCCATCATCGCCGCAACGAGCATCCAGACGAGAAAGGCCGCCGGTATCCCGGCCAACTGCCCCGTTGCAAGCCATATCATTGTGTCACTTGCTTCGCCCTTGGGGTTGAACCCCCCGGTGTTCAGGACCGCGACGCCCAGCAGCATCGAATTGACCGCCAGCGTCCAGACCATTGACGGAATGCGCAGGATCGCGACACCAACACCGTTCACAATGCCGATCAGGCCCCCGAAGAGGAGCGCGGCCGGGATTGCCAGCGCGGTCAAAACCGCGTCGCCTGTTCCCGCAAGGGAGGTCGAGAGGATTGCAGCGCCGCCCAGGATCCAGGGAACGGACAAATCAATATGGCCCAACAGGATGACAAGGGTCGCCCCCAGCGCAAGCAATCCAAGAAACGCCGAGATCTGTAGCTGCTGCGTCAAATACTCAAATCCGAGGATCTGAGGGTAAAAAACACTGCCCCCCAGGATGAGCAGGATGGTCCCGATGTAGGGCACCAGGCTATCCATACTGGGCATACGTTGCATCAGACCCCTCATCGTCCGAACACCTCCAGCTTGTTCTTCACGCGCAGGACATCCGCCCCGCCGATCGCGATTGCTGCGGCCAGGATCAGTCCTTCGACGAAGGGTTGTGCCAGTGGCGGAAGCCCTGAGAAAAACATCAGCGCCCCGATTGTCTTGAGGATGAACGCCCCGGCGATTGCCCCGGTCAACGTGCCGACACCGCCCCGCAGCGCCACCCCGCCCAAGACAACAGCCGCGATCGAATTCAACGTGAAATTTGGCCCGATCCCGGCGTCGCCTGTCGTTGTGACCAGACTGAAGTAAAGCCCGGCAAGCCCCGCAAACAAACCGCCCAAAGCAAAGGAGGCCAGTCGAATTTTGGCAACCGGCATACCCGACTGAAAGGCCGCCTGTTCAGACGAGCCAACCGCGTAGAGGCCCAATCCCAAGCCTGTCCGGCGCAGGGGAACCCAAATCAGCCCAATGACCGCCACCGTGATGATCAGCGCCGTCGGTACGTCCAGGACATCCAGGGTCAGCGCATCAGCAAGGTCATAGTCGATCTGCCCCCCGGGTGTGGGCCGCAACAGTAATGCAAGGCCAACAAATACGGAGGCCGTCGCGAGGGTCACAACGATGGGCTGGATACGGCCATAGACGACCAACAGACCGTTCAACACTCCGCATCCGACCCCGGCGGCCAGGACGGCGATGATGCCAAACGTCATTTCGACGCCGGTCCCTATGACCAGATAGGAGGCGATGCAGTTGGTCAGCGCCATGATTGCCCCAACCGACAGATCAATACCACGCACGATGACGGCAAAGAACTGTGCAATGGCGGCCAACGCCAGGATGAGACACTGGTTCGCCCAGATGGTCATGACATAGGTGGTCGGGCCTGCGGGGTGCGTTGCAAGGTAAGATACCAGCAACGCCACCAGAACCGAAAAGGCGATTGTTTCGCGCTGGTTCGCGCGCAGAAGATCACGCATGAGCAGTCCCCTCGGCGGCGGTTGGCGTCTCATGCATGTTCAGCGAAGCGGCGATGATGTTTTCTGCCGTGATATCGGCTCCGGAAAGCCGGCGCACAACGCGTCCGTTGTAGAAAATATGCGCGTCGTCACACAGGTGGATCAGTTCTTCGTAGTCTGTGGACAGCAGCAGGATGGCAACGCCGCTGTCCGCCAACCGTCTGAGCAGGGCGTAGATTTGGGTTTTGGTTTTGACGTCAATTCCACGGGTCGGGTCGGCGAGCAACATGCAGCGCGGGCCCAAGGACAGCCACTTGGTGAGCGCCACCTTTTGCTGGTTTCCCCCTGAGAGTTCGGAGACCGTCTGATCCAGACTGTCGCACTTGAGTTCCAGCGCGTCGAGGAAGGGTTGGTAGATGGCGGGATCACCCGCATCAAGGCCCTCAACGCCCAAGGCGGCGAGTTCCATATTGTGCGCAATGCTTTGCTCCAGCACCAGACCTTCGGTTTTGCGGTCTTCCGGGACCAGAGCGATGCCAAGATTCGGGGACTTGGCGGTCTTTGGGTGGTTTACCGTGATTTTGCGGCCATCCATCATGCAATCCCCTCGGGTGCCCTTGAGCAGCCCAAACAGACCTTGCAAAACCGCGCCCTGGCCCTGCCCATCCAAGCCGCCAAGACCCGTGATGCAGCCCTTTCGCAACACAATGGAAACGTCATCCAACGTGTCGCCCCAACTGAAACCACTCAGACTGATAACCTCTTCAGCGTCCGCAACCGGGTCGGGCTTTGCCGGGAACAGGTCATCAATGCGCTGGCCTACCATCTTGCTGATGATCGCGCCGTAATCATAGGCCCCGTTGTCAAAGGTCTCGACATGGGACCCGTTGCGGAAAATCGAGATGCGATCCGCAAGCGCTTCGATTTCGTGAAACCTGTGCGAAATGAACAAGACGCCGACGCCCGCGTCGCGTCTGGCCCGTATCAGCCGGAATACTTTTTCCACCACGGATGCGTTCAGGGCGGAGGTTGCTTCGTCCAGGATCAAAAGCCTTGGATTGCGCGAAAGCGCCTTTGCAATTTCGACCTGCTGGCGCTCGGCCAATGTCAGGTCAGCAACACGCGCCTTCATCCGGATGGCCTCGCCATCGATTTGCGACAGGATGCTCTTTGCGCGCTCAACCACTGCGGTATCCAGCCGCCCCAGGCCGCGTCCCGGCGCGCCCAGCATCAGGTTTTCGCGAACCGTCAAATCCGGGACCAAAGAGAGTTCCTGGAACATGCAGATCAGGCCCCGCGCCATCGCAGCAGCCGGTGAGGATAGATCGGTCCTGATCCCATCAACATCGATATGTCCGGAGGTGGGCTGGATGACCCCGGATACCAGTTTCATCAGTGTTGATTTGCCAGCGCCGTTTTCGCCCAGAATGGCGTGAATCTCGCCCGCGAAACAGGCAAAGTCCACGTCGGACAACGCCCTGGTTGCCCCATAGATTTTGGAGACGCCAGACAGGCGCACAATAGCGGTCTCTGATCGCGGCATTTGAAACATCCGACTGTAAAACGGGATCGTGGACCCGGCGACATTGGATGCCGCCGGGAAAAGGTGCCAGGCCCTTAGGTGTCGTCAGCGCTTTGGCCGATCAGCTCTTCAGGGGTAAAGGGCGCGATGCAGTCCGGAAAACCGGTGCCTGTGTTGAACGACTTAGGCAGATCGGGGAAGTAATTTACGCCAGCCTCCAGATCACTTGCCAGAACCTGCGGGATTGGCAGGAACACGGTTTGCGGCAGTTGGTTCCCCTGCAATAGGGCGACGGCAGCTTCGAGCGCGATAGCGGACATGGCCGGGGCCTGTGACGCAGAGATGCCGGGGATATCCAATTCATCCATCAAGATCCGCACACCGTTTTCACCGTCAACGCCCATCGGGACAATCGGGTGCCCCGCCGCTTGCATCGCGTTGATTGTGCCAGCGGCGCCGTGCTGCGATACGACCGCGTCAAATTCGCCGTGTGTGGCAAGCGCGTCAGCAACAACCTTTTGACTTGTGCCAGTGTCCCAGTTGCCGACCACTTCCACAATCTCGAGACCCTCAATTTTTTCGAGAACGCTCATCATGCCCAGACGACGGTCGCGATCGGTGGCATTGCCCGGCAAGCCGTTGACCATCAGAATTTTGCTGGCATTTCCGCCCAGTTCATCCATGACCGTTTGTGCCTTCAGGCGGCCAAGCTCTAGCTGGCTTTCATTGATCTGGACCACCTTGTCAGTATCCAGAACGTTGTCGAAAGGCACCAGCACCGTACCTGCACGATCTGCGCGGCGGATCACCGGTTCAAAGGCACTTGGGTTGACCGCAATAAAGGTAATGGCGTCATAACCCGCTGCAATAAAGTTATCGATTGCCGCGATTTGCGCAGCACTATCGTTGCCGACGGAAACGACCGTAAACTCTTCGATATTTGCGGCATTTTCCGGCCGCGCGGCCCAGGCTTTTGATGCTTGAATGGCCGCGATACGCCAGTCGTTGCCAGCAAAACCGTTCACGAAAGCAATTTTGTAAGGCCCGTCCTTAGCCTCGCCTTGAATCGTGCTTGTCCCAGGCGCCGGGACAAAGCACTCCGGCCGGTAAGTGTCCGCATGGCCTGATGTCGCTAAGACAGCCGCCAAAGCGGTACCCAAAAGAAACTTATTCATTTGATATCCTCCCAATTCGTCGAAATACTTATATGTTTACGTAAACATACTGGCCATCATTAACATGTTTACGTAAACATGTGTCAAGCCCTTCTCTCATCCCGGTCAGACGTTGCCGCGCAACAGGCAGGAAACTAAATGAAAATTAGGAATGCCCGCCCAACCATGGATGACGTTGCCGAAAAGGCCGGCGTGAGCCAGATGACTGTCTCCAGGGTGATGAATGGCAAGGGCTACATCTCTGAAGAAGTCCGAGACCGCGTCAGGGCAGCGGCGGCAGAAATTGGCTACGTGCAGAATCGTCTGGCACGCGGGCTCAGATCCGAAAAGACGCCACTTGTCGCGGTTGTTCTGCCAACGCTTGGGAACTCGGTTTTCAACGATGTGCTTAGCGGTATCACGGATGCCTTGACCCAAGCGGGTTGCAGACCAGTCTTCGGCGTCACTGAGTATTCCGAAGAGAAAGAAGATGAACTCGTCCGTGACCTGCTGTCCTGGCGCCCCTCCGGGATCGTGCTGACCGGTTTGGAGCACTCTGATGTCACGCGGGCTGCGATTGCAGCAGCAGGTGTCCGGGTCGCCGAGATCATGGATATCGATGGCACACCGATTTCAATGGCCTTCGGCATGTCTCAGATTGCTGCGGGTCATGCCACTGCAAAGCACATGTTGGCGCAGGGGTACCGCAGATTTGCTTACGCAGGCAGCCATAGCGGGCGCGATCTAAGGGCTGGCAAGCGGCTCGAAGGTTTCCGGCGAACGCTCCGCGAAGCAGGGGCAACCTTGCTGTCAGAGAATATCAGTCCAAACCCATCCTCGATGATGAAGGGGCGTCGAATGACGGCAGAAATCCTTTCGCGCCCCGATAAAC
Organism: uncultured Roseobacter sp.; assembly: GCF_947501835.1. Lineage (NCBI taxonomy): Bacteria > Pseudomonadati > Pseudomonadota > Alphaproteobacteria > Rhodobacterales > Roseobacteraceae > Roseobacter > uncultured Roseobacter sp. Next base: position 266,229 of record NZ_CANMXR010000008.1, on the reverse strand, counting down.
CAGATGCGATCTACTATTCCAACGATGATTTAGCGACCGGCGGCATCATGCATTGCCTGTCAAACGGCCTCCGGATGCCCGAAGATATTGCGCTCGCGGGCTTTAATGGGCTGCCATTTCTTGAAGCCTTGCCCGTGGGTCTGACGACTGTCGAAACCCCGCGCTATGAGATGGGAAAACAAGCGGGGCAATTCTTGTCGAGGCCAGATCCTGATCTCGCAGACGACACCGGAAAAGTGATCGACTTGGGGTTCAATCTCATCGCGGGACAGACCTGTTAGCAATTGATGGCGCTTGCAGGCGAGGCTAGCGGAAAGGGCCCGGCTGTCGATTACGTCAATCCTATCGCTACACATTTATCGGATGACATCCGATCACGCCAAAAGTCCCGAAATAAGGGCTAAACCGCAACTATTCCCAAGGGTCTCAAGCTACTAAACTAACTCGAGACCGAACACGATGGGTGCACCCCGTTTCGGCGTGCGCCGAAAGTTATGATCGCATCATAAATACGATCAGCATCAACTTTCCTGGTCCCTCTATATTATTTTGCGCGAGCATTGGAGGATATGAGCAAATTGGCATTCCCTGCCAGTAGGAAATTCCGATTGTTCGATTTGATAAAATTCAGCAGACGCGTAGCAATCAAATGGGTCTCATGAAGAACCATGTGGGTTGGGCTACACCCGTGAACTGGCCTGCTCGCTAAGATGGTAATTCTGAAGGAAGAGGCGCTTGCAGGAAGTGTAAAGGTGATTTCCGACCCCGACTGCAAAGGAATTTCGCTACTGTATCGACGCCAATTCCGCGAACCGGTCGATGGTTTATCCAACCGTTTGTTCCCAACCCTGCGGTGGCAAAGACGGATCTGAAAGCGGCTATTTGCGGTGTGACCGCTCCCGCCCTAGCAAGCGAAAAGGCTTCTGTTTCTTTGCATCGTGGAGTTTCTTAATCTCAGTATCAAAAATCTCTAACTATTTGATTTCTAATAAAACACAGTATCGCTATTGAAGAGGTCGTGCGCGTGAACAGGACGGACCACGTGGCGACAAGCGCCTGACATCACGCATCAAGGACTTCGCGGATCAAAGTCGTAGCAGCTCCCCAACCTTCGAACGAGGCCGACAGGAGCCAAAACCCAATAACAGTCAGAAGAATGGCGAAGGCGGCTCCAAAGAACTGCCAAAATGATGTGCCCGCGCTCGTTTTTTCACGAGCACGGCGCACATCATGCAGTAGGAAAAACCCCAGAGCCATCAAAAGCGCCCCGACACCCATGCCTAGGACAACCCCCGACAGCCGGAAAAAGAAATCCGCCTCGATACGTCCATCACCGATATCGAATGCGGCTGCGAAATACTGAAGCGAAAACCCGTAGGCTACAAATGGAGACAATATCAGCGCGGCCAATCCCCCGGAAACGGTAGGGAGGTTGGCTTGGTTGGCTTCCGGAAGTCTGGAACGGCGGCGCGAGATTCTGAGGTTCAACTGCTTGCGCCGCTTCATTGATCCAGGAAGGAGCGCAACTTACGTGACCGGCTGGGATGCTTGAGCTTGCGCAACGCTTTGGCCTCGATCTGGCGGATCCGCTCGCGGGTCACGCTGAACTGCTGACCCACCTCTTCGAGCGTATGGTCGGTGTTCATCCCGATGCCGAAGCGCATGCGCAGCACACGTTCCTCGCGCGGCGTCAGGGACGCTAGCACACGCGTCGTGGTTTCCTTGAGGTTCTCCTGAATGGCACTGTCCAGCGGCAGCACCGCATTCTTGTCCTCGATGAAATCACCCAACTGGCTGTCTTCCTCGTCGCCAATCGGCGTCTCCAGCGAGATCGGCTCCTTGGCAATCTTCATCACCTTGCGGACCTTCTCCAGCGGCATCTGCAGCTTCTCGGCCAGCTCTTCCGGCGTCGGCTCGCGACCGATCTCGTGCAGCATCTGGCGACCGGTGCGGACCAGTTTGTTGATCGTCTCGATCATATGCACCGGGATCCGGATCGTGCGCGCCTGATCGGCGATGGACCGGGTGATCGCCTGACGAATCCACCAGGTGGCGTAGGTGGAGAATTTATATCCGCGACGGTATTCAAATTTATCGACCGCCTTCATCAGGCCGATGTTACCTTCCTGAATGAGATCAAGGAATTGCAACCCGCGGTTGGTGTACTTTTTGGCAATCGAAATCACCAGACGCAGGTTCGCTTCGACCATTTCCTTCTTGGCCTGACGCGCCTCTTTTTCGCCCTTCTGAACCTGCTGCACGATGCGGCGGAATTCGGAGATGTCGAGACCAACATACTGCCCAACCTGCGCCATGTCGGCCCGCAGTTCCTCCACCTTGTCGGTCGAGCGTTCAATGAACATCTGCCAGCCGCGACCGGGCTTTTCAGCCATCCGTTCCATCCAGTTCGGATCCAGCTCATACCCGCGATATTCATCGACGAATTCGCGCCGGTTGATGCGCGCCTGATCCGCCAGTTTCACCATCGCACTGTCGATCTGCATGATGCGGCGATTGATGCCGTAAAGCTGGTCGATCAACGCTTCGATACGGTTGTTGTGCAGATGCAGTTCATTCACCAACAGAACGATCTCGGCACGCAGTTTCTGATAAAGCGCTTCATCGCCATCGGTGAAGCTGCCGTCTTCATTAAGCGTCGCCGAAATCCGGCTGTCCTGCATTTCGCTGAGCTTCACATAGTCATCTGCGATGATGTCGAGCGCCTCAAGCACCTGCGGCTTCAGCGCCGCTTCCATGGCCGCAAGCGACATATTGGCCTGATCGTCCTCGTCGTCATCATCGTCCTGGACAATCGGATTGCCATCGGCATCCAATTCCGGGCTCGCCTCTTCTTTCTTTTCTGATGTCCCATCGGCGGCGACAACGGGCTCGTCCACGGCACCGTCTTCATCCATCTGGTTGCCGAAGGTGGCCTCCAGATCGATAACATCACGCAGCAAAATCTCTTCGGACAGAAGTTCGTCGCGCCAGATCGTGATCGCCTGGAATGTCAGCGGGCTTTCGCACAGGCCCGCGATCATGGTGTTGCGCCCGGCCTCGATACGCTTGGCGATCGCAATCTCGCCCTCGCGGCTCAGCAGTTCGACCGATCCCATCTCGCGCAGGTACATCCGCACGGGGTCGTCGGTCCGGTCCAGCTTCTCGGAGGTGCCGGAGCCCAGCGTAACCTCACGTGTGCCTTCCGTGGTGGTCAGCTCGGTGGAGCCCTTGGCTTCCTCTTCCTCGGCGTCTTCATCCTCAATGATGTTGATGCCCATCTCAGACAGCATCGACATCACGTCTTCGATTTGCTCGGAACTGACCTGATCGGGCGGCAAGACCGTGTTCAACTGATCGTAGGTGATGTAGCCCTTTTCGCGCGCCTCACCGATCATCTTCTTGACGGCGGCCTGGCTCATATCAAGCGAATGGCCTGCATCCTGATCGTCGGGTTTGGCGTCGGTGTTGGTGTCTTTGGCGGCCATGCACTGCTCCTCAAAGGTCTCATCGATTCGCTTGCCCGAATCACTAGGGAATCATCTAGCGTTTTTGGGTGATTCGGCCACCCGTTTACCGTCTTTTTCTGGAGGTTTCCCGTTCAAATATGGTTAACCCTCCGGTTTCTGATGCTTAATGGCATCAAGTAAGGCGTCCAATGCGCTCCGTTCCTGCCGACTGATTCGGGCACCATTCTCGCCCAGGTCGTATTCTGACGTGTCTTCCTGCCCGCTTCTGCGTGCCATATCCGCTGCCTTTGCGGCCTCCGACAGGCGCCACGTCACCCCTTCGTCGGCAACCCCACTGAGGTCCTCTGCAGCTTCGGCAATCTCGGCGTTCAATCCGCGCGTGCTGTGCAGTTTGGCCAGTTCTTCGGCCACGGTCATGCGCGCCATATCGGCATCCCCCGGCGCACGAATACAGGGCACGATGGCCACATGGCGCTGGCTCAGCAGATTTTCAAGAGCCTCCGCCCCCAACACCTCAGAAATTCTGCCCTGCAATGCCTCGGCGTCCAAATCCATGTGCCTCAGCAACGTTGCGCGCAAATCAGCATGGACAGGATCGGCGCAACGCATCTGCTCAATCCCGGATTCAAAGGGTTCAATCACTTCCGGACAGGTTACAAGCGCTGCCAGAATGACAGCTTCGCGCAGATGCTCGGTGCTTTGCGTGTCTCCGGACGCCGCCAGCAAAGACGCCTTGGTGGAGGCCAAGGCCGGTGCAGGTGCCTTATGCCACCCCCGTTGCCCACTGCTGCGCGGGCCACCTGCGGGCTTGCGTTGCGGACGGAACAGCTGCCACCGCAAATCCTTGATTTCCTGACCATAATGGCTTCGGATCGAGGGGTCCTTGATCGTCATGATCTTGTCGCGCAGCGCCTTGTCCAAGGCCGCTTTGCGCTCCGGACTGTCGAAAACACGCCCCTCGGTCTCGCGCTGCCAGAGCAGCCGCACCATGGGCAGCGCCTCGTCGAGCAGCTTTTGCAACGCCGACGCGCCCTGCTCGCGCAACAGATCATCGGGATCCTTGCCCGCAGGCATAATCGCAAACCGCAGCGACTGCCCGGCTTCCAGCAGCGGCAGCGCCAGATCGATCAGACGCATCGCCGCGCGCAGGCCCGCCGTATCCCCATCCAGAGCAATGATCGGCTCCGGCGCTATCCGCCAGAGCATCTGCAGCTGGTTTTCGGTAATCGCCGTGCCCAGAGGCGCCACCGAGGCCTCGAACCCGGCAGAGGCCAGCGCAATCACATCCATGTAGCCTTCGGCGACAATCAGCGGCTGCCCCTTCCCGGCGGCCGTTCGCGCGGGCCCCTGATTGTAGAGGCTGCGCCCTTTGTCGAAGAGTTCCGTCTCGGGCGAATTGAGGTATTTGGCATTGTCGTTCGGGTCCATCGCCCGCCCGCCGAAGGCAATCGCCCGCCCCCGCGCATCCCGGATCGGGTAGATGATCCGCCCGCGAAACGTGTCATAAGGCTTGCCGCCTTTGGTCGAGGGCTTGGCCAGACCGGCATCCAGGATCAGCTGGTCTTCAACACTCTTGGCCTTCAGATGATCCCACAGCCCCTGCCACTGATCCGGCGCGAACCCGATTTCCCAGCGCTCCAATGCGCCTGCGTCCAGGCCCCTGCGCTCAAGATACGCGCGCGCCTCGGCCGCAGCACTCGTGTTCAGTTGCAGGCGAAAGAATTTGACCGCCTGCTCCATCACCTCCGCCAACTGGCTGCGTTTGTCGGCCTTTTGCTGGGCTTGCGGGTCACGTGCTGGCATCGGCATACCCGCTTCGCGCGCCAGAATTTCCACCGCTTCCATGAAGCCCACGTTTTCGGTTTCGCGGACAAAGGAGATGGCATCGCCCTTGGCGTGACAGCCAAAGCAATAATAGAATCCCTTGCGGTCATCGACATGGAAACTGGCGGATTTTTCCTGGTGAAAGGGGCATGGCGCCCACATGTCACCCTTGGCCTGGTTGGATTTGCGCTGATCCCACATGACCTTGCGCCCGACCACCTGGGTCAGGCTCATCCGTGTGCGCAATTCATCCAAAAATCCGGGCGGCAGGCTCATGAACTATATATCGGCGCGCACCGGGGTAGAGTCCAGAGCGTGAGGGTCAGTTCACCCGTTTGATCCGCGCCCCATCACGCCCCTCGCCATGTCAAAAGCGCCACAGGCGGCTCAGTTGCCCTGCGCCGCGCTGAGATCTGCCCCCATGCATTGCTCAAAGGTCGCACCGCGCCAATCGGTGTTGCGAATATCCTTGCGTTTCAGCCCGTACAAATGCGGCGCAAGCACCGGGATCATCACGTTGTAATTCTCAGGCCAGGTGGCAGTTTCCGCCAGTGCTTCGGGCAATTTACGCTCACTCACGCGATCCAGACGCGCTTGGGCAATGGCCGCCACGATATCCGCCTGATGCCCACATAGGACTTCCTTGTCCTCTTGGGCCAGCGCCGGAAAAGCAGTCCAGGCAAGCGCAAGAACCAGAGAATAACGCAACATATGAAGTCTCCGCATGGGTTGTTTCGCGGGCAGTTTAACTGCGTGCGGCGACGCCTTCCATAGCCTGTTTCAAATCGTGCACCAAAGTGCCGACCATGGACCGGAATACCAGGATCAGGAAGCAGTCCGCGCCAATCCGCGTGATTGAGCCGTTCATATGCATGATCAATGACCGCACGGTATGGCCGCGCTTGAAGTGCACCGCGCGCAGGTCCACCGGGACCAGTCGCGCCAGCGCGTCCTCTGCGCCGTCACCAGTCAAGGTCACACAGGCCCAGGCATCGGATTGATCGGTCAGTGCTGAGGGGGTCGCCAAGGCCGCATCCGGAGCGGGGCCCGCCAGCAATGCCATCCCACGTCCGAACCAAATCGCACGCGCGCCCTCCTTGCCCGTCGCCCGATTGGGCGCAGGAAACGCCATGCCATGCGCTGATTTCAGCGCCGCTGAGGCCGCCTCTTCCTGTCCGATATAGGGTGCGACCGACGTCAGATGACCCAGATCGACCTCCGCCAGGGTCAGCGCACCAACAGTGACGGGCAGCACCCCTGCGCCGGGGCTTTTTGCAACAAGATCAACCACGGGTTCTGCCTCCCTCCGGGTCAAAGAACACTGGCGAGCAGATTTCCACGTCAGTCTCCAAATCGCGCATCTGGTCAACGATGCGCAGAGTCTCCCCCATCCGCTCCGACCCGCGTTTCACAAAGCCCAGCCCGATGAAATGGCCCAGCGTCGGCGAGAACCCTACGGAGGTCACATAGCCCTGATCGTTAACCCGCGTGGCCTCATCCCTTTGGTTGAACACATGCGCGCCCGCGGTCAGTTCCTGTTTGGCGTTGACGGGTTTGAACCCGACAAGCCGTTCGCGCTCCGGATCGATCATGCCTTCGCGGGCGGCCATCGTCTTGCCGATGCAATCCTTCTTGGCACTGATCATCCGCCCGAACCCAATATCGAAAGCCGTTGTGCGGCCGTGGATTTCAGCATGGGTGATATGGCCTTTTTCGATGCGCAGCACGTTAAGGGCTTCCATGCCATAGGCCCCACCGCCCATGCTCTCTGCCCGTGCCACCAGCAGCTTGAACAGGCTCTCGCCGTAGCGCGCAGGCACCGCAACCTCATAAGCGTGCTCGCCTGAGAAGGAGATGCGGAAAAGCCTGCCCGCCACCCCCGCAACCGTAACCGCACCGCAGGCCATGAAGGGCCAGTTGTCATTCTCGACCGGCGTCTTCAGCAACTCGTTCAACAGCGCGCGCGATTTCGGCCCCGCGACAGCAAATTGCGCCCATTGCTCCGTGACCGAAGTGAACCGCACATCGAGGTCAGGCATCAACGCCTGATGCACAAATTCCAGATGGCGCATGACGTTGCCCGCTGCCGCCGTGGTGGTTGTCATCACGAAGTGATGCTCCCCCAGGCGCGCGGTGGTGCCGTCATCCATCACATGCCCGTCTTCGCGCAGCATCAGGCCGTAGCGCACGCGCCCGACCTTCAGCGTGGAAAACATGTTGGTGTAGACAAAATCCAGCAATGCGGCAGCACCCGGCCCCTGAATGTCAATCTTGCCCAATGTGGAGACATCACAAACCCCCACAGCCTCGCGCACATAGCCCACTTCGCGGTCGCAGGACTGCCGCCAGGTCGTTTCGCTTTTGCGTGGGAAATAGCTGGGGCGATACCACAGGCCCGCCTCGATCATCGGCGCGCCCATCTCGATGCTGATGGCATGAGATGTGGTCAAGCGTTGCGGCGCAAATCCGGCCCCCTGCGCGCCCGCGCCCATCGCCGCAATGGACACCGGGGTATAGGGGGGCCGAAAGGTCGTCGTGCCGGTTTCTGGAATGCCACGCCCGGTGGCATCGGCCAGGATCGCCAACGCGGCAACGTTGGAATTCTTGCCCTGATCCGTGGCCATACCCTGCGTGGTATAGCGTTTCATATGCTCAACCGAGCGGAAGTTTTCAGTGGCCGCCTGTTTGACATCCTTCACGGTCACATCGTTCTGGAAATCAAGCCACGCCCGGCCTTTGCCCGGCACGGCCCACAACGGCGACAGCACATAGGGGGTGTCATCCGCTTTCGGCAGGCTGACGCGCGGGGCTTTCTGGCCCAGCTCCTTCAGCGCCGCCTTTGCGGCCTCGGCGCCCGCGGCCAAACAGGCCACTGTGCTAAAATCGCCGTTGCAGGCCCCTGCCGACACAAGGCCCGGGACGGACCCTGGGGTCGGTACAAAGCTTGCAATATCCTCGCGCCATGTCGGGCGGCCATTCATATGGCAGGTCAGATGCACGGTCGGGTTCCACCCCCCTGACATCGCCAGACAATCCACATCGATCTGGCGCTCGGAGCCTGCGGTTTTGACCCTCACCGAGGTCAGCCCAAGCCGCCCTGTGCTGCCCGTCACCATCGCTCCGGCAAGGACCGGGAAAGACGCATCCGAAACCTGCACATCAGGGCGGCTGTCGATCAGGGCCGCAACCTCCACCCCCGCCGCCGCCAGATCCGTGGCCGTTCGATGCGCATCATCATTGTTGCCAAAAACCGCGACACGCTGCCCGGGGCTCACGCCCCAGCGGTTGAGGTAGGCGCGCACAGCCCCCGCCGTCATGATGCCCGGGCGGTCGTTATTTTCAAAGGCGATGGTGCGTTCCAAGGCGCCCGCCGCAAGGATCGCGCGTTTGGTGGCAATGCGCCAGAAGGTTTCCAGCGGGGCACCATCGGGGAGCAGGCGCCGGTGTGTGTTGACCCGCTCCAGCGCGGCATAGGTACCCTGATCATAGGCACCGGTGACCGTCGTCCGGGTCATCAGGCGCACGTTGTCCATACCCTGCAGTTCGGCCACGACGGCCTCCGCCCAGGCATGGCCCTGCATCCCATCGATCTCATAGGTCTCGGCATTCAGCCGTCCGCCCATCCGACTGTCTTCATCCACCAGGACGACGTCGGCACCGGCGCGCCCTGCCACCAACGCAGCCATCAGGCCCGCAGGCCCCGCCCCGATCACCAGAAGATCGCAGAACGCATAAGCACGTTCGTATTTGTCGGGGTTGTTCTGCCCACTCAATCCGCCCAGTCCAGCGGCACGGCGAATGATCGGCTCATAGACCCTTTCCCAAAATCCGCGCGGCCACATGAAAGTCTTGTAGTAAAATCCTGCCCCCAGAAAGGGCCAGGCGAGATCATTTATCCCCATCAAATCCGTCTTCAGCGAGGGCCAGGCATTTTGCGACCGCGCCTCAAGCCCGTCGTAAACCTCCTGCATCGTCGCGCGCACATTGGGCTCCTGCGCGGCACCGCGCCCCACGGTCAAAAGCGCATTTGGTTCCTCGCTGCCTGCCGTCAACACGCCACGCGGCCGGTGGTATTTGAACGAACGCCCCATCAGGCGTTGCCCCTTGGCCAAAAGCGCCGAGGCAACCGTGTCGCCCGCATAGGCGGTGTGCCCGACGTCATCGAATTGAAAACGCACCGGTTTCGACCTGTCAATCAGGCCCTTGCCCTCAATCCTCATGACCGCGCCCTCGCCTCATCCTCGGCCAGGACGGTCGCCAGAACCTCATGTGTCACCGTGTTGCGCGTGACCACAACCCAGGCACCGCACCCACCATCATGCTGCCAAAGATCGCGGGTCTCGCCCGCCGGATTGTCCCGCAGATGCAGGTGATCCGCCCAAGGATCATCGCCCGCATCAGGCGCCGGACGGCGCAGCGCCACAGCATCCCCCTGATAATAAAACTCGCGCCGGTCCCGTTCGCCGCAGATCGGACAGGTCAGCCTCATTGCGACACCCCTTGTTTCTTCTGGCCCAAAATATCCCCGCCGGAGGCTTCCATCACTTGCCTCCCTCAGTGCAGGTTGTGTTGAGAGCCAGTGCCCTCTTCATCGATGAGCCCGCGCCCGGTCCTGAACCGGTCCAGGCGGAAGCCTGTCGCCGTTTCATGGCTCTCTCCCGTCGCCATCAGATGCGCCAAGGCATAGCCAGACCCCGGCACGGCCTTGAAGCCGCCGTAGCACCAGCCGCAATCCAGAAACAGCCCTTCGGTCTCCGTCTTGTCGATGATCGGGGAGCCATCAGGGGTCATATCCATGATCCCACCCCAACTGCGCAGGACCTTGGCCTTGCCGATCATCGGCATCAGCGTCATCCCCGCCTCCATCACATGCTCGGCCATGGGCAGATTGCCGCGTTGGGCATAAGACGCATGGAAATCCAGATCACCGCCAAAGACCAAACCGCCCTTGTCGGATTGGCTGATGTAGAAATGACCCATGCCGAAACTGACCACATGGTCGATGCAGGGCTTCAACCCTTCGGTCACGAATGCCTGCAGGATATGGCTCTCGATCGGCAACCGCATGCCCGCCATGGCCGCCACCTGCCCGGACCGGCCGGCGGTGACAATCGCAACCTTCTTTGCCCGGATCGCGCCGCGGCTGGTCTGCACCCCGCGCACCACACCGTTTTCGATGTCGATGCCGGTGACTTCACAGTTTTGCACCAAATCCACGCCGCGCGCGTCCGCGCCCCGCGCATAGCCCCAGGCCACCGCATCATGCCGCGCCGTGCCCCCCCGCGGGTGCAGCAAACCGCCATAGATCGGGAACCGCACATTGTCGAAATCCAGATAGGGCAGATACTTCCGCACACCGTCGCGGTCCAGCAATACAGCATCATCGCCCTGAGCCGCCATCGCATTGCCGCGCCGCACAAACGCATCACGCTGTCCATCGGAGTGGAACAGATTGATCAGGCCGCGCTGGGAGTGCATGACGTTGTAATTCAACTCGTCCTCGAGCCCTTCCCAAAGCTTCAGCGAGTGGCTGTAGAATTCGGAATTGCCCGGCAGAAAGTAATTGGCGCGCACAATCGTTGTATTGCGTCCGATATTGCCGCTGCCGATGTAGCCCTTCTCCAGCACTGCAATGTTGGTCATGCCATGGTTCTTGGCAAGGTAGTAGGCCGTCGACAACCCATGCCCGCCCCCGCCGATGATCACCGCGTCATAACCCGCTTTGGGTGCGGGGTCGCGCCAGTGGGGCGCCCAGCCCTTGTTGCCTGTAAGGCCTTCCCTCAGAACACGCAGGCCCGAAAATCTCACGTGGTGTACTCCATGCTTTTCAGCAAATCCTAACAGCAGTCATTCGGGGTGTCCGCGACCGAAACCGACCAAAGATGTCGCGGAAAGACTGGCATGCTCACTCTCGATACGCGGCGCTACGCGCTTCGGCGCTGATCACCTGGGGCGTCGCAACCGGTGCACCTCCGGCGTCAAAGAAAGGGGTCTGCCGTGCCGTGCCATTGAGGTAGGCGGCAAGCGAACGTTTCAGAAGCCCGCCCAGCATGCGGCCCAGCCCCTTGTCCTTGCGCGGCCCCCCCGGCAAGGCTGCTTTTGTAAAGCCATAGGTCACAACAGGTCCAAAAACCTCCACCTGAGCAAAAATCGGCCGCCACATGCCCGCAAAAGGCAGGCGCGGGGACCCGGTGGTATTGGCCAAAGGGGTTTTACAACAGGCAGCATACCAGCGATGCAACCCTTTGGCAGAGAGCCGCAGACAGGCGATCTGCTCTGCGCCTTGGGTGATCTCAAGGCGGGCGGGCAGCACCTGAACGATCGGGCTGCCGCCGCCGGGTTCCAGCGCGTCCAATTGACCCATGTGACGTGCAAAGGCCCTGCAATCCTTGCAAAAACACATCAAGTGGCAGGCGGATGAGGGGGAGGCATCGTGCAACACCCCTTTCAGGGTGCCGCAAGAGCAAGAAAACGCAACATCGGTCATAAACGAGCCCTGAAAAATTGATGCTGCGCGGCCACTTCAGGCAGCCGCCAGCCTGCTTTTCAGGGTCGAGGGTACGCGTGGTTGATCCGGCTCACAACCCTTTGGCGCGGTAGCTTGCCGCAACTTTTTCGATGGCGACCAGATAGGCAGCAGTGCGCAAATCCTGGACATCATCGCGCGCGTGCCAGACCTCCGCCATCGACTGATAGGCAATGCGCATGGTGTCATCGAGACCGGAACGCACCAGTTCCAATTCGCCCGCCCCGCGCAGGTATTGTTCCTTGAAGCCTGGGCTCAATGTCCATCCCAGCTCCTTGTCCTTGCTCAACCGTTCCAGCTCATTAATGATCAACTGGTGGCGCGATTCCTCCTGGCGTCGGCCCATGCGGCCAAACCGGATATGGCTGAGGTTCTTGACCCATTCAAAATAGCTCACCGTCACACCGCCCGCGTTGGCATACATGTCCGGGATCATCACCACGCCCTTTTCACGCAGGACCTGATCCGCCCCCGCCGTCACCGGCCCATTGGCCGCTTCGATGATCAAAGGCGCCTTGATCCGGTCAGCATTCTGCAGATTGATCACACCTTCCAGCGCCGCCGGGATCAGGATATCGCACTCCTCTTCCAGAACTTTCGCGCCATCCTTGACGTGGTGCATGTCGGAATAGCCCGCAATCCCGCCATGTTTGGCGATCCATTCGCGCACCCGGTCCACATCCAGCCCTTCGGGATTAAAGAGCGCACCGTCCCGCTCGATGATACCTGTGACCGTACACCCATCCTCTTCGGTGAGGAATTTGGCCGCGTGGTACCCCACATTGCCAAGGCCCTGCACGATCACCCGCTTGCCATCCAGATCACCGCTCATGCCGGCCTTCTTGACGCCGGTGTCATCGCGGAAGAACGCGCGCAGCGCGTATTGCACACCACGTCCTGTGGCTTCGACACGCCCAGCGATGCCGCCCGCATTCGGCGGCTTGCCGGTCACACAGGCGTTGCCGTTGATATCTGTTGTTTGCATGCGCTTGTATTGATCCGCGATCCAGGCCATTTCGCGCTCGCCTGTACCCATATCCGGAGCTGGCACGTTTTGGCTGGGATTAATCAGGTCGCGCTTGATGAGCTCATAGGCAAAGCGCCGCGTGATCTGTTCCAACTCATGTTCATCATATTCGCGCGGATCAACGCACAGCCCACCCTTGGATCCGCCAAAGGGCGCTTCGACCAACGCGCATTTATAGGTCATCAGAGCCGCAAGCGCTTCGACCTCGTCCTGATTGACCCCCAGCGAAAACCGGATGCCACCTTTTACCGGCTCCATATGCTCGGAGTGGACAGACCGGTACCCTGTGAAGGTCTGGATCTTGCCACGCAGCCGGACACCGAACCGCACTGTATAGGTCGCATTACACACCCGGATTTTCTCTTCCAAGCCCGGCGAAAGGTCCATCAGGCTGACCGCCCGGTTGAACATTTGGTCGACGCTTTCTCTGAAGCTTGGCTCGCTGCTGTGCTGGTTCAATGTCTTTCTCCTGCTGGCAGAACAGTGTTCTGGTTTTGACAACAATCTCACCCTATGGTGGTGAGTCGTTCATTGCCAGTTTTTTGAGCAGTTCATGAAGATGCGGTGAACGGCGCAAATTTAGCGCTGTCGCCGAGACAGAAACAGTCGGCCCTCAATGTGGCGACCGTTTCCTGAAACACCCGGAAATGTCTGATCTATAAATAAAAGTTTACCGATTTGCGGGGCTTCAGCGTCTTTCCGCCCGCTTTTCGCCACAAAACCCAGGGATAAGCATCAGTCAGTTTCCGTGCCGCAGGGCACCACATCGCAATGAGTTGGTATCAACATGACACGTTTTTCGCCGGAGAACCCCGAAGTGAGATCGATGATCCGCAGGAGGCTCATCCGTTTTTCACGAGAAGAAGACGGGGTGCTGACAATTTTCACGATCTTCATGATGTTTATGCTGCTGATGGTCTGCGGCATCGCGGTGGATCTGATGCGCAATGAAATGGAGCGGGTGAAGGTCCAGAATACGTTGGATCGCGCCATTCTCGCCGCTGCGGACCTGCAACAGACGCAGCTGCCCGACGATGTGGTCAAAGACTATTTCAAGAAAGCCGGGATCGAAGAATACCTGGGCGACATCACGGTAACCCCGGGCGACAACCTGCCAACAAACTATTTCCGGACAGTGGAAGCCTTCGCCCGTGCCCGGACGGCATCCCCCTATATGGCGATGACCGGTGTGGACGACCTGCCGCTCTATGTTGCGGGTAAAGCCGAGGAGGTGGTGAGCAACCTTGAGATTTCCCTGGTGCTCGACGTATCGGGCTCGATGAACAGCAACAGCCGCCTGGTGAACCTGAAGGTTGCCGCGAAGGACTTCGTGGATCAGATCGTCAACAACAGCCAGGAAGGCCGTATGGCAATTTCGATCATCCCCTACGCGACCCAGGTGTCCGTGCCCGACAACATTGCGGAGGCATTGGACCTGGAAGGTGTCAATGAGCACTCCAACTGCATCAACTTCGAAGCGGGTGACTTTGAAACCCCCGGCATGCGTGTCCCATCTGACGAAGCGGGTGCGCCAGCGGTTGTGCCCTACGAACGCACCATGCACTTCGACCCCTGGACATATAACAGCGCGCTGAGCTCCGGAGACGGACGTTATTCCGACCCGCATGAGCTTGTGCGCAGACCGGTGTGCGAGGCGGACAGCAAACGCGAAGTCCTGGCGCTGCAGAAAGATCGCGACATTCTGAAGAACTACATCCAGGCGCTGACCGCACGCGGGAACACCTCCATCGACATTGGCATGAAGTGGGGCACTGCTCTGCTGGATCCCAGCCTACAACCTGTCGTCGACGATCTCATCGCGGATGGCTCGGTCTCAGCACAGTTTGACCCGCGCCCCGCTGCCTACAATTCCGACGAATACCTCAAAGTCATCGTTCTGATGACGGATGGCGCAAACACCAGCCAGTATTACATCGAAAATGGCTACCGCGTCGGCCAAACCGACATCTGGTGGAATTCCGAAGAAGAAACCTATTCCGTCTATGACGACGACGAGGAAGAGTTCTTCTACTCCAGACATTTTGACACCAATGGTGATGGCAACGTCTGGCAGAATGACCGCTGGGGCAACGCGCCTTATGGCTGCTACAACCCATCGGACTCCAAAGATCCTGAGGACTGGGATTGCAGCCCCGGCGTCGAAGATGGCGGTGCATATAACATCAGCTTCCCAAGCCTTTGGGCGCATACGCCGATCAAGGAAAACTACTACACCAACTACAGCCCTTGGATGTCTGGTGCGGCAACACCCTGGTACTACAATGTCTTTGACAGCGTTGGCTCGGGCACCAAAAACAGCCGCACCAATGACATCTGTGCTCAGGCGAAACAAAACGGCATCGTTGTCTTCACCATCGGCTTTGAGGCGCCGGAGAGCGGGCAGACCGTGTTGCGCAACTGCGCCAGCTCCGCCAGCCACTTCTTTGACGTGGACGGCCTGGAAATCGCGGATGCCTTCACAGCCATCGCCCATGAGATTACCCAGCTGAGGCTCACACAATGATACGTCAAACCAAAAAGCGGCTGGGGCGGTTCCGCAGGGAAGAGGATGGGCAGATCGCCATTGAATTTGTCATCCTTGTCCCGCTGATCTTCACGATCTTTCTCAGCTCCATCGAATTGGGCATCTACTCGATGCGGCAGATGTGGATGGAGCGCGGGTTGGAGATCGCGGTGCGCACGGTCAGGCTGAGCACCGGCAATGCCCCGCAGCACGATGAGTTGAAAACCATGGTCTGCGAACAGGCGCCTTTCCTGCCGGATTGTGAAAACCGCCTGAAGCTCGAAATGACGCCGATCACACCAACCGCCTTTGCCGGGCTACCGCCTGCTGCGGACTGCGTGGATACCAATGAAGAGGTCAACCCGCCACGGACCTTTGTGCAGGGTGGCAACCACGATCTGATGTTGATCCGGGCGTGCCTGGTTTTCGATCCGGTCATTCCGACCTCCGGTCTGGGGTTCGAGTGGGATCAGAAAGAGGGTCTGCCGCGCATGGTTGCAATGTCTGCCTTCGTACAGGAGCCAAACGAATGATTTACGCACTCAACACCGTTCGCGACTGGGCCCGGGAGTTTGCACGCAACGAAGAGGGCAATGTCACGATGGAATTCGTGATCATCTGCCCGTTCATGTTCTGGACGCATATGGCCATGTACACCTATTTCGATGCGTTCAAGGAGCAGACGATCAATCAGAAAGCGGCCTTTACCGTTGCCGATCTGATCTCGCGTCAGAGCGCTGTGAACGACGCTTTCATCGACGGGTCACATGAGGTTTTCAACACGCTGGTGCGCTCCAACACCGCCACCGCCATCCGGGTCACAAGCGTCACCTATGATGCGGACGACGATGAGTATTCGGTGCTGTGGTCACAGGAGCGTGGCGCCGACGGGGTGCTGACATCAGAAGTCGTGCAGGACTGGCATGCCTATCTGCCCAAAATGTACGATACGGCAACTGTGGTGGTGGTGGAAACATGGTCTGGTTTCAGCCCGGTCTTCCAAATCGGCATGGAGGCTCGGACGCTGCATAACTTCACCTTCACGCGCCCGCGCTACGCACCTCAGGTGGAGTGGGAACCCAACATCGGCACCTGATCGCGCCTGCGGCTCAGGCGCCGTCGCGCTCCGCCAGCATCACCGCGATGATCTCGGACATGTATTTGGTCTGACGCCCCGGGGTCATACCACCGACCCCGACACGGCGCCCGAAACGCCACCAAAGCCCCGGACGCCATTTGCGCGGTTCGGGGTTTTTCATGTGCAGCAGGAACCCGTTGGACGGCTTGAAGGCAAATGCACCGCGATCAATCCCGGTGATGTCTTCCACCTTCGCGATGACCACACCGCCGCTGTCGCGCAGCTCTGTCTTGGTCAGTTCCAGCACATGGGCGGTCGAGCGACGCATTGCATCTGCCATCATCAACGAGACAACGCCGAGGGCGATCAGGAAAACCTGCCAGCCGAAGGACGGTGGCGAGATAAAGGCCACATAAATCACCAACGCCCCCAGAAACCCCAACATGCCGATGCCAAG
This sequence comes from uncultured Roseobacter sp., assembly GCF_947501835.1. NCBI lineage: Bacteria > Pseudomonadati > Pseudomonadota > Alphaproteobacteria > Rhodobacterales > Roseobacteraceae > Roseobacter > uncultured Roseobacter sp. The sequence continues at coordinate 249,326 of NZ_CANMXR010000008.1, read as the reverse complement.
GAAGCGGCGCCCGTTGGACGCGGCAACTGTCGCTAGGACATCGGGATCGGCGGAGTTCTGCATCTGGCGGCGGCCCTTTTAAGATAACCCCCGCGTCCTACCCTGCCCTGCCCCCGCCTCACAAGCGCAAAAGGACGCGCGATGAGATCAACTGTCGCGCAGCAGGCCGGGCATCAAACGGCGCAGGCTCGCAGGCCGGTAGGACGGCACACTCGCCAGACGCATGCGCGCGGTATTGTCCAGATCCAATGCCCGGTCAGGCCCCGCGCGCCATTGCAGCAACCGCGGGAGCAGCCGGTAGATCACGCCTGTATCCGCGATCTCCGTCGTTGCGGCACTTGGATTGGTCTTGATCTGTGGCAGAGCCAACCCTGATTTCAGCTGCAGACCGCAGGCCGCCGCCCCCTCCCAGATCCAGGCGAGGCTGATCTCGCTCAAGGCGCGGGTTTCAGCTGAGCCGCCCACGATCCCATGATCTCCGACAAACCATGTTTGCTGATAGGGGCGATCGTGGCTTTCGTCTCCATGGTTCAGCCCCGGATTTCCGTCCTGGCCTGTCAGGTTGTCCCACAGGCTGGGCTCGAAAAGCACCCGGCGTTCATCCAATGCAACCGCATGACGCGCGGATTCAACAAGATGCGACAGCGTGGTGTCGTGGAAGGTGTAACGCGCATTCCAACGCGCGGCGAGCCGACCAAAGACACTTTCGGGAATGCCAAGCGCACCAACCGTATCCCAGACCCCCAAATATGCGATGCGGACCAGACAGCTATCGTCGCCCCGCGCCAGCACATCCGTCTGACTGGTGGCGAATTTCGGCGACAGCAGGCGGCGTTGAGCGCGAATATGCGGGGCGTCAGGACCATTTTGCGGACCGCGCCAGCGATAAAGGCTGAAAGCGCGGCGCAGATTGGCCGGGGTCGGGTCCGCCAGGATACCGCATTTGCGGATCATGCCCACCAGCGAACGCGCGGTATAGGCGCCGCGCGAAAATCCGAAGATCATGATCTTGTCGCCGGGTTGGTAGGTTTTGCACAGTTCGAGATAGGCCGCCTTGATATTGCGGTTCAGCCCCCAGCCAAAAAGGCCGCCGCCGACCTTGCTGATCCATCGGCCCACATCGCTGACCATCCCGGTGCCCGTTCCGACGCCTTCAAAATAAAGCACTTTTTGCCTGTTGCTGCGCGCGCAGGCGGTAGACAGCCGCAAAACATGTGTTGCTGCGCCTTTTCGTGCCGAATTCCATGTGCCGTCGCAGAAAATCGCGATATGAGCCATTTGCCAGTCCCCTTTTGCGTCCTAGACATGACACGAAGGGTGATGGCAGCCGCTTAATGCTGCGTGCGCTGTGGTAACGGGTCGGGTGAACGGCCCCGCAAGGAAGAGACGGATATGACACCAAAACCTGTGGCCCTCGCGGCATTGCTGCTGGCCTTGTCCTTTGCTGCATCGCCCATTTTGGTCGCCGATTTCGACGGTTTTGCGGCGGATCAGTTTCCCGTGCCGCAAGTTGACCCGCCCGTGCAGCCCGCAGGCTATGCCTTTGCCATCTGGGGAATCATCTACCTTTGGCTGATTGCTGGCATGGGATACGGCCTGCTGCGGCGCGCGGACGATCCTGAGTGGCACGCCATGCGCAACCCCTTATGCATTTCACTGGCCATCGGTACGTTCTGGCTCGCGGTTGCAGTGCAAAGCCCGGTCTGGGCGTCCGTTTTGATTTGGGCAATGCTATTGAGCGCACTCATTGCCCTCTACCGCGCGCCGACAGGAGATAAATGGTGGGCGGCCCTGCCCGTGGGCCTCTACGCCGGATGGCTCAGTGCGGCAAGTTCGGTTTCTCTGGGCCTGATCACAGCCGGGTATGGCTGGCTGGACGCTGGGACCGCCGCGCTGGTGTTCGTCTTTTTCGCGCTCGTGCTTGCTTCTGCCATCCAATCCACCCTCAGACGTGCACCCACCTATGGGCTGGCTGCGATCTGGGCTCTGGTGGCCATCGTCGTCCACAATATGTCCGGCGATGCGACGGTTGCAGCCCTGGCAGGTGGCGGTGCCGGAGCGCTTCTGGTGCCAACCTGGCGCGCGGCACGCGCCGAATTCAGCAGCTAAAAATCAGTCCCTGCGCCGCCCATCGGTATGCTTGCGCAGCTTGGACGGTGCGGCCTTCTTGCGCCCCTTGTAGGGGTTGGCCTCGTTCTGACCGCGCATCCACAGCCGGATCGGCGCCCCCGGCATGTCAAAATCCAGCCGCAAGCCATTGACCAGATAGCGGCTGTAGCTCTCAGGCACTTTATCCGGGTGCGAACACATGACCACAAATCCCGGCGGTCGGGTCTTGGCCTGGGTCATATAGCGCAGCTTGATCCGTTTGCCCTGTGGTGCGGGTGGCGGATGTGCCTCAACCATACCGGCAAGCCAGCGGTTCAGGTGGGCTGTGGGCACGCGCCGGTTCCAGACCTCATAGGCGCGCATGATCGCAGCCTGCAAACGGTCCAGCCCGCGCCCGGTTTTCGCCGAAACCGTGATCAGCGGCGCGCCCCGCAATTGCGGCAGCAACCGCTCAAAGCTTTCTTTCAACTCCTTGAGCTTGCCCTGGCGGTCCTCTTCGATGTCCCATTTGTTCACAGCAAGCACCACCGCGCGGCCCTCGCGTTCTGCCAGATCGGCGATGCGCAGGTCCTGCTGTTCAAAGGGGATCGCCGCATCCAGCAGCACAACCACCACTTCGGCAAACTTCACCGCACGCAGCCCGTCGCCAACGGAAAGCTTCTCCAGCTTCTCCTGAACCTTGGCCTTTTTGCGCATACCCGCCGTATCGAAAATCCGCATTGGAACCGGATCGCCATTAGGCCCTGCCCATTCGGTGCGCAGGGAGATCGCATCGCGGGTGATCCCCGCCTCTGGTCCGGTCAGCAGGCGGTCTTCGCCAAGGATCTGGTTGATCAGCGTGGATTTACCCGCGTTCGGGCGCCCCACAACGGCCACCTGCAAAGGTTTGGCTTTTGTCGGCATGGGGATTGCGGCGTCCATGTCGCCGTCATCCTCATCCAGCGTCACATCCGTCTCCGGCGCGTCCTCGGCGGCCCGTTCGGCAAACTGGTCAGCCAGCGGCATCAGATGTGTGTAGAGGTCGTTAAGCCCCTCGCCATGCTCGGCAGAGAGCCGGATGGGTTCGCCCAGCCCCAGCGAATAGGCCTCAATCACGCCCGCATCCGCCGCCGATCCTTCGGCCTTGTTGGCGGCCAGGATCACATGGGCGGCACGTTTGCGCAGGATGTCGGCAAAGACCAGATCGGAGGGTGTAATGCCAACACGCGCGTCGATCATGAAAAGGCAAATGTCGGCCATATCGACGGCGCGTTCGGTCAGACGCCGCATCCGGCCCTGCAGGCTGTCGTCGGTGACCTCCTCGAGCCCTGCGGTGTCGATCACGGTGAACCGCAGATCCGCCAGACGCGCCGCGCCCTCGCGCAAATCACGCGTCACCCCCGGCTGATCGTCGACCAGCGCCAGCCGTTTGCCCACCAACCGGTTGAACAGCGTGGATTTTCCCACATTCGGGCGCCCCACAATGGCGAGTGTAAAGGACATGTCACAGGCTCCGACATCCGGATTAAAGCCGCGCTTTACCCTACATGGGCGTCAACGGAAAGCGTGCAATTGCCCTTTCGTGGAGACAACGTAAAGCACGCCACCGGCCACGACCGGCGCTGTGGTCGCCCCACCGGGGATTTCCACCGTGCCCAGAAGCGCGCCAGAGGCCGGATCAAAGCTGCGCAACAACCCATCGTTGGAGGCGATATAGAGACGCCCGCCCGCCAGGATCGGCCCGTGATGCGCAAAGACTTCGGAGCGCCGACGCGGGCGGTCTTTCACGAAATTCGGCAGCTGCGTGCCCCAGATCCGCGCACCATCAGAGGCGCTCAACCGCAGCAACTCCCCCAGTTCAGACATGGCAAAGACGCTGTCACCTATGGGTAGAACCGGCCCAACGGTGCCTTCGCGCGCTGTCCACAACCGAGCGCCAGATTGGAAATTCAGCGCCACGATGCGCCCGGCCTGATTACCAATATAGACGGTGCTGCCGGAAATCACCGGCGCGCCGGTCACATCGCCAACGGCCCCTAGGGCGCGGGCGGCGCGTTTACCCAGAGCCGAGGCATCCCAGCGCCGCAGGCCACCGCGTCGAAAGACCGCCTGAATTTCACCTGATCCAAAGGCAAAAACCGCCAGATCATCGGCCACAGCAGGCGCAGGCGCGCCCAGGACATTGTTGATATCTTCAGAGGCCGACAGCTGCCATTCAATCCGCCCGTCTTCTGCGCGCAACGCCCAGCCTGTGTCGTCCCCGGAGGTCAAATAGACAAGATCGCCAAAGACCGTTGGGCTGCCGGAGCCGGTCCCTTCAAGGCGCTGTCGCCATTTTTCCGCGCCCGTGGCCGCATCAAGTGCCACCAAAGATCCATATCCCAGCGAGACAAAAAGCGTCCCGTTTGCAAAGGCCAAGCCGCCCCCGGTGGCGGTACCGGATCCGTCGCGCGGCGGTCTCACATCCTGTTGCCAGACACGTTGACCCGCCGTCGAGGTCGCCGTGACCAAAGCATCGGAATCGAGCGTATAGACCACGCCGCCTGCGACAACCGGATCTGCTGTGATCCGCTGGCGACGGCTGTCACCATCGCCGATATTGGACGACCAGATTTGCTGGGTCGCAGTGCCGAACGCCGCGTGGCTGACCCGTGTCGCGGGCGAGCCCATGCTTTGCGTCCAATCGGCATTCGATTGCTGTGAAGGAAGGGAAATCGGACGCGCCTCATCGGTGGATGCCACCGCGGCGGGCAATGCTTCTTCGCCCTGCAGGATGGATTGCACGCTCTCCCGCTTGCCAGGCAGAATGATGTCAGGTTCCGAACACGCCGATACCAGCAGCGCCGCGATCACTGCAGCGAAGGGGAATATCCCCCGCACAGGTCTTTTGTGAATTTGCATCATGCCCTGCTCGCTTCGCCCTTTGTACCGCCCAAACCTCAAAACCACATTGCCCCGCGGGTTAGTTTCCCGTTGTGGGCACGTTTTCCAGATCCGGGGTGCCTCCCAGCGCCACAATCACCTGTAAGGCGCGTTGTTGCAAGTCCGAGGTCACAGCAGCGTCCTGCAGAATGTTCTGATACCGCTCAATGGCCGCCTCGGTTTCGCCTTCGGCCACATCGATCAGGGCTAATTGCTCGCTGGCCAGCAGGCGCAATGGCGATCCTGCGGTCGCCAGGGCCTCAAACCCCTGCCGGCGCGTTGCCGCGTCCAGCGTCTCGGCCTGCAGCGTCAATGCCTTGAAGCTCGCAATCTGACGGTAGATCACAGGTACATCCCCGTTCACCGCGATGGCATCGAGCTCGGCAACCGCCGTGACCAGATTGTCGCCCTGTTGCGCCTCGGAGGCGGCCAGCATCGCCACCAGCGCGCCTGCTGTGGGGTTTTCAGCCGAAAGCTCTTCCAGCGCAGAGACCCGCGCGTCCGGGGTCTCTTCGGTCAGGGCGGCCAGCATGCCATCGCCGAGCGCTTCGGCCTGTGCACGCGCCTGCGCCTTTTGGTATTCCGACCAGGCAGCGCCGCCCACGATCAGTAAAACCACCAGCCCACCGATCCAGCCATATTTGCGCAACATGCCATAAAGCCTGTCGCGGCGGACCTCTTCGGTGACTTCATCGATGAAACTGTCGGTGTCGCTCATGGGGACCTGCTTATTTGCATTTGCGCCCCTCTTAACCTGCCCATTCCAGCAAGCCAAGACCCGCGTTGGGCCGCGCGCCAGCAGAGCATTGCACCCGGACAAAGAAATCTCTAATCTGAACTGGTCAGTTTAGCGTATCTGTCCTACAGAGCGTGCGCCATATGACGGCAAGTTTCGACCGTGGGTGGCGTTGACAGTCCAGTGCGAGGCAAACGACATGCGACTTTTTTCAATCCTTGCTGCCCTCGTGGTATCAGCAGCTTTGGCAATGTTCATTTTGGATCGACCACGGCTTTTCGCACTGTTTGGTGGTGATCCCGCCGCGGAAGAAGCGACAGAATCAGACGAGCAGATCGACGCAGAGGCCGCAGGTGCGTCACTCGTGAAGGTTGTTGTTCAGCGATCCGTTGCGCGGCAGATCGACACGGCGGTTGTCCTGCGCGGACAGACCGAAGCCGCGCGCACCGTTGAAGTCCGCGCGGAAACCGCCGCAACCGTCGTTTCAGAACCGCTACGCAAAGGCACGCGTGTTGAGGCGGGCCAGATGCTCTGCCGCTTGGATGAAGGCACCCGGGGCACCGCATTGGCGCAGGCCCGGGCCGAGCTGAACGAGGCGCGCTCCCGTGTGCCGGAATCACAGGCGCGGCTGGATGAGGCGCTTGCCCAGTTGGATGAGGCGTTGATCAATCAGAACGCCTCGACAAAGCTCAGCGAAGGCGGCTTTGCCTCCACCACCCGCGTGGCCAATTCGCAAGCCGCCGTTGCAACCGCAGAGGCCGGTGTGCAAAGCGCGCGCGCAGGGCTTCAGGCAGCGCAATCCGGCATTCAAAGCGCGCAGGCCAGTGTTGCCCTGGCCGAGAAAGAGATTGAACGGCTGACCCTCACCGCGCCCTTTGGCGGCTTGCTGGAAAGCGACACGGCGGAGTTGGGAACTTTGCTTCAGTCCGGTTCGCTCTGCGCCACAATCATTCAGCTGGACCCGATCAAACTGGTCGGTTTTGTGCCTGAAACCGAAGTGGCGCGTGTCACGCTAGGCGCTACGGCATCGGCGCGCCTTGTGTCCGGCAGCGGTGCTCTGACCGGTGGGCCGGAAGCACGCAGCAATGAAGTCCGCGGCCAGGTGACCTTCCTGTCCAGTTCCGCTGACGAAATGACGCGCACCTTCCGCGTGGAGATCGCGGTGCCAAACGGCGACAACAAAATCCGCGACGGGCAGACCGCTGAAATCATGATCTCCGCAGAGGGGGCCACCGCGCATCTGTTGCCGCAGTCCGCCCTCACGCTGAACGACGACGGCACATTGGGTGTGCGCACCATCGACGATGGCGCCATCGTCGAATTTCACCCCGTCGCGCTGATGCGCGACACAACCGAAGGGGTCTGGCTGACCGGGCTCAAGGACACCGCTGATGTCATCGTGCTGGGTCAGGAGTTTGTGATTGCCGGGGTGCAGGTCGCGCCCACCTACCGGGAGCTGAGCCAATGACCGGCATCGTCGATTGGGCCGCCAGCCGCGCGCGCATGGTGCTGGCCTTTATTCTGCTGTCGCTTGTCGTCGGCGCCTATGCCTATTCCACCCTGCCGAAAGAGGGCGAACCGGACATTGAGATCCCTGCTCTCTTTGTCTCCGTCCCCTTCCCCGGCATCTCCGCTGCGGACAGCGAAACGCTGCTGGTCAAGCCGATGGAGACCGAGCTGGTCGATCTGGACGGGTTGAAAGACATGTCCTCCACGGCCGCAGAAAACTATGCGGGCGTGGCACTGGAATTCGAGTTCGGCTGGGACAAGACCAAGGTTCTGGCGGATGTGCGCGACGCCATGGGCAAGGCAGAAGCCGATTTCCCCGATGGCGCCGAACAATATACCATCAACGAGATCAACTTCTCCGAATTCCCGATCATCATCGTGAACCTCACCGGTCCGGTGCCGGAGCGTACGATGATCCGCGTGGCCAAGGATCTGCAGGACGATCTGGAATCGATGGATGCGGTGCTGGAGGCCGGAATCGCCGGCAGTCGGGACGAGATGCTCGAAGTGCTGATCGATCCGCTGCGTCTGGAGGCCTATAACGTCACTGCGGGCGAATTGATCGACACGGTACGCAACAACAACCAGTTGATCGCGGCGGGTGAGGTTGACACCGCGCAGGGATCATTCGCGGTAAAAATCCCGTCGTCCTTCGACGAGCCGCGCGATGTCTACGACCTGCCGGTCAAGACAAACGGCGACCGCGTCGTCACCCTCGGCGATCTGGCGGAAATCAACCCGACCTTCGAGGACCGCGCCGGGACTGCGCGCTTTAACGGTGAGAATTCAGTGGCCCTGCAGGTGGTGAAGCGCAAGGGGTTCAACCTGATCGACACCGCCGCCATCGTGAAGGAGCTGGTGGACGCCAAGTCGCAGACCTGGCCAGAAGGGTTGCAGGCCGCGGTTGAGGTCGGCACCTCCAACGACCAGTCCCGCATCGTCAACGGCATGGTACAGCAGCTTCTGGGCTCGGTCTTCACTGCGATTGCGCTGGTGATGATCGTGGTGCTGGCGGCCCTGGGCATTCGCGCCGCGTTGCTGGTCGGTTTTGCGATCCCGACGTCCTTCCTGCTCTGCTTTGCCTTTCTTGCCTTGATGGGCATCTCCGTCTCCAACATCGTCATGTTCGGTCTGATCCTCGCGGTGGGGATGCTGGTCGATGGCGCCATCGTTGTGGTGGAATACGCCGACAAACGCCAGCAGGAGGGCGTCGGCCCGATGCAGGCCTATGTGGATGCGGCCAAACGCATGTTCTGGCCGATCATCTCCTCCACCGCGACGACGCTCTGCGCCTTTCTGCCGATGCTCTTCTGGCCAGGTGTGCCGGGAGAATTCATGGGCATGCTGCCGGTCACCCTGATCTTCGTGCTCTCGGCCTCGCTGGTGGTGGCGCTGATCTACCTGCCCGTAATGGGCGGGGTCACGGGCCGCCTGGAACGCTGGATGTCTGACTATATGACGGCGATTGCCGGGCTGCGCTGGTACCTGCATCTGGCGCTCTTCCCGATTGCCGTTGTGATGATGGCCATCTCAGGCCTGATGGGCCCGATTTTCGGGGTGATCGAGGCGCAATTCGCGGCGATGAACAGCCTCGAAATTCTCTCCTCGGTGATCCCGACACTGCTCATTGTTTTCCTCCTTGTTCTCGCGGCGACCGCCTGCCTCTTTGTTGCTCTGGGCGGCTTCATGTTGGCGCTGGTGTCGACCTTTGCGCTGCTCACACGCCTTGGCCGGTTTGGCCGCTGGCTGGTCAGCAGATTTTTTCGCCCAGAGCCCGACAAGATCAATGCGGGTTACCAGCGCTCAGGCTTTGGCCATGTGATCGCGGCGATTGCGGGCAATCCGGTCATGCCATTGGTGGTAGCTGGTACTGTCTTCATCTTTGTCGGTAGCATCCTGATGTTCTTTTCCAACAACAACAACGGTGTTGAATTCTTCGTTGAATCCGAACCCGAACAGGGGATCGTCTACGTGCTGGCCCGCGGCAATCTTTCTCTGGAGGAGAAGGACGTACTGGTCCGGCAAGCCGAGGACATCGTGCTGGCGCATCCGGGCATCAGCAACGCCTTTTCTTTCGCGGGTGAAGGCGGGTTGAACACCGATACCTCCGGCGGGTCGCGACCCAAGGACCTGATCGGTCAGGTTCAGTTCGAGACGATCCCCTGGGAGGACCGCGCCGACCGGCCGGAGCTCGATGGCAACATCGTCATTGCCGAACTGACGGAACAGCTGACCGCCTTGCCGGGCGTCAATATCGAGGTGCTGGAGGTAGCCGACGGCCCGGCCTCCGGCAAACCCGTGCACCTGCGCCTCAAGGGCGACAGCTTTGTTGACCTCACCGAAGCCGCGGCAACCGCACGTGCCGAATTCAACCGGACTCCGGGCCTCACGCTCATCGAAGATACCCGCCCCCTGCCCGGTATCGACTGGCAGATCGACGTCGATGTCGAGAAAGCCGGGCGCTATGGTGCCGATGTGGCGACCGTTGGCGCGATGGTGCAACTGGTCACCCGTGGTCTGATGCTGGACACGATGCGGGTGGACACCTCGGACGAGGAAATCGACATCCGCGTGCGCCTGCCGGAAAGCGACCGTGTGCTCTCCACGCTGGACACGTTGAAGGTGCGGACCGCTGACGGGCTGATCCCGCTGTCGAATTTCATCACCCGTACGCCAGTGCCAAAACTGGCGGAGATCAACCGCGTCAATCAGAAGCGGTATTTCGACGTGAAAGCAGATGTGGCCCCGGGCCTGATGAAAGTGGTCGAGACCCGCCGCGAAGAGGGTGTGGATGTTCAGGAGACGCTTGCGATGTTGCGTCCCGCCGGGGCGGATGCCGATCTGATCACGGCGGATCAGACCGCTTACAAGATCACCAACCGGATGGATGATGGCACGCGGGACCTGCAGGCGGGCATAACCGCAGGGGCGCTGCGCCTGATCCCGGTCAATTCCAACGAACGCATTGGCGTGCTGACAGAATGGCTGGACACCAACCCCTTGCCCGCAGGTATCGAATTTGAATGGACCGGCGATCAGGAAGAGCAGGAAGAGAGCCAGGCCTTCCTGTCATCAGCCTTTGCCGCTGCCTTGGGCCTGATGTTCATCATCCTGCTGGCGCAGTTCAACAGCTTCTACAATGCCATCCTGGTGCTGCTGGCGGTGGTGCTGTCCACCACCGGTGTGCTGATCGGGATGCTGGTGATGGATCAGACCTTCTCGATCATCATGACCGGCACGGGGATCGTCGCGCTCGCGGGCATTGTGGTGAATAACAACATCATCCTGATCGACACCTATCAGGAATATAGCCAGTACATGCCGCGGATCGAGGCGATCATCCGCACCGCGCAGGCGCGGATCAGACCTGTCCTGCTGACCACGATCACCACCATGGCCGGGCTGGCCCCGATGATGATTGGCCTCAGCCTGAACTTTGCCGAGGGCGGCTATACCTTCAACAGCCCCACGGCCCTCTGGTGGAAACAGCTGGCCACTGCGGTGGTCTTTGGTCTCGGCATCGCCACCGTGCTGACACTCATGGTGACACCATCCATGCTGGCCATCCGGGTCTGGGCCTCCACTTACGTGCATTGGATCGCGACGCTGCTGGCCAAGATGTCGATGGGACGCGCCTCGCGCGCCGCCCGCGACTGGGCCTTGCAAAAGGACGCGCACCGCATTGTGTCAGGCGAGATCCTGTGGGAAGATCTGCCCGCCACCGCAGACCAGCCAAACGTTGAGAGCGCGCTCAAAGCTGCCGAGTGACATGCGGACACAGGCTTGTGATGGGACTCCCGAAACCAGTTTGCTAGGGTCGTCGCATTAATCGCAGCAGGAGCGCACCATGATACGGTCCCTAACTCTCAGCCTTGCCCTCGGCACGGCCCTTTTCACCACATCAGCACTGGCAGACGACATGATCAAGATCACCAGCCCTCATTCGGTTTCCGACACCATTGACCGGCTGGAACAGGCCGTCGAGGGTGCCGGTGCCACGGTGTTCGCACGTGTCGATCATGCCGCAGGTGCCGCCAAGGTCGACGCCGAATTGCGCCCCACGCAGCTCTTGATTTTCGGCAACCCCAAGATCGGAACCCCGGCCATGCAGGCCGCGCAGACCTCCGGTCTGGACCTGCCGCTCAGAGTGCTGGCCTATGAAAACGAAGCGGGTGAAACGGTGGTGGTCTATCACGCCCCCGCTGCCATGGCCGAAGCGCATGGCATTGATGCCGAAGCGCCCTTCCTGCAGACCATGACAGGCGCGCTCAACAAGCTGACGTCCAAAGCCACCGCAGCTGAATAATCATCCATCCCTGAGGCCGCGCGGCGGACCATCCGCGAGCGCGGCCTCAGATTTCCAAGGCTAGGCCGCTTCGTCCGATTGCTGGCGATGCCAGAGCTGCGCATAGCGGCCCTCTTGGGCCAGCAGATCGTCATGCGTTCCCTGTTCGACCACTTCACCCTGTTCCAGCACAATGATCCTGTCGGCTTCTGCAATGGTCGACAGACGGTGGGCGATGGTCAGCACGGTGCGCCCGCGCCCCGCCTGCATCAAGGCTTCTTTGATTTCCTGTTCGGTCTCGGAATCCAGCGCGGATGTCGCCTCGTCCAGCAGCAGTATCGGCGGGTCTTTCAACAAAGTACGGGCGATGCCCACACGCTGCTTTTCACCCCCTGAAAGCTTCAACCCACGCTCCCCGACGGCGGTGTCATAGCCGTCCGGCAGTTGCACGATGAAATCATGGATCTGCGCGGCCTGGGCGGCGGCTTCGATCTCTTCCTGGGTCGCACCCTCCCGACCGTAGGCAATGTTGTAGCGAATGGTGTCGTTAAAGAGCACCGTATCCTGCGGCACCACGCCGATGGCCGCATGCAGGCTGTCTTGCGTCACGTCGCGCACATCCTGGCCATCAATCCGCAGCGCCCCGTCGCCCACATCATAAAACCGGAACAGCAGGCGCCCGATCGTCGATTTGCCTGACCCGGTGGAGCCGACAATGGCCACCATCTCGCCCGGTTCCGCCGCGATGGACACGCCCTTCAGAATGGCGCGTTCCGCATCATAGCCAAAGCGCACCTGATCCAGCTCAACACGTCCACCGGTGACCTTCAGGGTCTTGGCGTCGGGTTTGTCGACCACTTCGGCGGGCTGCTCCAGCAGATCGAACATCTCGCCCATATCCACCAGCGCCTGACGGATTTCGCGGTAGACGGTCCCTAGGAAATTCAACGGCACCGTGATCTGCACCATATAGGCGTTGACCATGACGAAATCTCCCACGGTCAGACTGCCATTCTGGACCCCGATGGCGGCCATGACCATCACTCCGATCAAGCCTGCCGTGATCAACAGGGATTGCCCGAAATTCAGAAACGCCAGGCTATAGCTGGTCTTGATCGCTGCCGCCTCATAGCCTTCCATCGCCGCGTCATAGCGCTGTGCCTCGCGGCTTTCCGCGCCGAAATACTTGACGGTTTCATAGTTCAGCAGGCTGTCGATGGCCTTCTGGTTCGCATCCGTGTCCTGATCGTTCATTTCCCGCCGCAGCTTCACTCGCCATTCGGTCACGGCAAAGGTGAACCAGACATAGAGAGCAATGGTGCCCGCGACGACCAGCAGATAGTAGAAGTCGAAAACCACCGCGAGGATGATGCCCACCATCACCAGCTCCAGCATCAATGGCCCGATGGAAAACAGCAAAAACCGCAGCAGGAAATCGACGCCTTTGACGCCCCGCTCGATGATCCGGCTCAAACCCCCAGTCTTGCGCGTGATGTGATAGCGCATCGACAGCCGGTGAATATGCTCAAAGGTCTCCAGCGCCAGCATGCGCAGCGCCCGTTGGCCCACACGCGCAAAAACCGCATCACGCAGCTGCTGAAACCCAACCGTCATCAGGCGCGCCATGCCATAGGCAACCGTCAGCCCAATGGCGCCGAGCGCCAGCATCGGCACGCCTTCCTCGGCCAGCGCGTCCACCGCCCCTTTGTAGAAAAACGGTGTGGCGACAGAGATCATCTTTGAGAAAATCAGCAGCGCCATGGCCCCGATCACCTTGTGCCGCACCCACGCGGGATCCGCGGGCCACAGATAGGGCGCGACCTTGCGAATGGTGCGCAAACCTGATTGGCGCTCTTTGATTTCGGTCTGTTTTGAGCCCTGCGCCGCGTCAGCGCCGGTGGGAGCAGTGGTATCGGCTGGCATGAAAGGTCCTGCTTGCGTTCAGAGTGCTACCTAATTCACTCCCCGGCCCTTTGCCAGTCTTGGGGCGGATAAATTGCTGTGGATCAGCCCGTTACGCGATCTGAAAGGCGCAACTCTTTGGGTTACGCATCTATTCCACGGGGAGGTCGAACACCTGTCCCGGATAAATCAGGTCCGGATCGCGAATGGCCGCGATGTTCGCTTCAAAGACGCGCACATAGAGCGGCCCCTCGCCATAACGATCCCGGGCAATTGCCCAGAGCGTATCGCCGGTCTGGACGGTGACGGCGGTGACCGGGCCATCCTGGCCTTCGGTCGCTTCGGCCAGCACCGCTGGCGCTTCGCGTTTAAAGGGCGTCTCAATCCGACTGGTCACAACGCTTGCGGTGTTCATTTCATCAACGCGCAAGCTGTAGACGCCTGCGGCTACATCGGCGATTGTCCCGCGCCAACTGCCATCCGCATTCACCGGTATCGAGGCAACAAATCGGTTGTTGAGGTACACCCGCACCTCGAATGTGCCCGGAACGGCACGCCCGGCCAATTGCACATCGCCGGTATCGGAGTATCCGATGGTATCGATCGCCACATTCGGCGCGGGGCGGCTATCCGGCTGCAGCAATTCGACGCCGTCCGCGGTGGATTTCAGAACGGTCACGGATTGTGTGGTTGTTTCTGGGTCGGTTTTCGGTTCAGCCTGCGCCGTCGCTTCAGGTATGGAGGGCGTCTCGGATGCGGTCTCCGGCGGTGATGCAGGGGCATCATCCACGCTCGGTTCAACCACCGTGTCTTCTGGTGTGACCAGCGCTGCGACATCTTCGTTTGGTCCTGGCGCTGCGGGAACATCCGTCTCTTGTGTCTCCGACGCCAATCCTTGCGGTGTGGGCTGATCCGCCGGGGTCGCTCCTGATGGAGGGTCTGCGCGTGCGACCACATCCGCCGTATCCGATTGCGGCGCGGGCTCAGCGCCCGAAGCGATTTCTGCGGATGTCGGTGGGGTCGCTTCCGCCTCCGTTGATCCCGCGTCACCCTTTGGTACTTCAGAGGCCTGCGCAGTCTCCGCTGGTTTGGCGACAGGCGCCAGAATGACGTCCTCCGCCGAGGCGATCGTCGCCTCTTCGCTCTCTGCTTTAAGCGTCAATACCCGTGCGGCATCGCTTGGCTCCACCACGGCCACGGCGGCAAAATCACCCCGGCCATCAGCCACGGTGGTGGCAACCTCGACGCCATCCACCAATACCGAAACCGTCGCCCCGGGGGCCGCGTTGCCTGCAATGACCGTCAGCCCGTCATCCTCCAGACGCACCTCATCAATGCTGGGCGCTTGCGCGCTGGCGGCGCTTTCGGTGGATACCTCAGGTGTTTCCGCCTGCTCCACGGCCGCGCCTTCTGCGCTGTCACCGGCTGGGGTGTCTTCAGCGGAGGTGGGCGCTGTCTCTGTCTCAGGGGTGGCAGGTACCGAAGACCCCGGTGCCACGACCGCCGCCAGATCTTCCTCGCTGGGGCCGGTATCACTGCGAAAACCGATGAGAAAACCAGCTGCGATCACACCTGCGATCACAATGCCAGCCATCATCAATCCCGTGCCACCTGATTTGGTGACAGCCTCGTCTTCGCGCATAAATCCCGTCTTTCTGTTAGGACGCCTCTCGCGAGCAGGGCGACAGGCGTTGAGCCTACATAGCAACTGCTCTATCACCGGTCAAAACCCCGACCGTCACATTTCCTTTAAATACACCTGCAAGGGATGACCATATGAGACCAAAATCCGTCTGCGTTTATTGTGGCTCCCGGCCCGGGGCGGACCCTGCGTATCTCAAGGATGCAGAAGATATGGGCCAGGCCCTTGCCCTGGAAGGCTGGCGGCTGGTTTACGGCGCGGGCGATGTGGGCTTGATGGGTGTGGTGGCACGCTCGGCACAACAGGCCGGAGCAGAAACCTTTGGGGTCATTCCAAAGCATCTGGTCGACTGGGAAGTCGGCAAGACGGATTTGACGTCCTACGTGATTACAGAAACGATGCATGAACGCAAAAAGGTCATGTTCATGAACTGCGATGCCGTGGTGGTCCTGGCCGGGGGCGCGGGATCGCTGGATGAGCTCTTTGAGGTCCTCACCTGGCGCCAGCTGGGCCTGCATGAAAAGCCCGTTTTCCTCGTGAATACAAATGGCTACTGGGATCCGCTGATCGCGCTGCTGCTGCATGTCACGCGCCAGGGATTTGCCGATGAGAGCCTGCACAAATACTATACGGTGGTCCCCGATGCCTCGGCGGCGCGCGCGGCCTTGCGCCGCGTGCTTTCCAACCGCAAGGACGCGGCGGAGTAAAGCGCCAGAGCGCTCCAGATCAGCGAAAAGGCAATGAGATGCCAAAGCCCGAACGGCTCTGAAAACACAAAGACAGCGCAGGCAAATTGCAGGGTCGGGTTGATGTATTGCAGCAAGCCCAACGATGTCATGGCGAGCCTGCGCGCGGCATAGCTGAACAGGATCAGCGGCAGCGCGGTGATCGGCCCGGCAAAGACCAGCAACACCATTGTTTGCAAATCACCCCCAAAAACCGCGCCACCGTTGTGATAGGTTTGCAACAGAATGATGACAGCAAATGGGGTCAAGAGCAGCACTTCCCCTGTCACGGAAACCACCGGGCCCACGTTGAGCTGCTTTTTGATCAGGCCATAGACGCCGAAGGTCGCCGCCAGCGTGAGCGCGATCCACGGCGCAACCCCGGGCCCGAAAGTCAGCAGCGCCACCGCAACCGTTGCCATGGCAACGGCCAGCCACTGCAGCGCCGTCAACTGCTCCCCAAAGATCACACGGCCAATCACCACGGCCACCAGCGGGTAGATATAATAGCCCAGCGAGGTCTGGGTGGTTTGCCCGGTCTGCACGGACCAGATGAACAGGGTCCAATTGGCCGCGATCATCAAAGCGGCGACCACAACCAACCCGAAGGAACGCATGCTGTTCATGGAGCGGGCGATTTCGCGCAAGCGCCCCTGCAGGGCCAACACCATCGCGAAAATGACAAGCGACCAGATCATGCGATGCGACAGGACTTCGAGGGCGGGCACATGGGACAGCAGCTTGTAGTAGATCGGGGACAGGCCCCAGATGCTGCAGGCCCCGATCATTGCCGCCACACCCTTTGCCCGTTCGCTCATCATCACCGAACCCCTCTCGCTCAGGGTTGTGAAGCCAAAACGACCCGCCAACAAGCAAAAAGGCCCCGCCAAGTGGCGAGGCCTTTCGAATGCGCAGAAAAGCGGAGCCTCAGAGGCGCGAGGCGACGTTTTCCCAATTGACCAGATTGTCGAGGAAGTTTGCCAGGTAGTCCGGACGCTTGTTGCGGAAATCGATGTAGTAGGAGTGCTCCCACACGTCACAGCCCAGCAGAGCCGTTTGACCGAAGCACACCGGGTTCACGCCATTTTCGGTCTTGGTGACCTTGAGGCTGCCATCGGTATCCTTGACCAGCCACGCCCAGCCCGAGCCGAACTGGCCCGCGCCCGCGGCCTTGAAGTCATCCTTGAATGTGTCGACCGAGCCAAAGCTTTCGATGATCGCCTTTTCCAACTCCCCCGGCATGACGCTATCGCCCGGGCCCATCATCTCCCAGAACTGGTTGTGGTTCCACAGCTGGCTGATGTTGTTGAAGATGCCGTTCTGCGCCACGGCCGAGCTGTCATAGGTGCCCTTGATGATCTCTTCGAGGGATTTGCCCTCCCACTCGGTGCCTTCGATGGCCTTGTTGCCGTTGGTCACATAGGCGTTGTGGTGCAGATCGTGGTGATACTCCAGCGTCTCCGCTGACATGCCTTTGCCAGCAAGCGCGTCATGGGCATAAGGAAGATCAGGAAGTGAAAAAGCCATTTGGGGCCCCCTTTGTCATTTTGGTTGGGTACACTGCACATGAAGCGCACCCGCTCCCGAGTTCAAGTGTTAACGAGTCTAAAAAGTACCAGAAACGCCGATTTCGCACTTTAGCTTTGACATGCGGGTTCCCCGTGATCGACGTTTCGCGCGATCATTGGGTGCGCATCGTGCAAGTTCCTGTCTCGAAAAACCTGTTGCTATACCCGGATGGGCTTGCATGAACGGTGATCTTGCCACCCTTTCGGATTGTCGCATTGAATTTGAAACGCGGCAAACTCACGTTGTTACTCGAAACCCCAAGCCCATGTCCCGTCCAAAATATGACGGTTTTACGCGCATTGTAGCGTGTAACCTTGGCGGCACCGAAAATGATAGGTGCCCGCCCACGTAAAACCTTGATCGTCACGCCGCCTGATTGAATGGAAAATTCTATCCTTTCAGGTATATAGCCGCCTCCTTTTCGCGTTTGTTCCATTTCGCAATCGTATAGTGTTCCCTGAGCCAAAGCTGAGGAGCCCAGAATGATAAGGAAAAAGGCAGATAGGGTTCGGATAAGCATAAAACTCTCTTGGGTTTGTTTGAAAAAGGCTATTCTTGGCGCAGCGTGCACTGCCCCTTGCCTGAGAAATTCTTGCGGTACCCGGGCAGTTTGCCCCGGACAGTGATCTGGTTGGACGGTCTTTTGATCCGGGCGGTATACTGCGCATCGGGCAGTATATAGTTTTTCTCGCGCAATCCGCCTTCTACCTGCCACTTGAGCCGCAATTCGTTGTCCGTGCTGCTCACAACCTCTGCCGTCACCGTGCTCAGGCCATAGCCCAGGATGACACCATCCGACACCACGACCTTGCCGTTGTTCAAAACCACGATGCCGATCTTGTTGGATACCCAGAAATCGTTGCTCTTGGTGACGCGCATATTGCAGTCGTAAAACACGCCGCGGGATTGATCGCCCGCGGCCGTGCTGCCCGACACCATGAGTACAAATGCAATGCATCCGCCCACCCGGATCTTCGACGGCAAGCGTTTTTTAGAAGAAGGCCGGCTCATTTGAGGATCTTGCAGCGGCCTTCTCCCCGCACCTTGTTGTCGTAACCTCTGACAACCGCGGATATGGTGTATTTGTTTTTCTCGAGATATAGATTGCCCGTGTAGTTCACGGTCAGCTCAGTTGTGCGGCCCTTGATGTTGGCGACCGTCCAGTTGACCCGGTAGATGCCATTTGATCGCTTGGTCAGCTTGCCCGCCATGGGCCCGTCTGTGACGGATTGCACAACACCATCCAGAACGCGCACAGTACCCTTTTCTTCATCCAGGAAGAAATAGATTTCCGGTCCAACAAAACCCTGCTTAGACACATACGTCGCTTCACAGCCGTAGATTGTTTCCGCCGCCGGGACCGCGCCAGCCACGGCACATAACATTGCAGCCAGGGGGCCCATCCAAAAATTCTTCATTCTTCTCGATCCTTAATCATTAAAATAACTCAAAGGTCGCGCGGCCATTTCAGTGTGAGTTAAACCTTTGCGCAGGGATTGGGAAGGCCTCCAAGCCATGCTCACAAGCCAACCCAGTGTTATGGCGCGGAACTGATCGGTGCCGCACGGGATGGTCCATCCCAGCACGATATCTTCGTTAACGCTGTCCGCAAGCACGCCCTGGTACCCGGGTGCCCGTGCGGTCCAACGGCGATATGGCAAAGAATTGACCATCATCTGCTCTGGGCGCGGGCGTCTAAGGCTTGCGTGTGGTGCAGGTGCCAGTGCCAGAAAAACGATTGCGATAACCGGACGGGCGCGCGTAGACGGTGATTTTGCCATCCTTACGGATGGTGGCATCGAAATTGAACCGCGAGGTCGTTTGGCTGTCGCTGTTCTTGAAGTCACGCAGCACCCAGTTCACGACCAGCTTCCGGTCGGTCTTGCGCACACGATCTGCATCAATCGGCACCGAGCTAGATCGCAGAATGATGCGATCACTTACTGTGACCCGCCCGTTCTCGTGCAGTGCAATGCCGATTTTTTCAGAAATCCAGCCGCCGCCCCGCGAAAGCTGCGTCATAGTGCAATCGTAAAGCACGCCCTGAGCCGCAGCGACAGGCAAAGGGGTAAACAAGATGAGATAAAACAACAGAGACCGAAACACGAACACGTCCTTTGAAAGGTGCGCGTCCGCGGCATCCGTTGCTGCATCACACTGCAGAGCTTGCCAACAGAACCATCGCCACAATCCGCGCACCGAATTAAATCTGTAGAGAGGATGACATTGACGCCAAGTGGCGTCAACAGTTAGGTTAAATAAATCTTAACGCCTGACCCGGGCTGGGCGGCAATACTAAGAAGATCAAAGACATAACGCGCCTGTGAGCGGAAACAAACGAGTTGGAAACTCTCCGCATCCGTCATCCAAAACGCGGCGGGTACCTGCGCCATCCGGGTGCGTCGAAACATGCCCGGCGCGAAGTTTTCAGGCGACAGATCCACGGGGCAGAGTTTCGCAAGGACCTCGCGCGCTTGCGGACCGGTGATCCGGAACGCCGCGCGCGCGTCCGACACGTTGACCGCCAGAGAGTGGGCGTTGCCCAGCGTCTCGGTCATCTTGTCGATGTTCGCCGCCACCATGTCGTACGGGCATAAGATCAACAACTCATCCGGGCTCATCCAGCAGATCCCGCGATCCTCAACGCAATTGGCATGATTGGGGCCGGGCATCTCTACCTCCGCCACGCCCGAGGCCGCCTTCTGGACCGCCGAAGACGCCAGATCGCCACGCAGCGTGATCATCCCCTGCAGGGGAAGCTCCGTAATCCGGGCGATGCCAGTCTCAGACGCGGCGCCGGCAAGTGCGGTGATCGGTTCAGACACTCCCCTTCTCCCCTTCCTTGTCATAGAATACCGGATCGACAATGCGCGCCCGATAGGTCGCGCCCTCGGTTCCGGGGAATTCGATCACCTCGCCCATCCGGTCCGGCCCATGCAGCACCAGTCCCATGGCGATGCCCTTCCCGAGATTTGGTGAGTAATAGCTGGAGGTGACCCGTCCGATCATGTTTTTCTGGCCATTGGCGTTTTCGCCCTCACCGATAGCATAGGCGCCATCCGGCAGCACCGCCCCGGATAGGGTTTCAAGGCCCACAAGCTTCCAACGGGTGGGGTCCGTCATATGCGATCTTTCCTGCGCGCGCTTGCCCAGGAAGTCGTCTTTTTTCTTCGAAATTGCCCAGTGCAATCCCAGATCCTGCGGAATCACCGTGCCGTCGGTCTCATCCCCGATCATGATAAACCCTTTTTCCGCCCGCAGGATATGCAAGGCCTCGGTCCCATAGGGCATCACGCCGAGATCGTTGCCCACAACCATCAGCGCGTCCCAGAACGCCTGCCCGTGGCCTGCATCCACGGCGATCTCGTAGCTCAGCTCGCCAGAGAAGGAGATGCGATAAACCCGGACCTTGAAGCCACCGAGTTCGCCATCCGCCCATTCCATGAAACCGAGCGCCTCTTTGGACACGTCCATGCCGCCGAGCTTTTCCAGCGCCGCGCGCGCATTGGGGCCAACAACGGCAACCTGCGCATATTGTTCGGTGACATTGGCCACATAGACCTGCCAGTCCCACCATTCGGTTTGCAGCCACTCTTCCATATGCTGGTGGATGCGTTCGGCGCCGCCCGTGGTCGTGTGGCAAAGGAAGGTCTCCTCGTCGATCCGGGCCACCACACCATCGTCAATCAGGAAGCCGTTTTCGGAACACATCAGCCCGTAGCGGCATTTGCCCGGCTTCAGGGTCGACATCATGTTGGTGTAGAGCATGTCAAGGAAACGCCCCGCATCCGGACCTTTCACGATCAACTTGCCCAGCGTGGAGGCATCCAGCAGACCCAGATTTTCGCGCGTGTTTTTCGTCTCACGCATCACCGCATCATGCACGCTCTCGCCCGGGCGAAGATAGGCGTAGGGTCGGCGCCACTGCCCAACCGGTTCCCACTCCGCGCCATTGGCATCGTGCCAGTCATGCATGGGAGTGCGGCGGATCGGCTGGAACACATCGCCGCGCGCCTCGCCGCCGATGGCCCCCATTGAAATGGGCGTGTAAGGTGGGCGGAACGTGGTGGTGCCCACCTGCGGGATCGATGTGTTCAGCGCGCTGGCCAGCGTCGCCAATCCGTTGATGTTGCTCAGCTTGCCCTGATCCGTGGCCATGCCCAACGTCGTGTAGCGTTTCGCATGTTCGACACTTTCAAATCCCTCTTGCGCGGCAAGCTGCACGTCGGAGACTTTGACATCATTCTGATAATCCAGCCAGGATTTACTGCGCAGCTCAACGCCGGCGCCCTGTGGCATCAACCAAATCGGCATCATCGGGGCCTCTTCTGGGCTCTCACCCACCGGGCACCGCGTCTGTTTGACCTTGAAACCTGCAGCAGCGGCCGCGAGTTTGCCCGCCTGATCGCCATCACCCAGCACATCGCTCAGGTGCAGCGCGCCGCTCGCAGCCCCTGCGGTGGTCACAAAGGGCTGTCCATCGGCGCCGGTCGGCGCTTTGTCCACATCCGGTCGGAAATGCGCTTGAGCGTCGTCCCAAGACAATTTGCCACCGCAATGCGACCATAGATGCACGACGGGGGACCATCCCCCCGACATGGCCACCGCATCGCAGGCAATCTCTTCCAAAACAGCACCTTCGCCCGCCTGACTGCAGACCGCGACCCCGGTGACGCGCTTGCCACCTTTTACCTTTGCGACCGCGTGTCCCATCATCACGCGGATGCCCATGGCCTTGGCCTGCTCCATCGCCGGGCTGTCCTCCGCCAGCACGCGCGCGTCCAGGATGACAGGTACGCTGAGACCCGCGTAATTAAGGGCAAATGCCGTCAGGTAAGCGTCATCGTTGTTGGTGACGATTACTGTGCGGTCCCCGGCCGAGACCCCGTAATTGACCACATAGTCGCGCATGGCCGAGGCCAGCATCACACCCGGAATGTCGTTTCCGGCAAAGGAAAGTGGCCGCTCGATTGCGCCCGTCGCCGTCACGATGTGGCCTGCTCGGATTCGCCATAAACGGTGGCGTGGACCGGGTTTTTCAGGCGCGTGGTCACGCAGTTGCTCGTATCCCAGAACGTAACCGTGATCATAAACGCCCGCGCCCATCGTCCGTTTGCGCAGGGTGACATTTGGCATCGCTTCAAGCTCGGCGACGGTTTGTTCCACAAAGTTATCCACAGGGATGCCATCCACGGTGCCCCCGTCGACCGGCGCACGCCCGCCCCAATAGGCGGTTTGCTCGATCAGAAGAACCTTTGCACCTGACGCCGCTGCGGTTTTGGCCGCCTGCAAGCCCGCGACACCCCCGCCGATGATCATCACATCGCAGAAGAAATAGAAATGCTCGTAGGTGTCAGCATCCCGCGCCTTTGGTGCCCGGCCCAGCCCTGCGGATTGCCGGATGAAAGGCTCATAGACATGTTTCCACAGCGGGCGCGGATGGATGAACATCTTGTAGTAGAAACCCGCGGGCAGGAAACGGCTGAGATGCGTGTTGATCGCACCTACGTCAAATTCGAGGCTGGGCCAGTGGTTCTGACTGGTCGCGGTCAACCCATCGAAGAGCTCCGTTGTGGTGACGCGCTGGTTGGGTTCAAAACTGCCCTCGGCGCCGAGGTTCACCAGACCGTTGGGCTCTTCGGCGCCCGAAGCGACGACACCGCGCGGCCGGTGATACTTGAACGAACGCCCGATCAACATCTGATCGTTCGCCAGAAGTGCCGAGGCAAGAGTATCGCCTTCAAAGCCGCGCATCTGCTTGCCATTGAAGGTGAAAGACAGCGCTTTTTCTTTGTTCAGCAGGCGACCGCCTGCAGCGAGGCGGGTGCTCATCGATCAAACCTCAGCGTCGGTGTCGGGGTGGGGAGCCTCCGGCGGGGATATTTTTGGCCAGAAGAAATGGGGCACGGGATCATTTGAACGCCCTCCAGGACCAGCCCGGGCGGGCTTCGCTGATTTTGTCACAGATCTCTTTTGGCGGCTCAAAGGTCTGAGCTGGATAGGTGCCGAAGACCTGCAAGGTTGTGGTGCAGCGCGCTGCGTGAAACCATTTGCCGCAGCCATAGGCATGACGCCAGCGCTCAAAATGCACGCCCCGGGGGTTTTCGCGCATGAAGAGATATCCCTCGAAATCATCATCCGTGGCACCGGGGCCAAAGCGTTTGAGGTGGGCTTCGCCACCGCCATGAAATTCGGTTTCTTCTGCGGTCACACCGCAAACGGGACAGGTCAGCGTTAGCATGAGGGTATTCCGGCAATCTCTTCGCGGCACAGCAAAGAGGCGGGCGTCACAAAACGCCCGCCTCCGGCGGTCCGCACAATTGAGTGGGAGTTATTCGACGACAGCCGGTGCTGTTTCAGCAGGGGCTGCAGGTGCGGACTCGATGGCTGCCGGATCACCAGCTGCATCAGGATCGGATGGGACCGTGCCGGTACCCAGTACCGCCAGCAGGAAGACAAACGCGCCGATAACCAAAAGCGCGATAAAGATGCCTTTACCACTGACACCGTCGTTGTGGGTCGTATAGTCAGCCATGGTTGTGTCTCCTTGTTACGGGAGGCCAGTCTGTCGGCTGGGGCACGGGTCGCAACATCGGCGGGAATCCCCGGTGTCTTTCGGCGAGGGCAAGCCGGAGTGACGCGCGCCTGACGGCTGAAAAGTGCCGATCGCTGTGCCACAGGGGCGCACCGCAAAAGGCCGCCCGGATGAGAAATCACCCCGGCGGCCTTGTCTTTAGTCTTGTTGGTGTCGTCAGTCGCCGGAAACAGCTTCGGCGGCGCCTTCGATGACGGTGTCGGGGCCTTCGACCGAGATTGCATCACCCGTGGTGAGCATGAAATACGCCAGAATGGCGACGACGGCCACGAGGATACCAACGATGAATGCAAGGCCCGTGTTTCCGTTGCCGGATGAGCCATGTGTTTGGTCAGACATTGTTTTTCTCCTTTTCGCGTTGCGATTGGAGAAGAAACAAGCCGGACCGCAAAAAGGTTCCATAGCCTTTGCTGCAGCGCGGAATGGCCAGGGCACATTTTTCGGTTTAGTATTCCGGTATCTCTAGGTCTAAGGAGCATCTGATGAGCCACGAAATGATCGCCGTTATGGTCTTTGGCGCCCTTGCTGCGGTGGCGATTGTCATGTTGGTCATGGAGCGCCGCGGGATTGCGGCACGCAAGGCGGCCAGAGGCGGGCGCGAAGTCGATGTGAGCAGCCTGATCGCCTTCGGATCGGCGGCGGGCGAAGGCAATCGCAAAAAAACGGACGACGAAGACGGGTAGCAGATGACCGATACCTTTTATCTGGTCGCCCTGGGCCTGATGATATTCTGCGTTGTGCTGATCGTTTTGCGCGGCCTGCGACGCAAACCCGATGGGATCAACAACAAAAGCGATATCGGGGGTGGCCCCGGTTCCGAGCCCTGACATCAGTGTGCCACCCCGGCGGCGACGCTTTCATCGACGAATCGCCCTTCGCGGAACCGCTCCATGCCGAATGCATCCGTGAGCGGGCCGTGCCCTTTGGCCATCAGTTCCGCCATGGCCCAGCCGGAGCCCGGCGTTGCCTTGAACCCACCCGTGCCCCAGCCGCAGTTGATGAAGACGTTCTCCACCGGTGTCTTCGACAGGATCGGCGAGCGGTCCCCGGTGATGTCCACGATCCCGCCCCATTGCCGCAGCATTTTCAGGCGGCTGATCATCGGGAAGGTCTCGACCAGCGCACGCACCGTTTCCTCGATGTGGTGGAATGACCCGCGCTGAGTGTAGTTGTTATAGCCGTCGGTGCCGCCGCCGATGACCATCTCGCCCTTGTCGGACTGGCTCATGTAGCCGTGCACGGTGTTGGCCATGACCACCACGTCCATGCAGGGTTTGATCGGCTCACTGACCAGCGCCTGCAACGCCACGGATTCAATCGGCAGCCGGAAGCCCGCAAGCCCCGCCACGTGACCGGAATTGCCCGCCACGACGATCCCCAGCTTGTCGCAATCAATCGCCCCCTTTGAGGTATCGACGCCGACGACCTTGCCACCCTGACGGCGAATGGCGGTCACCTCGCACTGCTGGATCACGTCCATGCCCATGTCCGAACAGGCCCGCGCATAGCCCCAGGCCACCGCATCGTGCCGCGCAGTGCCGCCGCGCGCCTGCCACAGGCCGCCCAGCACCGGGTAACGTGGCCCGTCGATATCGATGATCGGCACCAGCTCCTTCACCCGTGTCGGATTGATGAATTCCGTCTTCACCCCCTGCAACGCATTGGCATGGGCCGTGCGCTGATACCCCCGCACCTCATGGTGCGTCTGCGCCAGCATGATCACCCCGCGCGGGGAGAACATCACGTTGTAGTTGAGATCCTGGCTCATCGTCTCATAGAGCGACCGGGATTTTTCATAGAGCGCCGCCGACGGATCCTGCAGGTAGTTGCTGCGAATGATCGTGGTGTTGCGCCCGGTATTGCCGCCACCCAGCCAGCCTTTTTCCAGAATGGCGACATTCTTGATGCCGAAACGCTTGCCCAGATAGTAGGCCGTGGCCAGACCGTGACCGCCTGCCCCGATGATGATGACGTCGTATTTCTTCTTCGGCTCCGCCTTGCGCCACGCCCGTTCCCATCCTGTGTGATAGCGGGCAGCCTCACGTGCCACGGCAAAGACAGAATAACGTTTCATGGCAAGACCACCCCAAGACGAAAGACACCGGATTCGCGCAGGCACCCGGACTGCATCAGTTCTGCGCGACTTGGCGAAAAAGAGGATACCGAGCGCGGCGCTTTCTAACAAGTTTGCGACACCGCGCGCAATTCTGACGGCAACACGCGCACCCGTGATCATTTGTCCCTTTTGCGCGGGCACATTGATCGCTACATCAGGCGTTCAAGGAGCGTTTGAACATGACCTTTTTCTGGATTGTCGCTGGTGTGTTGGCACTTACCGTTGCGGCACTGCTCGCTTTGGGCCTGCGCGCGCCACGGCAAGGGGCGACAGAACCCGCCGCGGCCTACGACCTGCGGGTCTATCGCGATCAGCTGCGCGAGGTGGATAAGGATCTGGCACGCGGTGTAGTCAGCGCCGCAGATGCCGAACGCATCCGTGCGGAAGTATCGCGCCGGATCCTTGCTGCAGACGCCGCCATGCAGTCAGATCAGATCACAGCAGATGCGGGTAAGGGCGCACCAAAGCTGGTGGCTGGCATGCTGGCTCTGGTTCTGATCGGCGGCAGCTTTGCGCTTTATCTGCAATTGGGCGCGCCGGGCTATGGTGATCTGGCGCTGGCTGACCGTATCGAGATGGCAGAGAGTGCACGGACCGAACGCCCTAGCCAGGAGGCCGCAGAGGCCAGCCTGCCCGAGGTGGGCACACCTGAAAACGCCAGCCCCGACTATGTGGCCCTTGTTGAGCAACTACGCGACACCGTCGCCCGACGCCCCGATGATCTGCAGGGCAATATCCTGCTGGCCCAGAACGAAGCCAATCTGGGCAATTTCCGCGCTGCAGCTCGGGCGCAAAGCCAGGTTCTGCGGCTCAAGGGTGACACGGCGGACGCCACTGATTTCATCGATTATGCGGATATGCTGGTGCTGGCAGCCGGAGGATACGTGTCGCCCGAGGCTGAAGCCGCCCTGCGCACAGCGCTCAGCTTTGACCAGACCAATGGCACCGCGCGCTATTACATGGGGCTGATGATGGCCCAGACCGGTCGCCCCGACACAGCCTTTCGCATGTGGGATGCCTTGCTGCGCGAAGGCCCCGAAACCGCGCCCTGGATCACCCCCATTCTCGCGCAGATCGAAGACATGGCCTTTCGCGCGGGCGTCACCTACCAGATCCCCCAGATCGGCACCGGCCGTGGCCCCAGTTCGGCAGATATCGAAGCCGCGGGTGACCTGACCCCGGCGGAACGGATGGAGATGATCCAGAGCATGGTGGGTGGTCTGTCCGAACGGCTGGCCGGCGAGGGCGGCACCGTGGACGAATGGGCGCAGCTGATCGGCGCGCTTGGCGTGCTGGGACGCACCGCGCAGGCCCGCGCCGTCTATGAAAACGCCGTTGAGGTCTTTGCCGATGACACCCGCGCGCTGGATTTGCTGTTGCGCGCCGGTCAACGCGCCCAGGTGGCTGAATGATCTTCGACGAGGTCGGCGCGTTTGCTCAAGCACTGCCCCCCTTGCAAAGCATCGCAGGTCTTGATCTGGGCACCGTGACCCTTGGCGTCGCCGTGTCAGACACGTTTTTGTCTGTCGCAACGCCGCTGGAAACAATCAAACGCCGCAAATTTACCCTCGACGCTGCCCGTCTGGCCGAGATCGTGGTCGAGCGGCGGATCGGGGGGCTTGTGCTGGGTCTGCCGCGCAATATGGATGGCTCCGAAGGACCACGCTGCCAATCCACACGCGCCTTTGCGCGCAACCTGGAAAAGGTCGACGGTTTGGACATTCCGATCACGTTCTGGGACGAGCGCCTGTCGACCGTCGCCGCCGAACGTGCCTTGCTGGAGGCGGATACGTCGCGAAAACGTCGCGCCGAGGTTATTGATCACGTGGCGGCAGGATATATCTTGCAGGGAGCGCTGGACCGCATTCGGGTCATTCGCGCGGCATCAGAAGGGTAAAGCATGACAGACGACATCTGGCGCCGCGACGAGGTGGAAAGCCCCTGCATCAAGGTCTGTGTGATCCATCCCGAGGCGCGGCTGTGCACCGGCTGCCTGCGGTCGATCGACGAAATTACGCAATGGTCCCGCATGACCCCCGAAGCACGACGCACCGTGATGGAAGCCCTGCCCCTGCGCAGCGGCCAGATCACCAAGCGTCGCGGTGGCCGCGCCGCGCGTCTCGCCCGCTGATCGCGAGGTGCTGTGGTAACACGCCGCCACCAGCAATAAGCTGCTCAAAGACCAGCGCAAAAGGAGACCCATTTTTGACGTTTGGTCCCGTCAGGGTAGAATTGTGATAATGTCTGTCATGAAATTTGATGCGGACGCAAAAACCGAGGCTTTCACGGATGCCGGGCAAAAAAACGAGTGAGGAAATAGGGGCGTCGCAGGCGACCAGGGTCTCGCACGCAGCGGAACAGTTGCACTCGGCAGACTGGGAGCAGCGTGTGCTGGCCGCACGGGCAAAGCGCGAAAAAATCCTGGCGGAGAAAAACAAGCAGGCCAAGACGCCCGCCACCGGAGCAAGTGACACGGCAAAAGCCGCGCCAAAACCAAACCCTCTGAACAAAGCATCCGCGCGCGCGGTCCGCGCCGACCTCGCCGCCGTACAGAAACCTGAAACGCCCAAGCGCTCTTCGAAGCCTCCCGTCTTGCGGGCCATTCGACCGCCATCGGAGACAGCACCCAAACAAGATTTTTCAGCCCTGTTCACGAGTGCGGCGAAGCAGGCCAAGCAGGCTTTGAGTCGCAATGCCCTGATCGCCGTGGCATGTTGCGCGGCCCTGGGATTTGGCCTGTCTTTCGGATTTAGCACAGCCATCGGGTTGGACGGTCTTTCCCGCACGGAGGCAGCCAATACCGCACAGAGCGTGATCCAAGAGCAAGCACAGCCCACTACGGCCTCTGACCTTGAAGCTGATGTGTCCGGGGATCAACAAGCCGCGCTCGACGTAAGTTCGTCACCTGATGATGCAGTAAAACCGAAAGAGGCATCCGCACCGATCCTCGCCATCGACCCTGAAAAAAGACCGGTTGAGCGACCTTTCACGCAACCAACAACACTCGACGCATCTTTGCCCAAAATTCATGTCTACGCGCCCGACAGCGTGACAACCGCAGCGCTCGATCAGAACAAATCGCAATTGAACACCGGCGGGTTTCAAATCGCCGATGTTCAGCGCGTCAGGCTGACGATTTCGGCACCCCATGTCCGGTTTTACGATGTGACCGACGCTGCCATTGCATCAACGCTGGCGGATGATCTGCAGATTGAGGCGCGCGATTTCAGTCAGAGCGGGCATGGCGCGCCGGGACGCATCGAAGTCTGGCTTGATGGCACCTCCGACAGAAGAACCAGCCGACGCAGCTCGCAAAATCCCGTGGATGAACTGATCCGCCTCGGCAACCGGTTCATCCGCAGCCTGCAGTGACCCCTGGGCCTGTCGCGGGATGCGCACCCCGTCAAACAGCCTGCTTCTTACGCGCCTTGATCATCGTGGCGGCCTGCGTGTAGCCACCCGACGCGCCATCAATGAAGTGAATGTGATCATCGGTCAGGATTGAGGGCACGATGCAGGTCATCATCGCCTGATCCTGCTCAAAAAGACCGTATTCCACCGCACCTTTCGCCTGGGCATCTGCAAGCAGGGATCTGATCTGCGCGAGCGTAGCTGCGTCACAATCAAGGGTCATTTTCAAACCGTCGTCGTATTTTCGGAAATCCGAATTGCGACCGGTAATGCGCGCGTAGTGCCGCGCGTTGAAGCCGCCGATTGTCCACCCGGTGCGAAAGAGAAACCAGGCGATCAGCGTCTCAAACAGGATCTTGCGCCGGGTCGCGCCCAGCGATCCTGTGCCTTTGCTGGCATGCGCCTCCAGCAGGACGCCGGGGGGCGGCCATTGCGTTTCGGGCCCCTCCACCGGGACCGGATGCCCGCCACGCTCCAGCCCTTTCGCAAGCTGAATGACGTCGCCCGCCACCTTGGTGAATTGCGCGTCATCCACACCGCCAACCGGTTGCAGAACAAGTGAGAGGATCGTGCCGTTTTTGGACGAGGTCGGCGTCCAGCGGCAAGAAAGCCCGGTCAAATCGGGGACTGTCCCGGCAGGCGCAGGGTCAAAGCCGTATACCCCTGATTTCAAGGCGTTTTCTGCCCAGGACACGCCACCCCCATTGAACATTGCGTAATCGGCACCTTCGGACGCCCGGTAGCGTGCAACCCCGATCTGCAATCCCGCCGCCACGATGTCGCGCACTGGCACCAGACCCGCGCGCAGCCCGATCTGGAACTCTTCCTGCGCCCAACATTGTACTGCACGCAGCGCTTTTTCCGCGGCTTCCGCCTGTTCCGGCCAAATCGCGAAGGTGGCGCCATCGCCGCCAAAAACAAATGGGAAGGCTGTCTTGTCAGAGGCATTGATTTGTGCCGAAATCACCGCCGCTCCGACCATATTGACGGTCTTGTACCGCCCGTTGGCTACTTCGACCGTTGAATTGACCACATCGGAAACGCCGATCAACCAGTCATCAGGCAGCGGCGTAAAGCAACCCGCATCACACAGGCTGTCGAAGGCCGAAATCTTGGGAAGATCGGTGTAGAAACTGTCTGTTGCGCCCGCTTTACCCATGCACCCACATTTCCCACACGGGGAGATTTCCGGTACCCTGCAAGCACCTATGGGGGTGATTTACCACAAAACGGTCGCAGGCCAAAGTGTCGCGGATCAGAGACTGGGCCCCTATCCTGCGAGGCCACTTGAACGCGATATGCGATGCTATTGCGCCTGCAGTTTGCGTGCCTCTTCACCCGCAAGATGCAAAAGCTGCTGCATGAACGGTTTTTCCAGGTCGTCGGTCCGCACAGCGGCGTAAAGCCTGCGGGTGATACCATCCTTGGTCAGCGGACGGGTGACATAGTCAGATGAATACTTCACCTCGCGCACCACCCAATCCGGCAAAACCGACACCCCCCGGTTCGACGCCACCAAAAGCAGGATCACCGCTGTAAGTTCCACCTGCCGAATGGCCGCAGGTTCCACTTTTGCCGGGATCAGCAACTGGCTGAAGACATCAAGACGGGTGCGTTCCACCGGATAGGTGATCAGTGTTTCATCCCGAAAATCAGCAGCCTCGACAAAGGGCTTATCCGCAAGCGGGTGGGTACTTGCGGCAACGAAAACCGGTGCATAATCAAAGAGCTCCACGAATTTCACACCCGGCAGATCTTCGGGATCAGAGGAAACCACCAGATCGACCTCTTCCTTGAGCAAAGCTGGCAGCGCGTCAAAGGCCAGCCCGGGCCGGATGTCCACATCAACATCGCCCCAGCTCTTGCGAAACTGCTCAAGTACCGGGAACAGCCACTCGAAACAGGCGTGGCATTCGATGGCGATATGCATCCGCCCGGTGCTGCCTTCACGCAACCCGGTGAATTCTTCCTGCAAGGCCTGAATTTGCGGCAGCACCTGATGCGCCAGCTTCAACAGGCGCAGGCCCGCGGGTGAGAGTTTGAGAGGTTTGGACCGGCGCACAAATAGCTCAACCCCCGCCTGATCTTCCAACCCTTTGATTTGATGGCTTAAAGCGGACTGCGTAATATGCAGCTGATCCGCGGCACGCGCCAGGCCACCCGCCTCGTGAATGGCCTGAATGGTCCGCAGGTGACGAAACTCAATATGCATATTGTCCTCATATTAAAGATGAGAGTTATGAATTTGTCTCACGAAGCCAGATATGGCACAAGGTGTCAAATCATGAGGAACCGCGCCCGATGCCCACGCCATCCGTTTCGTTCGAAGTCTTTCCCCCCCGCTCGATTGATGCCTCGTTCAAGCTTTGGGAGACCGCACAGGCACTGGCGCCGCTGGAGCCACGGTTTTTTTCGGTGACCTATGGCGCAGGCGGCAGCACACGTGATCTGACCCATGATGCGGCCTATACGCTGCACAAATCCTCTGGGCTTCCGGTTGCCGCACATCTGACCTGCGTCGGCGCGTCCAAAACAGAAACGCTCGCGATAGCGCAGCGCTTTGCCAAGGCGGGCGTCACCGATATTGTCGCGCTGCGCGGCGATGCGCCCGAAGATCAGGATAGCTTCACGCCGCACCCTGACGGCTTTGGCAATTCCTGTGAATTGATCGATGCTCTGGCGCAGTCGGGGCAGTTCACGCTGCGCGTCGGGGCCTACCCCGAACAACACCCCGAAGCTGCCAGCCAAAAAGCCAATATCGACTGGCTGAAGGCCAAGATCGACGCAGGTGCGGATGAAGCCATTACGCAGTTCTTCTTTGAGGCGGAGACCTTCCTGCGCTTCCGCGATGACTGCGCCAAGGCGGGTATCACTGCCCCGATCACACCCGGTATCCTGCCCATCATCAATTGGACAAGTGCCCGGAAATTTGCGCTGCGCTGTGGGGCGTCAGTGCCGGCCTGGCTGGATCAGGCTTTCGACACAGCGATCCGCGATGATCGGCATGATCTGCTGTCGACCGCTATCTGTACCGAGCTTTGCTCAACCCTGGTGGACGAAGGTGTTGACGCACTGCATTTCTACACGCTCAACCGGCCTGAGATGACGCGCCAGATCTGCCACGCCCTGGGCGTCACACAGGCCATTACCGGCGTAAGAGACGTTGCGTAACCCTTGAGAGCGAAACGCGAAACTGCATACCTTTGAGGGGACTAATCCCTCGGAGTGCCCCATGCCCATCGCCAAATCACCCGCCGATTTGCTGTCCCAATCCGACATCCTTTCGATGTCTGGCCTGGAGTTCATGCAAGGCATCCTTGAGGGCCGCAACCCGGGCCCGCCCATCGGCGAAACCATGGGATATACGCTGCAAGATGTCAGCGACGGGCGCGCTGTCTTTCGCGGCACGCCAGAATTCAATGTAACCAACCCCATGGGCACCGTGCATGGGGGCTGGTACGGTACGTTGTTGGATTCCGCGATGGCCTGCGCGGTGATGACCCGGGTGCCACGCGGATCGATCTACACAACGCTAGAATTCAAGATCAACATTCTGCGCAACATCCCTCTCGGCACGACCATCGATTGCATTGGCGAAGTTGATCATTCAGGCCGCTCCACAGGTGTCGCACATGGTGAAATCCGCGGGCTTGAAGACGGCAAATTATACGCAACCGGGTCCACCACCTGCATCATCATGAAAATCGCCTAGCGCAAGAGCGGCAAATTTGTACCGATACGGATACAGGGAGTTGAAAAACGCGCGCGCCCCTGCTATCGAGCGCGGAGGGAAACCCTGACACCAGAAAGGTCAGTCATGAAGAATCGTTGGATCCAAATGCTATCTGTAGCGGGCGTTGTAGCCAGCTAGAGCGGTCTGACAGGTTTCCAATCCGAAGGCCGCCTCATGATACGGCCTTTTTTTATTTGTTCCCCCTCATGTGGCGGCTTTCCATCATCCATGGAGAGTAAAAATGCCAAACTTATCAATATACATCCCGTTTAACCGCTCGCGCGGGCTCTTGTTGCGACTGGTGGCGGTCCTGATATCGACCAAGCGTCGGGCTTCAATACCGCGCGGTCGGGCGCAACTACCGGCCCATCTTCGTAAGGACGTGGGGCTCCTGCCCGAGCCGGAGCACCCGCCTCCTATATTACATCGGTTCCCGTTCTAACGGGGCCTGGCCCGGGCATCCCTGCCCGGGTCTTTTCGGGTCATGGTTCTGATTGGCGGGGGATGGCGCGGGCGTTGACGTGCTCCAAATTGCACCGCCGTGATTGGGTTGCGTCCCGCCGGACCCAGTCGGTTCAGCGCGTCTTTTCATCAATCCACTGGGTGACCTGATCCAACACCCCGGGCGCATACGCGCCTGCCCCCGACATCATGAACCGAAACCCGGCCACCGCTGTCCAAGCCGCGGGTGTCTGGAAGTTATAATGCTCCACGCGCAGCAAGCTGTGCGTGGCCTCAGGTATGATCCGAACGTCATGTAAGGCGTTCTCAGCATAGGTCGTGGCCGTTTCCGCCGGATCAACATTCAAATCTTCCGCGCCCATCAAAACCAGTGCAGGCGTGGTCATGGCCAGGACCGGCACCGTCGCGTCCGCGCGGTAATTCCGTTTCACAAACCCGCAGCGGGCCGCGGTCATGTCCTCGCGCCTGGCACAATCGCCGCCGGCTCCGAACAATACATCGTTCTCAGACAGGTTGCGCGCAACCGCTTGCGCGATTTCATCCGGCGCGATGCCCTTCTGTTCCAGGCGTCTGGATGTGTAATAGGCGCCTTGACTGCGCCAGTTGATCGCGGGGCCAATCAGCACAGCATATGCGGCCTCGGTGTCGAGTGTCGCCTGCGGCACAACCCAGCCCGCTTGCGAGAACCCGAGAAACCCCAGCTTGTTTCCGGAAATGCCGGCTGTCTCCCGCAGGTAATCATAGACCGCCACCGCTTCTCGCGTACGATCCGCCATAGAGTGGGTCAGCCAATCCCCGGTGCTCTCCCCCACGCCCGGTTTATCCCAGGAAAACACTCCGATGCCTGCGTCGAGCAGGACGTTGATCAACGGCAGGTAGGTGGCATCAGACCATCGATCTTGGGGGCCATCGCCGTGCACGATCACGACAACGGCCGGGTTCTCCTGATCCGCGGGCAATGCCAATGTGCCCGCCAAACGACCGCCTTGCACAAGAATTTCGTGGTCGGACAAACGTGCAGTCTTTGGCAGTTCAAAGGACCGCATCGCATCCAGACCTTGGACAACCATCGCTGATAAAAGTACCGCGGCAGCTATTGTGCCCCACCATATCGATTTCTTCACGCGCTTGCGGCTTTCATTGTCACGCCCCATCCATCTCGCTTTTCAGAGCGTGCCTGCGATACCGCTCAGGCACGCCATTGGTTCTTGAAGAGAGATGGGGAGAGAAATCGGAATTACACTGTTTTTCCGAAACTTATCCAGCTTTTGGGAGCTGGCTTGGCGGCTTCTCGCAGAGCGACGCTGTCATGGATGCGCTCGGAGGGATCCTGCATGATTTTACGCGCCCGCCGGGTGATGAACCACTTGCCATTGCCCCTGAAGGTACCGAGCATCGGTGCGGTCGCGTCCTGCCGCAGACGACCCGCCCATCCGTCGGGCAGGGGCAGCCCGTTCATCTGCGCCCGTTCCAGCATCCAGACCAGCGGTATGTTGGACAGGTGGCGTGCAGCCTCAAACCCACCCAGCTGCCCACCGACATCGCCATGGGTACCTGCAAACCACACCTGCTCCACCCGGCCCTGGAACCCCTCGGGCGAGCTCCAAAGCACGGGTGCATAGGCAACCCGTGTTTCATCCAGCGCCAAAGCCTGAAACCCGGCTTTGACATTGTGGCTGAGGTGCGTGGTGTGGAACGCGTGTTTCTTTTCGCTCAACCGCCACAGGATCGGCGCGTTAAAGCCAAGCGATTTCACGGTGTCCCACACACCGATCATTTCAATTTCCACATCCGGCAGACAATGCGCCGTGGCAAACTGCCGGGCGCATTCGCTTTCTGGATTGCACTCGTAATGACGGTAGACGTCGCGGATGTTACGCTCGGTCGCGTCTTCGGCGCGCAGCAACCCCATTTGATCAATCACGCCTGCAAGGCTGCGCACAGCATAGGCGCCGCGCGAATATCCCATCAGGAAAATCTTGTCACCCGGCCGATACCGCGATGCCAGATAGCCATAGGCGCGCCGGATTTGCCGGTTGATGCCGCGCCCCAGCATCACATCCATGGCCGAGCGCCAGTTGTTCCATTGCAGCCCCGGCTCATAGTAGATCGAGAGCGGGCTGCCCATTTCGCGGCAGATATGATAGGCGCGCCCGGCATTTGTTTCGCACCCCGGCTCCAGCGACGACATGGTGCCATCAAGGATCACCACGTGAACAACAGGGCCCCGTCTTGGGCCAAAATCACTATCGGGCCGACGCCAGAACCTGCTGCGCAGCCAGCCGAGCCATCTGTTATTCCGCCGCGAGGACCTCACTGTTCAACAGCTCCCAAACTTTATGCGGGGTGAATGGCATATCGGCCTGACGCACCCCCCGCTCCCAAAGCGCATCCTGAACCGCGTTTGCCACAGCGGCCAGTGCGCCCACCGTGCCAGCCTCGCCACAGCCCTTCATCCCCATGATGTTGGCGGTGGAAGGCACCGGCTCCGATGTAAAACTAATAGTGGGCACATCGTCGGCACGCGGCAAGGCGTAGTCCATGAACGATGCCGTGAGCAATTGGCCGTCTTCATCGAAGACCACATGCTCTGTCAGCGCCTGACCTATGCCCTGCGCCACCCCGCCATGCACCTGACCTTCGGCCAGCATCGGATTGATAAGATTTCCAAAATCATCAACGACAGTGTAGCGTTCGACGGTCACGACGCCGGTATCGGGGTCCACCACAACTTCTGAAACATGACACCCGTTTGGAAAGCTGCGGGCAGGCAGGGTGACGCGCGCCTCATGAACCATAAGGTCGTCGCGCCCCTTGGCGCGGGCCATCTCCGCAACCTCCAGCATCGTCGGCGTGAGGTTAGATCCATCCGCGCGAAACCGTTCGTCATCAAAGCTGATCTCGGAAGCGGGCACGTCCATTTCATCCGCCAGAAAAGCGCTAAAGCTCTCAGTCATCTGCGAAACGGTTGCCAGGGTTGCGTTGTTCTGAACCGTCACAGAGCGCGATCCGCCGGTGCCGCCCCCCTGCGCGATGAGGTCGCTGTCCCCTTGTACAACGGTGATTTTATCTGCGGGAATACCGGTTTGATCGGACAGGAAGGTGGCAAACACCGTCTCGTGCCCTTGTCCTGTGGATTGCGTGCCCACGTAGATCGTCACCGTACCATCCTCATTAAACGTCACCTTCGCGCCTTCCGAAGGATCACCCAAAATACTTTCGATATAGTAACACAACCCGACGCCGCGGAGCAGGCCTTTGTTGGCATCAGACTGTTTACGGTGTTCAAATCCTGCAAAATCAGCCTCTTGTAGCGTTCTGCTCAACAGTTTGTCGAAGTCACCAACGTCATAGGTTTCCCCGGTCGAGGTCTTATAGGGAAACTGATCAGCCTTGATAAAGTTCCGTCGGCGCAATTCGGTCGGGTCAACACCCAATTCGCGCGCAGCCCGGTCCATCAGGCGCTCCAGCACATAGATGGCCTCGGGCCGTCCGGCGCCACGGTAGGCATCCACATAGGTGGTGTTGGTATAGAAGCCTTCGACCCGCAGATAGGTGTTCTGCACATCGTAGACGCCCATCAGGACGCGGCTGAAAAGCTGGCTTTGGATAAACTGCCCGAAATGGCTGTTGTAGGCGCCGAGGTTGCAGCGCGTGTGCACCCGGTAGGCCGTGATCTTGTTGGTGTCATCAAAGGCAAGCTCGGCCAGGGACGTCAGGTCCCGGCCCGCGTTGTCGGTGAGCATCGCCTCCGTGCGGTCCGACATCCAGCGCACCGGGTGCCCTGTGACACGTGCAGCATGGGCTGCCAGCGAATACTCGGGGTAGGGAAACCCCTTCATCCCGAACCCGCCGCCAACATCCGGATTGGTGACGCGCACGTTTTCCTTGTCGAGCCCCAGCGCGGTTGCAATGGCGTCTTTGTGCGCCCAGACGCCCTGCCCGCCCAACGACACATGCACCCGCTCACCGTCCCATTCCGCATAACAGCCGCGTGGCTCAAGCGAGCTGACGAGGATACGGTTGTCACCGACCTCCAAGCTGACCGTGCGCGCCGCCGCTTTGAAGGCGGCGTCGGTTGCGGCCTCATCGCCCATGCCCCAGTCGAAACCGCGGTTGTCTGGCACATCGTCATGCACCGGTGCGCCCCCGATGGCGAGATCCATTTTCGCGGGCAGGTCCTCGTATTCCAGCACGATCAGTTCAGCGGCATCACGCGCCTGATCCAGCGTATCAGCCACGATGAACGCGACCGGCTCGCCCACAAACCGCATCTTGCGCTTGGCCAGAAGCGGACGGTCCGGGTTGGCGCCCGGCGACCCGTCGCGATTTTTCACCGTCGCCGCATACATGTTGAGGTTCATCCCAGCCGCTTCGAGATCCTCGACCGTCAGCACAGCATGGACACCGGGCGCACCACGCGCGTCCGAAACATCAAGCTCGGTGATCTCGGCATGGGCAACCGGGGCGCGAAAAACAAACGCCCGCAGCGCATTTTGCGGCGCGATATCGTCCACATAGCGCCCATGGCCGGTCAGAAACCGAAGATCTTCAACCCGTTTGACCGGTTGTGACTTACCAAATTTTTCCATGGGGAGGCTCCTTCAAGCGCTGCGCGATACTGCGGACACTAGCGGTCCTTGGGCGCTTGTCCAGTCGCCGCTATTGTTGTTTCTGAACAAGGGCATCCGATTGCGCAGATGGCGCAATTTGCAGGCCCTGTTGCATGTTATGGCGCGTGCTGGATACCGCGCGCATAGCTTGCTTCGGCGGGGTGCAACTCCGCGCGCCGATCGACAAAGACCGCACACCACTCAGCAAGACGGCGGCCCAACCTGCGGCACATTTCCTGTTCCGCTGCGCTGCGCGGGCTGCCCGCGACCACCGCCCCGTAATGTGGTGCCATTTTGGGCCCGACGTAATCCGTAACGCCAAACACCAGCACCCCGAAGTTCATCAGCAGCGTGGTCAGGGCCTGACAGGTGTGCTCGCCCCCACCGCCCCAGGCGCCGGACGACGAAAAAGCGCAGCCGATCTTGCCATCCAGCGCGCCCCACACATCAAAGCTCAGCTCATCCCACCATTGCTTCATGCGCCAGGAAATTCCGCCAAGATTGGTTGGCGATCCAACGGCGATCCCATCCGCCCAGAGCAGATCAGCCTTGCTGGCCTGCAGGATGCTCAGACATCGCACCTCGACACCCGCGACAGTCTCGGCGCCGACGCGGACAAGCTCCGCCATCTCGGCGGTGTATCCACGGTTGTTGCTCTCATAGAGCACCAGAATGTTAGCCATCCGCCCGCCCCTCCAGCATCGCGATGATGCCTGCCTGCGCCTGCGCAATGCCCTCTTCGTGTCGCGAGAAAAACGTCCAGCGACCATGACGCGCGCGTTTGACCAATCCAACCCGCTCCAACATATGCAGGTATTGCGAGACCGTTGGCTGCGAAAGCTCGGATTTGGCAAATATATAGCTGGCGCAAACACCG
This sequence comes from uncultured Roseobacter sp., assembly GCF_947501835.1. Classification (NCBI taxonomy): domain Bacteria; kingdom Pseudomonadati; phylum Pseudomonadota; class Alphaproteobacteria; order Rhodobacterales; family Roseobacteraceae; genus Roseobacter; species uncultured Roseobacter sp. The sequence goes on along the minus strand of NZ_CANMXR010000008.1, from coordinate 210,141 downwards.
GGCAGATCGCGGTGCTCCGGCAGGCAGGGCGGAAAGTGCTTTCTGGGCTCCTTCAGCCAATACAAGAGCTGACGGCGGTGGGCATTGGCCAGGGCAGTATAGGTTTCATCATTCATAAATTGATAATTATCAATATATCTATTAATGTCAATGAACCCTAAGTGCGACCCGGTTTTGGGTCGCAAACAAGACAGCAGCCACAGCATCGATGCGGAATCATCGTTCCCAAAACGGAGGTGATCATGCCAACGCCCCTACCCCTCACCAACGGTCGCCTGAGCGATGCGCAGATAAAATCCTATTGGAAGGATGGGTATCTTTTCCCGATCCGTATCATGCCCGGCGAAGACGCGCAGAAGTTGCGCGCAGAGCTCGAAGAGATCGAAGACCATTGGCAGGATGCGGACCTGCCCTTGCCGCTCAACACCTACAAGCGCGTCAATGCGCATTGCGTCATGCCGATGGCCTACAGGATCGGCGCCGACCCGCGCATTCTGGACGTGGTCGAGGGCATCCTGGGCCCAGACATCATGATCTATGCGGTGGAATTCTTCATCAAGGAACCCAACACACGGCACAAGGTCTCGATGCATCAGGACCTGACCTATTGGGGCCTGGGTGCTGTCGACGGGCTGGTCACCGCGTGGCTGTCGCTTTCCCCGGCCACGCCCGCGTCTGGCTGCATGGATTTTGTCAAAGGATCGCACAAAAACCCGATCCTGCCACATGAAGATACCTTCGCAGAAGACAACCTGCTCAGCCGCGGACAGGAGATCAAAGTAGATGTGGCCGACGCGGATAAGGTTCCCATTGAAATCCATCCTGGCCAGATCTCCCTGCACCACGGGTTGACGATCCATGGCTCCGGCCCCAACACAACGGATGACCGCCGCATCGCAGCCGTGATCCGGTACTGCACGCCGGATGTGAAACAGCTTATCGGTGACATCGACTATGCGATGGTGGCGCGGGGTGAGGATGCGGCTGGCAACTTCACGCATTTCGATCCGCCCTCGACACTTTTTGCCCCCGAGGCGCTGGCGCTCTATGAGGACATGCGGACCGCGCAGGCAAAGGTGATGATGGCCGGCACAAAAGCGAAAAAGGGGCTCTACGCATGACCAATCAGGACCGGAAACACGTAAGTTTCACCGCGATGAAGGACGGCACGGCCGAAGATTACGCATTTCTCACAAACCATGAGATCGCATATACCAAAGGCACTGCCGGGCGGTTGCTAAGAGCGCTGGTCGAGCTTGACGAGAGCCTGTCTGGCTATCAGGTCACGCGGCTCGGCCACTCACTGCAATCGGCCACGCGGGCCTTTCGCGACGGCGCCGACATCGATTGGGTTGTGTCCGCGCTTTTGCATGACATCGGCGACATCTATGCACCCTACAATCACGACGAATACGCAGCGACCATCCTGCGCCCTTTTGTGCGCGAACAATGCAGCTGGTGCGTGCAGACACATGGCGATTTTCAGATGATCTATTACGGCCACCATGTCGGTGCCGACCCCCACAAACGCGACCGGTTTGCAGGACATATCTATTTTGATGACTGTGCAGCATTCTGCGAACGCTGGGATCAGGCCAGCTTTGACCCCGATTATGAAACCCTGCCGCTCGCTCACTTCGCACCCATGGTCGAAGAGGTATTTGCGCGCGCGCCCTATGATCCGGATGTCATCCGCCCCGGTCACCGGGAACCGCTTCACTCAGAAACGAAAAACCCCGGCGCTGATGCACCGAGGCCTGGAAATGTCTAGGGCTTGGGGTCAGACTTTGCGGCGTCGGCGTGCCACAACAATCATGCCAAGGCCGCCCAGCAGCAGCAGGCCGCTTGCAGGAACCGGCACAACCGCCAATTCACCCTCGGTGATCACGCGGACGTAGTCACCCGGAGACGAAGCAAACCAGTCCACCAAGAGACGTGTCCCGATGCCCGGATCAATCCCAACCGAGTCGCCGCTCTCAAGGCCGCGCAGCGCAGGGCTGAGGTAGGTTACTTCTGGATCCCCGAGAAAATCACTCAGCGTCAGCGCGCCCAGCGATGTGATCACGGCAAGGATCGGGCTGTCGAAATCGACGAAGCCTTCCTGGAACCCACGCACGGGGTCAAAGAAAACATAGTGGCTGGAAACTACGGTACCGGCGGAGATGCTGCCGCCCATATCGGTGCTCAGGTCCGAGGTCAGCTTGACGTTCTGCGCCTCGTTGAACGCAAAGAGATTATCCGACTGCTGGTTGTTCTGACCCACGGTCAGACCTGTCGTATCCACGATCTCTTCGAACGACCCTGCGCCGGAGGTTACAAGACCATCAACGACCGCAGCGGAAACGGAATGCGTGGCGGCAACGACCGCAAACACACCTATCGCTAGTAACTTCTTCATTAGACAACTTCCTTCACATCGTAAGTGACAACTGTAACGCGAATCTCATGGATAGTCATATTTCTTAGAAACCATGAGTAACACGAAAAACTTCCTTCTGAGCGAACATTTGCTAGAACCTGCACAGTGAATAGGCAACAAACCGGTCTTTTACTCGCCCCCGACATTGGGTAGAGCACAATCACCTCATAGATTTGATGGATGACGCTCTCATGACGATGGAAAAAAAGTTTGATGCCAATGAGGCAGAAGCGCGCCTATACGCCGCCTGGGAACAGGCGGGCGCCTTCAAAGCCGGTGCGAACGCTACTCGGGAAGACACTTTCTCCATCATGATCCCGCCGCCCAATGTGACGGGATCGCTGCACATGGGGCATGCCTTCAACAATACATTGCAGGATATTCTGGTCCGCTGGCACCGCATGCGCGGGTTCGATACGCTCTGGCAACCGGGCACGGATCATGCGGGCATCGCCACCCAGATGGTCACCGAACGTGAGATGATGCTGAACCAGGAGCCAAATCGCCGCGACATGGGCCGGGAGAAGTTCGTCGAGCGGGTCTGGCAGCAGAAGGTCGCCTCGCGTGGCACGATCATTGGTCAGTTGAAACGTCTGGGCGCGTCTTGCGACTGGTCGCGCGAGGCCTTCACCATGGGCGGCGCGCCGGGTGACCCGGAAGCGGGTCAGGGCCCGAATTTCCACGACGCGGTGATCAAGGTCTTTGTCGATATGTACAACAAGGGTCTCATCTACCGCGGCAAGCGGCTGGTGAACTGGGACCCACATTTCGAGACCGCGATCTCCGACCTTGAGGTCGAGAACATCGAGGTCGACGGACACATGTGGCACTTCAAGTATCCGCTCGCGGGCGGGGCCACCTATGAATACATCGAAAAGGACGAAGACGGGAACGAGACCCTGCGCGAAACGCGCGACTATATCTCCATCGCCACAACACGTCCGGAAACCATGCTGGGGGATGGCGCCGTTGCGGTGCATCCGTCAGATGAACGCTATGCACCAATCATCGGGAAACTCTGCGAAATTCCCGTTGGCCCCAAGGAGCATCGCCGCCTGATCCCGATCATCACCGATGAATACCCGGATCCCGATTTCGGCTCTGGTGCTGTGAAGATCACCGGCGCACATGACTTCAACGACTACGCGGTCGCCAAGCGCGGTGGCATTCCGCTCTACCGCCTGATGGATACGAAGGGAGCGATGCGGGAGGATGGCGCGGCTTATGCCGAAGCGGCGGCGGTGGCCATGGCTGTGGCGCAGGGCACGCGGGAGCTGAGCGAGGCGGCGGCTGATGCGGTGAACCTGGTGCCGGACGATCTGCGCGGGCTCGACCGCTTCGAGGCCCGCAAGCGGGTGGTGCAGCAGATCAGCGAGGAAGGTCTCGCCGTGATGATCCCTGCGATGGTCAAAAACGACGACGGTGAGGAGGTTGAGACAACCGTCCCGCTGGTCGAAGCAAAAAAGATCATGCAGCCCTTCGGCGACCGCTCCAAAGTGGTCATCGAGCCGATGCTCACCGACCAGTGGTTTGTCGAGACCTCGAAAATCGTGCAGCCCGCGATTGACGCGGTGCGCAACGGCGATGTCGCGATCCATCCGGAGCAGGACAAAAAGGTCTATTTCAACTGGCTGGAAAACATCGAGCCCTGGTGCATCTCACGGCAGCTCTGGTGGGGGCATCAGATTCCGGTGTGGTATGGACCGGCAATCGTCCAAAATTTGCAGAAACAGCCTTACGTTGTCGGAACCGACCAAGCAACTTGGTTAGGGTACTTAGACGAACAACCTTTTTGCGCAGCTGACTACCAGACTGCTAAGGCTAAGATGGAAGAAATCTATGGCGATTTGGAGATTCTGGAGGCAGCGGATCAATATGATGCCATCCTGAAGAACGGCGAAGCAAAGCGGGATGCGGACAATAATCCATTACAAGTTTTTGTCTGGCGCGACCCCGACGTCCTCGACACCTGGTTCTCCTCCGGACTCTGGCCCATCGGCACGCTGGGCTGGACAGGCGACGCGGAACAGGACGCGGCCAACGAGGCGCTGCAAAAATACTTCCCGACCTCGATCCTGATCACCGGCTTCGACATCATCTTCTTCTGGGTCGCGCGGATGATGATGATGCAATACGCCGTGGTCGGGCAGAAACCCTTCGACACGGTCTATGTGCACGCGCTGGTGCGCGACGAGAAGGGCAAGAAGATGTCCAAGTCGCTGGGCAACGTGCTCGACCCGCTAGACCTGATCGATGAATACGGTGCGGATGCCGTGCGTTTCACCCTGACGGCGATGGCCGCCATGGGGCGCGATTTGAAACTCAGCACACAACGTGTTGCAGGCTATCGGAATTTCGGCACCAAACTCTGGAATGCCGCCTCTTTTGGTGAGCGTCACGGCGTCACGGATATCCCGCATACCGACATGCCCCCCACCGCAACGCTGGCCCTGAACAAATGGATCATCGGCGAAGTGGCCAAGGTGCGCGAAGAGGTGGACGCCAGCCTCGCCGCCTATCGGTTCAACGATGCCGCCAACGCCCTATACGGGTTTGTCTGGGGCGTCTTTTGCGACTGGTATCTGGAACTCAGCAAGCCGGTGTTCGAAGGTTCGGACGCAGAGGCGGTGCAGGAAACGCGCGCGGTCTATGCTTGGGCGTTGGATCAATGCCTGATCCTGTTGCACCCGATCATGCCTTTCATCACCGAAGAGATCTGGGGGCTCAAACAACGCCCGAGCATGTTGATCCACGCGGATTGGCCGAGCTACACGGCGGCTGACCTGGTGGATGCGGAGGCCGACAGTGAATTGAACTGGACGATTGGCCTGATCAACGCGATCCGGTCCGCGCGCGCGCAGATGCACGTCCCTGCCGGGGCCTATGTGCCGCTGGTTGTCGTCGGGTTCGAAGATCAGGCCCGCGCGGCCTTCACCGCCAACGGAGCCATGATCAAACGCCTCGCACGCGTGGAAAGCATGACCGAAGTGGAGAACTTCCCCAAGGGATCGGTCACCCTGGCGGTTACGGGCGGCAGCTTTGGCCTGCCGCTGGCGGACGTCATTGACGTCGCCGAAGAAAAAGCGCGTTTGCAAAAGACACGCGACAAACTTGCAAAGGAATTGGGCGGCCTCAGAGGGCGGCTCAATAATCCCAAGTTTGCAGCCTCCGCCCCGCCGGAGGTGGTCGAAGAAACGCGCGCCAACCTGGCCCTGCGCGAAGAGGAAGACGGCAAACTCGAAGAGGCGCTCGCACGGTTGGCCGAATTGGGGTAAAATGCCGCCATGCGCAGTTTTCGCTCCCTCATCGAACGGCAGATCGCCAAGGCACAGGCCTCAGGCGCTCTGACCGGGTTGAAAGGCGAAGGCGCGCCGCTGCCCGACCGTCCCGTTGAAACCAGCGACGCGGCCTCGATGTCTGCGGGCATGCGGATCATGGCCGAAGCTGGCGTGGTCCCCGAAGAGTTTGCTCTCAAAAAAGAGCTGGACGCTGCGCGCAAAGCCTATGCCACCTGCCAAAGCGAAGCAGATCGTAAAACGGCGATGGCCAAGCTCGCCGATCTGGAATTGCGCTATGAAATTGCCCGCGAAGCGCGACGCAAGTTCATGTCCTGAACCTGAAAACCAACGGTCAGTCGAAAACCGGCGCGCGCTTGCCGAATTGGGCGGCGACCACCTCCATTTGCTCCGGCTTGCCCAATAGCTCGGCCTGCAACCGCGATTCGGCCAAAAGCACGGCATCGGGCGGTTCCCGTTCGGCGATCCCAACCAGGGCTTTGGCGGCGCGAATGGCTTTGGGGCTTTTACCTGCGATTTCACTGGCCAGCTTTTCCGCCGCCGCCATCGGATCCTCGGCAATTTCCGTGACCAGCCCCCAACGCTCCCCCTGCGCGGCATCTACCGGCGTTGCGGTATAAATCAGCCGGCGCATCACATCGGAGCGCACCAACCGCGGCAACAGGACCATGCCGCCCATGTCCGGGATGATCCCCCATTTCATCTCCATCACCGCCAGTTTGGTATCTGGTGCGGCAATCCGGATGTCGGCCCCCAGCGCAATCTGCAGGCCAGCCCCGTATACTGCCCCCTGCAGCGCCGCGATCACCGGAATATCAAGACGGTGCCAAACAAGGGCCGCTTCCTGCCACTTGTTCGTCGTACCCTCACCATGGGTGCGGGCCATGATCATCGCCTCGATGTCCTGCCCGATCATCGCCCCGAGGCTGCCGATATCGATCCCGGCGCAGAAACTCTCTCCAGCACCCGACAGAATGGCGACCCGTGCCTTTGACGCGGCCACCTGCGCCCCGGCCGCGATCAGATCATCGAACATCTGCTGATCCACCGCATTGCGTTTGTCGGGTCGGTTCAATTGCACACGGGCGATATGATCGGAAATCTCTACGGTGACGTTGGACATCGGGTTCTCCTTCTTTGGTCTGATGTGACCAAAGGAGCGCGTTTTTGACCAGAAGAACGTTGGGGCAATCTGATACTTGCCCAAACCAGCCAAGCCGTTTTATGAGACGCCATGACTCACTATCGCTTGACACCCCTGGCCGACTCCCTTCCCGACACAGTACCCTTTGTAGGGCCGGAAACCCAGGAACGCGCGCGCGCGCAGCTCTTTGACGCCCGATTGGGGGCTAATGAAAACGTCTTTGGCCCCTCGCCCATGGCCACACGCGCGATGGCGGAGACCCAGTTGTGGAAATACGGCGACCCCGAGAGCTATGAGCTGCGCGAGGCGCTAGCGGATTATCACGGCATTCTGCCGGAAATGATCGTCGTGGGCGAAGGCATCGACGGTCTGCTGGGATATCTTGCGCGTCTGATGGTGGCCCCGGGAGATGCGGTGGTAACCTCCGACGGCGCCTACCCCACCTTCAACTACCACGTCGCGGGCTACGGCGGTGTGCTGCACAAAGTGCCCTATGCCGATGATCACGAGGACATCGAGGCGCTTTTTGCCAAGGCCGCGGAAGTGAACGCGAAAATGGTCTATGTGGCCAACCCCGACAACCCGATGGGCACCGCGCATGACGGCACCGATATCGTTGCGGCGATGGAAAAGCTGCCCAAAGGCACCTTGCTGGTGCTGGACGAGGCCTACATCGAATGCGCACCCGAGGGCACCGCATTGCCCCTACCAATGAGCGATTCCCGTGTGATCCGTCTGCGCACTTTTTCAAAGGCGTACGGGCTTGCTGGCGCGCGCGTCGGCTATGCCATGGGCGCCCCGGATCTGATTGCGGCCTTCAACAAGGTGCGCAACCACTTTGGCATGAACCGGGCCGCACAGGCCGGCGCACTTGCGGCCCTGGACGATCAGACCTGGTTGCGCTCCGTGCAGGCGCGCATCACCACCTCGCGCAACAGGATCACAAGCATTGCGCTGAAAAACGGGCTGCGGCCTCTTAAGTCAGCCGCGAATTTTGTCGCCATCGACTGCAGGCACGGTGCTGAATTCGCGCAAAATGTTCTACGGGAGATGGTGGATCGCGGTGTTTTCATCCGGATGCCACTGGTTGCGCCGCAAAACCGATGTATCCGCATCAGCTGCGGCACCCCGGCAGACCTCGATATTCTCGCAGAAGTGCTCCCGGAAGCGCTGCGTTATGTAGAAAAAGGCTGACGCCGGGAACTTCCGGTTTATACTTGCGCGAACCATCCGCAAGCGAGACGCGTGTCATGGAAAACCGGAAAATCGGACGTGCGCCGAATTATACAAGTGCCTGTATCGTCATGTTTGGCGTCAACCTGACCTGGGTGCTGCTGTTTCTCTTTGCGCTTTGGGGGTTGGTCGTCGCCGTCTTTGTCGCGCTGGCGGTCAATCATTGGCTCAACTGGCTGGATTTCAGACGCCGGGCGGAAGCACAAAGATGGGAAAGCCCACCGCGCCGCTAGCCCTGTGCGATCACCGCTGATGCGGCACTTAAGCCCCCCGCACCGTGTGGAATGTCCAGCGCTTTCAAGCCCGCTTCGATACCACCCAGGAGCCCGAGGATCATGTGGCCGTTGACATGCCCCATATGACCCAGACGAAAAAACCCATGCCAGGCGGGATCATTCGCGTCGACCATACCCAAACCGATGCCCAGCGTGAGACCCAGCTCACGTTCTGTCCATTCGCGCAGGGCCGTGGCTTGCGGCGCTGGCAGATGCAAGGAGGTCACAGCATGGCTGCGGTGCGCGGGATCCTGAATGTTCAGCTGTAATGCGTCGCCCGCCGCCCAGGTCTCGCAGGCGGCCCAAATTGCACGGGCGAGCATCGCGTGGCGCGCCCAGATGGCCTCGATGCCCTCCGCATGGATCATGTCAAGCGCTGCGCGCAGGCCGTAGACGTGGTGCGTCGGTGCGGTTCCATTCCAATAGTGGGAAAACTGCTGCGCCTCCGCCCGGGGCGTCCAATCCCAGTAATTGCTGACCCGTGGCATGGCCCGACGCACCGCCGCCGCCTTGTCGTTGAAGAACACAAACCCCATGCCGGGCGGCACCATCAGCCCCTTTTGGGACCCTGTCACCATCACATCAACGCCCCAAGCGTCCATTTCAAAGACATCGCAGCCCAGCGACGCAATGCAATCGGCCATCAGCAAAGCAGGGTGGCCCGCCGCATCCATGGCTGCGCGTACCGCCGCAATATCATTGCGCACGGAACTGGAGGTATCGACGTGCACCGCCAGCACCGCCTTGATCTCATGCGCGCGATCCGCCTTCAGCGTTTCGGCGACGCGCGCCGGATCGACGGTGGCCGACTTGCCGAAATCAAGCACCTGAGCTTCGGCCCCCAGCCCCTCCGCCATGCCGGCCCAGCCATGCCCGAAGAAACCTGTCGCCAGCACCAGAACCTTTTCACCCGGTGCAATCACGTTCGACAAGGCCGCCTCCCAAACGCCATGCCCGTTGGCGATATAGATCGCAACATGCGCCTCGGTCCGCGCCACACGCCGCAAATCCGCCACCAGCGCCGGCATCATGTCGGGCAATTCACCCGCGTATATGTTTGGCGCCGGACGGTGCATCGCGTTCAACACCGCCTCGGGCATCACCGAAGGGCCCGGAATGGCGAGGTAGCTGCGTCCTGCGGGCGTTTTCGGAGAATGGGGCATAGAGGCTGTCCTTTTGATATGGCGCAACACTAGCCTGCTTTACGGTGCGGTCAATCGCAGCGTTCCGACACCACGGAGGTGAAAGCCGGGAACCGACGTCTGAGGAAATGAAGGCTAATAGATCTGAGAGATCAGCGGCGATAGCTTTCGGCCAGGTGCTGCGGGGATGCCCCGGCAAAATAACGTAAAAGGGTCCATAGGTTGCGTGCGCCACGCCGCACCCATCCCTGACTGCGATAGCGGGCCGCACATGTCTCCGCCACACCATCAATGGGTGCCAAACGCCCCTTGAGCGCGCGGGCGATTGCCACATCTTCCATCAGGGGCTGGTCCGGATATCCACCCACATCCGCATAAAGCGCGCGCGGGATCAACAGCCCCTGATCCCCGTAGGGCAACCCAAAGCGACTGCGCAGATTAGCCCAGGCCGCCACCAGAGCGCCCGCGCACCCACCCTTGGCAAAGGCCAAACGGAACCAACCGGCATTATGCGTGTCCAAATGCAGGATCGCGGGGCCAACCCATCCCGGGCGCAAAACCGTATCCGCATGCAATACCAGTAGCCACGCGCCCTTGGCCTTTGCGCACCCGCGGGATAATTGCCCGCCGCGCGACGGCGCACCTGTCACGACCTCTGCGCCCCAGGCCTTGGCAATCGCCACGGTTGCGTCTTCGGACGCGCCATCTGACACAATCAACTCGCGGATCAAACCGGCTTCGACCCCCGGCATCAGCGCGGTCAGACAGTCGCCGAGATGCGCCTCGGCGTTGAGTGTTGGAATGATCACCGATATCGGTGCACGCATAGGTTATGCCTCTTCTTCTTCGCGGCGAAACTTCTATATGTCATGTAAGGCCAAAAGAGGACCCCCCCATGACCAAACGTCGCATTTTGCACCTGTCGGGCTCAGATGTTCGCGAATTCCTGCAAGGGCTTATCACCAATGACATCAATCGCATCGATGACGGCCTCGTCTACGCGGCGATTCTGACACCGCAGGGGAAATACATTGCCGACTTTTTCCTGGCGCCCGCGCCAGATGGCATCCTGCTGGATATGGATGACAGCCTGGGCGATGCAGTGACCCAGCGTCTGAACATGTACAAACTGCGTGCCGATGTGACGATTACCCAGGCTGACCTGCACCTGCACCGTGGGTTGGGGTCGACACCGGAAGATGGATTTGCCGATCCGCGCCATGATGCCTTGGGATGGCGGGCCTACCGCACAATCGCGCAGACCGATGACACGACGGATTGGACAGCACTCAGGGTCGCGCATCTGATCCCCGAAACCGGGGTTGAGCTGACACCCGATACCTTCATTCTAGAAGTGGGGTTTGAGCGGCTGTCCGGGGTCGATTTCCGCAAGGGATGTTATGTCGGTCAGGAGGTGACCGCCCGCATGAAGCACAAAACCGAATTGCGCAAAGGTCTGGCAAAGGTCTCGATTTCCGGCGAGGCCGAAACCGGGAGCGATATCCTCTCCGCGGGCAAGGTCGCGGGCACCCTGCTCAGCCATACCAAAGACAGCGGCATCGCCTATTTGCGGTTTGACCGCGCAAAGGGAGAGATGCAGGCCGGGGATGCCACGGTCACACGCGCCGATCTATGAAAAAGCCCCGCCGGTTGGTACCGCGGAGCTTGCCTCATCTCAGGTTTTCGCGCTCAGGCGCGTTCTGAGTATTCCATCGTTTCGGTGTTGACGATGATATCCTCGTCCTGTCCGACGAAGGGGGGCACCATAACCTTGACGCCATTGTCCAGAACCGCGGGCTTGAAGGAATTTGCCGCCGTCTGACCCTTCACAACAGGTTCGGTCTCGACGATCTTGCACGTCACTTTTTGCGGCAGGGTCGCGTTCAGCGCTTCGTCTTCATAGAATTCGACCACGATGGTCATGCCGTCCTGCAAAAACGGGCGGCGCTCTCCCAAAAGCTCGGCAGGCAGCTGCACCTGTTCGTAGGTCTGCGTATCCATGACGACCAGCATGCCCGCGTCTTCATAAAGGAACTGCTGGTCTTTCTGCTCCAGACGCACCCGCTCCACCTTATCGGCACTGCGGAACCGTTCATTCAATTTGGAACCATTGCGCAGGTTGCGCAGTTCCACCTGAGCAAACGCACCGCCCTTGCCGGGTTTCACATGATCGACTTTTACAGCTGCCCAAAGGCCACCATTATGCTCCAGTACATTCCCGGGGCGGATCTCGTTTCCGTTAATTTTAGGCATATGACCAGACCATGGCAAAAGGTTGATGAAATGTTGACGCACCCTATATCTGGGAGGATGGGTGGTGACAAGACAACGATATATCGTGCTGCAGCTGCAGAATGCTATGCGCCAAATGCATACATGCCATGCAATTACGGGGTATCCGAATCGCATGAAACGCGCCATAAGGAGCGTCACGCCGGAAAGACAAGAGCAAGAATAATGGAAAGGACGACGAGATGAAAGATTTCGTTGACGGCACAGCCTTCAATAACGAGCAAGGCAATCGTGCACGTAAACTTTTTGCAGCCGTGGTACTGGCTGCATTGGACGACGCCATCGCGGACGACAAGAAATATGGCAATGGTCCAGAACAAATAGCACGCTGGGCGCGGTCGCGCGACGGGCGTGAAGTGTTGAGCTGTGCAGGCATTGACCCCAATGAGCGGGTTGTGTCTGGTTTGATGGACTTCGTGGGCAAAGGGGTACGGACCTCTGTTGCACTGTCGCGCGAAGAATCCGAGCGGCGCAACGCGGCGCAGCAAGCCGAAGCGGCTTAATAAACTCCTGAAATCTATCACAAAAGTGCGCCCGAAGTTGGGCGCGCTTTTGTGTTTTCAGCTGTCCGTGAAAAAGAACATCCACTGGCTGACCACCCAAAGCTCTGCGCCCAGCAAGATCGCGACGATGCCGGTCATTGCCCAACCGAGCCTGCGCCGCCACATCGAGATGGCCGCAACACAGGCGCAAAAAGCCCCCAGAGGGGCAAACCACATCGCACCATGATCCCGGTCCCAGTAGCTGATCGGGCTTTCAAACACCCAATTGGTGAACGGCCAGAAATGGGCACGCCCATCATCGTGGTGCAGTGGAAAGTCGAAACACAGATGCAACAGAGCGGCGCCTGTGAGCGCAATGGCCCAAGGTGTTCGGCGCCAACAGGCGATCCCAAAAAGCAGGCCCCAGATGACAAATGAATTGTCGATCGCAAATATTGTTTGCCAGGTATCGGAGAAATACAGCTCATTGAAGACGATATACGGCGGCTTTCCGACCACATAGAGCGCCGTCCCCGCCAGCAGATAAAGTGACAGATCAGGCAAGAGCGCCCCCGCAAACGCGGCCCAGACAACGCTCTTTTGCCCGTTTCGCCCGAAGAGCGCTGCACCGATCAACAAATGCGCAGGCGTATTCATCTTTGCTCCTTTTCCTCCGCGCGATCATGCGTCACGTTGCGACAAACGGAAAGAGGCTGAGCCCATGACGCGCGCAATTATGATCCAGGGCACGGGCAGCAATGTCGGCAAATCCATGATCGTGGCTGGCCTCGCGCGGGCCTATACGCGGCGCGGCCTGACGGTGCGTCCGTTCAAGCCACAAAACATGTCCAACAACGCCGCCGTGACCGTGGACGGTGGCGAGATTGGGCGGGCGCAGGCCCTGCAAGCGCGCGCAGCAGGTGTCGCCCCCCATACCGACATGAACCCGGTCCTGCTCAAACCACAAACCAACACGGGTGCGCAGATCATCGTGCAGGGTCAGGTCTTTGGCGAACAGGAGGCGCGCGATTTTGGCGCCGCCAAGGACAAGCTGATGCCCTTCGTGCTCGAGAGCTTTGCGCGGCTCGCTGAAGGCTGTGACCTGGTGCTAATTGAGGGCGCGGGCAGCCCGGCGGAGACGAACCTGCGCGCGCGTGATATTGCCAATATGGGCTTTGCACGAGCCACAGATGTCCCGGTTGTCCTGATGGGGGACATCGACCGTGGCGGCGTGATTGCACAGATCGTGGGAACCCAAGCCGTGTTGGATGATGCCGACAAGGATTTGATAAAAGCCTTTGTAATCAACAAATTCAGAGGCGACGTGCGCCTTTTCGATGAGGGGCGTGACGATACTTGCAGGCGCACCGGTTGGCCTTGCCTCGGCGTGATCCCATGGTTTGCGCAGGCCCATAAGTTGCCCGCCGAAGACGTCGCCGATCTGCCTGCGCGCGCCCGCGCAAAGGGTGACGGTCTCAGGATCGTGGTGCCGCACCTGCCGCGCATTTCCAACTTCGATGATCTGGACCCGCTGGCGGCAGAACCGAATGTGGACCTGACAATCATACCTGCGGGCACCCCCCTGCCCGCCGATGCCGATATTGTCCTGTTGATCGGGAGCAAGGCGACGCTGGCCGACCTCGCAGCGCTGCGCCATGAAGGGTGGGACGTCGATATCGCCGCGCACATCAGGCGCGGCGGCCATGTGCTGGGGCTTTGCGGCGGGTATCAGATATTGGGGAATACCATCTCGGATCCCGATGGGTTGGAGGGAACGCCGGGTCTGGCGCAGGGCTTGGGGCATCTGGATGTCGATACCGTTCTGCACCCCCGCAAGACGCTCAGCCTCAGCCAGGGAACACATCTTGCCAGCGGCGCACCTTTGTCAGGATATGAAATTCACATGGGTCACACCACAGGGCCGGATTGTGACCGCGCCTGGCTGGATCTGAACAATGGTCCGCAAGGGGCGGTTTCACCCAACGGTCTGGTTCAGGGATGCTATTTGCACGGGCTATTCAGCTCGGACGCTTTCCGCGCGGCCTGGCTGGCACACTATGATCAGACGGCACAAGTGGCCTACGACCACACGGTCGAAGACACTCTCGACAGCTTGGCGGACCATCTTGAAACGCATCTCGATCTTGATCTGCTTTTAGATCTGGCCGAAACGCCCCGTTTCTGACCTCAAATTGGGTCTAAGCGGGCGACTATTGCAGATCCTGCGCTGCTAACGCGCGGTGGATTTCTCGGCGCACCAATTTGCGCACATTGCGGGTAATCCGCTCCCCCAAGGCGCCCTGAAGCTCAGAACGCACGATCTCGGCCACAAGGTCCCGCAGCGCATCTTCGTCCAGCAGTTGTTCCTCGACCGGCACGTCAGACAGAGGCTTTGCTGCATCGGCGGTTTTGTCACTCTCGCCGGTCTCCGGCGGCAGCGGCGTGCCTTTGGCATCCAAGTCAACGCTATCCTGCCAGGTCATGGTCTTGGATTGCGTGCCCGCATAGGCGTCACGGCCCGCGCCATCGGGCTCCCATTGGTCCGAGGTCTTGGCAATAGCTGTTTCCAGCGCAGCGATCTTGGCTGTCAACTCGTTCACCCCGAACACCTGCGCTGCATCATGTGGTGCCTCATCGCCTTCCGGCGCTTCGAAAGCTTCGTCATTCAGAGACACAAAGGGATCTTTGGTTGTTACATCATCTGTAGCTTCAGTATCCCGCTGAGCGGTCGTTTCATCCTCAGCTGTGGCGTCGTCTACCGGCGGTGTTTCAAGAGTAGAATCGTCTTGCAGGCCATGCTTTGCGTCCACCGCATCCTCGGGGCGTAACCGCAAAACACCAAGGTCCTCAACGCGATGCTGCGGCGACAAAACAAGCCGATCCGTTCGGTCCAAACCCGCTTCTGTACCACCTTGTGCCTTGTTATCGCTCACCAATCGCCGGATGGACGACAGGACATCTTCTACATCAGAATTTGAAACCGGTTTTGACATCTTCACACCACTCTTGCCCGCAACAATCTTACCCGTCCGGTGAAATTTTCACAATGGGTCGTGAAAGATGTCAGTTTTTTTGCAGCGCTCTCAAAACCCGATCCAGCTTCTGCCCCTGGGCCGAGGATGGCACGGGGGCGTCCTTGACCAAATCGTAATAGGCACTGGGGTCATAAAGCTGCACATTCAGCGACAAATCCTTGGCCGTCAGCCGCCCGGTGGATTGCAAAACCGCATAGGCCGCGACGTAAAGGCTGGCTTGGGCAGAGATGCGCGAGGTTTCCGCATCCAGCAATTCCTGCTCTGCATCAAGCACATCCAATGTGGTCCGTGCGCCCAGGGTTGCCTCTTCGCGCACCCCCTCAAAGGCGATCCGGGCGGCCCGGATACGCTCTTCGCTCGCTTGCAGGCTGGCGCGTTGCGCCGACAGGGCTGCATAGGCCGATCCCACGTTCTGCGAAACGGTCTTGCGCACGTCCAACAGATTGCCACGTTGTGCGTCACGCGACGCCATGGCGGAGCGGATGGCTGCGGACAAAGCGCCGCCTCGGTAAATCGGGCCACTCAGCGTAATACCAACGGTGCCCGATCGGGTGTCATTGATCGTTCCCAGATCTTCGCTCGCATCGAGCGACCCTGTCGCAGACAGCGTGGGGCTAAGTGCGGCCTTGGCCCGCATGATATTCAGCTCTGCCACCGCAACCAGATGCTGTGCGTTGCGCAAATCAGGGTGGTTTTGTACGGCCAGCGCGCGCGCATTTTCGACATTACTGTCCAGTTGAGGCAAGGAGGGCGGCGGCGACAATTGGCCCGGTGTGCGCCCGACCACGCTGCGATATTCTTCAACGGCTTCGACCAGATCGCCTTGTGCCGTTGCCAATCCGCTGCGTGCTTCGGCAAGGCTTGATTCCGCCTGGGCCACGTCTGTGCGGGTGACTTCACCCACTTCGAAACGGTCCTGTGCGGCACGCAATTCCTGGGTCAGCAGGCGCAGGTTGTTTTGCCGCAACTCTACAAATTCTCTGAACGCCACCACGTTGAGATAGGCCTGAACCGCCCGCAGCAGCACGGTCTGCTCAATGCTGATCAGCTGTTGGCGTGTGGCCAGCACGGTTTCCTTTGCAGCCTCAGCGCCAAGTTTCGTCGCACCGCTGTCGTAGAGCAGCAGCGACGCTGAAATCCCGATCGCTGCGGTTGTGCTTTCCAGGCTCGTGGTGGTCCGCAATCCACTCAGTTGCCGCGTCTGTCGGTCGCCGAAATCGCGTTCAAGACTGGCACTGTAGGTCAGGATCGGGCGTAGCGCGGCAATCGCTGTGGCAACATCTTCATCTGCAGCACGCAGAAGCGCGCGGTTCTGATCCAGCAACCCGCTTGTTTCATAAGCGCCAACCAGGGCATCAGCGAGCGTTTCAGCCTGCGCACTCTGCCCCATGATACCCACGATCACACCCGCCGAGATCAAGGCACCGCGACACAGCGCTTTGAAACCACCCTCTTTTCTCAATTGGACCATTCTGGCATGCCTCTTTCTGCTCTGACCCGAATATGGGCTCTGTCTATTTTTAAAACTCAAAAACCGCTGCTTTTGCAAATCCGGGGAGCACCGGCGCGCCTGCGTTGAAGGCCATGCGCCAGGAGATGCTGTCGCCGCGCTTGTAGCCGATGCGCACCTCGCCCAACGCACCCTCCATGAAGAGACAGGCAACCCGGCCGCCATCCTTAATCTGATCCTGAAGGCTTGCGGGCAGTTGCTGCACGCCGCCCTGCACGATCATGACATCATAGGGTCCATGCTGGCTGGCCCCTTCGTGCAGCGGGGCGACATGCTGGATCACATTGTCGATGCCTGCTTCCGCCAAAGCCTCCTGCGCTTCCGCCGCCATGCTGCCATCTTCTTCGACAGCCACAACCGCTTCCGCCATATGCGCAATGACCGCAGAGGAATACCCCATTGCAGAGCCGACATCGATCACCAGCTCATCATTCGAAATATCGAGCACATCGAGCATTTTGGCCAGAGTACGCGGTTCCAGCACCACGCGGCCATCCCCCAGATTGAGGTTTTCACCCATATAGGCGGCCTCACGCTGCGCGGCTGGTACAAAATTCTCTCGCTGCACGGTCAGCATTGCATCGATAATGGGAAACTTGGTCACGTCAGACGGTCTGACCTGTGTATCAACCATCATCGTGCGGCGTGTGGCAAAATCGATCATGCGGCTAAACTCATCCGTTCAGTTGTCTTCTTTTTAGATGTGCCACATTCACGGACCTGCGGCAACGCCGATACGTGGCATTTTGCCAATCTGTGGCACTTGCAGCACCCAGCCTAATCGGATAGCAGTTTCGGCACACCATCCGAGGCGAGTTGGCGGAGTGGTGACGCAGCGGATTGCAAATCCGTGTACACCGGTTCGATTCCGGTACTCGCCTCCATTTAAAATCAATAACTTAGGTAGAACATCCCGCTACGCGGTCACTGCATTTTACATGTCATTTTACAAATGATGTTCTTTTTGCGTTCACTTCGCCGCCGCCAATGCAGCCAGAACATCGTCAGTTTCTTCCGGTGAGACCTTCGCATAACGCTCAATCATCAGCGCTGCTGTGCGGATCGACCACCCCATACAGGCTGCGATTTGGGCAAGTGATAGCCCAACGCGAAGGAGACGAGTTGCAGCAGTTCCTCTCGCATCATTGAGGCGCAAATCGTATCCGATCACTTCTGGCAGCAAGCCAGCCTTGTCACGCCATTGTCTGAGTCCCTCTGAGGCTCTGTGCTCGGTAAGGGGACCGCCACGCGCGTTTGTTAGGATCAACAGGCGATCTTCTGGCGTCTCATCGATGATGTTGGCCATAGCTTGGGTGACAGGAATGTAGGCTGGTACACCTCGCTTGTTGGTGCGGATGCGAATACGACGTCCTGCTGGTGTTTGCTCGATTTGGTTGCGGCTCAAACGGATCAAGTCTCCGGGGCGCAAGCCAGTTTCGGTAGCTGCAATTAGAATTCGACGAACCCAATCGGGACATTTCGCGGTAACCTTAGCTATATCACTTGGTGACCAAACAATCTCCGATCGGTCAACCTCGTAGAGCTTCTCAAGCCCCTGAATCGCGTTTGTCGCAATAAAACCCTCGGTCTCGGCCCAGTTTAGAAACAGTGTGACGACGGTACCGCAGTAATCATATTGCTTAGCGCTATGAATCCACTTTTGCCGCCACTTGTTGAATTCGCGCTTGGAAGCGGCGATTTCCCACATTGAGATGTCATCCGGGCCAAACTCGTCCAAAAAACGGGTCAGCCATCGACGGTAGTCTGCTTGGGTGCGAGGCTTTTTCTTTCGAAAATTCGCACTAGCGAGGTACTCTGCCACGATGTCAGCATTGGACTGAAGAACGACCTTTGGCTTGCAGTCTTCGACAGCCTTTAGGTAAGCGGCCAAAAATTCTGCAGATCTTGGGAATCGCTCCTGACCTGAACAGAATCCAGAACCTTTGTAGCCTCGCAGGGAGAAGTAATACTTCTTCGAGCCGTCGGCGAGCTTGGCTTGCGTGCGGTGCACACCCTCTGGCAATTTCGAACTTCTAGCCATTTCTTCTCATCATGCTGCGCGTCAGCGCTCCTTGTGGGCCGGGCTTACTTGATGTCCCAAGGCCCTGAATCTCGTTGAGCTTATGTCTTACCGCGACAGGATCATAGCAGTCGCGTCTGCCGGGTACTGGCTCGATGCCTGCAGACTTGCAGAACTTTCGAAATGCCGACGTTGGACCGTCAAAGCGTAGCTCACGCGCCAGCTCGTTAGCGGTGATCAGTTGGATAGAGTGTGCCAAAGGGGACACGCCGAAGCGTGCCATCCCTTGATCTGCTGACGTTTGTTCCACGGTTGCTGGATCATGCATCATCTTGGTCACCACGGTCGAAGCGACCCTTGATGGCTTCGCGCAGCAGCTCGATTGGCGGGAATTCGAAGTAGCGCACGCCGGTGCGCTTAATCTTCTTCCAGTCATCACCCTCGAGTTCTGGCGAATACTCCTCGCATTCGATGGAGCCGCGATGCGTCGAGCAAGTGGCATACTCCTGTCCGAGGTCGTCGATGACGGTTTCACCGAAGAGTTCCGACACTAAGTCGAGAATGTCCCCATCCTTCGCGTCATACTCATTCATTGAGCTGCGAAGGAAGCGACGCAGTTCAGATTGAGGGAGACGAAACGACTCACTGGTCTCGAAGTTGTAGCGGAAAGTTTGGCCGCTCTCTGTCTTCATCGTAACGCCACCATCTTCGATCATGCGAACCATGGCGCGTTTCACACGGCTTGTTGTGTGCCAGTGCATCTTGCGACGTTCTGGCGTGTCCGGTGCAGAGCGCAAATCACTCCACTTCTGGCCATGGACTTCCGGGCTGTAGTTCTCCAGTTCCCAGAGGAGCGCTGGGAGACCATCACCTTCGATCTCCTTGTAGATCTTGTCGAAGTATTCGTGGTCGTCTTTGTGCACATCGCCGATTTCCATCACGAGATAGCGACGCTCAGACCCGTTGCCATCGATTGGCACCACACGCTCATCGTTGCTGTCGAAGATGAAACGCGTGTACGATGGCATGTTGATTGGTGGCAGGCCTTTCGGTTCTACCAGAATATGCTCCGCCGTGACGAGGTTCTTGATCTTGCCGTTCACTTTCGGATCACCGGCGAACAGTGCTTCCGTGCATACTGCCACGACTGCAGTGCTGAGATGCTGACCGGCGAAACGCCCCGTGACATGTTCACCCTCTGAGATTGTCAGGCTGTATGGAGCTGCCAGACGTTCGAAGATGATGCCGAAGGTGCTCTTGCCGCATCCACCCTTGCCACGCAGCACGATGGCGGTTTGTGGCTTTTCTCCGGGACGTTGAACAGTGTGCGCCATGTGCAGCCACACGAAGTCGAACACATCATCGCGACCGCCGCACACCACGTCGCGGATGAACTCCTTGAGCGGCTCTGCGTTACCTTTTACCGCTTGCATTTGGCGACCACGATAGAGGTTATATCCATTCTCCGACGTATTCTTTGGCGGAGGTGAGAACTCGATCGCGGAATAGCGCTGGGCGAGATCCACGAAGACAGATGCCGGGTTTTTGGAAGTCTCCCCAACCATCACACAGCGATTGGCATGGTAGAGTTCGAATTCGCCTTTGGACATAGTTTCGAGAGTTGGCGAATAGGCCGACAGGTTCGCGGGGTCAGGCACGCGAAGAAAGCGCACCTTCCCTCCGACGCTTACGACGCGCCAGCGCTTGTTGAGGGTTGCGATAGCCTCGGACATCTTGTCGCCGAGAGGAGCTGCGATATCCCACGACGGATGTGCCTTGTCGTTCACTTCGCTTTCGAGACCTACGATAGCTTCGTCGCGAATCTCCGACTTTGTCTTGGAAGCAGCAGCTTCTGCGGCTGACGCCGCCATCTTTTTCGCCAGAGACTTAAGACGTGAGACGTGAGACGTCATTCTTGTTGAAGCGGCCATCCTCTGAGAACAGTTTTTCCAGACGCTTCAGTGCCGCAGATTTGTTTCCTGCTTTAGCCACACCAGCGAAGAGAGCAGCGAAGTCAGCGTCTCCCGCATGGTCGTTGCTCTTCACCGATCGGAAGGCGTCTTCCACCTTTTTGGGTGATCCGAGGAACGTGATATCGATTTTCGGCGTAGCTCCGTAGTCGGTCGGGTGCACACAGATCGTTTGGCCGTCGATCTCCGGGTAGAAGAGATCATCGCAGAGCATTTCAGACAGCGAGTTGTATTCATCAGGCAGAGCTGCGTCACCGTCTTCGATACGCTCCTCGATCTTGCAGATGAAGTCCCACGTATTCAGTTCGCGGCAGTGATCGTGGTGACAGTAGATGAGGAACGGCTTTTCGCCATCCGTCGGACAGCACCAGCACCCCATGTCCGATCCGTCATCTGGGTCAGAATGCTCTACATGGTTAGGGCACATGATGGTCATGCCATCACCTGCAGCAGCATCGCGGATATCCCACCCAACGCACTCCAGAAACAGCTCTAGGTCGAAGGAGGCTCCGCAGTCAGAGAACCATTCGCGCGCGTCGAACCCATCCGAAAGCACTGCGGGCGTAGAGGTACCGGAAACCGTACGTTCGGTTGTTCCTGCGTGGTTTGGAGTGCGGCTCGTTAGCTTGACATCAGGATCGACTGGCATTTCTTCGATTGAGAGCGCGCGTCCAGCTACCACATAGTGCTTGAACTCCGCGTCCTTCGTTGCGCGGCGTGGAAGATACATCATCTGCACAAACTTTGCGGCGCTGAGGTCCAGATCTTCGATGCCCAGCGCTTTTGCGAAGCCCGCGTAGCGGGCCAGCCATTCTGCTGACGCTTGGCGGACTGAGCCGCCAAACTCGCTTACAGTGAACGGGCGTTCCAGCGGGATGACTACACGGAAGTAATCGCCGTCAGGCGAAGCCTTACGAGCATGGCTATGTGTGGTGTAGAGCACGCCGAAAAGCCCCATTTCGATCAGTTGATCGCGTACGCGGTCGATGGAGTCAGTACCATCGATGTCGATCACGAAAGCAGTTACCGACAGGGCCTTAGCCTTAGAGCGATACATGTAGAGCTGCTTGTCGCCGTTTTCAGTAACCGAGCGCCCCGTGAGTCCTGTCTCATTGAAGAAGAATGCTGAACCTTCTTTCTTCTTCGAGACGGGATGCTTGGTCAGGACTTCCATGTAGGTGCTGAATGGGAAGCGGCGCTGGATCCACTTGTCGCCCGCGACCTTTGGAGCGCGTTGAGAGAAGCCTGTGATCAGTTCGTTCTTGAGAACCGATTGCGCCTCTGATGAGTTCAGATCACCAAAGACGGTAGCATCGTTAATGACCGTCGAAGCGATGGGTAGAGTTGCCGCAGACGGCAGTTTGGTTGCTGGCGTAGTGCCAGTGTTGGGTGTCGTCGAAGAGTGGTTCATATTGATTGCCTCGTGTCTTGATTTTCAACATGGGCAACCAACTAGACAGTGTTTTTCGCTGAAGAAATCTTTTCCTAAGAGCGGATTAATCTCTTCTAACGAAGATTAAGAGATTGACCTCAATGGATAATTCAACCTCGCCGTCTCTTCACTGTTTCGATGCGCGCGCGTAGCGCGCTGTGAAGTCTTGTTGCATTTGCTTTGAGGTGCTCTGTGAGTTTCTTGGATGGTTGTTCACTTTCTTCTTGAGCATCCGGATCCCTGAATAGGTCTCGGACATCCGCCCACACCATCGACCAGTTCGCCCATTCCTTTCCTTGATCGATTAGCTCCCAAAGACGTGCTTCTATTGCTGGATAGTCTTCCGTCTGCTTCATTCCAGCACCTCTGGAATTAGCTTTCTTCGCCTTCTCGGTCCTCGTGTGAGTCAAATTTGACCAAGCAATGATTTCGGCCAATCTGAACTTGATTTCTGTGAAGCAGATTGCACGTTCAAAATCATACGGGCGGTTAGGCCACTGCGGCACATGTCGTTCAACATCCAAGCTGCCGACACGGTCTTCAAACTGATCGGGGTCGTTCACCCGCAAGATCGATTGTTCCCAGATTACCCCATCATTCCACCAAGCCGCAGGCGGCACTTTGGTAGGTTCGGCTTCGTTTCCACTAGCTAGGATGATTTCACCCTTCTGCCGCCAGTTCAGACAGGCCAGTCGAACATCATCAGAAACGATATGCCCCTCGAGAGCGGGTAGATCGACGTCGACTACGCTCAATATACCAAAGGCGCAGAGCTTTTCGTCCATCAAATCCCGCAACAGTCTCTCAAACGCTGGATCTTGAGCTGGAAACTGATGCTTTATCGTTGGCTTGGCTGCATCTGAATCGAAGTTTTCTCCAGACAACATGCAGTGCATCGCATAGGCGAGAGAGATGTAGTCGGTAGGTTGACCGGATGACGTTTCTCGTCCCATCGATTATTATTCGGCTCCCTTCCCACGAATTGTTTCAACCTATCTATCGACTATCACGTCCAATGTATCCACCATCCTGTGGGCCCATAACTTTGAACGGTGTGTGTTAGCCGGTGTGTGTGTCGTCGTGCGCTCTGAAGTTCATCCTAGGATTCTTTGGATCAACAGGATCCGGAAGTATTCTGGGGATCATCGCATAAAATCTGAATTTCTCGGGGTCCCATCGGGGGAGGTAGGGGGGCTGGTTTTGTCGCCACAGTAGCCTCCGACAGGCACCATGTTAACTTGAAGAAAGTTCACATTTCTTGCCACCCAATGGCAACCTCCTGTTATTTAACGCAAATCCCTCAACAGAAATCAGGACTAAATTTGACATCAATGGTGTCCGTTGAAAAGCACGGTTGTTGAAGTGGAACGGATCGCTACGGTATGCTTGCGCGTCTAACGCGTCAAAATCGGAAACGCATATTCACTCTTAGAATTTTTTGGCATGCAAAAAGTTGATCTTCACATACACACAAAGACAAGCAATCAAGATCGAGCATTTGGGTTCAGCGAAGATCGCCTGAAAGAGTACATCACCAATGCCGGTCTCGACTGTATAGCGGTAACCAACCACAATTTGTTCGACAAACCCCAGTTTGAACACATCAGAGGTTGTGTAGACGTTCTTGTCCTCCCCGGCATCGAAGTAGACGTCGAAAAGTGCCAAATCCTCGTTCTTTCTGACGGGCACAACTTAGATGATTTCGACCAACGATGTGCTGAAGTGAGCTTCAAATGGAATTCGACGAAGTCGACCTTACCCTATGATGATTTCACGAGGATATTTGGAGATCTGAATCAGTACATCTTGATACCGCACTACCTGAAAGATCCAAAAATCAGTCAAGACCTGCTCGCCAAGCTCGCGAGCTACATAACAGCGGGCGAAGTCAGCAGCCCTAAAAAGTTTGTCTCTTGCATCAAGGATGCAGACAAGCTTGTCCCGGTCTATTTCAGCGATTGCAGAATGTCTGCTGATCTGAACCCACTGCCGACACGTCAAACATACTTGGATTGCAGCGAAGTGTCTTTTGGAACCCTACGCGAGGTACTTCGAGACAAGAACAAAGTCGCTTTGACCGAAGCAGATGGCAACAAGCTGTTTCAAATTTTCCCAGATGGACAGAGCCTTTCAACAGGACTCAATGTTGTCTTGGGGGATCGGTCGTCAGGAAAATCCCACACTCTTCAAAGGATTTCTGACTGGTTTGGCGAAGATAACGGCAAATTCGTGCGGCAATTCGACTTGGTTGCCCGAAACGAAGCCGAAGACGAAAAAAAATTCAAAGATTTCCTAAGCGAAAGAACCAGCATATTTTCAAAAGACTATCTAGCCGACCTCCAGAAGGTAGTTGAGGACGTCCTAGATATCGACACTGTTGCCGATCTAGCATCTGTGGAAGACTACGTGACTAGCCTTCTGGAATATGCCCGGGAGACCAGCAAGCACGACGCATTTTCCAAGGCAAAGCTATACAACGAAGACGCGCTTACAAAGAAGAACTTGGACGGGCTGCGCCAGCTCATTGCATCCACTAAGCATCTGTTGCGAAATGTTGAGTATCGAGAGGTTATCGATAAACACCTCGACACCGACGCGCTTGAAGCTCTCTATGTTGAGCTGATGCGTGTCTACTGCACGCAGGAAGAAGCAAACGCAAAGAAGAACTGGGTCAATGCTCTTGTTCAAGACGTAAAGTCAAAACTGCAAAGGAAGTCCTCGGCCCCAAAAATCGCGGAGCTTGACCTAATCAAAGTAGAGTTAAACAAGCGCAAGGTGTCAAAATTCGAAGAAGTGGTCACATTGGCCCGTCAACCCAAAACCCCACTAAGGAAGAGAAAACAGGGTTTCGAGGTTGTAGCGCAAGTTGGTCCGTTCAGACGCGCTGGTGAGTTAAAAGAGGCCTCGAGATCTAATCGGAGCTTTAGTGCGGCATTTCAAAAATACGATGAACCCTATGCCTTTCTCCAAGAGCTCAGGAAAATTGGAGACCCGGTAACTGCGGCAGAACTCAGTAAGTTCTTGGTGAAAGTTGACTACAAGATCCTTAACCGAGATGGGCTTGAGGCCTCGGGCGGAGAACGTTCTGAATTCTTTTTGTTGGATCAAATCGAAGGTGCGGAAGGAGCAGAAGTCCTTCTGATTGATGAACCAGAGTCTTCATTCGACAACAACTTTCTCAAAGAGGACGTGAACGAACTCATAAAGGCAATGTCTCACAAAATGCCTGTAGTTATTGTCACACACAACAACACTGTGGGAGCTTCGATTCAGCCCGACTATCTGATCTGCACAAGAAAAGAACTCTCAGACGGCGAAATCAAATTTCGGCTGTACTCAGGGCATCCTACAAGTAAGAAATTGACTTCCACCGATGGCCACGAACTCCTGACGCGCGACGTTCTGCTGGGCAGCTTAGATGCGGGTGTTGAAGCGTACGAGCAACGGGGCATAACCTATGAAAATCTTAAAAATTGACAACGGATGCGGTTATTTCCGCAAGGTTGCTGACGGCGATTGGTTTGAAATTGACAGCATCGACAAACACGCCCTGCTCAGCTTGCTGAACATGTACCTCGAAAATGATGCTCAGATGGACGACCCTTCTGAGAACGAGCTTTCAAACGAGGTGCACAAGATAGTTTATTCCAACATCTTCGAGAAACTGGCAGCGCTGGCAGAAAACAAGCCCACGTTCAAAGATGAAAGCGAGCGCCTGTATATTGACGAACTGAAAAAGTACGCGCCGTCGTAAACAGGTTTCGGAAAAGCACTCATAGCTTGCCCGCTGACGCGGGCTGTCAGGCATTCGCTCTTGCGCTCGGTAGGTAGCGGTAGAGTGTTGCTTCTGAACAGCCAATCCGCTCAGCGACTTTACGCACTGTAATGTCGGGGTCTTTCAGGAGTGCTTTGGCGGCGGCAATGTCTTCGTCAGTTACGGATCTTGGTCGCCCACCAATGCGCCCGCGTGAGCGGGCCGCCGCCAAACCGGCACGCGTTCGTTCTTGAATGATTGAGCGTTCGAACTCTGCAAGCCCTGCGAAGATCGTGAACACCAATTTCCCACCGGATGAGGTCGTATCGATGGTTTCGGTGATTGACTTGAAACCGACCCCACGCTCTTCGAGGTTCTCGACTGTCTCGATCAACTGTTTCAAGGAGCGGGCCAAACGGTCGAGTTTCCAAACAACGATCGTGTCACCATCGCGGGCATATTCAAGCGCTGCAGCCAGCTTTGGGCGGTCACGCTGCGCCCCGCTCGCCTTTTCTGTAAATATCTTGTCGCAACCAGCCCGTTTGAGTGCATCAACCTGAAGTTCTGGGTCTTGGTCTTGGGTCGAAACCCGAGCGTATCCAATCAACATACAAATTCCTCTCATAACTCATCGCATAAATGTGCATTGAGAGACTATATTACAAGAGAGCGTTTTGAGAGAAATATGCCACCTTCTTAGCCAGTCAGGAAGCAGCGATCAACCAACTCTCAAAAACGATCATTTCTGCGTGGCTGAAATGGACATCAGCGGCTTACAGATTTGAAAGGCAGGGTTTCGTCAAAAAACACTGCCGATACCGAAGCTCGCGCACATTTAGGGCTCGAACAATACAAGGACGCATGGCAAAGTCCCGCTATGAGCCCAAATATCCACGATATCTCAGCTTTGAAGTTGAAGCTAGGCCGCACCAATGGGAAGCCAGCGAGTTTTTTAGTCGGTGCTCCGTTTTCTTGGAACGCCGGTCTCGGCGTACCTCCCGTGAATGGATTCATTGAGCTGATCCGCGAACGCGTTGCGA
This sequence comes from uncultured Roseobacter sp., assembly GCF_947501835.1. Lineage (NCBI taxonomy): Bacteria > Pseudomonadati > Pseudomonadota > Alphaproteobacteria > Rhodobacterales > Roseobacteraceae > Roseobacter > uncultured Roseobacter sp. Next base: position 183,097 of record NZ_CANMXR010000008.1, on the reverse strand, counting down.
TTGAAGGGCCGAAGTTTTCAGAAGAACTCGAAGCGCGTCTTTCGGGTGAGGATGCTGCGGAGCAATACCAAGCGGCGATGAGCTTTGTTTTCAGCGTCCTTGATGCCGACGTCGTCACAGAGATCGTACAAAATGCCGTTCTGTCCGCACGCAAGGCAGGCGCTCCTAACCTCGATCCGCGTAGCGGTTCTGACGGCGATCCTGCTGAATGGAGCATCACACAAGGGCAGCGTGGGCTAGCTCATCTGATCAAGCTCGATTCGAACAGGTTCTCAGGACCAGTCTTCACTACAAATTTCGATCCAATGATGGGGCTTGCGCTTAAATCTCAAGGCATTCGCTACCAGCCATACACCATACCGCAAGAAGGTTCGTTAAACGCACCGATCAGCGTGGCTCAAGATGACGTCAATATATTCCATCTTCACGGTTATTGGCGGGACTCGCCAACGCTGCACAGTCCCCAACAGCTTGAAGCCAAGCGGGCACAACTCCAAGCGTCCTTAGAAAAGCATCTGCACCAAACCAACCTTGTGGTTATGGCATATAGCGGATGGGACGATATCTTCACGTCCGCGCTCGCCAACTGCCTCAGTTCGGACACGTTTAGTGGAACCGTCACGTGGTGCTTCTACAACGGCAGCCCGGCAGAAATCAGGGAACAGAACGCGGCGCTATTCGCGAAATTCAAAGGCGGAGTTCAGCAAGAGCGGATCACGTTCTTCCACGGCATCAACTGCCACACTTTCTTTGATGAACTGATCGCTGATCTCGGTTTCGATTCCGCAACGCGGTCGGCAATTGAGACTTCACCACTTGCTGGGTGGGAAGTAGTGTCGAAGGAACGACTTGATGCCTTTGATCCTCTGACAGGCGAGGAAGCGGTTCGGTTTTTTGACGGGGCCGTCCCAACGTTGCGGCATGCAATCAGCCCCCTGATCCCAAGGCTAAGCCATTCTGCGACACTTGTTGACAGGGTCGACCAAGGGCTTTCCAACACAGCCGGCTGCACCATGCAACTGGTTCGCTCGGCGGGTGGCGAAGGCAAGTCAACCGTGTTGTTGCAGGCAGCGGTTGCGGCGGCACGAGAACGCGACTGCGTGGTGCTGCATCGGCCTTCACCCGATGCGGGACTGAACCCGGATGTGGTAGCTTCCCTTGATCCCGCTCATCATTGGTTGCTTGTCGCCGATGAGGCTGAGGGATTTATCGATGATCTCTGGCAATGTGCTGTGCGCCTGCACGAAGCAGGACGGCACAATGTTACCTTCTTGCTGGCTGCGCGTGACACCGACTGGCTTAAAGAAAATGGCGACCAAAAAGGATGGAGTGGGCGGCTGAACCGACTCGGCGACCTTGTGCTTGGCGGTATCGAGCAAGGCGACGCAGAACTTGTCGTCGATGCTTGGAGCGAACAGGGGGATGCCGGACTACGGAGCCTGATGGCCGCGAACTCTCGGGATGAGCGCATCAAGAAGCTCATTGCGGCGACGAAGGCGCAAGATGTCAAAGGCGGAGACGGCAGTTTCTTCGGTGGTTTGCTCGAAACGCGGTTCTCCGGACCAGCGCTGGTTGACCATGTCGTTGCGCTGATTGAACCCTTGCGCCATCGGGAAATAGATGGCGGATCGGGCACCCTCTACGACGCGTTGCTATACATCGCGAACTGTCATGCCGTCGGTATGCCGGGCATAGACAAACACGTCTTGGCTGCGATTTGCGATTTGCATGTTGGCCAATTGAGTTCTGGTGTTACTGCGATGCTGGGGCAAGAAATGGGTGCCGGGCAAAGCCGTGGACACATTCTGTCGCGGCATAAGCGAGTAGCTCAATCTGTATTGACCGCAGCGGAGAATCGCTTAGGGACCGATATAGGCGAGTATTGGGCTAGGTTGATAAGAGCTACCGTTGAAGTCGGACACAGCCATCGGTTCGAACCCGCATTCCACACAGGGGTCATGAACGGCTCGGCCAAACTTACACGAACGCTGCCAAGCGAGATTCCGAAAACTCGCAGAGACGAGATTAGCCTTTCGGCCGCCGAGGCGGCTGTTGCAGCGCAGCCTGAGCGTATGGATGTTGTCTGTGATCTTGCAGCCGCTTTGAGGCAAGCTGGATACAGAGAGGAAGCCTTTAATCTCTTGAAGGACATGGTACCGGAAATCCCTAAAAAGGTAGACAGTGCTCGAAACATTCGAGGGTTCTTCTTCGAATGGGCGGCCTGTGCTGGCAATCTACGAACCCGACAAGGCTTTGCCGAAAATGCATGGCTTGCCGCGTTTTCGCTCTGCGACACCCCGAAGACAACTGTTACAGCAGATAATCGTCACAAAGCACTTGCGGGCATGTGTGATGCCTTGGCCGCGTTGGCCATAGGCGGACCCGGTGGTGATTTTGCCAAGGGTCGAAGGGCTGCTGCCACACTTGGATATGACCCGGTTAACGATCCGGGGGGCAAGTCAGATTTCGAGTACTTCGCGAAGGAGCTTGATCGACTAGGCGTGCCTGAACCCGCTGGTCCGGATGAGGCGCTTTCTTGGTTGGCACGAGTTTCGTCGGCATTGTCCGATGAAATCGGTGACCCAACAATAAAAAGGTTCGCGCAAGCTGGGCCGCTGACTTTCAATTTGCTCCGGGATTCTTTGCCGTCAGACCCCCGCTCCTGATTGTTCGCTGGAGGCGAACAATTATCGACGCCAAGCGAACGACGCGCGACATGTTGGGTGCGACCGGGAAGGCACCACGCATATGCGGCGTCGATTGACGCTTGGAGGCGCAGGTCTCTTCCTCTTATTGGCGCACCGGAAGCGTTTCCCGGCAGCGGGCGGCGGTGGCGAGGCCCGGTAAGGATCGCCCCGCGTGAGCGGGCGATCACGGTGGCTTGACCTTACAATCCTCGAGGAGGCCGCGGCGGATCTGTCGCAACGATACCGCAACAATTCAATCGATTTGTAGCGATCTCAATTGGTCTCAAACCCCGCAAAACTGGGGAATCTGATCTCACAATTACTACCTTTTCGCCTTCGCGGAGGCAGTGCTCCTGTCCGGAGACCCGTTGTACAGAATACAACCAACCCATTGATGCTTATCGGGTACCTTATGGCTCATTTTACATAGAAGTACCGTAAAAACAGCACGCTACATAGGATTGCAAATCCGTGTACACCGGTTCGATTCCGGTACTCGCCTCCATTTAGTTTCAATTACTTAGCGCACATCTGGGGTTGGGTAGAGATGGTTTCTACCCGCCTGCCTACCCATTCATGCTTCGTTCTGCTCTTGTTCCGGTTCCGGATTTCCTGGGTCCCTGCCCTCCTCTTGGCCCTCGCCCTACCCACAGCAGAGCTACCCGCCACAAAATGTGTGGTCTTTACCAAGTCAATTAAACAGCTCCCCTGCAAGAGGAGGGGTCACCCTAGCGGAATTGTTACTCTTCAGTCTGGTTCAACGTAAAGTCCGGCCCAGCCGTCTCGACGGCTGCGAGGTCCACGGCCTGAGTTTCGAGTTCAGCCTTCATTAAGAAGACGTTGTAGATAGGCTTCCAACGCGACATCGTGAAATAGACAGCGTCGTCGATATCCAGACCCGGGACGATGTAGGGCGCATAGAGGCCAGGATAGTCATCGGCATGCGCAACGATCTGAGGGGCGCTCCAGGGGCCGGTCATGGTTGGCGCAGTTCGCAGAATAACCGCTCTTTCAACGGGATCCAGATACATCATCAGCCAAGACTGGTGCGCATCGCTCCACGCCACCGATAGCTCGCCCGCGGGGGCTGGAACCACTGCTTTGGCCGCGTGCACATTGGTCGACCAAGCGTGCCCGTCCCAATAGCTGTATGCGGTAGGATCGAGAACGTCCTCAGGCGTCACGCGGCCAAGCCGCACGCCACCGAAACGCCCTTGCGGAATGCCGAACACATAGATCATCGCGTCGTTCTCGACATAGGCCACCTGCTCAAAGCCCGTGCCTGCAGGCCAGATTGCTGTTTCGGACCGCGTCCAGTTCTGACCGTCGTCATCGGAATAGGCGAGGCCCGAGCGGCGTACATACCACTTGTCGTCAGCGCCCCACATGCGCACGGACATGTAGTGAAGAACCATCCGGTCCCCAAGCGAGATGCCATTTGTCGGGATGACGGTCCATTCAAAGCCCGGCACCTTCGCCGAACGGATGATTTCTTTTGCGGCGCCCGTCGCGCCTTCGACCATGGCGGCGATGGAAAAACCCTTCGCGGGATCGGGGTCCGCGATCCGGGCAATGGTATTGCTGCGCCAATCGCCACCGTCTGGTCCGTAGGTGTCACCGAAAACCATGTACAGTTGGTCCTTGTGGGTGAACATATGGCCCAGGTCGGTACCGTGCACGTTCCAGCGCGTGTCGGTGGCATTCGCGGAATTTGATCCCGTCAGTTGATTTACAACCTCGGTATCCACGATGCGCAACCCTAGCGGGACAGATGTTTGCAACAGTTCGTCCGGCTGTTGAACCTCCGACAACGCCATGACATCGACACTATCCATATTCTCAATTTCAGCGATTGCCATCGGCAAGGGCGCGGTACAGGAGAAGAGGAAAACGGAGAGAAAAACGCCAGCCAGGGCAGAGGATACACGCAATGTAACGCACCTTCGTTAACAGGGACACTTGTGAATTCGGGACTTCTCGGGTGCTTTCCCAATCGGTACGACAGCCGTTAACCATGTTTGATGCGAACGCGCCGGCAAATCAAGCGGATTTTTGCTCATATGACGCAGTGTAAGAAATCTTGATTGACGGCTAAAATATGCCTATGAGCGATGCCTCGCCCTAATACCGGGGCGTTCAGTTGCCTGGCAATTTGGCCGACGTATCCGCCGGGTCGCAGACAAAACCGTAGGCGGGCCATATTACCGGATCCGGTTGCTCAATCGGGAGCGTCGAGCAGGACAGATGCGGATTGCGGTGTTCGATCCATCGCAACATCTGTTCCCCATCGGTCGGAATGACGATGCCCCCCACCGGCTCCAACGGGTCGCGGTCCGATATCGCATCTTCGGTGCGCCAGGTGACGCGGTAGATCGCGGGCGCAGGTATGTCCCCCAGCAACTCGTGATAGAGCGTGGCCATTCGAAGCCCGTAGGACATGGAGACGACAGGGTTATCGACAGGTGACTGAGCCATCACCACGTCCAGTGTTTTCACCAGTTCCGCGTAGTCGGGTTCGCGGGCGCTCAGATAGCCTGCCATTTCACCTGTGCGCAGAACGCCAAAGGCCAGAAGCAGCGCGCCGAGCCAAGGTCGCAGCCTCGGCCAGCGCGCGAGCCACCAGCCCATTGCTGCGATTGCACCGATGAGAAGCGGGCCGAGAACCGGCAGATGGAAGGCCTGAATATCGTAGGCGCCATACCAGATCATGAACGGCAGGAAGGCCAATGCGGTGCCCAGAACAAGCGCGATGCCCATCCAGCCCGCATTGCGGCCACGCCAACCAGCCACGAAAGCCAACAGGCCAAAGCCGATGAGGGGCAGCGAGATCATCGGATGGGCCTGGCTGAGCGTGCCCATCAGGACCGAGGCGGTCTGCAAGGATTGCAAGCCAGAGCCGTAGAGATCGCCGAAGTAGGTCCCCGCGATGTAGTCGATCAGCTCCGATGTCGTCGGCGGCAGCGGCAGGTATTCAGAATATGCGGTCGATGGGGCCTGCGTGACCCAGGCCAGATAGAGATACTGGCTCGCCCCGGCGAGGAGCAACGCCAGAACCGCAAGCAGAACACGCGGGCGCAACAGAATGCGGTGGTGGGTGGCCATCACCAGCAGGCCGATCGGGGCCAGCATGACCATCATGAGGTGATTGCCGAAAGACAGCGCGTAGATCGCGCAGGCAATGATGAAATAGGAGGGCCGCTTTGTCTCGATGAAGAGGATCAGCGCAAACACGGTGGAAAGGATGAAGGCGAGTGCAAGGGGGTAGACCTCTGCCTCGGTCGATTGCACGGCCATCAGACCGGCACTGCCCAGCAGAAATGCGGCCGAAACGCCAAAGAGAGCGCTACGGGTCAGCCGTCCAACGATTAGGAACGCCATTGCATTCGCCAGCGCGCCGGGCAGCGAAGCCAGAGCAATGGTCATGACGCGCCAGGGCTCAAACGGTAGATCCAGCGCCCGCACAACCGTCCCGATCATCAGGACAAACGGGTATCCCGGCCCATGGACGAGAATGGAGGTATGACCCAGGGTCTGGAACTTGGCGGAATCCCCCGCATTCAGCATTCCCCCGAGCCCGGGAAAGAGAAGGCTTGCATAGTAGGTCAGCCAGAAGAGAAAAATTGCGATGACCAACCAGGGGCTCTGGTAGGCGGATCGATGGGAGGTCGGGGCGCTGGTGGACATCTCGTTCTCGCTTCACATGACCTGTTCGGCAATCACACCCTTGGGCAACTGCCATCCGGCATCGGAACACTGGGCCTAATTTCGGATGGTGCTTCCTGGTCGTGTTAAGGGCGCGACGGTGCTGCGCCTCGCGATTTCAAACTGCGGCACGCCCGCCGCGAGCATGGGAGAAAAGACCGTCCCTCCGATCCCGAAAGGCAGATCGACGTTTCTGGCGACCTGCTCTGTTTCGGGCTCTGGCGTGGCAGAGAGCTGCGCGTTGCCCATGACATACATCGCGCCGCTTTTCAGGCCGACTTCGCCCAGCATGTCGATCTCGAGCCGTTCGCCCACGATATTCAGCCGCGAAATCTGCACGGTTCCGGCCTCGATACCAACCTGACCCTCGATAAGGTCGAATTGGGTCCGGCCAGCGGCGGGAATAAGCGGGCCCTTTTCCTTGGTCATGAACTGACGGCCCTGCGCCAGTGTCTCAAGTGTCGCCGTCACATCGGCCCCCGTCAGGCTGCCGTTCACCATCGAGGCGGTTACCCAACCGGCAAGGCTTTCGAAGATCTCACCGGCCGTGTCACCCTGCCCCGCCAGTTTGAGTTCGGCGTTGAGCGCGCCCTCGGGCATCGGCAGCGTGCCAATCAACCGGGCCTGCATCCTGCGGGATATCGGTTGCATGATCTCGCTGACCGATGCATCGGATAGGCTAGCCGACAGCGTGACCTCTGCTGCGGGGTTGATCGCGGTTCTTGCCTCAAGCCGACCAAGTGTTTCGCTTTGCGCTGCCACATCGAGCGACAGGTTGTGGTCACGCGTATGGAGCGAAATAGCTACGGCATCGAATGCGGCCCCGCCGACTGCAATATTCTGGCCCGCCAAATCAAGATCGATTTCCAATCCGTTGAGCCAGCTTATTGTGATCGGTGTCGCTGACCAGTTGCCCGAACTTATCTTGTGCACCGCCTCGGAAAGCACCGTGTCGGCCGAAACTTGAAGCATCTGCACTTGCGGAAAGATCGGTGTGTCTGCGGTGGTGCGCAGGGCCAGATCGCCCTGCAGTGCGATGCCGCCTTTCGAGAAGGTTGCATTCGAAACGCTGATCGCCCCGGGCGTTACGGCAAATTGCCCGTCGACCAAAAAGGGTCCCGATCCGAATAGGTTCAGGTAGTCAAGGACACGCCGCAGTTCGGTGAAAACGCGGCTTTCGGATGCGGCGCCCGATGGATCAGCTTCAACGGATGCCGCCATTGTGTCAAAGCCGAAAGACAATGTGCCCTTGCTCCCGCCTTCTGAAAAAAGGGTTTGCGGATCGTCCAACTGCAGTTCCACAAAGGTTCGCCGCGCCCCTGTGACGAAATCACCTTTCACAGAGATCCCCGCCGACGCTGTCCGGGGGCGGATGGAAAGGTTCAGATCGGAGATGACGGCGTCACCGGCGAATTCAAGGGTGCCCTCCGTGATGCCGATGGTCACTGGTGTCTTCCGGCCCTCCGTGTCGGTCTTGTCTGTTCCAGGCATTCCCGACCCCAGGAAAACCGGCGCATCAATGTGATCCATTGAGATGTGAGGCCCGTGCAGGTGTAGGCTCGCGATTTCCTCCCGCCCCAGTAACAGCGGCGCTATCCTGAGCCCCGCCTCGATCCGCGACGCATTCAGAAACTCTTTAGATCCGCCACCGTCGACGCTTGCAAACATCGGGTCTGTCACCACAACACGAAAATCCGGACGTATCGACACCCTGGCATCACCGCGCAATTTCAAATCCTCGCCGACCAGACGCCCGATCTCGTGATTGATGCCGCTGCGTGCGACATTTTCGAAGTCCAGCTTTATCATCAGGAGCATCGCACCAGCACAGATCGACAGCACGGCAAGTGCTGTGATGCCCCAGCGCCTTAGGCTAACGGGCCTTTGCCGATTTCGTATTTTCATCACAATCCTCCCAGCCGTTAGCGATGCCACGGTGCTTGATGTATTTGGATCACGTCTGCAGATGGGTGCGCAGCCAGCGCTGGAGCATGTCCTGACGCGCAATCGATTTGGCGAGCTAAACCTCGTCGCCACCCTGAGAAATGAATCCCGAGATACACTGAGGTTTAGATAGGGTTTGGGATGCCCCACAGGCAATCCGTTCTGCCGGGTGAGTGTCGTTGGGGCCCGTTTTCCGGCCTTCTGCCGCCGATCGCCCTCTCAATTGGGCACATCCCTGCCGATGCGAAACCTGCTCGTGGAACCGGTTTGCAACCTTTTTGGTTTTGCGAGGATGGTTTTGCAACCGTGTCATCAACCGCGTGTCGTGGCAACGCCGCGCAAGGCTTTTGGATGGGTTGGGCGGTCAGGAACACCGCAGATGTGGAACCGGAACTTGAGTGTGCGACCGGCGCGTCGGTCGCCGAGATTACGTCATGCGACAGGAACTATCAGAAAGATGCACGTATTTTCGAGCCAGCAACAGTCGATAGGATGCCCAGCTTTGAGCAACAACAGCCGCAGGGCGGGCATGGATTTTGTCGGTATTCTGAAAACCGCATCGGAGCTGGTTTTCAAGAAGCTGAAGGTTTGAGGTGACACAGGTGTCCAGAATAAGCGGTCTTTTCTCACCCATTGCGCTGGCCACGCTGGTGACCACGGTGATGTGCAGCGTTCTGTTGGTTCTGCCGGGAACGACCGCAACATCAATGTATTTCAACGACATTCTGATTTTCCTCGACGGTGCATATCGGGTGGTTCACGGTCAGGTGCCGAACCAGGATTTTCACACCGCTTTGGGGCCAATCAACTACTACATGCCTGGACTTGGCTACTGGCTGACCGGACGGCTCGGTATGGCGATGCCGGTCGGTATGGCCGCGCTGATGCTGGCGACAGCGCCGATCATGATCCATGTCTTGCGATCAAGGATGCACCCGCTGATTGGTGTCCCGCTTGCCATCTTCCTTGTGCTCTTGCTCGCCACACCGATGAATACCGGCGAGATCCCTTCGAAGATCTCTTTCGCGATGTTCTACAATCGTATCGGCTGGGTCCTCTTGGGCATTCTGCTTGTCATGCACCTGCGGCCTGAGCGCGCGGTGCGGGGGCAAGGTTGGCTCGATGCCGCAGCGGCGGCGATACTGACGATGATGCTGACCTATACCAAGATGACCTACGGTGTGGTTGCCTTTAGCTTTCTGATCTTGGTGCTGCTGCAACCGGCGCAGCGCCACTGGGCTTTTGGCGCAATCGGCTTATGCGTCCTGATCGGGTTGGTGGTTGAGGCTTTCTGGGGCGGTACGCGGGCGTATATTACCGATCTGCTGGTCGCCACACAGGTCAGCGGTGTCATCGAGCCTGGCATTTACCTGCGCTCCTTTCTGGACACCTCCGGTGAATATGCGGTTTTTGTGCTGATCGCGGGTCTGGCACTCTGGCGTCGACCACGCTTTACGGACTTTCTGTTCTACGGCTTTTGCGGGGCGGCGGGTTTTGCGCTGCTCAACCAGAATTTCCAGATCATCGGGATCGTCAGTATGCTGGTCGGCGCCGCTGTCGCAGCAGAGATACTTCTCCGCGATCAGCACCCCGCGCCATCTCGGAAGATGCAGACGGTCATCCAGGGCGTGCCCTTTGCCGTTATGGTTCTGCTTTTGCCCATCGCGCTTTCCTCGGCTGCCGCGATTGGCGTTCATACTGCAATTGCCACAACAAAAGCGGGCGTCGCGCTTGAAACACCGAATGGCAAGGATTTGCGGATCGTCAACCTTCTCGACGAGTATCACTTCGACTTTTACAGCGACTACGTAGAGACCCTTGCCAGCGGATCGGCGCTGCTTGCCTCGCTCAATTCATCGGCGTCGCGGGTTCTCGTCATGGATTTCGTCAGCCCCTTCACGTCGCTTGCAGGATTGCCACCGCCGGAGGGCGGCCCCGCGTGGATGCATTCCAACCGCAACTTTGATCTGGAGTTCCATCTGCCCGCCGAAGAGATGCTGGGCGGTGTCGATGTGGTCATGATCCCAACGCAACCTATTGCGGATGGGACGACCAAAAAGATGGAGCAGATCTACGGACCCTACCTTGAGCGCCACTTCAGACTTACAAGGGTCAGCAAATTCTGGTCCCTCTACCAGCGCCGTGCGGCGCCAGGGGCAGATATGGGTCTGACCCGTCTCAACAGCAGCTAGTTCAGGTACGGTGCCGCAGCAACAAGGTGGACAGGCGGCTTAGCCCTCTCCACCCCGCTCCACCCAGGCATCCGTCAGCCAGGTTTCGGTCAATGCGCGTTCCTTGTGTTGCAGGTAGGCGCGCAGACTGACGGGCTCGGGCCCCGTTTGTTCGAAATCGAACATCAGCCGCCAGTGATCCGTTCCAACGACAGGATAGGCGTCAATCGGTTCGAGGATACGACCATTCACGGCATCGATGACCGGAACCACGCCGCTGTCGCGGTTGAGTCCGTTCAGGGATGGCCCCTCAAAATCGACGACCATCTTCGCAACGCCTTCTGGCAGTGGATCACCCGGCACGCCGCCCTCGCCCTGACGCGTGGCGATGACACGGGCCACCCCATCAGGCAGTGGATCCGTTTCGCGCCACTCGATCTCGTAGTCGAAATGGAAAGCCGCGCCCTTTTCCGTTGTGCCGTCCGGCACCCAATATGCGACGACGTTGTCAAAGGTTTCGTCACCTGTCGGGATCAGAACGAGCTGTACTTGCCCGGGTCCCCAATCGCCGATCGGTCTGATCCAGGCGGAGGGGCGGCGATTGTAGAAGACGCCGTCGTCCTGATAATTTTCGAAAGTACGGTCGCGCTGGATCAGCCCGAAACCGGCGGGGTTTTCGTCCATGAAACTCGAGGTCGTCACGCTTGCAGGATTGCTCAGCGGGCGCCAAATCCGCTCGCCGTTTCCGGTCGCCATGGCGAGGCCATCGCTGTCGTGGATCTCGGGGCGCCAATCGTCGCCTCCGGCGCGATCGCGCTCCGAATACCAATACATGCTGGTGAGCGGCGCCACGCCCAGGCGTTCGATCCCCTCCCGCAGGAAGAGATGGGCGGATATGCGTGTCAGATGCCCGCCAAACGCCGCATTGCGGACAAGACCGAACCGGTAGGCGCCGGTGATCGAGGGGCCATCCAGTTCCGCCCAGACCGAGAGCTCTTCGTTCTCGGCTTCGGGCGGGCCGAGCCAGAACGCGGTGAAACGGGGAAACTCCTCCGGCATGTCCAGCCCGGTATTGACGGCGATGCCGCGCGTTGACAGCCCGTACTGCGCCTCGGGCCCATCCGTGCGGAAGTAGGAGGCGCCCAGAAACGATATCCAATCTGGCTCAAGTCCCGGACGCATGATCCTGAAACCGGCAAAGCCGAACCCTTCGGGCAGATCACGCGCGGGGTTGTCCTCCGGCATCGAGAAAAACTCGGGGCCAAACGGCACCTCATGCGCGGTGCCTGCCTGGTCACGAATGAGGATCTTAACAGGTTCAGGGAAAAATCGGCCCGGGTGGAAAAACTGCACAGGCGCTCTGTTTCTCCCGACATAGAGCGTTGCATCTTCACGAAACTGGATCTGCCAGTGCGCGCTGTAGTCCAGCTTCTCGATAAGGTCGGGCGCGGGGATGGTGGCTGGCTGAAATGGTTGAGTGGCCGCGTTGCGAGCCTTTTCGATGAGCCCCTCAAAGGTCATGGGCGCGGCAGGTGTCGTGCGGGACCTGGCGCAATCCCAAAGACCCAAAGCCAGAAATGCCGCCGATCCGACAAGGACGGCGCGGCGTGATGGTTTCGGGAACACGGTCTGTCGTCCTGTGTTATGGTTTTCCAAGGCGTTGGATGATGTATGGTCGGTCATTTTCATGTAAGGGCCTCACCGGGCTGGGGTGAAATGCTGTTGATTGGATGTATAGGCCGCTGTGGGGTTTGATCAATTTGCCCCTGCCGGGACCGGCGCAACTTTGCCGAAATTGCAATATGACGCCGATGCAAAGTCGTAAGGCATCCACGATGAGACACGGGCCATCAGCATAGGCTGCCGCAAGTGCATCCTGCATATGCCATCGTTGCGGGTGATGGGGTCGTCCGTTCTTCGACTGACCAGTTTGCGGCGCCCAGCAGATCAATGAACTCGCCAAGATCGGTCGCGAGAGCCTGCCTTCCTGCCGCCTTCGCCGCAAACGTTTGTCTGACACCGTCCGCGAAGGTTCGGACTGTTTGCTTCTTGGCGTCGCTGCCTTTCTTCATCAGACCTCACGTCGCGCGAGTATCCGCTAGGCTCCCGTGTATTGCGGTGTCCGCCGGTTGATCCACGCACTCAAACCTTCATGAACATCATCGGTCGCAGCCATCCTGGCGAACTGTTCGCGCTCGATGAGCAACCCTTCATCGATTGTCGTATTGATCCCTCTGGTCACGGCGGTGATGATCCGCGATGCCGCGAGGGGTGAGTGATGGATAATGCGTTCTGCCAGATCAAACGCGGTTGGCAGCAGCTTGTCATGCTGGACAACTTTGTTCACCAGCCCCATCTCATATGCCCTTTGGGGGGAGAAGGTGTCTCCGGTCAGAAGCAACTCCAGCGCGCGCTTTCGCCCCGCCAAACGCGGCAACCGCTGCGTTCCGCCAAATGTTGGCGGTATCCCGATGTTTATCTCCGGCTTCGCAAAAAGGGCTTCTTCGCTTGCAACGGCCAGATGAACGGCCTCCGTAATCTCGCATCCACCTCCGAAAGCAATTCCGTTGACGGCGGCGACAATGGGTTTGGGAAAGGTTTCCAGTCGGGCCGTCATGGTCTGCCCCCTTTTGCAGAAATCCCTGACGGCGACGTCGACCCCCGCTTTGACACTCTCGGTAAACTCGTAAATGTCCCCACCCGCCGAAAACGCACGCTCGCCTGCACCGGTAAGAACGACCGCGCGTATGGACGGGTCGGTTTCTATTGTTTCAAGCAACGCGAGTAATTGGTCGTTTGTCGCGTAATTGAGCGCGTTCAGTTTCTCGGGTCGGTTCAGGGTGAGAAGGGCAATCGCCCCTTTTTTGTCATATGTTATTAGGTCAGGCATGAGGATCTCCGTTCGATTTCGAGAATCCTACCGAGATTTGAATTTGACGTATACTCACTGAGTAGTATACATATGTATGGCCTCAGAAAACCCCTCCGCAAAAGACCGTATCCTGGATGCAGCGAACCGGCTATTTTATAGCGAGGGCATTCGTGCTGTGAGCGTGGATGCCATTGCCGCAAGAGCTGGCATCACAAAGAAGACGCTTTACTATCACTTCAAGAGCAAGGACGATCTGATTGCGGCCTATCTGGCGTCGCGCGACCAGCCTAATCTGGCACTCTTCAGAAAATGGTTTGACGAGGCAGAGGGGGAGCTTGCGGACAAGGTTGAGGCGATTTTCCTGAACCTGGCGCAATCTGCCCATCATCCTAAATGGAAAGGCTGCGGCTTTTTGCGAACGGCGGCCGAGTTGGCAAACATGCCGGGCCACCCAGCCATGAAAGTCGGGGCTGCGCACAAAAAGAACTTCGAAGCTTGGCTTTACGAAGAATTGCGGGCTCGAAACTCGGATAACCCGCACGAACTGTCCAGGCATGTCGTTCTGCTCATGGACGGGGCGTTTTCCACTGTACTCGTTCATCACGACCCCGATTACATCGTTTCTGCCGGGCGCGCGGCCAGAACCATGGTTGCGAATGCCTCATGATGGCCTCGTGGCCCGAAAACAAAAATACCGTGAAGCGATCATCCGAGTTCTCGCAGAGCAAACCCGGGTTTTCATCAATCACTCGGATCGTGGTGAGAGACAGCTTTGAGGACTCTGCGTCGGACGCCGGGGCTCCCTACGCATGGCAGTTGTTGCGGCGCAGATTGAAAACCACGAGCGAAGCCAAGCGTCTCCTCCGATCCGGTCAAGTCTAAAGCCGGATAATCGCTACCCGAATGTCGCAGGCCCTACCCCTGATTGCGCAGCCACTCCATCACCGAAGGGCGCACCGACATCTCACCCCGATGCCGCGCATCGGAAATGACCTTGCGCACCTCCTGCAGGTTGCTGCGCCGTAGCAGGCTTTTGACCGGCCCGATGGAGGCTGGGCGCATCGACAAGCTGCGCAAACCGACAGCGGCAAGGCACATGGCTTCGACCGGACGCCCGGCATCTTCACCGCAAAATGAGACGGGCGTATTGGTGAGCGCACAGCGTTCGACGATCCCTTCGATAAAGCTCAGGAAGGAGACGTTCAGCGTATCATAGCGACGTCGCACACGCTCGTTTTCACGGTCAGCGGCAAAGAAGAACTGCTTGAGGTCATTGCCACCAATCGAGAGGAAATCAACTTCCTCAAAGAACTTGATCGGCGCAAAGGCAAGGCTCGGCGTTTCCAGCATCGCGCCCACCTCAACGGTTTCCGGCAGCACATGACCCAGACGCGCTTCAGCCGCGAGGGTCTTTTCCATCAGTTTGCGCGCAGCGCGATATTCTTCGAATTGCGCCACAAAAGGGAACATCACGGTCAAAGGCCGCCCGTCTGCGGCCCGGATCAGCGCCTGCAATTGCATCCGCATGATGCCCGGCTTATCGAGCCCCACACGGATTGCACGCCAGCCCAAGGCCGGGTTTGGCTCATCGTTGGGCTTCATATAGGGCAGCACTTTGTCGGAACCGATGTCCAAGGTTCGGAACACCACGCGCTTGCCCCGCGCGGCGTCCAGCACCCGTGCATAGAGCGCGACCAGTTCAGCACGGCGCGGCATCTGATTGCGCACCAGAAACTGCAGTTCGGTCCGGAAAAGGCCAACGCCTTCGGCCCCCGAGTTAGGCAATGACGGCAAATCCGCCATCAAACCTGCATTCATGTGCAAAGAGACGACGGCACCGTCCAGCGTTTCCGCGCGCTTGTCGCGGATGGAGGCATACCGCTCCTGCGCGGCAGCCAACATGGCGATCTTGTCGCGAAACGCGGTGACCACGGTATCGTCCGGGCGCAGATGCACGATGCCCTGCTCACCATCGACCATGATGTGATCACCATTCAGCGCTTCGGTGGTCACCCGGCTCGCATGAACCACCAAAGGAATGGCCAGGGCGCGGGCCACAATGGCGGCATGGCTGCCGACGGAGCCTTCCTCAAGCACGATGCCCTTGAGCGACCGCCCGTATTCCAAAAGCTCCGCAGGGCCGATGTTGCGCGCAATCAGGATCGGATCGGCCGGCATTTCCGCGCCGGTATCTGCCCCCTGCCCGGTCAGAATGCGCAGCAGCCGGTTGCTGAGGTCATCCAGGTCGCTCAGGCGTTCCCGCAGGTAATTATCGGTGACCTGGCCGATGCGGGCCCGAGCCAGCGATTGTTCTTTTTCCACGGCCGCTTCGGCGGACAGGCCATTCGCGATGTCTTCCTCCATGCGCCGCATCCAGCCCTTGGAGTTGGCAAACATGCGATAGGCTTCCAGAACCTGCTGCTGATCCTTGTCATGGCTACCAGCGATTTCCAGCATCTTGTCGACACCGACGCGCAGATCTTCCACACCCTCACGCAGGCGCTCCAACTCCCGCTGCGGATCATCCGCGATCGGGTTCGTGACCACCACCCGCGGTTCATGCAGCCAAACATGCCCTTCAGCGGCACCTTCCTGCCCGACTGTGCCGCGGAACATCGCAGGTTGCGAATGCCGCGCAGACATCGCAGCGCCTTCACCGACAAAGGCGCCCAGTTCCGTCATCTCCGCCAGGACCATAGCGACAACTTCCAGCGCGTAGACCTCGTCCAGCAGGAACTCCCGTGCATTTCTCGATTGCACCACCAATACGCCCAGCGCTTCGCCCAATCGCTGCACCGGCACGCCCAGAAAGCTGGAATAGACCTCTTCGCCGGTCTCCGGCATGTAGCGGAACCCCTTGGTCTGCGGCGCATCCGCCGTGTTCACGACCTGACGCCTGCGCGCCACCATGCCCACAAGGCCCTCGCCGAGCTTCATCCGGGTCTGGTGCACCGCATCCTGATTGAGACCTTCCGTCGCACAAAGCTCCAGCGTGTCCTCATCGCGGAACAGATAGATCGAACAGACCTCGCAGCCCATGCTATCGGCGATCAAATGGGTAATCCTGTTCAGGCGCGCCTGTCCTTCGACGTCACCTGCCATCGCATCCCGCAGCCGCCCTAGCAGCTTCCGCGAGCCGGTCTCAAGACGTTCAGCCACGCGTGCGATCCTCCCAAATCAGCCGATTATCTGCACATGCTGTGCCGTTCAGGCCGCTTTTTCCAGCTCGAAGGCATCATGCAGTGCCTGCACAGCAAGTTCCATGTATTTCCGATCGATCAGAACAGAAATCTTGATCTCTGACGTGGTAATGACCTTGATGTTGATGCCTTCAGCACTCAGCACCTGGAACATCTTTGCGGCAACCCCGGTATGGCTGCGCATGCCAATGCCCACCACGGAAATCTTTGCCACATCGGTGTCGGCAATCACCTCATGGTAATTGATGATGCCCTCAGCCTTGGCGTCCGCCACAGCTTTTTGTGCCCGTGCCACCTGATCGGTGGGGCAGGACCAGGTCATATCGGTGCGGCCGTCCTCGGAGATGTTCTGCACGATCATATCGACGTTCACCCCGCCTTCGCTCAGCGCGGTGAAGATGCTTGCCGCGATCCCGGGACGGTCCGCGACACTCACAAGGGTCATCTTGGCCTCATCACGTGAAAAGGCCACACCGGCCACAACATTGCTTTCCATGATTTCCTCCTCATCGCAGACCAATGTGCCAGCGTCATCTGATTGCTCTTCGAAACTGCTCAGAACGCGCAGTTTCACCTTGTAGCGCATGGCCAGCTCAACCGACCGTGTCTGCAGCACCTTCGCCCCCAGCGAGGCCAGCTCCAGCATCTCTTCAAAGGCGATCTTGTCGAGTTTACGCGCCTTTGCCGAGACCCGCGGATCGGTCGTGTAAACGCCATCCACATCCGTGTAGATATCGCATCGCTCAGCTTCAAACGCCGCGGCAAAGGCCACCGCCGTGGTGTCGGAGCCGCCCCGCCCAAGCGTGGTGATCCGTCCCTCCGAGCTCACCCCCTGAAAGCCTGACACCACCGCCACGCGCATGCCTTCCGCAAATTTGGTCATGATATTTTCAGGCGGGATCTCCTCGATCCGCGCCGCGGAATGCGCCGAGGTCGTTTTGACCGGCACCTGCCAGCCCTGCCAGCTGCGCGCGGGCACATCCATCTCCTGCAAGGTCAGCGCCATCAGGCCCGCAGTTACATTCTCACCGGAGGACACCACCGCATCATATTCCCGCGCGTCATAGAGCGGAGAGGTTTCCCCCACCCAGCCCACCAGCTCATTGGTTTTACCGGACATGGCAGAGACGATGACAATGACATCGTAGCCTTTGGCGACCTCGACCCCCACACGTTTCGCGGCCCGCCGAATGCGGTCCAGCGTGGCCACCGAGGTGCCACCGAATTTCATCACCAAAACAGGCATGATGCGCCCCTTGTATCGATCGCGGCGGGTTTACGCGCTGATGCGCCGACACACAAGGCACAGCACACACTTATGACACCACCACTGCGTCTGATCCCGCACCCATCCAGCTGCGGAACGCAGCTGACAGCATCATGTGGCGGCGCCAGCCGCCGCCTTTGGATCAAGATCAATAGGCGTGGGGACGCCCGTCCCAGGTTTCAAAGACACCCGTGCGCGCAAGATCAAGCGCGTCAAACCGGGCCATGAGCCCATCAACGGCCTCGTCCACGGTAATTTCCGCCGAAGCGGTTCCCATATCCGTTTTCACCCATCCCGGATGGTAAATACCCACAGCGATACCTTCGGATTTCAAATCCGTCGCCAGATTACGGCCAAGGTTCAGCGCTGCCGCCTTAGAAGCACGATAAATATAGCTGCCGCCCGGGGCACGCTCGGATGATCCCATTTGCGACGAAATGACCGCGATCTTCGGGATCTCTGCCCCCCGTAGATTGGGCAACAGCGCCTGCACAGTCAGGAAAACGCCCGTCACGTTGACGGCGAAACTCTGCGCCCACTGATCAGCAGGAAATCCGCCTTCCAAACCCTCGTTCTTGTCGAGGTAAACACCGGCGTTGCACACGAGCAAATCAACCGCGCGTCCCTGCAGACCCGCCGCAAACGCCGCGTGGCTTGCCGGATCAGTGACCTCAAGCGCATGCGCCCCGGTGCGGGTTGTTCCGATCACATCCTCACCGCGCGCAGCATAGGCGGCAACCAGCCCCGCCCCAATGCCGCGGCTGGCCCCGGTTATCACAACAGTCATGCGGTCAGTTCGCCTTTCGGTTCGGTAAAAACGGCAATGGCGCCACCGGCACCCCATCCTCAATCAATGCCTTAGCTTCTGCGCCATTGGCTTCGCCGTAGATCGCGCGCTCCGGCGTCGTGCCCAGATACATTGAGCGTGCTTCCTCGGCAAAACGCGGTCCGACATAGTCAGCATTTTCCTCGACGTGGCGGCGCAGTTCGGTCAGTGCCTTTTCCTGATCCGTCTCGACCTTCTGCAGCGGTTTGTCGGCCTTTTCCTCGGATACCGTGGCCACCCGCGGTGCCATGATGGCCTTGCTGACATCGCTGCTGCCGCAGACCGCGCAGGACAAATGGCCGCCCGACTTCAGCGCATCAAACGCTTCAGCCGATTGAAACCAGCTGTCAAATGCGTGTTCTTTGTCACATTTAAGCGCATATTGGATCATCCGGCGCAAAATACTCCGTAAGTCTTTACCATCCCTTTACGAAATGGGGCGCTTTTGCTGTGGCGTCAAGGATTTCCGGTGGCTGTGCGCGGGTCGAAGTCGCGCAAAATGCTCGCCAATTCAGGCTCTTCCACCAAACGCGCGGCTTTTTTCCGGCTCATCCAGCTGCGCTTTCGCTGCCCTGCTTCGGGGAATTCATCCGCCAAATGCTCGACGTCCACCGCGTAAACCATGGCCAGACAGGGCAGTGCACCCAGATCATCCGCGTCTTTGCTGAAGGAATAAATACCCAGACATCGCCCATCCGATTTGCCGCGCACGCCCGCCTCTTCCCAGGCCTCCTGCATCGCTGATTCCGCCGGTGTGCGCCCATCCATCGGCCAGCCTTTTGGTACAATCCAACGCTGCGTACCGCGCGAGGTGATCATCAGAACCTGTATCTTGCCCTTCCTGACCCGGTAGCACAAAGCTGCAAATTGTGTTCGCACGTCCCGTTTCCGGGCACCAGAGAGCGATATGGGCAATTGTTTAATCATACGCGGGGCAAGCCGACAAATAAGAGCAGGGAACGGAGCGATTGCCTTTTGAGTAAAATATGCCCGAATCGCACTGTCTTGCCAACAATCTATGGTCCTCAGATTGAAAATACCCACAGGATATTGTGATTTCACTTGTCCTGTAGGTAGTTAGCGTACTGCGCGTGATTGCATCCGGGCCCGTAGTTGTGCGGCAAGGGTTTCCACCGGCACATCCGCGTCAATGGCAAGCTTGCGCAGGCCAAAATGCACATGCGCCATTTCCTGATAATAATTGGTGTAGGCATAGTTTGTCGCGGCCCCGGCAACCGCGCCCAGCACCGGCACGGTTTGGGCGGCAAGCTTCTGTCCCAGGACCGTGGCCAGACGGGGCGCGACACGCGCAATGATCCCTTGCAAAGCGGCTCCCGTAAGGGTCACACGCGCCGACAAAAAGCCGAGATCCGCGCCATCGTCATCTGCGAGGGGTCCAGCCGAGGCAAAGACCTCAATGCAATCAAATTGCACGCTTTCAGAGTTCGGATCAAAATCATATTCCACAGCCACGCCCTGAATGATCCGCAGCAAAAGCGTGGTTGTCACAGGCAGTTCCGCCAAGGCCGTGGGCAGCCCTCCAACGCCACCAACCGCGCCCATCGCAGCCCCGACGGTCGTATTGAGCCAGCTTTTCTGGTCGGGCACGACATCGCGGCTGGATTGTGCCGCCTTCAGGGCCTGTTCCAATGCCCGGCGTGTCGCATCCTGAAGCCCGGACTGCGCCGCCTGGGGGAGCCTGTCCAGAAGACCTTCGGCACGTCCGCCGATGACGTTTAGCAGGTTAATTGCCCCGCCCCCTGCGCGCCTATAGCGCTCTGCAAGCGCATCGAGCTCCGCCTCGACATCAATCGACACCACGTTTGAAATATCTTCCATGATCATGCCCCTTTACCTGACAAAGTGGGGGCCAATCGCACGGATTTCAATCTGACAATGCGCGCCCACCGGCCCAACGGGTAACGTCTCCGGCGATCCCCTCCCAGGCGGAAGGGGTCAGCGCATGGCCCAAAACCCTGTCTGGATTGGTGGGTGAGGGCATCACGACGCCGCTCAATTTTTCAAACCCAAAACGCGCGTAATAAGGCGCATCGCCAACCAGCATGACCCGGTCCCATTGTCGCGCAGCAGCCCGCGCCATCGCATGCTGGATCAATTGGGCCGCCAACCCCTCCCCCTGCCGTGTCGGGTGCACCGCCACCGGACCAAGCAATAACGCGTCCGCCCGGCCGACTGAGACCGGCCAGAACCTGATCGCCCCCGCAAGGATACCGTCAGGGTCGCGCGCCACCTGATTAAGCGCCGCAACCGACGGCACATCATCCCGCAACCGATAGGAAGACAAGGCCTCCCGCCCCGGCGCAAAACAAAGGTCAAACAGCGCCTCGACCTCATGCACGTCCCGCGCAGTTTCCAGTTTTAATTCATACACGGCGGCTGCGCGGCCCCAGCTTGGGTTTCAGGTGGCTCGGCCCTAGCACATGCGCTACACCCGCTGCAAATACTCAGGAGTTTGCAATGTTCTACCGCCCTCAGGATGGCCACGGTCTGCCCCATAATCCCTTTAATGCCATTGTCGCCCCTCGCCCGATCGGGTGGATTTCCAGCAGAGACGTGCAGGGCCGTAACAATCTCGCGCCCTATTCTTTCTTCAATGCGGTTGCCTACACGCCGCCGCAGGTGATGTTCGCCTCAACCAGCGCCAAGGAAGACCAGGGCGACACCAAGGATTCCGTGGCCAACATCCGTGAAACCGGTGCTTTCTGCGTCAACATCGTGGAATACGCGATGCGGGATGTGATGAATATTTCATCCGGGATGCTGCCCAAGGACGTGGATGAATTTACGGCTGCGGGCATCACCCCCACCGAATGCAACGAGATTGATTGTGCCCGTGTCGCAGATGCGCCCGCCGCGCTGGAATGCCGTATGACCCAGATTGTCGCGGTGAAAGGTGAGAGCAACTTTGTCGTCTTGGGCGAAGTTGTTGGCGTGCACCTGCGCGACGACACTTTGGTAGAGGGTCGTTTTGACATTCGCACCTATCAGCCCCTGAGCCGCCTCGGCTACCGCGACTACACCCGCGTCACCGAGGTTTTTGAACTCGCGCGCCCGGACGAGTGACCCGAGCGCTCAAATGCTTGCGCAACGTGACTACAACCTGTGCTAGACTATCCGCCACGCGGGTGTGAGATTGATATTGTGACCTCCCGCGACTTATTTTGCGGAGGACATTATGACGAATTTCAACCATTCCATCATTCGGGCGGCGGTATGGAACCTGGCGGGGTTTTCCCGACCTGGTCAACCCGTGGGTATTTCGGCCCGCTCGAAAAAGGCAGAACGGCAAGCCGAAGGGCTGGCGCTTCTGGACGCAGAATTCGTCACCCTGGTCGAAGTCTCGCCGGCCAACTACATCGAAACGTTGGTTGAGAAGCTGAATAAATACGGGGTCGAATACAACCACACCATACTGCCACAGCAGAGCGGCAATATTCACATCGGCTTTCTGCACAAACCGGGCATAGAGGTGACAAACCCGCGGTTCATCCCCGGATCAGAAGGCGATTATTCCGGTGGTCGCCAGGCCTTTGCCGTGGACATAAAGATAGCAAAGCTCAAGGCGATCGTCATCGGCGTGCACCTGAAGTCCGGGCGCGACAGGCAGGAGCAGAAAATGCGCGACAGTCAATGCAAGGTGATTGGCGACTATATCGAACAAATCCACAAAACGCCGGGATTGAAGCGCCGTGCGATCTTCCTGATGGGGGATTTCAACATGATCCCGGGGCAGGATGTATCCAATTTCCACCACCTGGGTGGTGATGACGCCATGGACTTCGTCTCGTCATGGGATCTGCAGGATCGCTTTTCGCATATACTTGAGAAAGGCCGCGCCAACCTGCTCGACGGCTTCGCGGTCAGCCGCAACTTCTCAACCGATTACATCAAGGGTAGTTTGAGGTTGTTTCCCATGCATTGGACCATGGACATGGGCCGCGAAGCTTTCCGCAAAGGGGTTTCGGACCACCTGCCCTTTGTCGCCAGCTTCAAAATATACTGATCAAATTGCTCACGCCGAGGCGACGCAAAACCCAACACGCCCGCTCAACCGGTCACACGCTGCCTTCCCGGACATCGCAAATGGGACGGCGGGTGGGGCGCCTTGGCCGCAGGCCAATAGCGCCATCCGGCGTCAGTGACCGCCCAGAATGCCGGTACGCACCGAATAATCTACCGCAAGCGCGTAATCTGGATCATCGTCGCTGTCGATCATCAATTGACCGGCTTTCAGCAGCAGGCTGTGACAATCCCGGCTCAAATGGCGCAGCATCACCGTTTTCCCCGCCTCTTCATATTTTGCGGCAAGGGCCTCAATAGCCTGCAGCGCCGATTGATCGACCACGCGGCTTTCAGCAAAATCAACGATCACCGTGTCAGGATCACCCTCCACGTCAAAAAGCTCCATGAACCCGTCTGACGACCCAAAGAACAGCGGTCCGTTGATCTCATAGACCTTCGCCCCTTTTTCAGTGTGCGACTCGCGCGTTGTCGCGTGAATGCGCGTGGCGTTGTTCCAGGCATAGGCCAGGGCGCTCACGATCACGCCCACAACCACGGCAACCGCAAGGTCTTCCATCACCGTCACAACCGTCACCAGCAGGATCACAAAAGCATCCGTAAAGGGCACCTTGCGCAGGATTGTCAGACTGTTCCAGGCGAAGGTCCCGATCACCACCATGAACATCACGCCCACGAGGGCCGCCAATGGGATCAGCTCAATGACCGACGATCCCACAAGAATAAAGAGCAGCAAAAACACAGCCGCAGCGATCCCCGCCACCCGCGTCCGACCGCCGGATTTCACATTGATCATCGACTGGCCGATCATCGCACAACCGCCCATGCCGCCAAAGAAACCTGTCACCGTGTTGGCCACGCCCTGCGCAATACATTCCTGTGACGCACCGCCACGCTGGTTGGTCATGTCACCGACCAGATTCAGCGTCAGCAGGCTCTCAATCAGGCCAATTGCCGCCAGAATGACAGCATAGGGCAGGATAATCTCAAAGGTTTCCCAATTCAGCGGCACCATCGGAATATGCAACGCCGGCAAACCGCCCTCGATCGAGGCCAGATCGCCCACACGCGGCACATCCAGGCCAAAGCCGATCACCACCGCGGCCACGATACCAATACCCGCCAGCGGTGCCGGAACGGCGCGTGTGATCCGCGGCATCACCCAGATGATCGCCATGGTCGCGGCCACCAGCGTCAGCATCAGAAACAGCGGCTGCCCGCTCAGCCATTCACCCCCGCCCATGCCATGGCCGGTATCGACCATCGTGCCGGGCACCTTGAACTGGCTCAGTTGTGCGAGGAAAATCACGATCGCCAGACCATTCACAAATCCCAGCATCACCGGATGCGGCACCAGCCGGATGAACTTGCCCCACTGCATCACGCCCGCAAAGACCTGCAAAAGCCCCATCAAGACCACCGTCGCAAAGAGGTATTCGACCCCGTGCTGCGCCACCAGCGCCACCATGACCACGGCCAGCGCGCCGGTTGCACCGGAGATCATGCCAGGACGCCCGCCGATCAGCGCGGTGATCAACCCCACCAGAAACGCCGCATAAAGCCCGACCAGCGGATGCACCCCGGCGACGAAAGCAAAAGCGACCGCTTCGGGCACCAGCGCCAGGGCAACCGTCAGCCCCGAGAGTAACTCGATACGCAGACGGCCGAGTGAAAACCCATCCTCGGGCATCCAGCGCAAATCAGTGATTGCAAGGTTTTTTGTAAAGCTGCTGAACGTTGTCCGCGCCATTCTCAATATCCTAAACTCTGTTCAGAGGGCGGGCCGACCCTTGTCTGGCCCGTTTGCGCGTTGCCTAGACGGTTTCCAACAGAATGAAAACCCCGGGCAGGCTTTCCCAGATCATGGTAAAGATTTGATAAAGATACCTGTGCCGCGCGGACGCCGCGTCAAGAAATTCACAAACACGGTCCTGCAGACTGATCACAGGATTGCGCACAAATCCACGCTTTTTCCACCCCGACGACCGGTTGATTTCTCCGGGCAATCTCGCCACGATCCGCAAAACACAAACAATGGAGCCGTTCATGACCGCACCCAAAATCGCCGTGATTGGCGGCTCTGGCATCTATGACATCGACGGGCTGGAAAACGCCAGTTGGACAACCGTGGAC
This sequence comes from uncultured Roseobacter sp., assembly GCF_947501835.1. Taxonomy (NCBI): domain Bacteria; kingdom Pseudomonadati; phylum Pseudomonadota; class Alphaproteobacteria; order Rhodobacterales; family Roseobacteraceae; genus Roseobacter; species uncultured Roseobacter sp. The sequence continues at coordinate 158,254 of NZ_CANMXR010000008.1, read as the reverse complement.
ACGCCATGGGGCGCGCCTTCCGATGCCATTCTGACCGGGGTGTTGGACGGCACCGAGATGGCCTTTCTGCCCCGGCACGGGCGCGGTCACGTGCACAGCCCCACCACGGTGCCCTACCGGGCAAATATCGACGCGCTAAAACGGCTGGGCTGCACCGATGTAATCTCCGTTTCCGCCTGCGGCTCCTTTCGCGAAGAAATGGCACCGGGTGATTTTGTGCTTGTGGATCAATTCATTGACCGAACCTTTGCGCGCGAAAAATCGTTCTTTGGCACCGGCTGCGTGGCGCATGTCTCGGTGGCACATCCCACCTGCCCGCGCTTGACGGAAGCCTGCGAGAGCGCCGCAAAGGATGCTGGCATCACAGTCCACAAGGGCGGCACCTATCTGGCCATGGAAGGGCCGCAATTCTCCACCCTGGCGGAGTCGAAGATGTACCGCGAAAGCTGGGGGGCCGATGTGATCGGGATGACCAATATGCCAGAGGCCAAACTCGCCCGCGAGGCCGAGCTTTGCTACGCCTCCGTGGCCATGATCACCGACTATGACAGCTGGCACCCCGAACATGGTGAGGTTGATGTCACACAGATCATTGCGACCTTGATGGGGAATGCTGATAAGGGCCGCGATCTGGTGCGCCGCCTGCCTGCCCTGTTGGGAAAGGAGCGTCTGCCCTGCCCGCATGGGTGTGACCGGGCTCTTGAACACGCCATCCTGACCGCGCCGGAAGCGCGCGATCCGATAGTTATGGCAAAACTGGATGCCGTTGCAAAAAGAATACTGGCGTAGGGGGTCATGCCTACGCCAGTCAAAAGCTCACACACATATCAGTTGATCTTTACAATATTCCAATCGACTTTCATGCGGGTGAAGGCATCCGCGTGAACGATGTCCCGCAAGGTCTTGGGCTGTGGACATTCCGTGCAGGTGCCCGGATCGATCATCAGCGGGTTTGCAAAGCGCACCCATCTCGATTCACTTTCCGCATCCCGCACTTCGTAGATCGAGTCCACCACGAAGGGCGTCAGGGTGATGTTTGCGGCCACCGCAACAACGGTCTGCAAACAGGCCGGATCCATCGGCGCATTCACCGCAGGGCGGTGCGTTTTGGAATAGACCCACTCACGCTCGGGCGATTCCACTTTTGCAAAGCCGGTGATCTTTTCGCCTACCCATTCGCTGACTGACGCCATCGTCTTATTGACCCGCGTTCCCAGAACATTATGCGCGGACAGTTTGTCTTCGACAGCCACGAAATTCGTTGAGAATTGCTGCAGGGAACACACCTTGCTCTCAACAAAATCATTGATCTCGTGGTTGAACACATAGACATCGCCGGGATTGGGATTGCTGACGCGGTTGGCCTGCACGATCAGTCGCGCATATCCAATGTCATCCTCATCCGCATCCAAAACGAGCGTTTCCACAACGTTAAAGGCCAAAACAACCCCGACCATGCTGGCAATCGTCCAGAACTTGTAATCAAACTTCCAGCGTTTTTTGGGCTTTTCCTCAGTGGGTTCCGTGCTGACATCGGTCATTGGGGGCAACACAGGTTACTACCGCAGTTGTAGTATCCCTCCGGACAAGCCGCGTAGGCCGCGACGGCAGAAGATAGGAAAATTGCTGCTGTTAGCGTAGAAATCATACGCATGACGAAATCTCCAAGTTAAATTAAATTGTGACAGTAACCTATTGATTCCACGTATGCGGGAAATTGTCTGTGACAAAGATCACATTCGTATGGCTTGAAGTTTTATGTGCAATCTGGAACGACTGGCGCGTGTAATTATGGACCCTGCCCATGCCCCTTGATCTTTGGCTGACTTTCGTCGCCGCTTCCACCGCTTTGTTGCTCATTCCCGGCCCGACGGTCCTGTTGGTGCTCAGCTATGCCTTGTCCAAAGGGCGCTCGGTTGCTGTGGCCTCTGCCGCAGGTGTGGCCTTTGGCGATCTTATAGCGATGACGGCATCGCTGGCCGGGCTCGGCGCCCTGGTTCTGGCATCCGCGACCCTTTTCACGGTGTTGAAATGGGTCGGCGCGGTCTATCTCGTCTGGCTGGGCTTCAAGCTGATCCGGTCCGCGCCCAGCAAGGGTCTGGCGCCACAATCCGCGCAGATCAATGCGCGCGGGGTCTTCCGGCATACTGCGGCGGTCACGGCATTAAACCCAAAATCAATTGCATTTTTCATCGCTTTCGTACCGCAGTTTCTGCGCCCCGAGGCACCGCTGATCCCGCAATTTATCATTCTCACAGCAACATTTGTCACGCTGGCCGCCGTGAACGCGCTGGCCTATGCGCTGCTGGCAGACAGGCTCAGGCGGGTGATTGCACGCCCGGCCATTTTGACCTGGATCACCCGCGCAGGCGGTGCAACTTTGATCGGCATGGGGGTGCTGACCGCCACCCTGCGCCGCGCTAACTGAAAGAGATTTCATGAAAACTGTTCAGGATTACATCCGCACCATCGTCGACTTCCCGCACGAAGGGATCATGTTCCGCGATGTCACCACGCTTTTTGCCGATCCGCGCGGGTTTCGCATGGCGATTGACCAGATGCTGCACCCCTACGCCGGGCTGGAAATCGACAAGGTCGTGGGCCTGGAAGCACGCGGTTTCATCCTCGGCGGCGCCATCGCGCATCAGCTTTCGGTCGGCTTCGTGCCCATCCGCAAGAAAGGCAAGCTGCCCGGCACCACGATCAGCCAGGACTATAAGCTCGAATACGGCGAGGCGATTGTCGAAATCCACGATGACGCCATCCAACCGGGAGAGAAAGTGCTCGTCGTCGATGACCTGCTCGCCACCGGCGGCACAGCGGAGGCTGGGATCAAGCTGATCGAACGTCTAGGCGGCGAAATCATCTCCACCGCTTTCATCATTGATCTGCCGGAACTGGGCGGGCGGGCCAAGCTTGAAGCCATGGGCATGGAAGTGCACGCGCTCTGCGCCTTCGACGGCCTTTGATCCAGGCGCCAAAACCAAATCCCGGAGGGATTTGAAAAACATCGTACGGCGCGTCAGCGCCTCATGTCTTGAGGACTGCGCCCGGGTTCATGATCCCCAACGGGTCAAGGGCGGCTTTGATCGCGCGCATGGCCGCGAGTTTCGCGGGATCGCCGTAGCGTTGCAGATCCGCCACCTTCAGCCGCCCAATGCCATGCTCGGCACTGACCGAGCCGCCCATTTCATGCGCCAGGTCATGCACAATCCGCTGCAACTCCGCGCGCTGGTTGGTATGATCAGATGCCCGCTCCCCCGGCAGAGCAAAGATGTTGTAATGCAGGTTCCCATCCCCCACATGGCCAAAGCAGTTGATCCGGAACGACCCCACCCGTGCAATCAATTCTTCGCCACGCGAAATGAACTCAGGGATGCCGCCCAGCGGCACCGACACATCGCTGGAAATGATGGCGCCCACCCGCTTGTTGGCTTCCGGAATATGCTCGCGCACCGACCAGAACGCATCCGATTGCTGCGCGCTTTGGGCAATCACACCGTCCAGCGCAAGGCCCTGGTCAGCGGCCCCCTCGAAGACATGTGCCAAGGCCTCCTGCGGATCCAATCCTGCGACGAGGCCAATCTCGATCAAAACCGACCATGTCGGCGCGGTCTCAAAGGGCTGGCGCACCTCGGGCACCGTCTCGGCCAGAAATGCCAACCCCTGCCCACTGATCAATTCAAAGCCGCTGACCATCTCCCCTAACTGCGCCTGCGCCAGCGCCAAGAGCGACAGCGCCGCCGCCGGTGACGGCACCACAAAGATTGCGGTACCCGATGCCGTCGGGCGCGGACTTAGCTTCAAAGCGGCAGCGGTAATAATGCCCAACGTTCCTTCCGATCCGATCAACAGATGCCTCAAATCATAGCCCGTGTTGTCCTTGCGCAACCTTTTCAAGCCGTGCCAGATCTGCCCATCGGGCAATACCGCCTCCAACCCCAGACACAGATCACGGGTATTGCCATAGCGCAGCACCGCCGTGCCGCCCGCATTGGTCGCCAGGTTCCCGCCGATCCGTGCAGAGCCTTCCGAGGCCAGCGACAGAGGAAACAGGCGGCCAACACCCTCGGCGGCTGCCTGCACCTCCGCCAATACAGTGCCTGCCTCGCAGATCAGGACGTTTTCTTCCGGATGAAGACTGCGCACCGCAGACATGCGCTCCAGCGAAAGGATCAGCGGCAAGGGCCCTTCGGGCGAGATTTGCCCCCCCACGAGGCCGGTGCCACCACCATAGGGCACAATCCCCACACGTTCCTGCGCGGCCAACTTCACGATTCTAGCGACCTCTTCCGCGGTTCTGGGCAAGGCCACAAAAGTTGTGCGCCCCTGCCAGCGGCCACGCGGCTCTTCCAGATACCGTGGTTCGGTCTCCCGAAGTGTCCCCTTCGGCAGGTTCTCATTCAAAAGGGTGGCGAAGGCGGAATCGGCTGGCGTCAAACTCATGCGCATTGATCCCCCGCCGCGCGCGACGATGCAAGCGGGGACTACGGCTCCGAGAGCCAGGCGGGACGCAGGACCATCACCGTGGGTCGCCCCGGCAATCGGTCCAGCGACATATCCAACGACGGGCCACCGACCTCGACAACCGCAAAATCATCCGACATGCCCGCCAAAAAATCATCCAGCGCAAAGAGTGAAAACCAATGCATCGGGATCACCACGGAGGAACGCAACCGTTTCAAAACCCGGATCATCGTCGGTAAATCGAGCGTATAGCCACCGTCGACCGGGGCCATCACCACGTCCAGACGGCCAAGTGCCGCGTATTGCGCAGCATCGGGTTCGTGGTGCAGATGCCCCAGATGCCCGACACATAAGCCCGCCAATTCGAACACAAAGATTGAATTGCCCTTGGTTTCAATCCCGGAAAACTGTGACCGGATATCCGTGGACACATTGCGGATCAGCACTTCGCCCAGATCCAGGTGGTGCGATATGCCCTCGCCGAACGGCCCCCATCCGGGCAACACATGCGGGATGGCCGGATCGGGGTTCGCAGTCCAATGCGTGTCATGGGCGTGGTTCATCGTCACCACATCCGGAATGAAGGGCGCAGACCCGGTAAACCCGGTGTAATCCGTCACCATGTTCAGCCCGCCATGGCTGCGGATCAGAAAACTGGCGTGGGTGATATAGTGGATGCGCACGGTCTCATCGGCCACGGGCCCGAGGCTTGCGGGCACCACGTATTCCAACCCTGGCGCATTTTCTGCCAGGGCGACGCAGTGACTGGGCGTGCGGTCCTGCGCCACAGCACTTTGCGCCACCAACACACCCAAAACGATACCAAATATCCGGATCCGCATGGCCATTCCTCCCATGGCGACAAGGATAGCGCAGTTGCCGGTATTTCCGGAACATTTTAAGCGCAGAGATGGCACGCCACCGCCCATTGCCTGAAAATCAGACATCCCCTGTTTCTTCTGGCCCAAAATATCCCCGCCGGAGGCAAAACGCGCCTTTTGGAAAAAGGCGCCTGCATCACATGCGGCGCCGCCGCGCCGCTAACCCGCGCCGGTCTTGCCCCGGCGATCCCCGCGCAGTGCGGCATAGAGCACATGTGTGCGCCAGCGCCCGTCGATCTGCAGGTAACTCTGCGCGACGCCTTCATATTTGAACCCGGAGGTTTCTAACAAGCCCCGCGAGGCTGCGTTCTCCGGTAGGCAGGCGGCTTCAATCCGGCTGAGGTCCAACTGTGTGAATGCGTGATGCACCAGCGCCGTGATGGCCTCGCGCATGTACCCCTGCCGCGCAAATGGCTCCCCCGTCCAATACCCCAGGGTGCCAGCCTGCGCGGGCCCCCGGCGAATATTATCCAGCGTGATGGCCCCCAGCAGCGCATCGTCCTGGCGCCGGATCAGAAACAGCGGCATCGCGGTGCCGCCGGAAACAGATCTCTGCGCCCAATAGACCCGATTGGTGAAGGCCTTGCGCGTCAGATGGTCCTTTGCCCAACTGGGCTCCCACGACGTCAGATAATCCTTGCTTTGCACACGCAGCGCGGTCCAGGCCCGAAAATCCGAATGGATCGGCGGGCGCAATGTCATGCGCTCTGTTTCGATCCTGAGTTTGCGAAACCCGCGCAGCATCAAGCGGCTCGACGGGCCTGCAATTCCGCCAGGCTGGGGGCGGCATCAATCGGCCCATAAAGCGCCAGGGCCGCAGGTGAGGCAGACGCCATGCTTTCCGCGAACTCACGAACATCGCCCGTGGTCACCGCATCGATCAGCGCAACCGTCTCCTCCAGCGCGGGCACACGGTCCCAGATTTGCACCAGCCGCGCCAGCCGTTCCGCGCGGTTGGACGGGCTTTCCAGACCCATCAACAATCCCGCCTTCATCTGCGCCCGTGCGCGCGCAACCTCCGCGGGGGACATATCACTGGCCGCCCGTTTCATCTCATCGATTGTAATCTCGGCCAGCTGCGGCAGCTGCTCAGCCGAGGTACCCGCATAGATCGTGGTCATGCCCGTATCCGCATAGGCTCCGGCCTGCGCAAAGATCGAATAGCACAGGCCGCGGTTTTCCCGGATTTCCTGAAACAGGCGGCTCGACATACCGCCGCCCAGGGCCGAGGCATAGATCTGCGCGGTATAGATCATGTCTTCGCGGTACCCTGGGCTCTCAAACGCCAGTGCAAAATGTGCCTGTTCCAACGCCTTGGTCTGGCGCCGCTCGCCACCGGTGAACCGCGCCGCATCCACATCAAAGGCGGGTTTGTTTTCCATGCCGCCAAAAAGCTTTTCCGCCAGTTTGACAATCGCCTCATGGTCCACGGCCCCAGCCGCCGACAGGATCATCTGTTCCGGCCCGTAGTGCTGCTTGATGAACCCCTGCAAATCCGCGCGGGTGAAATTCGCCACACGCTCGCTGGGGCCCAGAATGGTGCGACCCATGGGATGATCGGGGTAGGCTTCTTCTTGCAACCAGTCGAAAATCACGTCATCCGGTGTGTCGAGCGCCTGGCCAATCTCCTGCAGGATCACGCCGCGCTCCACCTCGATCTCACTTTCCTCCAGTGTCGGGTTCAGCAGAATATCAGCGATGACATCCAGCGCCAGCGGCACATCGGATCGCAACACCCGCGCGTAATAAGCTGTCACCTCGCGGCTGGTATAGGCGTTGATATAGCCCCCCACATCCTCGATGCTTTCCGCGATCTGCAATGCCGTGCGGCGCTTGGTGCCTTTGAAGGCCATATGCTCCAGAAAATGCGCAATCCCGTTCTGGGCAGGCGTCTCATGCCGCGCGCCGGCGGTGACCCAGACCCCGACAGAGGCAGAGGCCAGACCGGGCATTTCTTCGGTTACGATGCGGAAGCCGTTTGACAGGCGGTGTTGGTTCAGTGTCACGCAGGTATCTGCCCTTTGATATGCGCGGTGAGCGCTGCCAGATCATTTGGCACCCGGCTCACCCGTTCCGCGCGTTCATACAGGTCTGCCATGCGCGGGGGCAAGGGGGGGTGTTGGCCTGAGGCTTCTTCCACTGCGTCAGGAAACTTCGCCGGGTGGGCCGTGGCCAGCGTGATCATAGGCGTGCCGGTCTCGCGGGTTTCATCCGCGACCTTCACGCCCACGGCGGTATGCGGGCAGAGCAACTCGCCCGTGGTCTTGAGCGCGGCGGCAATGGTCGCCATGGTTTCGGTCTCCGTGGCGCGCCCGGAGATATAATGCGATTGTAGCACCTGCATCGCGCCCTGGCTGACCTCAAACCCACCCGCTTTCAATTCTTCCATCAGTTGTTTGATCGCATTGCCATCCCGATCATAGGCGTCAAACAGGGCGCGCTCAAAGTTGGAGGAGACCTGAATGTCCATCGACGGGCTGATCGACGGCACGGTTTCCCCCTTATGGTACCCCTGCCCTTTCAGGCAGCGATCAAGGATGTCGTTCTGGTTGGTTGCCACCACCAGCTTGTCGATGGGTAGCCCCATGCGCTTGGCGATATAGCCCGCGAAGATGTCACCGAAATTGCCCGTGGGCACCGTGAAGCTGACCTGGCGGTGCGGCGCGCCAAGAGAGACGGCAGCGGAGAAGTAATAGACCACTTGCGCCAGCACCCGGCCCCAGTTGATCGAATTCACGCCCGCGAGCTTCACCGCATCGCGGAATTCAAAATCGTTGAACATGTCCTTCAGACGCGCCTGACAGTCGTCGAAGTCGCCATCCATCGCCAAGGCGTGCACATTGGATTCGGTGGGGGTGGTCATCTGCCGCCGCTGCACCTCCGAGATGCGCCCGTGCGGGTAGAGGATAAAGACATCGACGTTGTCGAGACCCCGAAACGCCTCGATGGCCGCCGAGCCGGTGTCGCCGGATGTGGCCCCCACGATGGTCACCCGCTCGCCCTTACGGCCCAAGGCCGTCTGGAACATCTGGCCAATGAGCTGCATGGCGAAGTCCTTGAAGGCCAGCGTCGGGCCGTGAAACAGCTCCAGCAGAAAATGCCCCTGATCGAGCTGCACCAAAGGCGCGCGGGTGGCGTGGCCAAACCCCGCATAGGCGCGGTCGATGATCCCTTCGAATTCATCGTCGGTGAAAACGTCTCCCACAAAGGGTCGCATCACGCGGTAGGCAATCGCCTCATAGCTCAACCCCTCCAGCCGGGAAATTTCCGCCGCCGTCATCTGCGGAATCGTCTCCGGCACATAAAGCCCGCCGTCGCGGGCAAGACCTGTCAGCATGGCTTCTTCGAAATTCAGAACGGGCGCAGTGCCCCTCGTGGAGATATAACGCATGAGTGTCAGCTTTTGTTGGTGCCGGGTTTGCGGCGCAGAAAGATTGCGGTCATTGCCAGCCAGATGGCGGACAAAGAGAACCAGGTGATCGCGTATTGCAAGTGATCGTTGGGAATGGCGGCGGTGTCTACCGGCATTGGCGTCACGGGACCGCCTGATTGCGGCGCATCGCGACGCACGACCAGCACCGGTTCGGTGTCGAGCGCTGCGGCCATGGCGGGCACATCACGCGCGAACCAGATGTTCTCCGCCAGATCGGGGGCGGGGGTATAGCTGTCCGTTTCCTGCGGCCATTGCAGATTGCCGGTGACAGTGAGGGGCGGGCCTTCCTCAAAAGTTAGACCGTCAGCATCCGCGACGGACACAAAGCCCATGTCGATGAGGATATCCCCCTCCGCGCGCAGCATCGGGCGGATGATGCGATACCCTGCGCCCACCTGCTTTTTCGATACCAGGACCCGCAGATAAGGCGCGCCAAGGCGGCCCGTTACGGTCACCGGCAAATAGCTGTCTGTGGCGGCATCGGGTGTGGCAGGCAAGGGAACAGGTGCATCCGCGATGCGGGCTTCGATATTGGCAATCACGCCTTCCTTCCACGCAAGGCGCTGAACCTGCCATATCCCAAGGCTGATCAGGATCGCTGCCCCGCCCAGTCCAAAGGTCAATAGAAAAGCCAAACGGCGCATGATGTCCCGCGTCCTCACAACGGAAAAGCGCGCGAGAGCCGCGCGCTTTGTTCTTGGAAACTGGGGCGGGCGTCTAGTGCGCCCCAGGCATCTGTCCTACGCCCCAGATATACACCGCAAAGAAGAGGAACAGCCAGACCACATCGACGAAGTGCCAATACCAGGCAGCCGCCTCGAAGCCCACGTGTTTCTCCGGCGTGAAGTGACCCTTCAATGCGCGCACCAGACAGACGGTCAGGAAGATCGTGCCGATGATCACATGCGCCCCGTGAAAGCCAGTGGCCATGAAGAAGTTAGAGAAGAACTTGTCCCCGCCGAACTCCCAGCCCTGATAGAGCAGGTAGGAGTACTCGTAAGCCTGCAGTATGGTGAAGGCGACGCCAAGAATGATGCCGATGGTCAGGCCCCAGATCAGGTCCTTGCGGTTGTTTTCATGGACCAGCGCGTGGTGTGCCCAAGTGACCGCGCAGCCAGACAACAGCAGGATCAGCGTGTTGATCAGGGGCAGGTGGAACGCATCCACATGGTAGATCTCGGGCTGAATGTATTCTGTGCCCGCATATTCGCTCATCGGGTAGATGGCGTTCTTGAAAAAGCTCCAGAACCAGGCCGCGAAGAACATCACTTCGGACATGATGAAGAGGATGAAGCCATAGCGCAGACCGATCCGCACCACCGGGGTGTGATCGCCGATCTTGCTTTCGGCCACGACCTCGGACCACCAGCCAAACATCACGTAAAGCACCGCGACAAAACCGGCCCAGAACAGGAAAGGCGTGATGCCCTGCATCCACAGCACGGCGCCAAAGAGCATGAAGAACCCGGCCAGCGCGCCCAGCAACGGCCAGATCGAGGGGTTCAGAATGTGATAATCGTGGTTCTTTTCATGGGCCATGACGTCGCTTGCCTTATCTTGGTCAGTTCAGACTTGTGTCTGAGGTTGGTTCCATGTCCTGCACGGCGGCATAGCCCTCGGGCAGGTCAATTTCGTAGAATGTATAGGAGAGCGTGATGGTATGTATATATTTTCCATCGCGATCTTCGACAATTTCGGGGTCCACATAGAAGGTGACCGGCATCTGCACCCGTTCACCGGGTTGCAGCACCTGCTCTTCAAAGCAGAAACACTGGATCTTGTTGAAAAAGCCGCCCGCCTGATAGGGGGTGACATTGTAGCTGGCAGAGCCCGCAATCGGGCGGTTCGTCGGGTTGTAAGCCTCGTAAAAGGCCAGACCGGTTTCGCCGATTCGTACTTCCATCTCGCGCTCAACCGGTTTGAAGGACCAGGCCATCTCGCTGTGCAGCGAGCCATCGAAGCGCACTTTGATCGTCTGATCCAGCACATCATCCGGGGCAACCTCGGACACGCCTGTGACGCCGCCAAAACCGGTCACCCGGCAGAACCAGTCATAAAACGGCACCGACGCCCAGGCCAATGCGCCCATGACGACCACCAGGCTCACGGTTTGTGCAACGGTTTTGGCAGGACCGGTCATCGCCATTACTGGGTCAACTCCTCTGCTTTGGGCAGTTCGAAATCACCATTCGTGACCTTGGTAAAGGTCAGCGCCAGCACCAGCACCACAAAGGCCGCAAGCATCAGGCCAACGCCGATGTTGCGCCCCTTGCGGCGCGTATGCAGTTCATGTTCAGGCTTGAAAGTCATGGATCACCAGCCTCCCAAACCATAGGGGCGCAGCATCGCCTCAATCAGGATCACGCCGAAATGCGCAAAGAGATACCAGAGCGAGAGGCGGAAGAACCGCTTTTCGACCTTGTAGCTGTCCGCCTCGGACTGCGCCTCATCCCGGCGCCAGATATCGATGGCCCCCTTGAGGAACAGGATGTTCAGCACGACGGCTGTGGCCAGATAGAGCGGCCCGCCAATGGCGGTGAACCCTGTGCCCACGGCGAGAAGCGCCAGCAAAACAGTATAGACGATGATATGGACACGGGTTGTGCGACGCCCGTGGGTCACCGTCAGCATCGGCACGTCGGCGTCGTTGTAATCTGACTTCATGAACAGCGCCAGCGCCCAGAAATGCGGCGGTGTCCACATGAAGATCAGCGCGAACATCAGCCATGCCTCGATCGAGAAACTCCCCGTTGCGATGACCCAGCCGATCACCGGAGGGAATGCGCCAGCCGCACCACCGATCACGATGTTCTGCGGCGTGGAGCGTTTGAGCCACATTGAGTAGACCACGGCGTAGAAGAAAATTGTGAAGGCCAAGAGCCCCGCTGCCAGCAGATTTGCCGAAAGGCTCAGCATCATCACCGACAGGCCTGAAAGCGCGAGCCCCAGCGACAAGGCCTCCCCTGCCGGCACACGACCCGAAGGGATCGGGCGTCTGGCCGTGCGCTGCATGACACCGTCGATGTCGGCATCCCACCACATGTTCAGCGCCCCCGAAGCCCCTGCCCCGATGGCCACAAACAGGATCGAGGCGAAGGCGATCACCGGATGCACCGATACCGGTGCCGCCAACAGGCCCACCAGCGCGGTAAACACCACCAGGGACATCACGCGCGGCTTCAGCAGCGCGAAGTAATCGCCCAGTTGTGTATCGTAGTCACCTGCCGGTGTGGTGTAGCTAGCGTCAGCCATTAAGCGCCTTCTTCATGCTGTCTGCTGGCGGGCGGCTTTAGACGCCGCCCAACGGCGGTTCAGTTCGACGCGATCACGCGGGTTTGCGGAATGCCTGCGTATTCCTCTTTCGCCTCAGCCAACCATTCGGCGTAGGCCTCCTCAGAGACGACCTTCACGGTGATGGGCATATAGGCGTGGTTCAGACCACAAAGCTCAGAGCACTGGCCAAAATAGACTCCTTCCTGCTCTGGCTTGAACCACAATTCTGCCAGACGACCGGGGACAGCATCCTGCTTGACGCCGAACGCGGGGATGGTCCAGGCGTGGATGACATCACCGCCAGTGACCTGCATCACGATGGTCTTGTTCACCGGCACCACCACGGAAGTGTCGGTTGCCAGCAGGAATTCCTCTTCCGAGAACCCGGCCTCTTCGAGCTGCGCAATCACCTCGGGGCTTTTCTGATTGGTGCCACCGGTTGCAGGCGCGCCGATCATGTAGCTGGAGAATTCGAACCCATCGTCCACGTATTCGTAGTCCCAATACCACTGGTAGCCGGTCACCTTGATGGTGATGTCCGCTTCCGGAATTTCCTGCTGCTTGAACAGAATGGGCAGGGAGAACGCGCCAATAAACACCAGGATCACGATCGGAATCACCGTCCAGGCAATCTCGACCGGTGTGTTGTGCGTGAATCTGGCGGACTCAGGATTGCGCTTGGCGTTATAGCGGAAAGCGACCCAGAGAATCAGCGCTGTGACAAACAATGTGATCGCCGTGATGATCACCAAGATCATGCCGTCCAGCCATTGCAGGTCTTCGGCAAGCTCAGTTACCGCAGGCTGGAACCCCATCTTGCCATCCACCGGGCGGCCGATGATTTCAAGATTGTCCTGTGCATGTGCAGCTGTTGCGGCAAACCCGGCCATAAGGCCTGAGAGAGTGAAGTAACGTTTCATGTGTCGTCCTGATCTTGGGATCAATGTTGCGCACGCAGGAAGGGGAAGTCTGTGCGCACCGTCCCTATCCGTTGTAATCTATGCTCTTACAATCATATTCTGATCACGAGATAAAGAGTTGAGCTTGCTTCAAAGAGACGCAGATCACATTTTTACCCGCCCAATTGAGGATAGACCGGATGACAGACACGCCATTCACGCCCTTCGACGATGCGTTGGACCGCGACACCGCCCTGACCATTTTACGCGAGGCGACCCATGGGGCCGATGATGGTGAGCTGTTTCTGGAACGGCGTCGGTCGGAATCGCTGGTTTTTGACGACGGTCGCCTCAAGACGGCGAGCTATGATGCGGCACAGGGGTTTGGCCTGCGCGCGGTGCGGGGTGAAGTGGCGGGCTATGCGCATTCCACCGAAATATCCGAGCCCGCTCTGCGCCGGGCGACCGAAACCGCGCGACTGGCCGTCGGCGAAGGCGGCGGCACCTGGGCGGATGCCCCGGACCCAACCAACACAAAGCTATACACGGACGAAGACCCGATTGCCGGGGCCAGCTTCCCGGTGAAAGTCGAAACCCTGCGCGAGATCGATGCCTTTGCCCGGGGCCTGGATGCCCGGGTGGTTCAGGTCTCTGCGACTATCGGAGCCAGCCTGCAGGAGGTGGAAATCCTGCGCCCGGATGGGCAGTCGCTGCGCGATGTGCGCCCGATGACCCGGGTCAATGTCTCCGTCATCGTGGAGCAGAACGGCCGTCGCGAATCCGGCTCGGCGGGAGGCGGCGGGCGCGTTGGGCTGGACGGGCTTCTGGACCCCACGGATTGGCAGGCGAAAACACGCGAGGCGCTCCGCGTGGCCTGCGTGAACCTCGACGCTGTTGCAGCCCCTGCCGGGGTGATGGATGTGGTGCTGGGCCCCGGCTGGCCGGGCATTCTGTTGCACGAGGCCATCGGGCACGGTCTTGAAGGGGATTTCAATCGCAAGGGCTCCTCGGCCTTTGCCGGGCTGATGGGACAGCGCATCGCCAGCAAAGGCGTGACCGTTCTGGATGACGGTACGATCCCGGATCGGCGGGGCTCGATCTCCATTGATGACGAGGGCACCCCCTCAGGCAAAAACACCCTGATCGAGGATGGCATTCTGGTCGGCTATATGCAGGATCGCCAGAACGCCCGACTGATGGGCGTTGCGGCCACGGGGAACGGACGCCGACAAAGCTATGCCCATGCCCCGATGCCCCGCATGACCAATACCTATATGTTGGGGGGTTCTTCAGACCCACAGGACATCGTGGCCGATCTGAAGGATGGCATCTATGCCGTTGGGTTCGGCGGCGGTCAGGTGGACATTACCAACGGCAAGTTTGTCTTCAGCTGCACCGAAGCCTACCGCGTTGAAAACGGCAAGGTCGGCGCGCCCGTGAAAGGCGCCACGCTGATCGGAGACGGTGCCACAGCGCTCAGACAGATCCGCGGCATCGGCAATGACATGGCGCTTGATCCGGGCATGGGAAATTGCGGCAAGGACGGGCAATGGGTGCCGGTTGGGGTGGGCCAGCCGACCTTGATGATCGGTGGGTTGACCGTCGGTGGATCGGCTTCCTGAAAAGGAACCTCCCCATAAATAGCGAGAGCATCTTAGCTATTTGATTCATGCGTTGTTAACCAACTCGCCTTAAACCTGATTCTGCAATGGACGGAGACCAGGATGACTGAAAAGGACCACAATCCTTCTTCCACTCACCCCCCACTCCCACCCACCTCGGAAGACGAGCAGTTCTCCCGTCTCCGTCTGTTGCGATCCCGCCGGGTTGGCGTAACGACGTATAAACGACTGCTGACTGAACACGGCACCGCGCAGAACGCGCTGGCCGCGCTGCCTGAGGTAGCGCGCGCCGCCGGCGTTGAGAAATATGAAATCTGTCCCGAAGCTGTTGTGCAAGCCGAACTCAATGCGGCCCGTGCCGCGGGAGCGCGCCTGATCATGCATGGCACCCCCGCCTATCCAGAGATTCTCAGCGAATTGGACGATGCCCCGCCGTTTTTATGGGTGCTGGGCGATCCCGATCTGCTCAACCGCCCGATGATTTCGCTGGTGGGCGCGCGCAACGCGTCCTCCTTGGGCACCCGGATGGCCAAAGCACTGGCGCGCGATCTTGGCGGGCAAGGCTATGTGGTTGTGTCTGGACTTGCGCGCGGCGTTGATGCGGCCGCCCATCTTGCCGCCCTGCCGACAGGCACCGTCGCCGTGCAAGCAGGCGGCGTGGACGTCATCTACCCGGCGGAGAACACCCAATTGGCGCAGGATATCGCGGAGTCCGGTCTGCGGCTTTCAGAGCAACCCATCGGGCTGCAGCCCATGGCGCGGCACTTTCCAACACGCAATCGCATTATCTCCGGCCTCAGCCGGGCAACGGTCGTTGTCGAGGCCGCCGCAAAGTCCGGCAGCCTGATCACGGCACGTGACGCGCTGGATCAGGGCCGCGATGTGCTCGCGGTCCCGGGTAACCCCTTTGATGCCCGCGCGGCCGGGTGCAACCAGTTGATCCGCGAAGGGGCCACGCTTGTCCGCTCCGCGGCCGATGTGATCGAAGCTCTCACCCCTCTGCATGGTGAAACACCGCAATTGCCGCTGGGTATCCCTGAAAAACCTCGGGCAAAGCGCAGCCCAACGAAGAACAAGGCGTTAAAGGACGTCGCCACATTGCACCGCAAGATCCTCGCACGCCTGAGCCCCTCCCCCGTCGCCGAAGATCAATTGATCCGCGATCTGGCCGTAGCCCCGGCGGATGCCGCGCCTGTTTTGCTCGATCTGGAGTTGGACGGGCAGATCACGCGCCAATCCGGCGGTTTGCTGTCGCGCGGTTGATCCGGTTTTTCAGTTACTCATTTCAGGTCGTCAGCCCGGTGAATTCATATCTTCCGCCGGGGTGAGTTTCTGCGCGCGCACCTGCGTCACAATCCAGAACTGCCAGGCAAATATTGTACCCGGTTTTGGGGTGCGACAAACGTAAGCGGATTGACAAATCCACTTGCACACCACATTTGGCAAAGCCATAGACGCTACAGATTTTTACCCAGAGGTGCCGCAGTACATGCCAGTTGTCGTCGTTGAATCGCCCGCAAAAGCCAAGACAATCAACGCCTATTTAGGCAATGATTACACCGTTCTGGCGTCCTACGGACACGTGCGCGATCTGCCTCCCAAAGACGGCTCCGTTGATCCCGACCAGGAATTCGAGATGCTGTGGGAAGTGGCCAGCGACAGCAAAAAACACGTCAAAGCCATCGCCGATGCGCTGAAAGACGACAATGCGCTAATCCTCGCCACGGACCCGGATCGCGAAGGCGAAGCGATCAGCTGGCACCTGCAGGAAGCGCTGACCAAGCGCAAGTCGATCAAGAAGGACACGCCCGTGTCCCGCGTCGTGTTCAACGCGATCACCAAGACGGCTGTAACCGAGGCGATGAAGAACCCCCGCGAAGTCGACATGCCACTGGTGGAGGCCTATCTCGCCCGCCGCGCGCTCGACTATCTGGTGGGTTTCAACCTCTCGCCCGTGCTCTGGCGGAAGCTGCCAGGCGCGAAATCCGCAGGCCGTGTACAATCAGTTACCCTGCGCCTGATCGTCGAGCGCGAGATGGAAATCGAAGCCTTCCGCAATCGCGAATACTGGTCGGTCAAAGCGTTGCTGGCCACGCCGCGAGGTCAGGAGTTCGAGGCACGTCTGACCGTGCTGGCGGGCAAGAAGCTCGACAAATTCGACATCGAAAACCAGACCCAGGCCGAGATGGCGGTACAGGCCATCACAAGCCGCGATCTCAGCGTCAAATCGGTCGAGGCGAAACCCGCCAACCGCAACCCCTCCGCCCCTTTCATGACCTCCACCCTGCAACAGGAGGCCAGCCGCAAGTTCGGCATGGGTGCACGCCAGACGATGAGCACGGCGCAACGGCTCTATGAGGCAGGCTACATTACCTATATGCGGACGGACGGGATCGACATGGCGCCCGAAGCCGTGCAAGCCGCCCGCGCCGCGATCGAGACGCTTTATGGCAAAGACTACGTGCCCGGCAGCCCGCGCATGTACAAAAACAAGGCCAAGAACGCGCAAGAGGCGCATGAATGTATCCGTCCCACCGAAATGATGACCAGGGCGGAGGACCTGAAAACGTCTGATGCCGACCAGCGCAAACTCTATGACCTGATCTGGAAGCGTACGCTGGCGTGCCAGATGGAAGCCGCCCGGATGGAGCGGACCACGGTTGACGTAGGCAGCGCCGATGGTCAGGTCGAACTGCGCGCCACGGGTCAGGTCGTGCTCTTCGACGGCTTTCTGCGGGTCTATGAAGAGGGTCGCGACGATGTGGTGGATGAGGACGACAAGCGCCTGCCCCAGATCGATCAGGGCGACGCGATGGACAAACGCAGCGTCATGCCGGAGCAGCATTTCACCCAGCCGCCCCCACGTTACACCGAGGCCACGCTGGTCAAGAAGATGGAAGAGCTCGGCATTGGGCGCCCCTCCACCTATGCCTCGATCGTGACCACGATTCAGGACCGCGAATATGTCCGCAAGGACAAGAACCGCCTGATCCCCGAAGACAAGGGGCGGTTGGTCACCGCGTTTCTGGAGAATTATTTCCGCAAATATGTGGGCTATGGCTTCACCGCCGATCTCGAAGACCAACTGGATGACGTGAGCGCAGGCGATGCGGAATACAAAGAGGTGCTGCGGCGCTTCTGGCGCGACTTCTCGGCGGCTATCGCCGAGACCGCCGATCTGCGCATCACCGAGGTGCTGGAGAAGATCAACGAGGTGCTGGAACCGCATCTCTTCCCCCCAAACGAGGACGGGACCGACCCACGCCTCTGCCCGAACTGCGGGGCCGGACGCCTGTCGATGCGCACCGCGCGGTCAGGCGGGGCGTTTATCGGCTGCTCCAATTATCCAGAATGTCGCTATACCCGTGCCTTTGGCCCGCCGGGCGAGGAGGATTACAGCGGCATCCCACCCGAAGGCAAACTGCTGGGCGAGGACGCGGGCGACAAGATCTATGCGTTCAAGGGACGGTTTGGCCCCTATGTGCAGCGTGGCGAGGTCACCGAGGACAACAAGAAGCCACCGCGCCAGTCCATTCCCAAGGATTGGCCGCCAGAAGACGTGGACCTGCCCCAAGCACTCAAGCTGCTGTCGTTACCACGCGAGATTGGCCCCCATCCCGAAGATGGCGTGACCGTCTGGTCAAACATCGGGCGCTACGGCCCCTACCTCAAACATGCGGCCAGCACATCCGAGCGGGGCGGCACCAATGCCAATCTGGAAAGCATTGACGAGGTTTTTACCGTTGGCATGAACCGCGCGGTGCAGCTTCTGGCGGAAAAAGTGGCCAGTCGGGGTGGACGCGGGGCCGCAGCCAAAACCCTGCGCGAGTTAGGGGAACACCCCGATCAGGGCGGCCCGGTGAGCATCATGGAAGGCAAATACGGCCCCTACGTAAAATGGGAAAAGGTCAACGCGACCCTGCCCAAGGGCTCCGAACCGGATGATGTGACGCTGGAGGCTGCCGTCCTGCTGATCGAGGAGAAAGCCGCCAAGAAAGGCACGGGGCGCCGGAAAGCGCCTGCCAAGAAAAAGGCCCCGGCAAAGAAGAAGGCGGCGACAGCCAAGAAGGCCTGAATCTGGGGACAATCTGCACGATAGTGCAGTTTCGGACAATTCTTGATCAAAGCGGTTTGACCTAGATCAACCGCACATTGTAGGCTTTTGCTTGAATGTATGCGCTAGGCAAATCGCCTTGCTTCAGTGCTGTTCATGGGAGGACGTTCGGTTAGCCGACCGAATGAAGGAAGCACAATGAAGAAAGTCTATAGCTCTGCGTCTGAGGCGCTGGATGAGGTGTTTCAGGACGGCATGCTGATGGCGGCCGATGGCCTCGAGCTCTGCGGCATCCCTGGTTTTTATACGAAAACCGGCGTCGGTACGGTGATCGCCGAGGGCAAGGAGCACAAGGAATTCGATAGCGAAACATATACCATGGAGCGCGGGATCGTTGCGGATCTGTCGATCGTGAAGGCGTGGAAAGCGGATGAGACGGGCAACCTGGTGTTCCGCAAGACCGCGCGCAACTTCACGATGTTTGGCCGCATCTGCGTGGCGGAGGTCGAGGAGATCGTACCGCTGGGCTCGCTCGATCCCGACACCATCCACCTGCCGGGCATCGACGTACACCGCCTGATCCAGGGCACACATGAAAAACGCATCGAGCAACGAATAACACGGGTCGCCTGAGGAGAGAGTATGGCCGATTCCTTAAACAAACTCTTCACCGAAGATGCGTCCTTTGACGATTTTAGCCGCACCCAGGTCGCAATGGTCGTCAGCGACCCGCATCTTGAGGACAACCCGATCATCTACGTCAACCGTGCCTTTACCATTCAGACCGGCTATGCGCGCAGCGCGGTGATCGGGCGAAACTGTCGCTTTCTTCAGGGCGAAGACACCGATATTGCAGCCGTGAACCATATTCGAGAAGGCATTGCGCGGCGAGAATCCGTCACGGCGGATATTCTCAACTACCGCGCCAATGGCGAACCCTTCATGAATCGCCTGCTGATTGCACCCCTGACCGACAAGGCGGGCAAACTGCGCTACTTCGTCGGCATCCAGAAAGAGATGGACGCTGGACTGAAAGATACGGCAACCGAAATCGCCGACGCACAACTCTCCGAAATCCAGGACCGTGTCGAAAACGATATCTCTCTGATCATCAGTATGGTCAGACGGCAATCCAATGCCGCCTCAGCGCCCACCGAATACGTGGCCCTCACCCGTCGCATCGAGACATTTCAGCTACTCTACGAGGAAATGAAGCTGTCAGACAATCAGGCAGACCGGGACAACATTCACATTGGCAGCTATCTGTCGCGCCTCTGCTGTGCCATCGGGCACGCTTACGGGCGGTCGGGCATTCGTTTGAACGTGCAGCTTGAATCACTGGATGTACCGATCGAGACTGCATCGCGGGTGGGCTTGGTGGTTTCAGAAATTCTGACGAATGCCTTTCAGCATGCTTTCCACCGCATTGAAACCGGCCTGATCGAGGTACGCATGTCCAAGCTAAGTGCGGGCGGCTTGCGGCTAACAATCTCTGACGACGGGCTGGGCATTCCAAATTCGATGAAATGGCCTGACCCGTCGACAGCAGGCGGTCGGATCGTGACCGGGTTGATCGAAGGGATGGAAGGTACCCTGCAGCTCAGCCGCGGTGCTGCGGGCAGTCTGTTCACCATCGAGGTGCCCGCGGGGGCATCTTTGCAAGGCTGACCGACCATCGCACTTTTTAGAGTGCCTGGATGGGCGCAACGCTTGGACTGCCAGAAGCATGGGCTGAGGCGCTCTTGTGCGCAGAGCCGTTTCCGTGGGCGCGCCCGGGCGCTCAGGTTGTGCTAATTCATCGCAGCAAAAACACAGCCATCGGTGATCAGTTCGGGTGGCGTCAGGCAAAGACCCCGCGCCACCTGAAAAGCGGCGAGAACCTTCGGCACATAGTCGCGGGTTTCGGCGAAGGGCGGAACGCCCGCGTGAGTGCGCACGGACCCTTCGCCCGCATTATACCCGGCCAGAACAAGAATCGGATCGCCCCCGAACTCGCTCATCAGCCAATCAAGGTATTTGACCCCGCCCAGAATGTTTTCAGACGCGACCAGGCTATCCTTGACGCCAAAACGCGCCGCAGTGTCCGGCATGAGTTGCATCAACCCCTGCGCCCCCGCTGTGCTGACCGCGTCTGCCTTGCCGGAAGATTCAACGGAAATAACCGCCAGAACCAAAGCAGGCGAGACCTGCGTGCCAACCGTTGATTTCAGAATATCCACACCATTGGTCTGCGCGATCGCCTGCATGTGCTGCAAACGCGGCGCCGTGATATCGTCAGAGCCACTGAGGATATCCATGACGCTGTCCAAACGGCCTGGCTGGGTGTCGAAGATCGACGGCGATACCCGGTCCCAAAACCAGCTGTAGCGGCCAATAGGATCAGCGCCCGATGAGGGTGGCTGAGCCGTGGCCTCAGGGTCGGGGCGCGCATCGGGGAGCGCCAGGGCCGCGCGCTGCTCTTCAGGATCGATCTGAACCCGAATACGCTTTTGGCCCGTTTGAGGTACGCCAATGCGTTTCGCTTCAAAGGTGGGAAACGGCTTGGGAGAATCGGTAGCCCCCAGATGGGGGGCCAAAACCGCGCCAATCAGCCCGATCATCAGGAATGCACGCATTTGAACTGCTCTTTGCTTGTTTTTCGCGCTATTTGGCACTCAGCATCGCAGAGATTCCACCGTCGCACCAGAAAATCCAGCCTCTGAACGCGGCGTTTTTGCCACATTCGGACCTTCCTTTAAGGAAATGTAAAGATCAGGAAGTTTTCTTTTCCATATAAATCATGCGGTTAGCTTTTTTTGCGGGTTTTTCCGGCCCTCAACCGCAAAAGTCACAATTGCCGCCAAAATCATGCCCCAATCCCTTGGCTATATAGCTGCATACCAAGTCGGACGGACCAAACGAGAGAACTGGTCACTGAGGACGGCAAGGTTAGCAAGTGAAATCTAAGTGATCCTTTGGAGGGACATACCATGATGAAATTTATCAAGAACTTCCGTAACGACGAAGACGGCGCCGTAACAGTTGACTGGGTTGTACTGACAGCCGCTGTTGTTGGCCTGGCAATCGCTGCCTACACATCCATCGAAGAAGGCGCGACCGCTCTGACAGCAGACACGTCGACCTACCTTGACACCACCATTGGTGACAACATCGGCAACATCGGTGCGCCACCTGCTGCAGCCGAATAATTTTCAGTAAAATAAACTAGGTTGGGGGGCCGCATTCTGTTCGCAGGACGCGGCCCTTTTTCCAACAAATGATCCTTTGAAAGGATATAACGAGATGAAATTCATTAAGAAGTTTCACGATAACGAAGACGGTGCCGTAACAGTTGACTGGGTTATTCTGACGGCAGCAGTGGTCGGGCTGGCGATTGCCGCTTACACATCCATCGAAGAAGGTGCGACAAGCGTGACGCAAGCGACCCAGGAGTTCCTGGACACGCAAACCGTTGGCGATATCGGCGCACCAGAAGCCGAATAGTCTTCAGTCAGGATAATGTAGCTTGGGGGCCGCATTCTATTCTCAGAACGCGGCCCCCCTTGTTCGTCAGAGCAATCTCGCGTTTCCTCAAATCACCACAGGGAATTAGCATAGATCATTACCAACCGTCCCGAATACTGCGCTCAGGGCTACCGCCCCTACCGCCTTGTATGACCCCAGAGTTTTTAATGAGGCGTCACCCTCCGAACTTTGGAGACGTGTTCGGGCTTTTCGCATCCAAACGTCTGTCACCGGTTCGAAAAAATACTTCTGATTGTTGCGATACCGGGGAAAAAGCCGCGCCTTGGTCATGGGTTAATCCCGAAAATGCCACAATCGAATGACAGTTTATCATGGAATTAGCGCGGGTTTTCATCGGGCTATGCGATCTACGAGGTTAAGATTATGCGAATGATATTCGGACTGGTGCTTGTGGCTGGCATGGCGCTCGCTGGCGGCGCTGTATACATGGCAAAAAACTACATCGGCGCGTATCAGGCTGAATTGGCCCGCGCGCAGCAAAATCAAAAAGCAGTGGTGCCGACGCAGACTGTCTACGTCGCAAACCGGCCCCTGAAATACGGTGAGGTCCTCAAAGAAGAGGACGTTCGCGCGGTTGCATGGCCGCAAACGGCAATTCCTGAGGGCACTTTCAGCGACATGGCGGTGATCTTCCCAGAGGATGAAGAAGAAGTTCGACTGATCATGCGCGCGATGGAAAAAGACGAAGCCATCATGGAGGTCAAGGTGACCGAACCCGGTGAAGACATCGGTCTGACCACGCGACTGGAAAGAGGCATGCGGGCCTTTGCCATCCGCGTGGATGTTGCGAGCGGTGTTTCGGGCTTTCTGCGCCCGGGTGACCGCGTAGACATCTATTGGACCGGGAGCATCAATATCGGGCCCGATGCTGGCGAGGTCACGAAACTGATCGAATCCGCGGTGAGCCTGATCGCGGTCGACCAGAACGATGCCGAACTCAGCAGCGCACAGATTGCGCGCACGGTGACGGTCGCGGTCAATCCCAACCAGGTTGCGGCGCTGGCACAAGCACAGTCGACCGGCAAGCTGTCCTTGTCTCTGGTTGGCGCTGGTGACGACACGCAATTGTCGGAAATCGAGGTGGATCAGGTCTCCCTCTTGGGTCTGAAAGAAGCTGCTCCCGCCCCGATCGCTGAGAAAAAGCGCGAGTGCAGCATCAGAACCCGCCGCGGGGCGGAGGTCGTCTCGATCCCGATCCCTTGCACAAACTAAAGCAAAACCAACGTTTTAGAGAGGCGCTGCAGACCCCTGCGGCGCCTTTGCCTTTGCCCCCTGTTGCCATTTATCCACATAAAGCAAACCTCAGAACCCATTGATTCTTGCAAAAAAATCAAAACCAGCGCACAGTACCATCTATGCGGGCATTAAGACCCGAAACCGAGGCGTGATCAAAAAGGGCAGGTCACATGAAAATTGATGGAATGTTTAAGGCGGCCCTTCTGGGGCTGACACTCAGCGTGTCACCGCTGGCGTTTACCGCGCCGGTCACGGCACAGGCAGACACATTGCGTGTGGTCACCAAGGGCACCAATAAAACACTCGCCGTGCCGATGAATCGCGCGGTTGTTGTTGAAAGCGAAATCCCCTTTGCGGAACTCAGCATTGCCAATCCAGGCATTGCCGATATCTCGTCGCTGTCGGATCGAAGCATCTATGTTCTGGGTAAAACGCCCGGGATGACGACGCTGACGCTGCTCGATGCAACCGGGCAGTTGATCACCAACGTGGAGGTGCGGGTCGCACCGGATGTCACCGAATTCAAGGAACGTCTCGGACAAATCCTGCCCGGTGAAAGGGTAGAGGTTCGCACCGCAAATGACGGAATCGTGCTTTCCGGGACGGTCTCAAGTGTCCAGCGCTTGCAAAAGGCGCTGGATTTGGCGCAGCGCTACGCACCTGATCGGGTCTCTAACCTGATGAGCGTCGGCGGTGTCCAACAGGTTATGCTGAAAGTGCGCTTTGCCGAGATGAACCGCACCGTCTCCAAGTCGCTCAGCTCCTCGCTGGCCTTGGGCGGCACCGACGCGCAGGCAGGGATCGGCACGACAAACACCGCCGGCAGTGTCGCCAACTCACTTGCCGGGAATATTCCCGCCGGCAACGAAAACTTTGGCGCGGCCCTCTTTGGATTTAACGTTGGATCCGTGCAGGTTGGCCTGTTGCTCGAAGCGCTGGAGCGCAAGGGTGCGGTACGTACTTTGGCGGAACCAAACCTGGTTGCACTGTCAGGACAGGAAGCAAACTTCCTGGCGGGTGGCGAATATCCGGTTCCGGTGGCGCAAGACAACGACACAATCAGCGTGGAATTCAAACCTTTCGGTGTTGAACTGAACTTCGTACCGCGCGTCGTAGATCAGGACCTGATCAATCTGCAGCTTTCAGCTGCGGTCTCCGCGATTGACCCGTCCAATGGTGTTTCGCTCGGCAACGGCTTCGAACTTGACGCCTTCTCGCGTCGCGAAACAGCAACAACGGTTGAGATGCGCGACGGCGAAAGCTTTGCAATTGCTGGGCTTTTGCAGGATGACTTCACCGATCAGTCGTCGCAACTGCCATGGATCGGCGATGTGCCGATTTTGGGTGCCCTCTTCCGCAGCGCAGACTACCAGCGCAGCCAGACGGAATTGGTGATCATCATCACCGCACATCTGGTCTCTCCGACACGCGGCGAAGCGCTGGCCTTGCCGACCGACCGGATCAAGCCACCGACCGAACAGGATCTCTTCCTCTTTGGCCGGACCACCCGAAATGCCAATGCGCCCCGCAAGGGTGCAGCCGGCGAAGTCGCCAAGCAAGACTTCAGCGGTTCCTATGGCTATGTGATGGAGTGATAGGATGGAACGCCTGACATATCAAAAATCCCGCGCAATTGCTTTGCTGGCCGGTCTTGCCACGCTGGCGGCCTGCGGCGAACAAGGCAGCGGCGGGCAGTGGTTTCGCGAAGCTGGCGCACAGGTAGACAGCGGCGAGTTCGGGACGGCAACAATGCAGAACATGGTCGCTCAGACCTGCAAGACAAGCGGCTTTGGTGCCGGTAAAGCAGGCGGCAAGCTGGGCACGGTCGGGGATCCGGTCGTCGTTCTCGATCCCTCAAGCACGACGTCCAACCCGGTCTACCGGATCCATTGTGACGGTCGTCTCGACGGAAAATATGCGGAAGTCATCTACCGTGAATACGTAGAAAGCGCGACGCAAAAAACCATCACGGAAGACGCCGAAGCAGAGTAGAGCCAACTGGCTCTACTTTTACAAATCCACGGTCAAACGTGGTTATTGTGTCTAGATACCCAACAATTGGGCGGATTAAGCCCTAATCTCGCCCAAGTTCACTGCGACTTTCCCTCTAATGGGACACTTATGTCCGGCCGAAAAGCCGGGCACGGGCGGTCGCAGGGGACGTTGGGGTAATATAAAAATCATTCCTCTACAGCTCTGCCTCGCCCTTTGAACATAAAGGAAGACGAGGCAATGAGCACAATGCCGCAACCAGATACATCCCTTATCGTCGCCTGCACGGTCAGTCGCGATGTACAGAACTTCGATCTTCTGATCGAGGACATGGAGTTGGCACTTGGGGAAAGCTGGGGCGACCTGGGCTTTGCCGAAGCTCTCGCATTTTTTGGACAACCAGAAGCGCAAGCCCTTGAATTCGTTGCACTTGCCATTGACGAGGCGGATGAAGACAACCTCGGCCTGATGGGCGAGATCATCACCCAGGCCAAATCGCGCAACATCAAGGTCATTCTGATCGCGGAAGACGTCACGCCTGCCTCCCTGCACTCCCTGCTGCGTCAGGGAGCCGATGAATTTGTCCCCTACCCACTCCCCGAAAATGAATTGGGCGAAGCCATTGAGCGTGTCCGGGCGCAGGATGCCGCGGTCTCCGCTTCGGCTGCCGCCCCGGCACTGAAATCCGACAGCCAAAAAGAAGGCGCTGTGATTGTCGTACACGGGTTGGCCGGCGGCACCGGGGCGACCACGCTTGGCGTCAACCTGGCCTGGGAATTGGCCACGGCGGAAAAAGAAGGCGGACCAAGCGTGTGCATGCTGGATCTCGATCTGCAATTTGGTGCGGTGGCCACCTTCCTCGACCTGCCGCGCCGTGAAGTCGTCTACGACATGCTGTCCGATACCGAAGGCATGGATGATGAGATTTTCGGTCAGTCTCTGCTGACGTTTCAGGATAAGTTACAGGTACTTACGGCGCCGATGGAGATGTTGCCACTTGACCTGATCACCTCCGAGGATGTGAACCGGGTGCTCTCCATGGCGCGCCGACACTTCGATTATGTCGTCATCGACATGCCCTCCACGCTGGTGAGCTGGTCCGAAGCGGTGCTCAGCGCCGCGCACGTATATTTCGCAACCGTTGAGCTGGACATGCGCTGCGCCCAGAACACGCTGCGTTTCAAACGCGCGTTGCAAGCCGAAGAGCTACCGGTGGAGAAATTGCGCTACGTCATGAATCGCGCGCCGAAATTCACCGATCTCAGTGGCAAGGCCCGGGTGAAGCGCATGGCGGAAAGCCTGGGCATTTCCATCGACGTGCATATGCCGGATGGCGGCAAACCCATTACGCAAGGAGCGGACCATGGTCTGCCACTTGCGGAATCCGCGCCCAAGAACCCGCTGCGGCGCGAAATTCAGAAGCTGGCGGCCTCCATTCACGAACTCAACAGTAACGACGCCAAGGCGGCCTGATCCCGCAAAGGAAACCGCGCATGTTCTCCAAGTACAAGAAACCATCGGCAGGCACCCCGCCCGCCCCCGCCAAGGACGCAGCGCCGGTTGCGGATATTGCTGCGGCGCAACCCAGCGGGGTCACCCGCAAGTCTGCGCCGCAGGGATCTGCGCAGGTCACGCCGATGGACAAGGAGCGCAAGCGCAAGGAACGCATGGGCGAGATCAAGCTGGATCTGCACCGTGTGCTTCTGGACAACCTCAACCTGTCCGCTTTGGAACATGCGACAGAGCAGGATTTGCGCCAGGAAATCAGCGCTATTTCCAGCGAGTTCCTTGAGGAACGCAGCATTGTTCTCAACCGCGAAGACCGTCAGAACCTGACTTCCGAGCTCTATGACGAAGTGACCGGTCTTGGCCCGCTTGAGACGCTGCTGAAGGATGAAACCGTCAACGATATCCTCGTCAACGGACCACAGCAGATTTTCGTAGAACGCTCCGGCAAGCTGGAACTCACCGACATCACGTTCAAGGACGAGCGGCACCTGCTGCGGATCATCGACAAGATCGTTTCCGCCGTAGGTCGGCGTGTGGACGAATCCAACCCCTATGTCGACGCCCGTCTCAAGGATGGCTCACGTTTCAACGCGATGGTGCCACCTGTTGCAGTGGACGGATCGCTTGTTTCCATCCGGAAGTTCAAAAAAGACAAGCTTGGCATTGATGATCTAGTACAATTCGGTGCCTTTACTGAGGAAATGGCCGCATATCTGCAAGCGGCGGTGGCCACACGTCTCAACGTGATCGTCTCCGGCGGTACCGGTTCCGGTAAAACCACGACGCTCAACGCGCTGTCCTCTTTCATCGACAACGCTGAACGCATCCTGACCATTGAGGATACGGCGGAACTCCAGCTGCAACAGACCCACGTGGGCCGGATGGAAAGCCGTCCGCCGAACGTGGAAGGCAAAGGTGAGGTGTCCCCCCGCGACTGTCTGAAAAACGCCCTGCGGATGCGGCCCGACCGTATCATCGTCGGCGAGACGCGTGGCGAGGAAGTCATCGACATGCTACAGGCCATGAACACCGGCCACGACGGCTCGATGACCACGATCCACGCCAACTCCGCGCGCGATGGTGTCAGCCGTCTGGAAAACATGATCGCCATGGCAGGCATCGAGATGCCGCTCAAGGCCGTCCGCTCGCAAATCTCCTCCGCTGTGAACCTCATCGTTCAGGCCTCCCGCTTGCAGGACGGCTCGCGGCGCATGACCTCGATTACCGAAATCACCGGGATGGAGGGCGAGGTCATCTCCATGCAGGAAATCTTCCGCTATCAGCGTGTCGGGCTGACCCCGGACAACAAGATCATCGGCCACTTCACGGCCACTGGCGTGCGCTCGGCCTACGCCGAACGCTTCCGCATGTGGGGCTATGATTTGCCGCCTTCCATCTATGAACCCATCGCGGCCGAATAAGGATCAGGATTATGAGTGCAGAACCAATTATCTATGGCTTGATCTTCATTGGCGTTCTGGCGCTGGTGGAAGGTCTCTATCTTGTCACCTTCGGCAAATCCATCAGCCTCAACAGCCGCGTCAACCGCCGGTTGGAAATGCTCGACAAGGGCAATGGCCGCGAGGAAGTGCTCGAAAAGCTGCGCAAGGAAATGCAGCAGCACATGAAATCGCGCTCGATCCCGCTGTATTCGCTTCTGGGGGAAAAGGCGCAGAAAGCCGCGATCGCCTTCACCCCGCGCCAGTTGATCATGATCATGGCGCTTTTGGGCGGCGTGGCCTTCATGGGTCTGACCGTCGGCACACAGACCGAGGTTGGGGTGCGTGCACTCCTGTCCGTCGGTATTGGTGTGGGTGCGGTATACTTCTGGGTCTCCGCCAAGGCCAACAAACGCATGTCGATGATCGAAGAACAACTGCCCGATGCGGTCGAACTCATGGTGCGCTCGCTGCGCGTGGGGCACCCCTTTACCTCCGCCGTTCAGATTGTCGCCAAAGAGGTTCAGGATCCCCTGGCCTCGGAATTCGGGATGATCGCGGATGAGGCCGCTTACGGCCGTGACGTCGGTGATGCGCTCAAGGAAATGGCGGAACGCCTGGACATGCAGGATTTGCGGTTCCTTGCGGTCGCCGTGACCATTCAACAAACCTCAGGCGGTAACCTCGCAGAAATCCTTGCCGGTCTGGCCAAGGTGATCCGCGCCCGTTTCCGCCTTTTCCGTCGGGTGAAAGCCATCACGGCCGAGGCCAAATGGTCAGGCAAGTTCCTGTCGGGTTTCCCGGTTGTGGCCTTGATCGTCATCAACATCGGCGATCCGAATTACTACGATGAGGTGCGCGACCATGCATGGTTCATTCCGGCCTGTTTCGTGGTGGGCATTCTGCTCGCGCTGAACCTCTTGGTTATGCGCATTCTGACCGACATCAAGGTGTAAGGAACTGATCCAATGGAAATGCTGAAGTCTGTAAACACCATGATTGTCGATCTTCTGGGCCCCCTGGGGCCGATGATCCTGCTGGGCACGGTTGGCCTGATCATGGTCGCCGTGACCGTTGCGCTGATGCTCAATCAGCCCGAAGATCCGATGGCCAAGCTGAAAAGATCGGTCCAGACACCCGACGCGTCAAAAGAGCCGCAACAACGGTTGCGCCAGGGCGAACGCAACGAGCAGTTGCAAAAATTCGCAAGTTTCCTGGAGCCGAAGGACGTCGCCGAGCTGAGCAAGAAGCAGCTGCAACTGCGTCAGGCCGGGTACCAGAGCAAGGACGCGGTCCGGTTTTTCCACTTCGCGCAGTTCGCCCTGGGCATTCTGGGCATTCTGGGCGCTTTCATCTACCTCATCCTGCTGGATGGCGGTGAGGGCTTCAGCAGCAACAAGATGATGATCTATTTCGTCGTGCCCGGTTTCTGCGGCTACTACCTGCCCACCTACTGGATTACGCGCCGCATCGATATGCGCAAGGAAGAGATCACCCAAGGCTTCCCCGACAGCCTCGACATGATGCTGGTATGTGTGGAAGCGGGCCAGTCCCTGGATCAGAGTATTGTGCGGGTTGCGCGTGAACTGCACGCCTCCTACCCCGCGCTGGCGCAGGAATTCGATATGGTTGCCTATGAAATGAAGGCCGGTAAGGACAAGACAACCGTTCTGAATGATATGGGCGAGCGCTGCGGCGTACAGGATGTGTCTTCCTTCGTGACCGTGCTGGTTCAGTCGGCCACTTTCGGTACCTCCATCGCCGAGGCCTTGCGGGTCTATGCCGCCGAGATGCGGGATAAACGTGTGATGCGCGCCGAAGAGGCCGCAAACAAGTTGCCAACCAAGATGACCCTTGCAACAATGATGCTGACGGTGCCGCCGCTGCTGATCATCCTGGTCGGACCTTCGGCGCATGGCATCACGCAACTTGGAAATATGGGCGGACCTTAATGACCAAAAGGCACTGGCGGGTACGCACGCCCGCCGCCTTGCTTTTGCTTAGCTTAAGTCTCGCCGCCTGCGCGCCGGGCGGCGATGCCATTCCTGAAGGTCAGGTCGACGCGCCCGGCGTGGACCTTGACGCAGAGGCCGTGGACGGTGTTGAGGTCGGGCACCGGCTGATTGCCGCCGGGGAATACGAACTGGCGATCAAAGCCTTCAACCGCGCGGCCCTCGACCGTGGCAAGATCGACGCCGAAATCCTCTCAGGCTTGGGCAGTGCAAACCTCGGGCTTGGACGGTTGGGTCAGGCGGAAAGCCTGCTCAGACGTGCCATCGACACCGAAGGAGCGCAGCCGGAGGATTGGAACAACCTCGGCGTCGTCCTCATGGAAGCTGGCAAAACCGCCGAGGCGGAACAGATTTTCCGCCGAGCCTTCGCGCTCGACAATGGCGAAAGTGTCGCAATTCGAGACAACTTGCGCTTAGCGCTCGCAAAATCTGAAAATTCTGCTACAAGTAGAGTTGAAACCGACGACTATAAGTTGGTTCGGCGCGGCAGCAGTGAATTTCTGATACGTCCGACGCCATAATTGAGGTAAGAGCAGTAAAAGGACGCACAAAATGCGCCACCCTATCCTTCTGTCCGCTTGTCTGGCGGGTGTGGTTCTCATCGCAGGCTGCGCCGAAAAAGACGATGAAACCGTGGAACGTGCCTTTCAGGACGTGAACGTGGTCGATGAATCCAATCTCAGTGATGTCATGCTAACCGTCGCGGATCCCAATGAGGCGGTGAATTATTTCAGCCGCACCGCCAAGGAGAAGCCCGATCGCATCGACCTGCAGCGCGGACTGGCCTATTCGCTGGTGCGTGCGAAACGCTTCTCCGAAGCCGCACCTGCCTGGGAGCGGGTCACCGAAATGGAAGAAGCGACCGCAGAGGACAGCGTGAACCTCGCGGATACGCTGATCCGCACCGGTGATTGGGCCAAGGCAGAGCAAACACTTGATGCCCTGCCACCCACCCACGAAACCTTCAACCGCTACCGTTTGGAGGCGATGTTGGCTGACAGCAATGAAGAGTGGACCAAATCCGACAGCTTCTACGAGATCGCAACCGGCCTGACGACAAAACCGTCGGGCGTGCTGAACAACTGGGGCTATTCCAAGCTCACACGCGGCGACTACAAAGAGGCCGAGCGTCTTTTTGGCGAAGCCATCCGTCAAGACCCAACGCTTTTCACCGCCAAGAACAACCTCGTTCTGGCCCGTGGCGCACAGCGTGACTACAACCTGCCTGTGATCCCGATGGATCAATCTGAACGGGCACAACTGTTGCACACAATGGCCCTGTCGGCGATCAAGCAAGGCGATGTGAGCGTGGGCAAGGGTCTGCTGCGCGACGCGATTGAGACGCACCCGCAGCATTTTGACGCCGCAGTACGCGCGCTGGAAGCCCTCGAAACCTAAATGGCGATTACAGCCTACTCCGCCTGGTGGTTTCTGCCGTTTGTGCTGCCGCTTTGCGTCTATGTGGCCTATACCGATCTTTCGCGCATGAAGATCACCAACAAGGCCGTGCTGGCGCTCGCAGGCGTCTTTGCGGTTTTGGGTCTGATCGCGATGCCCAGCTTTGATGTCTACCTCTGGCGGTTGGCGCAACTGGGCATCATGCTCGCCTTTGGCATCTTGCTGAATGCGGCTGGCACCATGGGGGCGGGTGATGCGAAATTCATCGCGGCATCAGCGCCTTACGTAGCACTTGGCGATCTGCGATTGGTGATCGCCCTGCTGGCGGCCTCCCTGCTGGCGGCCTTTGTGACACACCGTATCGCGCGGCATACACCACTGCGAAAGCTGGCACCAAACTGGCAAAGCTGGGATCAAGGCAAGAAGTTTCCCATGGGCCTCGCCCTTGGTATGACACTTGCCCTCTATCTGATCCTCGGTGCCCTTAATGGTGCCTGATTTACGCCATTTTCACCCTCTATCGTCACTCTGATCGCGCTCTGCGCGCTCTGAGCAGACGGATGTTATTGAGGGCCCCAAAATGAACATGCAAACCGCCAATGTCATGGCACCACCACCGCCACGCACGCTGGACGAGATGAAGCTGTCGACTGTCATGATGCGTGACATCGTCCTGAAAACGATGTTTCGCAAGAATGTAGATATGGTCAGCGATCTCAGCAAGGCGGTGTGCCTGCCCATTCCGGTCACGCAGGAACTGGTGGACATGGCCCGCGAGCAGCGCCTGCTGGAAGCGACCGGCACGCTTAACGCCAACAATGGCAATGAAATGGGCTATCAGCTGACGGAGCAGGGAAAGGCGCGCGCGCTTGATGCATTGGCCCAGTCGGAGTATTTCGGCGCAATGCCCGTGCCGCTGGACGTCTACCGTGAGCAGGTCAAACGCCAGTCCGTACGCAACATGCAGATCACCCGCAGTCAGTTGACCGGTGCGATGGGCCATCTGGTCTTGCCCGATATGTTGCTGGATCAGTTGGGGCCTGCGGTTTCCGCGGGCCGCTCGATCCTGATGTACGGCCCCCCCGGCAACGGTAAATCCTCGATCTCCAACGGCATCCGCGATGCGCTTGGCGACAATGTCTTTGTTCCGCGCGCCATCGAATACGCCGGTCAGGTGATTACCGTGTATGACCCCATCGTGCATGCCGCCGTACCGATTGAGGAAGACGATCCAAATTCACTGCGCCGTGCGACCAAATTCGACATGCGCTATGTGAAATGCGAGCGCCCCACCGTCATCACCGGTGGTGAATTGTCGCTCAACATGCTCGATCTGGTCTACAACCCCACGGCGCGGACCTATCAGGCACCGCTGCAGCTGAAATCCACCGGTGGCATCTTCATCGTGGACGACCTTGGCCGCCAGGCCGAACCGCCGCAGTCGCTGGTGAACCGCTGGATCGTACCACTGGAAGAAAGCAAGGACATCCTCGCCCTGCAATCGGGTGAGAAATTCGAGGTGCCCTTCGACACGCTGGTGATTTTCTCCACCAATTTCCACCCGAATGAAATCTTTGACAAGGCGGCCCTGCGCCGGATTTTCTTCAAGATCAAGATCGACGGACCCAATCAGGAAAACTTCCTCAAGATTTTTGCGATGGTCGCGAAGAAGCGGAAAATGCCGCTGGACGAGGCGACGCTGGTGCACCTGCTGAAGGTCAAATACCCCGAGATCGACAATATCTACGCGAATTATCAGCCGATCTTCCTGATCGACCAGATGATCTCAATCTGCGACTTCGAGGGCATCCCCTATCAGATGTCACCGGAGCTGATCGACCGGGCCTGGGCCAACATGTTCGTGAAAGACGAGCACATCGTCAAATGATCGAGCAGCGGCACGACGCCGAGTGATCGGAAATCGCCACATATTGCGCGGTCGCGGCTTGACCCCCAAGCTGCTGTGACTGCCAATTTTTCAAACATCGGCTTTGGTTTGCCAAGCGTGATCACTCACGCGCCTTGTGTCAAATCTTCCGCAAGCATAAGCGCGTTGCCATCGGGGTCGTAAAAGGTTGCGGTTTTGACCATGCCCTCGACGACATCTGTTTCGCCATCAAACTTGACCTGCGCCTGTTCCAGTTTGTGGCGCGCGCCATCAAGATCGCCGATCCCGAAAACGGGCACGCAGTTACCGGGGGCGGGCTTGGTATGCTCACCCAGGCCAAGGGTCACACCTGTGGTTTTGGTCCGAAGTTCGGACCAGCCGGCTTCGTCCGCATGATAGAGGGTTTGAAATCCGAGCATGTTTTCATACCACTTGGCACTTGCATGACGATCTTTGACCGACAGAGCGATGGTGATGGTGTCTTCCAGCGAAATGAGCGACATCGTCTTTCCCTATGATGCGAAGTATACTAACTATACTTTATGTACATAAAGCTTTTTGTCAACGTCACCTCGAAGGCTTGGGCATTGCCCATCTTGTCGAGCCTGCATGCAGGGATTCCCGGACGGCAGGCGACACTCTTGACCGCAACAGGTGCCAGCAGGACGTCTTTCGCCCAGAGCATGGAACATCTTATTGAGCTTGGTTTGCTGGAGCGGAACCCTGGGCATGGTCATCCGCTGAGACCAGAGTTTCGGCTCACCGAGTTCGGCAAAGAATCTGCAGCCATCGCGCATAAGATCAACAGCGTCTCCCAAGACGAAGACCAGGATTTACTGCGGCGGGCCTGGACATTGCCGGTATTGGCATCGCTCCATACGCCAGGCCACTTCAACGATATCAGACGAAGCCTGTTGACGATCACCGATCGTGCCTTGTCGCAATCCCTGAAATCCATGGAAAGCCGCAACTGGGTGCATCGAAGTGTCAACGTCGACGCACGCCCGCCAAGGCCGATCTACAGCGCCATCAACACCGGGGGCAGAATATGTCAAATAACTGCGCCCGAAATCAGTTTTATGCAACGTTGACCTCAAGTTGATATCGCCGCATAGGCAAGTCGCACACACATCGAACAAAAAGATCGATGCCACTTCCCTCTTTTCTGGCTGGGGCTTTTCCCTGTGGCCTCCTGCGCTACAATGCCCATCATGCGCGCGCTTCCCGACATCTTTGCCCATTGGTTCGCCGAGAAGGGATGGGCTATCCACCCGCACCAACAGGCCATGCTGGATCGCGCCGATGCCGCTGCGTTGTTGCTCATCGCGCCGACCGGGGGCGGTAAGACGCTGGCCGGTTTCCTGCCCACGCTAGTCGATCTCGCCGAAGGCTCGCACGACGGTTTGCATACGCTCTACATCTCGCCGCTGAAGGCGCTGGCCGCTGACATCAAACGCAATCTTACCACGCCAGTGACCGAGATGGGCCTGCCCATCCGCATCGAAGACCGGACCGGTGACACACCTGCCAGCCGCAAGAAGCGCCAGCGCGCTGACCCGCCACATATCCTGCTGACGACACCGGAAAGCCTGGCTTTGCTGACCTCCTACGAGGACGCGCCGCGCATGTTCAAGGGTCTCAAGCGTGTGGTTGTCGATGAGATCCACGCCCTCGCCGAATCCAAACGGGGCGACCAGTTGATGCTCGCCCTGGGGCGTTTGCAACGGCTCTGCCCCGACCTGCGACGTGTGGGTCTCTCGGCCACCGTAGAAGATCCAGCCGCCATCGCCCACCAACTTGCGCGCCACCCGGATACCTGTGACATCCTCCTCGCAGACCCCGGTCCGGCACCGGATATCTCCATGCTGACGACGCATGAGGCACCACCCTGGTCCGGGGGGAACGCCGCCTATGCGATCCCGGCTGTGCTGGAGGAAGTCCGCAAACACAAAACCACGCTGATCTTTCACAACACCCGCGCGCAGGCGGAGATTTTCTTTCATAATCTGTGGCTTGCCAATGACGACAGCCTGCCGATCGGCATCCACCACGGCTCCCTCGACCGCCAGCAGCGCGAAAGGGTCGAAGGCGCGATGGTGCGCGGTGAATTGCGCGCCATTGTCTGCACCGGCAGCCTCGATCTTGGCATTGATTGGGGGGATGTGGATCTGGTCATTCAGATCGGTGCCCCCAAGAATGTCAAACGGCTGATCCAACGCATCGGTCGGGCCAATCACCGATATAATGCGCCCTCAAAGGCGCTGCTGGTGCCCGCAAATCGGTTCGAGGTCGTGGAATGTGTGGCAGCCCTGGAAGCCGTGCGCGCGGGTGAATTGGATGGCGATCCGCGCGGTCCCGGGCCGCGCGATGTGCTCTGCCAGCATATCCTGATCACGGCTGCGGCGGGCCCGTTTGAGGCAGATGCGCTGTTTCATGAGGTCACCAGCGTCGGCGCCTACGCTGCGTTGACCCGCTCAGAATTCGACGCTTGCCTCGATTTTTGCGCAACAGGCGGCTACGCGCTGCGGGCCTATGACCAATGGCAACGGCTGCAAAAGCGCCCGGACGGGTTGTGGCAGTTGCGTGACCCGCGCGCGGCACAGAAAATCCGCATGAACATTGGTACCATTCAGGACACCGACACGCTGAAAGTCCGGCTGCGGCGCAATCGGGGCGGCAAACCACTGGGCGAGATCGAAGAAGGCTTTGCCGCTTCGCTCACGCCGGGTGATACATTTCTGATCGGGGGACAGATCGTGCGCTATGAGGGGTTGCGCGAAATGACCGTTGAGGTCAGCCGCAATGCCGCCAAAAAACCCAAGGTGGCGACTTTCATGGGCACCAAATTCGCCACCTCCACACAGCTGAGTGCCCGCGTGATCGAGATGTTTCAGCAGGCAGAGTGGCCGGAACTCCCCGCCCATACCGCGGAATGGCTGGCCCTGCAGCGGGAAGTCAGCCAGTTGCCGAAACCCGGCCGGTTGCTGATCGAGAGCTTTCCACATGACGGTCGCGAACAGACCGTGATTTACGGCTTTGCCGGACGCAATGGGCAACAGACGCTGGGGCTGTTGCTGACCAAACGTATGGAAGAAATGGGTCTGAACCCGATGGGGTTTGTGGCCACGGATTACGCCACCTTGATCTGGGGATTGGATCCGGTTGAGACGCCTGCGCCCCTGTTTGATCTCGACGCGCTGCAAGATGGACTAGAAAACTGGCTGGCGGGCAATGCCGTGATGAAGCGTACCTTTCGCGCCAGCGCCACCATCGCGGGACTGATCCAGCGCAACACCCCGTCAGCCCGCAAATCCGGTCGGCAAGCCACGTTCAGTTCAGATATTCTCTATGACACTTTGCAAAAATATGATCCCGGTCATCTGCTGCTGGACATCACCCGCGAGGAGGCCCTGCGCGGGTTGGTTGATTTCGGCCGGATCGAGGAGATGGCGGAACGGGTTGCAGGCCGCATCGATCATTTGAAGCTGACACGCGTGACACCGCTGGCTGCCCCAATGTTTCTGGAGATGGGGCGTGTGCCTGTGAAAGGCGCCGCGGAAGAAAGGCTGCTGGCCGAGGAAGCCGCACGGCTGATGGAAAGCGCCGGCATCGCTGACATCACGCCACAGCCTAGCAGCACGCCGGGCTGGCGTGTCGGGTATTGAACAGCTTGCAACACGCCTCATCATGCGCCATGAACAAATCATGAACTGCCATCCCTTTACCTTCGCTGGAACGGCTCTCAAGGCGCTTGGCTCTGGCGCGCTCTGGTGGCCCGAGAACGAAATGCTATGCGTTTCAGACCTGCATCTGGGCAAATCCGAGCGGGTTGCGCGCCGCAGTGGGCAGTCGCTGCCACCTTACGAGACCCGCGATACACTGACCAGGCTGGCGGCAGATCTGGACCAGACCGGGGCGCGCATCGTGATCTGTCTGGGCGACAGCTTCGATGACCTGATGGCGGCGGCCACGCTACCCGAAGCCGAACGCCTGTGGATTGCGCGCTTGCAGGCGGGGCGCCGCTGGATCTGGATTGAGGGCAACCACGATCCCGGCCCGATTGAGTTTGGCGGCGAACACCTGCAAGACATCGCACTCGGCGCACTGACCTTTCGGCACATCGCAGCGCCCGGCTGTACCGCTGAGGTCTCAGGCCACTATCATCCAAAGGCTGCGGTTCAGACCCGTGGGCGGCGCATTTCGCGACCCGCTTTCCTCTATGACGACGACCGTTTGATCCTGCCGGCTTACGGCACCTACACCGGCGGGCTGCGCAGCCACAGCGATGTTCTCGGCCATCTGCTGGGGCCAAAAGCGCTTGCCATTCTCACCGGTCCTGTGCCCACCTGTGTGCCAATGCCACGGTAGGAAAACGCGATGGAAGATTATCAAAGGGTCCGCATCCAAAAGAGTTTTGCCGCGCAGAGCATGATGACTACCCTGGGGGCCGAAATTCACAGCGTCGCAGAGGGCACCGTCGTGATCACCGCGCCACTCCTGCCGGGATCGCTGCAACAGCAGGGTTTTGGGCACGC
Organism: uncultured Roseobacter sp.; assembly: GCF_947501835.1. Taxonomy (NCBI): domain Bacteria; kingdom Pseudomonadati; phylum Pseudomonadota; class Alphaproteobacteria; order Rhodobacterales; family Roseobacteraceae; genus Roseobacter; species uncultured Roseobacter sp. The sequence goes on along the minus strand of NZ_CANMXR010000008.1, from coordinate 120,091 downwards.
GGGCCTCACTTTTTCCATCGGGGATAGTGCCGCAGGCTATGCGGCGTTGACCACCCTGCCGCTGGACAGCGAGGTGGTGACGGCGGAGATCAAGATCAATCTGCTGGCCCCCGCCAAGGGGGATTTCCTGCGGGCCACCGGCCGGGTGGTGAAACCCGGCAGGCGGTTGGTTGTGGTGACCTCCGAGGTTCACGCCATCGAAGACAACACGGAAAAGCTGATCGCGGTATTACAGGGCACGATGGTGCCGGTACCGCTCTAGCGCTTAAGCGGTCAGCCCCTCAGGTTCCGGCAGATCATTGGCCCGACAACAGGCCGTGACCGTGTTCGCCAGCAAGCAGGCGATTGTCATGGGCCCCACGCCACCCGGTACGGGGGTGATCGCGCCCGCCATTGCGGCGCAACTTTCGTAGTCGACATCGCCGACGAGGCGGGTCTTGCCCTCGCCACGCTCCGGCGCATCCAGACGGTTGATGCCGACGTCAATCACCGTGGCACCCGGCTTGATCCAATCCCCCGGTACCATTTCGGGGCGCCCCACGGCAGCCACAACAATATCGGCGCGGCGCACGACATCGGGCAGATCCTTGGTGCGGCTATGCGCGATGGTCACCGTGCAACTATCCCCCAACAGCAGCTGCGCCATCGGTTTGCCCACGATGTTAGAGCGTCCGATCACCACCGCATCCATACCGGACAGGCTCCCATGATGATCGCGCAGCATCATCAGACAGCCCAGTGGCGTGCAGGGCACCATGGATTTCTGGCCGGTGCCCAGCAGCCCGACGTTCGAGATGTGGAACCCATCCACATCCTTCTCCGGCGCGATGGAATTGATCACCAGATCTTCGTCCAGATGCTTTGGCAGCGGCAGCTGCACCAGAATCCCGTGGATCTCGGGATCGTTGTTCAGCTGATCGATCACCGCCAACAGATCCGCCTCGGAGGTCTCCGCATCCAGCTTGTGCTCAACAGATTTCATACCCACTTCGGCGGTCTGCTTGCCCTTGGAGCGCACATAGACCTGGCTTGCGGGGTCTTCGCCCACCAGGACCACGGCAAGGCCGGGGGTGATCCCATGGCCCTTTTTGAGCTTGGTCACATGCTCTGCGACCTGGGCGCGTACCGTGGCAGCAAAAGCTTTTCCGTCGATGATCTTGGCTGGCATCTGTTGTCTTCCTATTGTCGTTTGAAAGTGACCTTATGGGCCCATGAGTGACCATCCGTGATCACCAATTCGTCGAACTGCATCAGCTGCAGCAAATCGTAAAACGTTGCGACGTATTGCAGCTCTTCCTGCCGGAAAAACCCACCCTGACGCACCGCAACCGTCATCTGCGCCATGATCGCGCGGGCTCGGTAGAGGGTCGAGAAAACCTCATCATCAAGCGCTGTGAGAATGAGTGTGGAGGAGGTTTCGCCTTTGGAAAAGAACACGAAACGCGGGCTTTCCGGCGTATCGAGCTGCGCCGTGGTCAGGACATTCACAAAATCGATGCGCACGGCCTTGCCCGCCCCCTGACTGGCGCGCACGACGCGGTCGAATGTCTCCTCCGACGTGACCTTGGGGTAATAATATCCAACATAGCGATCCTGCGCGGCCACAGCCCCTGCAAACACCACCGCAAACAGCACGGCAATCAATCTGGTCATCATGGTCTCCTTGAATGTCATGACGCGCAGCTTGGCGGTGCGAGGCGCAAGGGGCAACCTTTTGCTGCCCCTTTTCACATCACGGGTGACGCCTTGGCCTTAGAACAGGCCTTCGACGTCACCATTTGCGTTGAGTTTGATGTTTTCGGCGGAAGGCACGCGCGGCAGGCCGGGCATCGTCATGATCTCACCACAGATCGCCACCACAAATCCGGCCCCCGCGCTCAGGCGGACCTCACGTACCGGGATGTCAAACCCTGTGGGCGCGCCGCGCTCATTGGGATCGGTGGTGAAGCTATACTGGGTTTTCGCCATGCAGACCGGCAGGTTGCCGTATCCCTGATCTTCCCAATCCTTCAGCTGGTTGAGGATTTTCTGATCCATCTGGGCGCTGTCGGCACGGTAGATCTTTGTCGCGATGGTGTTGATCTTCTCCGCAAGGCTCATCTCATCGGGGTAGATCGGCGCGAAATTCGCCTCATCCGCGTCGATGACTTCGGCAACTTTGGTCGCAAGATCGGCTGATCCTTCGGAGCCCAACTCCCAGTGACGGGACAGAACCGCCTCGGAGCCTTGGCTTGCGACGTAGTCTTTGACCGCCTGCACTTCTGCGTCGGTATCGGTGACAAAATGGTTGATGGCGACCACCACCGGCACGTCGAAGGATTTGACGTTCTCGATGTGACGACCCAGGTTGGCGCAGCCGTTTTTCACCGCATCGACGTTTTCCGCACCCAGGTCCGCTTTGGCAACGCCGCCGTTCATCTTCATCGCGCGCACGGTGGCCACAACCACAACACAAGACGGGGCAAGCCCAGCCTTGCGGCATTTGATGTTGAGGAATTTCTCGGCCCCGAGGTCCGCGCCAAAGCCCGCTTCGGTCACAACATAATCGGCCAGTTTCAGGGCCGTTGTAGTGGCGATCACCGAGTTACAGCCGTGCGCGATATTCGCGAAGGGGCCACCGTGCACGAAGGCCGGGTTGTTTTCCAGCGTCTGCACGAGGTTCGGCTGCATCGCGTCCTTGAGCAGGACGGTCATCGCGCCATCGGCTTTGATGTCGCGCGCGAAGACGGGCGAGCGGTCGCGGCGGTAGGCCACGATCATGTCGCCCAGACGTTTCTGCAAATCATCGAGGTTCTTGGAGAGGCACAGGATCGCCATGACCTCGGAGGCCACGGTGATGTCGAAACCGGCTTCGCGTGGGAAGCCATTGGCGACACCGCCCAGAGAGGTGGTGATTTGACGCAACGCACGGTCGTTCATGTCCACAACTCGGCGCCAGACAACACGGCGAGTGTCGATCTCCAGCGCATTGCCCCAGTAGATGTGGTTGTCGATCATCGCTGACAGCAGCGAGTGCGCGGAGGTGATCGCATGGAAGTCACCGGTGAAGTGCAGGTTCATCTCTTCCATCGGAACGATCTGCGCGTAACCGCCGCCCGCGGCACCGCCCTTCATGCCGAAGTTTGGCCCCAGGGAGGCTTCACGGATGCACACGGCGGCCTTTTTGCCGATGCGGTTCAGGCCATCGCCCAAGCCCACGGTGGTCGTGGTCTTGCCCTCACCGGCTGGTGTCGGATTGATCGCGGTCACGAGGATCAGCTTGCCGTCGGGACGGTCTTGCACGGAGTTGATGAAGGACTGGCTGACCTTCGCCTTGTCATGGCCATAGGGCAAAAGGTCGTCGCTGGAGATGTCCAGTTTCGCGCCAATCTCCTGGATCGGTTTTTTCGACGCTTCACGCGCGATTTCGATGTCAGTTTTGTAAGCCATGAGAGAATCCCCGTTGAAATGCCGCGCACGGCAATGTTGCTGGAGCATGCATACGAGCGCGCAGGTGCGCGCAGAAGGGCAATTCCGACATTTCCAAGACGTCTTGCGGCGGGAAGCGCGCCAATCGTTTCTTTTCGGAAACGAATGTTACGTACGCACGTCCCCAAAATGCGCCCATACGGGCTGGTCCGGAATGTGCAATGTGACGGTATCGCCAACCGCGATGGATCCTTCCCGTTCCACCCAGGCCGTCACGCCACGCCGATTTTTCGCCGCGGGTTTGAAGGCCGGGCCAAAGCCCGGGCGGTCCTTTTCAATCTCGCGACCGGGGTAGATGCAGGGGCGGTTTTCCATGTCTATGGTGATGCTGGCTCCGCTGGGCACCTGCAGCCGCGAGGAGGGTGGGACATGGCTGAAATCCGGGATCCCTTCGATCACCATCGATGCGCCCATCCAGGCGGGATCCATCGCCTCCAACCCCATTTCCGAGGCGATCAGGGCCAGTTCTTCGGCAGAGAGAACAGAAAGCTGCCGCACATTCCGGATTTCGGTACCCTTGGGATACTGCGCCTTTGTGCGGACACAGGACGGGCGCGTCAGACCGCCATGACATTCGCCTTCAATGCCGGCAAAGGTCAGCTCTGCGGCGTTGAGCCCCTCCGCGCGCAGGGTCTCTTCGCTGTCGATGACCCGGCCCAACCATGTGACGGTTCCGGTGAAGTGTGTGGGCAATAGCGCGGGCACAAGGCAACTCCTGTTCTGGTTCAGGGGTGATCTGACCAAAGACCCATGCAAAAGAAAAGGCCCCGCCGGAGCAGGGCCTCATGATTTTTTGTGACCGCACCATCGCGCCGCGTGATCAGGTCGAAGGTTCAGGCTCCAACCCACCATCTGATGGCGGTGCTTTCTTGTTCTTCGCCTTGGCTTTCGGAATGCCGGTGACGCTTGGCGCTGATCCGCTGTCAGGCTTGTCCGCTTCATCCGAAGGCGGTACCGGCGGCTCACCGTCCATCACGCGTTTGATCTCATCGCCGGTCAGCGTCTCATACTCCAGCAGACCCTGTGCCAGACGTTCGAATTCGGTCTCACGTTCCACGATGATCTTCAGCGCCCAGTCGTATCCGTCCTGGATAAAGCGGCGCACCTCTTCCTCCACCGTCTCCTTGGTGTTGGCAGAGACGGAGAACCCCGCCGTTGCGCCCTGATACCCCTGCGCCGCTTCGGAATAGTCGATGTTGCCCACCTTGTCCGACATGCCCCATTGCAGCACCATCGCGCGTGCGAGGGCGGAGGCCTGCATGATATCGCCCGCCGGACCATTCGATACGGCCTCTTCGCCATATTTGTGAATTTCAGCGGCTTTACCGGCCATGGTCATGGCCAGACGCTGGTGGCATTCATCCTTGAACATGTTCAGGCGATCCATCTCCGGCAGGCTCATCACCATACCAAGCGCACCACCGCGCGGAATGATCGTCGCCTTGTAGACTGGATCGCATTTCGGCAGGGTCATCCCAACAAGGGCGTGCCCGGCTTCGTGGTAAGCGGTCATTTCCTTTTGCTCAGGCGTCATCACCATGGAGCGCCGTTCAGCCCCCATCATGATCTTGTCCTTGGCCTGTTCGAAATCGATCATGGTCACGAAACGACGTCCGACCCGAGCCGCGCCCAATGCAGCCTCGTTCACGAGGTTTGCCAGATCGGCACCTGAGAAACCGGGTGTGCCGCGCGCAATGATCCGAAGATCCACGTCTGGTCCAAGCGGTGTTTTACGGGCGTGCACACCGAGGATTTTCTCGCGACCCTTGATGTCGGGATTGCCGACGGTCACCTGACGGTCAAAACGACCGGGGCGCAACAGCGCGGGGTCGAGCACGTCTTTACGGTTGGTCGCGGCGATGATGATCACACCTTCGTTGGCCTCGAAACCATCCATCTCCACCAGCAACTGGTTGAGCGTCTGTTCACGCTCGTCGTTGCCGCCGCCATACCCGGCTCCCCGGTGACGGCCCACGGCGTCGATCTCGTCAATGAAGACGATGCAGGGCGCGTTTTTCTTGGCTTGCTCGAACATATCGCGGACACGGGACGCCCCCACACCAACGAACATTTCGACGAAATCGGAACCGGAGATCGTGAAGAACGGCACGCCCGCCTCGCCCGCGATCGCGCGCGCCAGCAATGTTTTACCGGTGCCGGGAGGGCCCTCAAGCAGCGCGCCTTTCGGAATTTTCCCGCCCAATCGACTAAATTTCTGCGGATTACGCAGGAATTCAACAATTTCTTCGAGCTCTTCCTTGGCTTCATCGATTCCCGCAACGTCGTCAAATGTCACGCGGCCATGCTTTTCGGTCAGCATCTTGGCCTTGGATTTGCCAAAGCCCATGGCGCCGCCTTTGCCGCCACCCTGCATTCGGTTCATGAAGTAAACCCAGACACCGATCAGCAGCAGGAATGGTAGCAGCGACATCAGGAAGGTCTGGAACCCCGACTGCTGTTGTTGCTCAGCCCGCACGGCAATGTTGTTTTCGATCAAAAGGCTCGTGATTTCAGCGTCTTCCGGCTTGATCGCGATGTAATCGACGCCGTCCTCCTGACGGAATCGCACCTGCTCACCATCCAGCGTGACGTTGCTGACATTGCCGGATTCCACCGCATTCACGAACTCAGAATAGCTGATCTCGCGGCTTTGCAATGTGCTGCCGGGGCCGCTGAACAGATTGAACAGAGCCAGGATCAGAAGGAACAGAACGACCCAAAAGGCGATGTTGCGTGCGTTACCCAACGAAATTCTCCTAAATATGCGCGTGGTGCGCACCGCAATGGTACCACCACCCGACTAAGATAGACACTGTGCCGACATGTTCAATGCGATAAAAGTGCGGCAAAAAATGCTTCTTCGTCGTTTTCCAGCTGCGCGTGCCATCCGTTGGCAAAGCCCGCCAAGGGTGCCGCGACCACTTCGGACCCCTTCCAGATCGCTGGCGTGCTGCACAAGAGCGCGCGCGGCCTGCCGGTTTCGCGCCAGGTCTCGATCTGGGTCAATCCTTCGGAGCCCAGGGCCGCGATGCGGGCGGCCCCATCCATCGCGCCTCCCCGCATCTGCCATCGGCCATCCCATACCTCGTTCAGCGGACAGGTCAGGTCGCGCACCGGATTAAACTCCCGAAACACCCAGAGCTTCTCCGGATCACGCCATGTCTGACAACCGTCAAGGGTCGCGGTCACGCCTTGTTTCAGCGCCTCTATCATCCCCAGAACGGCCTTGCGGCGCGGTGGGTACTCTGAGCCGCCAACCCAGCCAATTGCGCTCACCAGAATGCGGCGTGCCGTTTCATCCGGCAAGGTTCTGTAGGCGCGCCAGTCGATACAAACCGCGCCCGCATCAATGGTGACCATCGACCGGGCGGAGAGAAAGGCCTGCCATGCCAGGGCATCCCGCGCGCGTGCCATGTTGAAGGCCACCTGCCCCAGCGTCTGCGCGTCGATGCCAAGGGGTTCCAACACCGCCAAAGCCTGACGGGTTTTGATACGGTCATATCGCGTGTCGTCGTTGCTTGGGTCGTTGCACCAGGCAACACCGCGGGCTTGCAATTCACCTCTCAGCTGGGCCCGGCGAATGGTCAGCAAGGGACGAATCCAGGTAATCCCGTCAGCTGTTCGGCGCGGTGACATGGCAGCAAGGCCATCTACACCGGCACCGCGCGCCAGGCGCATTAAAACCGTCTCTGCCTGATCATCACAGGTGTGGCCCAATGCGACAAACCGCAGGCCGCGTTCACGTGCCCATTCCGAAATCAACCGATACCGGGCCCGGCGAGCTTCGTTCTGCAGGTTTCCGCGATTGTCCCACCCTGTCCAATGCACAATCTCATAGGGCAGTTTCAGATCCCTGCAAATGCGTTTGACAAAAGCCGCTTCCTCCGCCGCTTCTGACCGCAGCCCGTGATCCACTGTAACCACATGCAGCTGCGTCCCATGAACGCCCGCGAAATCATGCAGCAAATGCAAAAGCGCGAGGGAATCGCTGCCACCGGAGACCGCAACGCCAAGGGCGCTTGGCGGATTGGGCAGCAGGTGCTTTGCCAACACCCCGCCCGGATCCGGAGGCATTACATCATGCACAGCCCAGCGATTGCATCTCGGTACGGGCCTGTTCTGCGGCGGGATCGCTTGGGAACCGCAATCCAACCTCGCCCAGCGTGATGCAAGCCTCCTGCGTTTGGCCCAGCCCACCAAGGGACCGGCCCAGACGGTAAAGCGACTGTGGCGCCACCGGGCCCGTCGGATCCACGCTGAAACTGTTCAGATAGGCACGGGCAGCCTCGCGCGTGTCGCCCAGACCTTCAAGCGCTTCGCCCCGGCCAAGGTCGGCCCCGGCCGCCAATGGCCCGCCCGGATAGGTCGCGCTGAACGTGGCAAACAGCGCGGCCGCATTCTGAAAATCGCCTTCCGCCAGAGCGGCCTGCGCCTTTTTGAAATCTTCCTCTTCGCCAACGGCCAGTTGTGTGCCCCCTTCCGGGAGGACCGGGGCGCTGCCTGCACCGGGCGTGGGCGTCGCGGCTGTGGCAACATCACCGCCAAGGGTGGTGGTTTCGCCGAGCGCGGCAATATCGCCGCCCTCCAGCTCCACCAGACGGAACTCCAGATCACCGATCCGGTTGGTGCCATCCTCGACGATCCGATTGATGCGGAACTCAAGCTCCTCGGTCTTGGAGGTCAACCGCTGCATCTCGCTTTCGATCACGTTCATCCGGTCAAGCACGGAACCCCCCGTTTGATCCACGGACGGCGCGCCCGTGGTCGACAGTTCGCGCCGGAGTTTCTGGATTTCGACGTAGAGCACCGTCATTTCCTGACGGATGTCCGCAAGGGTCTGATCGTTCTGTGCCGCCGCGCTCAGCGGGGCAAGGGCGATGCAGGTTACAAGTGCAGCTAGGATGCGCATGGCGTTACCCTGTCAATCCACCCGCCAGCACCGTCACCGCGCGGCGGTTCTTGGCGTAGCAGGCCTCGTTGGAACAAATCTCGATCGGGCGTTCTTTGCCGTAGCTGACGGTGCGCAGCCGATTGCCCGCAACCCCCTTGGACACCAGATATTCGCGCACGGAATTGGCGCGGCGGGCACCCAATGCGACGTTATATTCGCGGGTGCCCTGTTCGTCCGCATGCCCTTCGATGATCGCGGTGAAGTCGGTGTTGGTCAGCAGCCATGTGGCCTGACCATCCAGCACCACCTGACCTTCAGGCGTCAGGTTCGACTGATCCACGGCAAAAAGCACCCGGTCCCCGATGGTCTGGTTGAAATAGGCCGCGGATGTTGGGTCATTGGCGCTGCCCGGAACAACGGGGCCGCCAGCACCACCGATACCCCCGCCGGCACCATCGCCGCCCAGGCGGCTCGGGTCGGTACAGGCCGCAAGCGCAAGGCCCGCAACCAGAAGAAGAATTTTTGCTGTCGTTGTCATGGTCTCTGCCTCATATTCCAAGTTTGGTTGTTATTTTATTGGAGTTTTACCACAGGCAAGCGCCCATGGAAACGATTTCAAGGGGTTCAATTCTGCAAAGGCGACCATGACGGGTCCGACCCGCCATCCGGCGTACTGACGGGTCGCAGATTACGGCCTGAGATATCAACGGAGTAGAGCGACGAGCGCCCGCCTTCGCCCTGGGTTTCGCGGGTAAACATGATCACACGACCGTTCGGGGCCCATGTCGGGCCTTCATCGAGGAAAGAGGCGGTCAGGAGCCGCTCTTCGGATCCATCCGTGCGCATGACGCCGATATGAAACCGCCCGCTGTTCTGCTTGGTAAAGGCGATCAGGTCCCCACGCGGTGACCAGACGGGTGTGCCATAGCGCCCGGGGCCAAAGGAGATCCGTCGCGCCTCGCCGCCCCCTGCGGGCATGATATAGAGCTGTTGTGAGCCGGACCTGTCACTTTCAAAGACGATCTGGCTGCCATCGGGTGAAAAACTCGGCGCGGTTTCAATCGACGGCGTGGAGGTCAGCCGGGTGGCCCGGCCCCCGGCGATATTCATCGCCCAGATATCGGTATTACCGCCCTGGCTCAGCGAAAAAACGATGTTCTGCCCATCGGGGGCAAACCGGGGCGCAAAGCTCATGGTGCCGTCCTGGCTCTCCAACTCGCGGCGCTGCACCGACCCCACGTTCAGCACGTAGATGCGCGGGAAACCCGTTTCATAGCTGGTGTAAAGCACGCGGTCGCCGTTGGGCGAAAACCGCGGGGCCAGCACAATCGCGCTGCTGTCGGTCAGGTACTGCACGTTGGCACCGTCGTAATCCATGATCGCCAGCCGCTTCTGCCGCGCATCCTTGCCGCCGGTTTCAGACACATAGACCACCCGGCTGTCGAAATAGCCGCCCTCGCCGGTGATCCGGCTATAAACGGCATCGGCCACTTTATGCGCCATGCGGCGCCAACCATCGGTGGTGCCGGTGAACTGCAGGCCCGACCCCATCTCTGCCCCGGAAAACACGTCATAAAGGCGGAACTTGACGTTCAACTGCCCGCCCTGCACGGCCACCGCCCCGGTGATCAGCGCCTGTGCGTTGATCGCTTTCCAATCGGCATATTGAACGGGGGCTGCAAAGCTGCTGATGTTGCTGATGAAGGCATTTGCCGGAATTTCCCGAAAGAGCCCGGTGCCCGAGAGATCGGCGGAGACCACCTGACTGATCTGTGCGGCCAGACCGCTGGCATCGCCGGTCTCTGCTTCAAAGATCGGCAGGGCAAAGGGCAAGGGCTCGATCACGCCCTCGGTGATCTCGATCCGTAACGGGCCGTCGCTTTGTGCCTGCACTTGGCTTACGGGCACTGCGGTCAATCCAAGGGCCGCAACCAGCATCATTCCCAGAAGTCTCATTTGATACGCATCCTTTCGGGATTGAACGTCATCTCAATATCCTGCCACTGACTATATTTTTCTACGGGTAATTCGAAACCTTTTGCGCCACATCTGATAATTGCGCGACGTGCCGCCTCAAAGGCCTGACGGGCGGCCTGCTCGGTGCCGCCGGAACTTGATGCCATGCGGATTGACGAGGCGACCGGCTTGCCATCCTGCGACATCGCAACGCTGACCACCACCGTCGTCGCCAGCGCGTCCGTGGACAGCGAGCCGACGTTCCAACAGCTGGAGACGGCAATCCGCAGGGCTTCCTTTTCACCCGCCGACAGGGGCGGGCCTTGCGGCGTGGATGGCGCACTGGACTCGGTGGCCAACGCTTCGGCAAGCGCGGAGGCCACCGCATCCTCAGTAGTGTCGGAGGGCGTTTCCGCGGTGGGCGCTTCGGGTTCAGGGGTTTCAGCCGGTTGCGCCGTCTCTACCGGCGCTTCCGGTCGGCGCGCCGGGGGCCGGGCGGATGTGGTCGGCAAAGCACTCGGCTTTTCCGCCTCGGTCACGATTTCTGTTGCGGCGGCTTCGGGCGCTGTGGCTTCAGCGGGATCTTCAGGTGTCTCCCCCGCCTCATCTGGAACCACCGCTTCCTGCTCCACCGGGTCGGGTATGGCTTCGGGGTCGGGCTGGGCCACGGCTTCGGGCGCAACGCGTTCGGAAGCCTCCGGGACAGGTGTATCGCTGACCTCAGGCACCAAGACAGCCACATCCGCAGGCGGCTCTGGCAAGATTGGCGCCTCATCACTCACGTCTGCCTGTGGTGGGGCCAGTTGAGACACATCCGGCGCATCCTCGGCATCCGGCGTTTCGGCCTGCGCGGGGGGCGTCTGTTCGGTTGCGGTGTCGTCGGCCGCTGCGATCTCCGGCGCATCCGGGGTGACTTCGGGGCTGGAGGGTTGCGCCACCTCCGTGGTCGATTGCGGCGCCTGTCCGGCAGCGACCATGGCGGCATATTCCGCGCCCGAAATCACCGAGACCGCACTTGCTTCAAACGGCAAAGGTTCGGCGGCAAAGACATCGCCAAAGATGAGCCACCCGATCAACAAGGTGTGACCCGCGCCCGAGATATAATGACCGGTATGCACCTCGGCCCTACCGATCCGCCCCGCCAGCGGCCCCGTCCTGGCCGTCGAGCGTGGGCCCGCCGATATCCGTCACCAACCCAATATTGGAAAACCCACCCGCGTTCAGCGCGCCCATCACTTCCATCACCCGGGAATAGGGCACCGCACCATCCGCACGCAGAAACACCTGATCGCTGGTGCGTTCGGCGGCAATAGCGCGCAGTTTTGGGATCAATTCGCCCCGCGCGGTCTCGGTGGTCTGGATCTGCAGGCTGCCTTCGGCGGTAATCGTGATGGTCAGCGGCTCTTCCTGATCTGCAGGCAAAGCGCCAGCGGCGGTTTTGGGCAGCTCGACCGGCACACCCACGGTCAAAAGGGGCGCTGCCACCATGAAGATGATCAGCAACACCAGCATTACGTCTACGAAAGGGGTGACATTGATCTCGGACATCGGCTGTGGCTTGCCGCGCCCGCGACGTCTGCGCCGCGTGCCCTCGCCCTGATTTTGTATAACACCCGCGCCCATCGGTCAGCTGTCCAACTGGCGGCTGAGGATGGTGGCAAATTCGTCGGCAAAAGCCTCGTAGCCGGAGAGGATCTTGTCGCAATCCGCACTCAGCTTGTTGTAGAAAATCACCGCCGGGATCGCCGCCAGAAGGCCAAGCCCGGTGGCCAGCAGAGCCTCGGCAATGCCGGGCGCCACAACCGCGAGGTTGGTGTTCTGCTGCTCCGCGATCTCGATAAACGCATTCATGATGCCCACGACGGTCCCGAAAAGGCCGATGAAGGGTGCGGATGACCCCACGGTTGCCAGAACGGTCAACCCACCGCGCAAGTAATCAGCCTCTTTGTTGATGGCCACATCCATCGACCGGTCAATCCGCGATGTCGCCCCCGCGATAAGCCCACCATCATCTCGGTGCGAGCGCCGCCATTCCGTCATACCGGCCGCGAATATCTTTTCCGAACTGCCTGAAGGGGCCGGGCCAACGGCCTCAAAGAGCCCGTCCAACGGTTCACCGGACCAGAACGCCTGATCAAATTCACCGGCCTCGGCACGGGCGCGCCGAAAGATCAGCAGCTTCATCACAATGATCGACCAGGACCAGAACGAGGCCACGATCAGCATGATCATCACGAGTTTGACGATTAATGTCGCGCGGGCAAACAGCCCCCAGAATGAGAAATCAATCTCATGCGCCAGTGCCAGCGTTTCTGCTTCCATGATGCCTGCTCTTTACTTTGTACCGCTTTGGGCCGTTTTGCCGACCTCAATTTCACGCGATTCTAACGAAGAACAACCGGGATTGCTATCACTATGCTGTCATGAGGCAGGACTAATTGGCATTAAGCGGAGTTCTGCTGGCAGCCGGACGGGTTTTCCGCCCGCCCCGATGCAAGCAATTGTCACATCGGCGGTAAAGAGCACGTCATCGCCGCGCAGCACTTTCTGCGCCATGATCATCCGGGCGGGTGTCAATTTCACCAGCGCTGTGTGGACGTCCAGCGCATCGTCAAACCGCGCGGGTTGAATATAATCGGCTTCGATCCGGCGCACGGCAAAAACAACGCCCTGCGCCTTCATCGCCAACTGGTCGATGCCTATTTCGCGCACCCAGTCGCTGCGGGCCCGTTCGATGTAGCGCAGGTAATTGGCGTAATAGACAATACCCGCCATGTCGGTGTCTTCATAATAGACGCGGATCGGGAATCTGTGCATCAGCCGTCTTCCGCACGATGACAGGCGGCGGCCTGCACCACCAGCCCATCAGCGCCGAAATATAGGATTTCGGCGGCAAGCACCCCGTGGTGGTTCAGATAACTGATCACCATCATGTCGTGCCCCTCAAACACGTCCTCAACGGTGAAGATCAGGTCAGGCTGCGCCTCCAACGCTTGCGCCCAATAGCTTCGCAGCGCCGCCTTGCCACGGATCACGCCGCTACCGGTCAACGCCTGCGCCTTGCGCGACTGAAAAAGGATGTCCTCGCTATAATGCGACAGGATGCGATCCAGATCATGGCTGTTCCATCCCGCTTGCCAGGTCTTGGCAAAAGCCTGAAAATCCATCTCCCTCATTGCATCTGCCCCACCCGTGCCGCCAGCCTCAATGCGTGGCTGGGGTCTTGCGCAGCCGCTGGCAGGACCGGATCATAGGCCGCCCGGATCAGCGCGGAAACATCGGGGCGCAAAATCGTTTTATCCCCGGCCACCGCCAAGGGCGACTTTGCCCGAAACGCCTTATCCGACCACAGCAACACCGACTGCACGATCTGGCTCAGCGCCAGGGTCTCGGCAGGCACCGCACTTAAGTCTTCGTCCATCCGCAGGAACACAAAACACGCCTTGATCGCCCCATCCGGATCAAAGTGGAAAATCCGGTACTGATTGGCCTCAACAGATTTCAGCCGCGCCACCAGCGAGCCGAGTTCAGGGATCAGCCGGTCCAGCCCCGGCACTTCGGGCAATTCGTCCCATTCCCGAAAAAAGAACACCATCAGATTGCTGCCCAGCTCCGGATCCGTCTCCGCCATCTGATGTCCCGACAGCACCATCACCGCTTCCAGAGCCCCTTTGACAACGGACAACGTCTCATCCGTCACCCCAAAGATGATCGGCGCGATGGGCCGGCCCCACCGGGCAAAGGCAAAATCACCGCTTTCGCGGGTAAACAGCGCTTCGATCTCGGCAACCTCCATCATGCGCTTCTTCTGGCCCGAAATATCCCCGCCGGAGGCATAAATCTCTTCTCCACCCTATTTTTCGAACAAATCGGTCTGCGTTTTGGGCGGCTGCATCCCCAGATGCGTCCAGCCTTTTTGCGCCAGCATCCGCCCGCGCTGGGTCCGCTGGATCAGCCCCTGTTGCAACAAAAACGGCTCGATCACCTCTTCCAACGCATCCCGACTTTCCGACAATGCCGCACTCAGCGTCTCGATCCCGACCGGGCCGCCCGCGTAGTTCTCGGCGATCAGCTGCAAATACCGACGGTCCGCCCCATCGAGCCCCAGATGATCCACACCCAGCCGCGTCAGCGCCATATCGGCAAGGTCACGGGTCACATGGCCATCCCCCTCAACCACGGCGAAATCCACGACGCGGCGCAACAACCGTCCGGCAATCCGCGGGGTACCCCGTGCACGGCGCGCAATCTCCCGGGCGCCGCCTTGATCCGCCGGGGCCCCAAGCTTGCGGGCATTGCGGTCCACAATGACAAAAAGCTCGTCCTCGGTGTAGAACTGCAGCCGTGTGGGAATGCCGAACCGGTCGCGCAAGGGCGTGGTCAGCAACCCCATACGCGTGGTCGCCCCCACCAGCGTAAAGGGCTGCAATTCGATCCGCACGGTGCGCGCCGCAGGGCCTTCGCCAATCACCAGATCCAGCTCGAAATCCTCCAGGGCCGGGTAGAGCACTTCTTCCACCGCCGGGTTTAGCCGGTGAATCTCATCGATAAACAAAACATCGCGTGGTTCCAGATTGGTCAGGATTGCCGCCAGATCACCCGCCTTGGCCAGAACCGGCCCACTGGTCATGCGGAACCCCACGCCCAGTTCCCGCGCCATGATCTGGGCCAATGTCGTCTTGCCTAAGCCCGGGGGCCCGTGGAACAGCGTATGATCCATCGCCTCCCCACGCTGCCGCGCCGACTGAATAAAAACACGCAGGTTTGCGCGGGCCTCCGCCTGCCCTACAAATTCATCGAGCATCTGCGGCCGCAGGGCGCGGTCCACATCCTCAGGCATCGGCTCGGGCCGCACGGTGGGGTCGATGTCGCTCATAAGATGTCCTGTACCGGGCTCACCGCACCCTAGCCCTTGGGCGCCAGAAGTTTCAACGCCGCACGGATCAATGCAGGTGTATCAGCGTCCGGCGCCTCCCCTGCCGCCTGCGCCACTGCCCCCGCCGCATCACCAGGGCCGTAGCCAAGGTTGCCCAGGGCCGAAAGCGCATCCGCCTGTGCGGAGGAGGCCACCTGCGCAGCAGGTGCAGCCGGGGGGGAGGTCTCGATGACCTCCGCCACGGCTTCTACACTGGCGGCGGCAACGGTCCCGCCCATCGCCATCACGCCGGGGGCCTTGTCTTTCAAATCAAGCACAAGGCGCTGTGCGATCTTGGGCCCGACGCCCTTGGCCGCCTTGACCGCATTCCAATCGCCCAAGGCAATGGCCCGGCTCACCCCGTCGGGTCCCAGAGTACCCAGAATAGCCAGGGAAGCTTTGGCACCTACCCCCTGAACCGAGGTCAGCAATCGGTACCATTCCTTCTCCGCCAATGTGGTGAAGCCGAAAAGCTGCATCAGGTCCTCGCGCACAACCAGATCGGTGAACAGAGCCACGACCTCTCCAACCCCGGGCAGCGCCGCCATGGTCCGATCCGAGCAATAGACCAGGTAGCCGACACCGCGCACATCGATCAGCACATGGTCGGCGGCTCTATAATCAATCCGCCCGGTAATCTTGCCAATCATGCACGCGCCCTTTCGATGGCTGCACTTAACCCGCCGGCACCGCTATGATGCGCGTGGCAAATCGCAATCGCCAGCGCGTCAGCGGCATCTGGTCCTGCAATCTCCGCGCCGGGCAGTTGCAGCTGGACCATGTGCAAGACCTGAGCCTTGTCCGCATGACCGACACCAACCACGGCCTTTTTGACCGTATTCGGCGCATATTCACCAACGCTGATCCCCGCCTGCGCGGGCACCAGCATTGCGATCCCCCGCGCCTGCCCAAGCTTGAGCGTGCCTGCACCATCCTTATTAACAAATGTCTGTTCCACCGCCGCCTGTTGTGGCGCGAATTCTGCGATAATGACAGATAGCTGCTCGTGCAGTGACAACAGCCGCTGGCTCAGATCTGTCCCTGATGATTTGCAGATTCCATTGGCAACATGCGAAATCCGGCTGCCGGCAACATCCACCATGCCCCAACCGAGGTTGCGCAACCCCGGATCGATACCAATTATGCGTATCACAAGCCCTGCCCCGACATTTTGATGCTTTTTGTACGCATTAGCACGAAAGGCGAACATCCGCCAAGCAGTTCCTTTATCCTAAGGCGCAATACCGGTTTTGACGCGGCAGCAGGTCTCACGGTCCAAATGCGGCATGATCTGGCACGTTTTCGACAGACACCACCAAAGATTTTCCATTTGTTTACGGTGCGTTAACCACATATTCGACCCATGCGAAAAATGCATATCACACATGCATTTTCACATCTTGCTGAAAATCTAGGCAGGTCCTATCTGAGCCTCACAACACACCGGCCAGACCGGTTCACCTTCAGACAAAGGACGGCTAACATGACTACTTTTGATACTTCCCGCACCACCTATGGCTCCGCATCCGTTGCAAGCCGTTTCTCCAGCTTCATCAACACCACAATCGCTTCTGTGGTGGCATGGAACGACGCGCGCGTCACACGCAACGCGCTGGCGACATTGTCCGATCGTGAGCTTGAAGACATCGGCCTGAGCCGCTCCGACATCGACACCGTCGCGGAAAGCCACATCATCCGCTAAGCGGTATCGCTCTTCAAACGACAGAGCCTTTTGAAAAGAAAAACCGCCCCTTCTGGATGGAAGGGGCGGTTTTTTTACCAGTGAACATCATTGGAGGGACATTCGATTACACACTCGGAACGCGTCACGCGCGTTCCGTACCAATTCAAGGTATCATCTTCGTGAATGTTTCCGCCAGATAGCGCGAAACGACATCGGGTTGCATCACCCAGGCCGCAGCCTGTTCAAAAACGGTCCCGGAGCTTAGCGCTGCAATGCGGTTTTCATAGGTGGCAAGCCCGGTCGAGGTCAGGAGCAGGGCCTTGAACAAAAAGACACCGGCACCCATCAGAACAATTGTGCGCGGGCGGATCGGCGACCTTACCCGCTTGGGCTCGACCATAATAAGGCCGTCTTCGCCAATTTTTGCGGTATATCCACGCGCCATTTTTCTGTGCTTGGTCGTAAGCACCGCAAGGCGTTTTTCAAATTGAGCGTAATCAGACACCACACTCTCCTGACAATCAGGCCCCCACCGGATCATCATCAAATTGGCTTAAAAACGCATAAAACTCAACGCAAAGAGGTCAAATAAGGCGGAAGTGAGGCAATTAAGGCAGTTCTCTACTCAGAGTAAGCGTCGTCCAGTCAACAATCTCTTCTCGGTGCTCAAGATTGATGCCAGCCTGCGCATAAACCGCGATCACCTCATCCGCCTGTTCATTCAAAATGCCCGATAGAATCGCATGTCCGCCCGGTTGCAGGTGACGTGCCATATCGGGCGCGAGCGCCACCAGAGGTCCTTTCAGGATATTGGCAAAGATCAGATCAAAGGGGGCCGCCGCCAATAAGTCGGGATGGTCAAAGCCTGCGGCTTCCACGCATTTTACCCGTCCCTGCAGACCGTTTGCGGCCACATTGCTCGCGGCAACATCGACAGCCACCTGATCAATATCGCTGGCCAGCACCGGGTTCGGCCAGATCCGCGCCGCTGCCATCGCCAACACCGCTGTACCACAGCCAATATCGGCAACGTTCAGCCCCGACTTGCCCGCCGTCGCGAGCCTGTCCAACGCGCGCAGGCATCCCAATGTCGTACCATGGTGACCGGTGCCAAAGGCCATCGCCGCCTCAATCAACAAGGGCTCACAATTTGCGGGCACCTTGTCGGCGTCATGGCTGCCGTAGACGAAAAACCGTCCCGCCGCGACCGGTGCCAATTCGCGGCGCACATGGGCCACCCAGTCGGTTTCCGGCAATTCGGATACGACGAATGGTTTTGCACCCATCACGGTCGCCAGTAGGGTCAGCGCCGTGTCATCCGGCGTTTCGGTGAAATAGGCCCCGACTTCCCAGAGACCGGAGCCGTCCTCGACCTCGAACACCCCGACACCCGTTGGTTCTGGATCAAGCCGCTCCATCGCCGCTCCCAGTTTTTCGGCGGCAGCTTTCCCCGGCAGGGTTGTGAGGGCAGTGAAGGTTGGCATCAACGTCTCCGATATCGGTCCGGGTTCGGGTAGGGCCGCGCAGGCGGAAGGTCAAGCGCCTCTGGCGGTACGGGTCTGAGGCCTTGCACGTACCGCCATCCCCAGAGCGCCGAGGCAAGACCGACACATGCACCGGCCGCCGCCTGCCCATAGATCACGCCGGGCGCGCCGTAATACGTCGCAAGAAACGCAGCGGACGGCCAGCTGAGCAGGCCATCCTTGATCCAGTTCACAAGCGTGGACCGCCCCGGTTTGCCCAGATTGTTAAAGGCGGCATTTGAGACAAAAAGCGCCCCGATAAAGACAAACCCGCCCACGCCGATCATGGTGAAGGCGTAAAGCACCTCCGCCCCCTGCCCGGTCAATCCGAAAGCGCGGGTGACAAATGGGGTGGCCAGTGCCAGCAGCGCCCAGGTGACCAGCGTATAGGCCAGACAAAAGATCAAGGCATCGCGATAGGTGCTGCGCAGCCGGTCACAATGGCCAGCGCCGAAGTTTTGCCCGAAGATACCGCCAATCGCGCCCGAAAGCGCAAAAATCCCGCCAAAGGCCACCACTGTCAATCGGCTCACAACGGCCCAGGCGGCCACGGCATCATCCCCAAAGGGTGCCATGACGATGGTCAGAAAATAGTTGCCCGC
Organism: uncultured Roseobacter sp.; assembly: GCF_947501835.1. NCBI lineage: Bacteria > Pseudomonadati > Pseudomonadota > Alphaproteobacteria > Rhodobacterales > Roseobacteraceae > Roseobacter > uncultured Roseobacter sp. Next base: position 101,052 of record NZ_CANMXR010000008.1, on the reverse strand, counting down.
CGGGGTTGCCATTTGCGTGGCGATGGCGGGCAGTGCCACCACCATATAGGGGCGCAAAATCGCGCGCGTGCTGGCCAGTGTCGGCCATGCGATCAAGTTGTGCTGAACCGCCGCGAAATAGAGGCCCAGGCCCATCAGCGCGATGCGAAAGCTGACGAGCCCAATGGCGGCTCCGTCAAGCCCAAGGCCCAGCCACAGGATCAGGATCGGGTCGACCACCATCAGCAGTGTGCCGGACAGCAGCGTCACATACATCGCCTTGGCGCCAAGCCCCTCTGCCCGCAGCGTACCCGATGCGATCATGCCAACGGCCATGAAGACAAGTGACGGCATGGTGAAGCCGAGGTACCGCGCCGCCAGCGCCGCCGTTTCGCCCGAGGCCCCGGCGAAGGCCACCAGATCATGTCTGAAAACCACCACAAGGGTGGCAACACAGGCCTGAATGCTGGTCGCAATGACAATGGCCGCCCCTGCCTGCGCCCGCGCGGCGTCCCGCTTACCGGCACCGATGCTGCGCGACACCAGCGCGGTGGCGGCGATCATCAGGCCGACGCCGGAGGAGACCGAAAAGAACTGCACAGCAAAGGCAAAACCAATGGCGGCCACCAGCGTGGGATCGCCCAATTGCGAAATCCACAACAGATTGGCCGCATCCACCAGGAAAACAAATGTGATGCCCATCGCGCCGGTAGCGGTCATCCGCACGACATGCCCCATGGTGGAGCCTGTCAGAAAGCGCGCGTCGCTCATTCCGCCGCGGTCGGCACCGGCCGCGAAAAGATCGTCTCATTGCCCGCTTCGGGATGGCGCGGGATGAGCGTCGCCAGGATCAGTGACACCCCCGCCATCGCCGCCGCCAAAAAGAAGACGGCCGCAGGAGACACCAGCCACATCAGCCCGAGCAGCACCGGCAGGAACACCGCAGCGATATGATTGATGGTAAAGGCGACCGCTGCGGTTGGAGCGATATCCCCCGGATCACCGATTTTCTGGAAATAGGTCTTCATCGCCAGCGCCAGCCCAAAGAACATGTGATCGATCACATAGAGCGCTGCGGCGACGGCAAACCCCCAGTCAAAGAAATAGACACCGCCATAAGCCAGAAACACGCAAACCAGCCCGGCGTATTCGAAAACCAACGCATTACGCTCCCCGTAACGGGCCACAATATGCCCCAGAAACGGCGCCACGCACATGTTGATCACCAGGTTAATCAGATAGAGGCCCACAACCTCATGCACCTCAAAGCCAAACTTCTCGACCATCATGAAACCCGCAAAGACCATGAAGATCTGCCGCCGCGCGCCGGACATGAATTGCAGTGCGTAATAGAGCCAGTAGCGTTTGCGCAGCACCATCTTTTTGATCTGCGGATGGGGCGCTTCGAACTGCGGATAGGCAATGAGCGCAAAGAGGGCGATGGCCGCGGTGATCCCGCCACCGAACATGAAGACGATGTTGTAGCTGAGCCCCAGAGGCTCCCACAGGATCATGATCACGAAGTAGACAATGAAAGTCGCAGCAGAGCCGGTCGCCAGCAACCATCCCAAAATCTGCGGCGCGCGGTCCTTGGGCAACCACTGCAATTGCAGCGACTGGTTGACCGTCTCATAATAATGAAAGCCCACGGAGCTGAGGAAGGTGAGGATCAGAATGCCCGTCAGCTGCGGGAATTGCGCGGTGATTGCCGTCGCCGCACCCAGCAGCACCAGGGAAACCAGCCCCAGCACTTGTTCCCGCACGAACAGAATGACGGCAATGACTCCCACGGCCAGAAACCCCGGTATTTCCCGGATCGTATGCAGCAGGCCAATGTCGGCACCATCGAACCCCGCGACTTCTTTGGTGAAATTGTTCAGCAGCGCGTACCAGGTGAAAAAGGCCACCGGCATCGCGAAGGCCATCAGAAACAGCAAGGTGATCGGACGCCGCCAAAACGGCATCTGTTGCGCGTCTGAGAGAGGAACAAATTGGGCCATGGACCCGGCATATGCTGTTTGCCCCCCTTTGGCGAGGCGCAAAAAAGCACAAGCTCTGTCAGGTGACGCGCAGGGGTTTCTTCTGGCCCTAAATATCCCCGCCGGAGGCCGGTCTGGTGCGTCAGCACCAGACCCATAAAACTCAATAGAAACTCTGCGGATCGATATCCACGGCCAGACGCAAATCCCCCTTGATCCGCAGCTGTCCGACCCATTTGGCCAATGCGTCCTGCAGGGGCGCAGACTTCTCGGCCTTGACCAGCAGCCGCACCCGGTGGCGCCCGCGCACCCGGGCGATCGGGGCCGGTGCGGGCCCAAAAACCTGCGCCCCGATGGCGCGCAGCGGCCCATCCTGCCGCGCCAGCTGGTTGCCCGCGTCGAATACCTTCGCCACATCCGGCCCACTGAGGATGATGCCCGCCATGCGGCCGTAGGGGGGCACACCTGCCACCTCTCTTTCACGCGCTTCCGCCGCCCAGAACCGATCTTCATCCCCCGCCAGAATGGCGCGAATGACCGGGTGCTCAGGCTGGTAGGTCTGCAAAAGGGCGGTGCCGGGCTTTTCTGCGCGGCCCGCGCGCCCCGCCACCTGTCGCATCAGCTGGAACGTGCGCTCCGCAGCCCGCAGATCGGAGCCTTGCAACCCCAGATCGGCATCAATCACCCCCACCAGCGTCAGCTTGGGGAAGTTATGGCCCTTGGCCACCAGCTGCGTGCCGATGATCACATCCGCAGCCCCCTCGGCAATCCCCTCGATCTCGGCTTTCAGCGCCCGGGCGGAGCCGTACATGTCGGAACTCAACGTGGCGATCTTTGCCTCGGGAAACAGCGCTGCGGCCTCTTCTCCCAATCGCTCGACACCCGGCCCCACGGCGGCCAGACGCCCCTCGACTTCGCAGGCGGGGCAGACATCCGGCATCGGTTTGGTCTCGCCGCATTGATGGCACACCAGCCGCTTGAGAAACCGGTGTTCCACCATGCGCGCATCACAATGATCACAGCCAATCTGATGCCCGCAGGCCCGGCAGAGCGTGATGGGCGCATAGCCGCGCCGGTTAATGAACAGCAGCGACTGTTCCCCCTTCTCCAGTCGGGAGGTCACCGCGTCCTGTAACTCTTTGGACACCCACCTTTCCGACGGCAACGCCTCTGCGCGCATGTCAATCGCACGCATCTGCGGCATCACAGCGGGGCCAAACCGCGAGGTCAGCTCCAAGCGCCGGTATTTGCCCGCCTCGGCATTGGCCCAGCTCTCCAGCGACGGCGTGGCGGAGGCCAGCACCACCTGCGCGCCGCAGATCGAAGCCCGCAACACGGCCATGTCCCGCGCATTATAAAGCACGCCCTCTTCCTGCTTGTAGGAGGTGTCGTGTTCCTCATCGACCACAATCAGACCGAGGTTCTGAAACGGCAGAAACAGCGCCGACCGCGCGCCGATCACCAATTGCGCATCGCCCTGCCCGACCATGCGCCAGATACGCCGCCGCTCGGTCATGGTGGCACCGGAATGCCATTCCGCGGGCTTTGCGCCAAAACGTTCCTCAACACGGGTCAGAAACTCTGCCGTCAGGGCGATCTCGGGCAAAAGCACCAGCGCCTGTCGCCCGGCGCGCAGGGCTGCGGCAACCGCCTCCAGATAGACTTCGGTTTTGCCGGACCCGGTCACCCCCCGCAGCAGCGTCGTGCCATATCGCCCGCCAGTGACCGCCGCCTCCAGTTGCGCGGCACCTGCTGACTGATCAGCGGTCAGTTCCTTACCGGGCAGCGCCGGATTGAGCCGTGCAAACGGCAAATCGCGCGGGCTGTCTTCTTCGGCAACGGCGTTCTGCGCCACCAGCCCCTTGACGACAGAGGTGCCAACCCCCGCCATTTCCGCCAGTTCCTTAAGCGTGAAGGACAGATCGCCATAGGCGCTCAACGCCTCCAGCACCTTGCGCCGGGCAGCGGTCATCTTGTCAGGCTCGCCCGGCCCGCGCCGATAGATCTTGCGCATCGAGGGCGGATCGCCCAACCCCGGCGCGCGCGTTGCCAGCCGCAGCATCGCAGGCATCGGGGTCAGCGTGTAATCCGCCGCGCGTTCCAGAAAGCTGCGCATCTCTTCGCGCATCGGGGCCACATCCAGCACCCTCATCACCGACCGGATCTTCGCGAGATCATAGTCGCCTTTCCCGGGCCCCCAGACCACGCCCAGCACCTTGCGCGGGCCCAATGGCACTTCGACGAAAGCCCCAAGATGGCAACCGCCTTCTGGCGCGCGGTAATCCAGCGCACGGCCCAAAGGCTGGGTTGTGAGCACGCCAATCAGATCGCCATGGTCGTAAAATTGCGGCAGCGTCAACAGGCATGCTCCGGCAGGGGTGGACAATTGAGGGTTTAAGCATCGCAGATCATGCGGTAAAGCCAAGCGCAAGAGAGAACGATGTTAGCGTTCACATACACCTTCGAAAGGAACAGCAGCGATGAAATTCTTTGTCGACACGGCCGACACCCAGGCCATCAGCGAACTGAACGATCTTGGCATGGTAGACGGGGTCACGACCAACCCCTCCCTGATCCTGAAATCCGGGCGCGATATCCTCGAAGTGACCAAGGAAATCTGCGGCATCGTCGAAGGCCCGGTCAGCGCGGAAGTGGTGGCGCTCGAAGCTGAGGCGATGATTGCAGAAGGCCGCAAGCTGGCCGAGATCGCCGAAAACATCACCGTCAAGCTGCCCCTGACATGGGACGGGTTGAAAGCCTGCAAGGTTCTGTCGGGCGAAGGCAAGATGGTCAATGTCACGCTTTGTTTCTCCGCCAATCAGGCGTTGCTGGCCGCCAAGGCGGGGGCCACCTTCATCAGCCCCTTCATCGGGCGGCTGGACGACATCAACCTCGACGGCATGGACCTCATTCAGGATATCCGCACCATCTATGACAACTACGGGTTTGAAACGCAGATCCTCGCCGCCTCCATCCGGTCGGTGAACCATGTGCAGGATGCCGCCCTGATTGGCGCCGATGTGATGACCGCCCCGCCCGAGGTGATCCGCAAACTGGCCACGCATCCGCTGACCGACAAAGGGTTGGAGCAGTTCATGGCCGATTGGGCCAAGACGGGCCAGAACATTCTCTGATCGCGGATCGCAACCCTTCCTGAAAATCGCCAGCGCTGACCCGGCGCTGGCACCCATCGGCAACACCTCGCGGGTCTCCGGCCAGCCCGCAAATTTCTTGGCAGCTTTTGCGCATAGATCATGTTATGATCTTGCAAAAATATAAGAGCACGAGATGAGCAGCAGCCCAAAAATCGAAGATGCCTTGCGCGAGGCAATCATTTCGCGACCCGATGTGATCCTTGACGATACCGATGTGATGAACGCGTTGATCGCGGCGAATGAACGGTCCATGGGGGCCAATATCGTCGATCTGCGCGGCATCGCGATGGACCGGATGGAATCCCGTCTTGATCGTCTCGAAGACACGCACCGGTCCGTGATTGCCGCCGCCTATGAAAACCTTGCCGGCACCAATCAGATCCATCGCGCCATCCTGCGCATGCTGGATCCGGTCGCCTTTGAGGATTTCCTGAAAGAGCTCAGCGGCGAGGTCGCCGAAATCCTGCGGGTGGATGCAGTGAAGCTTGTCCTGGAATCCACCCAGGGCGATATGGATTTGGTGCTGGGCAGCCTTGATGGTGTGTTGGCGGTGGCTGACCCGGGGTTTGTCGAGGGCTACCTCGCACAAGGCCGTCATGGCGCGACGCGGCAGGTCACCCTGCGGCAAATCCAGGGCGGTTCCGAATTTCTCTATGGCGACAAGGCGGATTGGATCAAATCCGAGGCCTGTCTGATGCTGGATTTTGGCCCCGGCAGATTGCCCGGCCTGTTGGTTCTGGGCGCCGAGGATCCACATATGTTCGGCCCGCAGCAAGGCACCGATCTTCTGACCTTCTTTACCGGCGTTTTCGAACGGATCATGCGCCGCTGGCTGTCGTGAGCCTGATCAGCCCTGCCGCGCGCGATGCGCTGGAGATGTGGCTGAGCCATCAGCGGGCATTAAAGGGGTCTTCGGACAATACGATCATCGCCTACCAGGGCGATGTCACGGAATTTCTGGCGTTCATCACCGAATACAAGGCAGAACAGCAGGGCCTGGCGCCGTTGGCACGGATCACCGTGACCGATATGCGCGCCTGGATGGCGCAGGCCCGCGGCACAGGCATCGGCGCCCGGTCATTGGCGCGCAAACTCTCCGCGGTAAAGGCGTTCTACCGTTGGCTGGCGGAGCGCGAAGGGTTTGAGCCAACCGCTGTCTTATCCGTCCGCGCGCCCAAGTTTCAGAAAAAACTGCCCCGCCCGCTGGCCGAGGATGCCGCCCGCAGCCTGATCGACGCCATCGAGATGCAATCAGAAAAGCCCTGGGTCGCACTGCGCGACGTGGCGGTAGTGACCTTGCTCTGGGGCTGCGGCTTGCGCATCTCCGAGGCGCTTGGCCTGACCGGTGCCGATGCCCCGCTGCCCGAAACGCTGCGGATCATCGGGAAAGGCGGCAAGGAACGGGTGGTACCGGTTGTGCCCGCCGCCCGCACAGCCGTGGATGCCTACCTGCGCGCCTGCCCCTATCCGCTGGAGCCCAATGCAGCGCTCTTTCGCGCGGTGCGGGGCGGCCCGCTGGCCCCCGGCGCGATCCAGAAGGTGATGGCGCGGGCGCGGATGCAGCTGGGGCTGCCTGCCAGTGCCACGCCCCATGCCATGCGGCACAGTTTCGCAACGCACCTGCTGGATGCGGGCGGCGACCTGCGGGCCATTCAGGAATTGCTGGGCCACGCCTCCCTCTCCACGACGCAGGCCTACACGGCTGTGGACACCGCCCGTTTGATGGAAGTCTACGACCGGGCACATCCCAAAGCGTAGAAATGCTCACGACAATGTGCGCGAAGGTTTACCGCATGCCGTACGGGTTATGTGTCAGGGTCCTGCTGCGGCATACCGCCGCATACCAAAATCCGAGGGACTACAATGACACGTTTCAGCCTAGCCGTATTCGCCATGGCCTTTTCACTCACCGCGACTGCTTCCTACGCCGCCGACTGCCCCGTGGACGTCGAAAGCGCCTTCGATCTGGAAGAGGCAGAGGTTGTGGCCCTCTATAATTGCGTCAAGGATGCCATGGCAACGGGCTATGCCAAGCAAGGCGATGCGGTCGGCAGCACCTATCGCAGCTGGACCGTGACATCGACCCGCCCTGCCGTCGCCGGCCCCCATGGCAATCGTCTGTTACAGACCTTCGCCAATGACGTGGCCGCAGAGCAATATCTAAAATTCGCCGAAGAAGGGGTGGAGATGCCTGTCGGCTCCGTGCTGGCCAAGGAAAGCATCTCCATCAGCAAGAAGAAAAAAGCCGCCCGCCCTGGACCGCTGTTCATCATGACCAAACTGGACGCAGGTGGCGCGCCGGAAACCGATGACTGGCTTTATGCGGGCCTGCAGCCAAACGGCAAACCGATGAAATTCAAACAGGCGTTCTGCCACGATTGCCATGCCGGGTGGGAAGATCAGGATTCGCTCGCCTATCCACTGGAAAACGTGCGCATCAGCAACTGACGCGATGTCCCGAAGTGTTGCGGATTGGCCCATCCTAATCAGGGATGGGCCTTTTCCTTTTGCATCCCTCAGCCGCTTGCGGCAAGAACATTGGATGACACTTCGACTACGCGCGCTTGGCGTGCATCTCTTTACCGCCACAGGTGCCGTTTTTGCGATGCTGGCGATGCTGGCCGCCGTGGATGCCAAGTGGGACCTGATGTTCCTGTGGCTTGTCGTGGCCTTTTTCGTGGATGGGATCGATGGCCCCTTGGCCCGCCACTACCATGTCAAAGTCAATGCGCCGGAATTCGATGGTGTTCTGCTGGATCTGATCATCGACTATCTGACCTATGTTTTCATTCCCGCCTTTGCGCTTTTCAAGAGCGGGTTGATGGACGGGTGGACGGGATGGTGTGCGATCATCATCATCACCTTCGCCTCGGCTCTCTACTTTGCAGATACCCGTATGAAAACGAAGGATAATTCCTTCTCCGGCTTCCCCGGCTGCTGGAACATGCTGGTGCTGGTGATCTTTGCTCTGCAACCCAATTTCTGGGTCTCGCTGACCATGGTGACGGTGCTGGCGATCGCGATGTTCGTGCCGCTGAAATTCGTGCATCCCGTGCGCACCGAACGCTGGCGGTTTATCACGCTGCCGGTCGCGCTGGCCTGGACCTTCTTTGCGGGATGGGCGGCCTGGGTCGATTTTCACCCTGAAAGCTGGGCGCATTGGGGCCTTGTCACAACGTCGATCTACCTGGTCTTTGCGGGCATCGCACAGCAGATTTTCCCCCCCAGAAAAGCGAGCGCTCTGCAGCAACAGCGGTGAGATTACTGCGCCCACGCCTGGGTCAGATCAGCAGCCCTGCCGCTTTTTCGTGACGCAGCAAGGCAACCTTGGTCTCCACCCCACCGGCACCTGAAAACCCGGTCAGGCCTTTGGCGCCCATCACGCGGTGGCAGGGAATGATGATCGGGATTGGGTTGCCACCGCAGGCCTGCCCCACGGCTTGCGCAGGGACATCCAGCGCCTTCGCGATATCGCCGTAGGTGCAGGTATCTCCGAACCCGATGGCGTAGATCGCATCACAGACATCCCGCTGCAAAGCCGACCCCTCGACACGCAGCGGCAGATCGAACACCTCCCGCGTGCCCGCGTCATATTCTTCGATTTGTCGCACCGCGTCCTTAAGCAATTCGGTGGTGTCATTGCGCGCCGAGGTCCCCCAACGCAGGGCAACAATGGCATCGTCCTTTTCGACGATGACCAGGGATCCGAATTGCGTATGGACGGTGGTTTCAAACATGACCCGACCCTGTCGGATGTGCCGGGTGAGAGCAACCCGGTTCCTGCGCAACTTGGCAACATGCGAATTTTCTGGCCACCGAGGATCTCAGGGGTCATCCTGCGTGCATTGGCAAAAATGCACATAGCTCAAAGGGATACCGATCATGACCCTTGACGAAAAAGCCCGCGATTATACGGTGGCGTGGAATTCCGGAAACCCCGGCGCGGTTGCTGCCCACTTTGCGTCCGACGCTCAGATCATCATCAACCGGGGCGATCCGCACAAGGGCACACAGGCCCTGAATGATATGGCGGCCGGGTTTCATGCTGAATTCCCAGACCTAGAGCTTACCTGCGACGCCGTGCGCGGCAACGCGGACCATGCTGTCTATCTCTGGACCCTGCGCGGGCATCACGCGGAGACGCGTAACCCGGTCACTGTATCCGGTTGGGAAGAATGGGATCTGACCCGCGACATGGTCATTGCCGCATCGCTGGGGTGGTTTGACGCCGAAGACTATCAGCGGCAGATCGACGGCACGACCTGAGCCCGCAGCGGGCAGGCAGTGATACCGCCTGCCCCTTTTGCTTATCCGATGGCGTCGTCGCAGCGACCGCAAACGCCTGCGTGGCTGTGCCGTCCGACATCGGGCAGTACCTTCCAGCAGCGCGCACATTTCTCGCCTTCGGCCTTGGCAAATTGCACGGCAACACCCGACACTTCAGGAAGAGTAAATGCATCCGCCGGTGCGGGATCCCCGCTCACGGTGATCTGTGAAGTGATGCAGATATCCTCAAAGGGCAACGCGTCCAGCGCGGCCCGCACCTCTGCATCGGCCACATAGACCAATGGCGCCGCCTCCAGCGAGGCACCGATCACCTTGTTGGTACGCTCGATTTCCAGCGCCGCCGTCACAACGCGCCGTGCACCCCGCACCCCTGACCATTTGGCCGCCAGATCGGGGGCCAGCCAGGCCTCCGGCGTGTCCGGGAAGTCCTGCAGATGCACCGAACTGTCCGCTCCGGGAAACCGCTCCAACCAGACCTCTTCCATGGTGAACACCATCACTGGTGCCAGCCAGGTGGTCAGGCGATGGAAGAGCAGATCCAGAACGGTGCGCGCGGCACGGCGCTGCAGCGTATCGCCATCGCAATAAAGCGCATCCTTGCGGATATCGAAGTAGAAGGCTGACAAATCGACCGTCGCGAAGGTAAAGACCGCCTGCCAGACACCCTGAAAATCGTATTTGGCATAGCCATCACGCACGGTGTTATCGAGCTCGGCCAGACGGTGCAGCACCCAGCGTTCCAGTTCCGGCATTTCCGCAGGATCCACCCGGTCCGCATCGCTGAAATCGCTCAGCGAGCCCAGCATGTACCGCATGGTATTGCGCAGGCGGCGGTAGCTGTCGGCTACCCCTTTCAGGATTTCTGGCCCGATCCGCTGGTCCAGCGTATAATCCGTCTGCGCCACCCAAAGCCGCAGGATGTCCGCGCCATATTGCTGCACGACCTTTTCCGGCACGATGGTATTGCCCAGGGATTTGGACATCTTCATGCCCTTCTCATCCAGCGTAAACCCGTGCGTCACAACGTTGCGATAGGGCGCACGGCCCGTCGTTCCCACCGATTGCAACAAGGAAGAATGAAACCAGCCGCGGTGCTGGTCGGTGCCTTCCATATAGACATCGGCAATGCCGTCCTCGGTACCATCCGCGCGGTCGCGCAGGGTGAAGGCATGGGTGGAGCCGGAATCAAACCAGACATCCAGAATATCCGTGACCTGATCATAGTCATCAGGGTTGTAGTCATTGCCAAGGAACCGCTCTTTGCCCCCCTCTTCATACCAGGCATCCGCCCCTTCGGCCTCAAAGGCCTCGACGATCCGCTGGTTGACCGCCGGGTCGCGCAGCAGGAAATCATCATCCGTGGGCAATGCGCCTTTCTTGGTGAAACAGGTCAGCGGCACACCCCAGGCGCGCTGGCGGCTGAGCACCCAGTCCGGGCGCGCCTCCATCATCGAATGCAGACGGTTGCGGCCCGACTTCGGGGTCCAGTTGACGTTGTCGATCTCGGTCAGCGCGCGTTCGCGGATGGTGATGCCATGCATGTCCTGCCCGTCCCCGACAGGCTTGTCGATGGCGGCAAACCACTGTGGCGTATTGCGGTAGATCACTGGCGCCTTGGAGCGCCAGGAATGCGGATAGCTGTGCTTGATCTTGCCGCGCGCCAGCAGGCCCCCAACCTCCGCAAGCTTGTCGATCACGGCAGCGTTGGCATCGCCTTCCTTGCCCTTGCGGTTCAGGATGAATTTGCCGCCAAAGAACGGCAGACCCTCGCGGAACATGCCCTCATCGGTCACATTATAGGTGATCACTTGGCTCAACATGCCAAGATCACGGTAGAGCTCGTATTCCTCCATCCCGTGGGAGGGCGCGCAATGCACAAAGCCCGTCCCTTCGGTATCGGTCACGAAATCCGCCGCACGGAAATCGCGGATGTCATCCCATTCGCCTGCGCTCCCCTCAGCACCGCTAAATGGATGCGCCAACCGCAGATGGCTAAGTTCTTCCGCCGTCACGTCCCGCAACCGGCGATACATGGTCTCATCCAGCCGCGCACGGCCCAGCACATCCGCCGCCATGCTGTCAGCCAGCAGATAGCGCTCCCCGATCCGGGCCCAGCATTCCTCAGGCCGCCCGGTGATTTCATAAAGCCCGTAGGCAATATCTGATCCATAAACCACCGCCTTGTTGGAGGGCATGGTCCAGGGTGTGGTGGTCCAGATCACCACATAGGCGCCATCAAGATCCGAAAGCGCCTGCACCTGCCCCGCATCACCCGTCACCGCGGGTGTGGTCTCATTGATCAAGGCCTTGAACTTCACCCAGATGGTGAAGCTTTCCTTGTCGTGGTACTCCACTTCGGCCTCGGCCAGCGCGGTTTGCTCCATTGGCGACCACATCACCGGCTTGGAGCCCTGATAGAGCGTGCCGTTCATCAGGAATTTCATGAATTCCTCAGCGATCACCCGTTCTGCGTGAAAATCCATGGTCAGATAGGGGTCAGCCCAATTGCCGGTGATGCCCAGACGCTTGAATTCCTCGCGCTGGATGTCCACCCAACCGGCGGCAAACTTGCGGCATTCGGCGCGGAAATCGTTGATCGGCACCTCGTCCTTGTTCTTGCCCTTTTGCCGGTACTGCTCCTCGATCTTCCATTCGATGGGCAGACCGTGGCAGTCCCACCCGGGGATGTAGCGTGCGTCAAAGCCCATCATCTGATGGCTGCGCACGATCATGTCCTTGATGGTCTTGTTGAGCGCATGCCCGATGTGCAAATGCCCGTTGGCGTAAGGCGGGCCATCGTGCAACGTGAAAGGCGTGCGGCCCGCCTTCTTGCGCAGCTGGTCATAGACCCCGATCTCCTCCCACCGCTGTAGCCACTCCGGTTCGCGCTTGGGCAGGCCCGCGCGCATCGGGAAGTCGGTTTTTGGCAGGTTCAGCGTGGATTTATAGTCGAGTTGTGGGGCGGTGTCGGTCGTGTCGGCGCACATTGCGGGCGTCCTTCGGATGGGTCGTGGAACAGGAAAAAGCGGTCGGTGCGAGCGGCTCAAACACCTTGGCCCGGCGTCTCAAAGCTCAGAGCGCCGGGGATATAATTCGAATAATGATCGCGCGGACTTTTATCATGCGGGCCTTATAAGCAGAGGCGCCAAGGGGAACAAGTCCCAAGACCACCCGGAGCCGCAAACACCAATGCAGCGACCAGCCAATTCAGCCTCTTGCAGAGATCAGGCGTTCACGTGTTCCCACGCGGCGGACATCACCACCGACCCCTCGCCGACGGCAGAAGCGACGCGTTTGACGGAGCCCGCACGCACATCACCGACGGCAAAGACCCCTGGGCAGGAGGTTTCATATTGCGAGCGGCCGCCAGCCTCGGCCCCGGTCAGCACAAACCCCTTGTCGTCCAGCTTGATCAGCCCCGAGAGCCAACCGGTATTAGGGGCCGCACCCACCATCACAAAGAGCGCCGCCGTGCGCAGATCCCAGTTCTGACCCGATGCCCGGTCGCAAATGGTGATCTTTTCCAACGTGTCGCGCCCGTGCAGTTCCATCACTTCGGTACGGGTGTGAATGGTGATGCGCGGGTGCGTGTTCAGCCGCTGCAACAGATAATCCGACATCGATGCGGCCAGGGATTCCCCGCGGATCAGGACATGCACATGCCGGGTGGTGCGGGCGAGAAACATCGCCGCCTGACCGGCCGAGTTGCCGCCCCCAATCACCGCAACCTCAGTATCGCGACAATAGCGTGCTTCAACCTCTGTGGCCGCGTAATACACGCCTGCGCCTTCAAATCGCTCCAATCCCGGCAGCGGCAGGCGGCGATACTGCACACCTGTGGCCACGATCAAGGCCTTGGCGCTGACCTCCTGACCATCATCGAGCGTTGCGTGAAACCACTTCTCATCGCACTGACGCAGCGCCGCCGCCCGTCGGGGCACGGAAAACCTTGTGCCGAATTTCATCGCCTGCACTTCGCCACGCCCGACCAGATCGCCGCCGGAAATACCCGTGGGAAAACCCATGTAATTCTCAATCCGGCTTGATGTGCCCGCCTGGCCGCCGATGGCCATGTCTTCGAGCACCAGCGCGCTGAGCCCCTCTGCGCCTGCATAAACCCCCGCGGCCACGCCCGCCGGACCGCCGCCGACGATCAGGACATCAAAGGCATTGTCGTCAGCGACCTCAAGATGCAAACCCAGTGCTTTTGCAACACCGCGCGGCGTCGCGGGATCAATCTTGCGTTCGCGCCCGAAAATCACCCCCGGTTGCGCCTGTTCGATGCCGCATTGCGCGGCCAGGGCCATCGCTTCTTCCGAGGTGACCTCGATCTCGCGGAAAGGGATGCGGTTGCGCGCTGCAAAGCTGGCCACATGGCGGATGTCTCGGCTGATTTCCGACCCGATCAAGGTCAGCGCAGAGTCAGACGCTTCGACCGCCCGTCTGCGCCGCGCCGCCAGCACGGTGACGATAATGTCGCTCATCTCCGGCATGTCCGACATCAACCGCAACATGTCGGCGCGGGGCACGCATAACACCTTGCTGTCCTGAATGGCACGTGCGCCGGCCAAGGACAGCCCGCCCGAGAGAAATTGCAGATCGCCAAAGAACTGGCCCGGACCAAGCGTCGCGATCCCGACGCGCTCCAGCGTGTTGGGGTCAACCGCCTCCAATTCACCTTCGATCAGATAGTGGAACAGCTCGGTCGCTTCCCCCGGCTCCTGCACAAAAGCCCCGCGCGGAAAATCGATGAGTTTGCCGTATTTTTGCATGGCCGCAACATGCGCGGGCTCCAAAGGTCTGCGAACCATCGTGGCCAGATCAGCGGCAAAGCTTTCCATCAATCACTCCTTTGCGTGCGCGGTCATCGCGCCTGTTTGCATTCAGGATTTTGACGTCGAAAACAGTCCGCCAAGGCTCCTCTTGATGATATCGCGCACTTTTGGCTTTTTTCCAGTGGCAAACGGCAGCGGTCGACACACTTCCATCGCCGCAACGCCCACGCGGGCTGTCAAGGCGCCATTGACCAGCCCCTCACCGAACCTGCGGGAGAGTTTTCCCAGGATGGACCCGCCCAAGACCGGCTCCAGCAGGTCATCTCCGACGGCCACCGCACCGGTGGCCACCAGATGCGCCATCACTGCACGGGTCAGCCGCCATCCGCCCAGGAACCCGGAGCGCCCGCCATAGACTTCGGCAATCCGCCGGATCATCCGCAGGTTTGCGGTCAGCGCTGCCGCGACGTCGGCCAGCGCCAGGGGCACAAGTGCCGTGACCGTAGCCACCTGACGGGCTGCGGCCTCAACCTCGCGCGCCGCCGCCACATCCAGCGGGCCGAGAATTTCAGCATCTGCCAGCACCAGAAGGCTCGATGCATCCATCTGGTCGCGCTGCAATTCCTCAAACCGACCGCGGCCCCAGCGCGTGTCTTCACGCCCTTTGTAGAGCGCGAGAAGCCGATCCGTGACGGCGCGGGCCGCCGTCAGATCCTCCGCTTCAAGCGCGGTATCTGCAGCGCGGCGCAATCCATCCAGCCGGCCTAACCGGCCCAATGCCGCAAATTCACGCAGGCAGATTGCAACCAGCGTCAGCAAAAAGGCCCCGGTCAGCGCCGTCACGCCCCACCCCAAAATCGGGTTACGCAGCACCAGCCCGGTCAGAAAGTCCCAGGCGGCGATGGACACCACGGCCCCGATTAAGGCGACCGCCAACGACCAAAACCAGCGCACCAGGCGCGACGGTTTGCGCAGGGCAATGCCCGCGGCCACCTGCATCGCCTGACCCTGTGGAAGTGCCAGATCCTCGTCCGGCACCGGCGGCGCATCGGCAACGCTCGGCCCGGTGCGATCTTCCGCGTCTATTTCAATAAGAACCGGCCCCTTGGCCATCAGAAGGCGCCCTTGGCCCACTCGAACCGGATATCGGGCAGGCCCACGTCATTTTCGCTGCCATCGGTGCGGGCGGTCTCGATAAACCCGCGCAGCCCGTAAAACCGGGTCGCTGACGAATTCGCCTGATAGCTCCACAGCGCCAGAAAATCACATTCCGTCTTGGCATCATCCAGCAGCGCGGTACCCACGCCACAATCCTGCGCCTCGGGCAGAACATAGAGCGCATGCACATCGCTTTCGTGCCGCGCAATGAAGCCCACGACCTTGCCATCGATTTTCGCCACGCGCACCCATCCGGCTTCGATCATGTCGCCAGCATACATGATTTCCTCAGCTGCGGAGTGAAGTCGCGGCAGCCAGGGCATGGTGTCATTGGACACTGACAGAATGTGGCCCACGGCGCCTGCATCAAGACTGCGTGCCGGGGTGATCATGATCGTGCTCATAGCCTATCCCCTAAAAGGAATTGGGCTGCCTTATCAAGCCGGATGTGCGGTGGACCATCGCCGGGGCGCAAACTTAGCGGCGAAGGTGCGAAATTCATCACACGGTAGTCCTGGTCCAGCCAGTTTTCGGCTCCCTCGCGCGCAGGTGTTAACAAATGGCTGGGATCCTCGGGTAGCGCACCGGGATAGAATGCCGCCTCTTTCCCGCTGTCCAAAAGGGTGCCGCGGACCACGTCCAGCGCCTGACCATCATGGGTGATGCTGTCTTCGGTCGTCGCCCGTAAAGAAGCAATCGCCATGGCGGAGGTTTCGGCACCGGCAAACCGCGCGCGATCCGCCGCGCCACGCAGAAAGGCCTCCATGATGGCGGTGAGACGCTTGTGCTGTTTGTGGTGCAGGTGATCTGCCTTGGTCGCAGCAAAGAGGATTTTCTCCACCCGCTTGCCCTGAAAAAGCTGCGTCAAAAAGGCGTTTTGCCCCGGTCTGAAAGCGCCCAGAATATCGGCCATTGCACCACGCATGTCTTCGACGGCGCGCGGTCCCTTGTGGATCGCCCCCAAGGCATCGACCAGCACCACCTGACGGTCAATGCGGGAGAAGTGGTCCCGGAAAAACGGGCGGACAACTTCGCGTTTATAAGCCTCATAACGGCGGTTCATCTCCCGCAGCAACGACCCGCGGGGTCCCGTGCCCTCCCCCGGCAGTGGCGCGAACGTCAGAACCGGTGATCCAGCAAGATCTCCCGGCAGCAGGAAGCGACCCGGCGTGCAATCGTAAAACCCGGCGGCGCGCGCCGCATTCAGATAGTCGGTGAAGCGGGCGGCCAGTGTTTTCGCGGTGGTTTCTTCCAACGACGCGGTGGCCTCGGTGTCGCCCACCAGCGCCGCAAACTCCTGCGCTGCCTCGCGACTTTGTAACCGGTCGAGCGTCTCACGCGACCATTCGGCGTAGGATTTATCCAGCAGGGCCAGATCCAGCAGCCACTCGCCGGGGTAGTCGACGATATCCACGTGGATCGTACGCGGCCCTTGCAGCCCGGCCAGCAAGCCGGCACGGCGGACGCGCAACGACAGGCGCAATTCGGAGATGGCCCGCGTGCTGTCGGGCCATTTCGGCGCCTGCGCGGTAAGCTGCGACAGATGTGTTTCGAAATCGAACCGCGGCACGGTGTCATCGGGCTGTGGTTGCAAAAACGCAGCCTCGATACGACTCTCAGCGGCGGCGACAAGATGCGGCATCCGTCCGCGGTCCAGCATATTGGCCACCAGTGACGTGATAAAAACCGTCTTGCCAGAGCGCGCAAGACCGGTCACGCCAATTCGGATCACGGGTTCAAATAGGGTCTCGTTGACCGTGTCCTGCACCGTTTCAATCTGGCGCAGCACCGTATCGGCGAGTGACGAAATGACCAAAGCCTGACTGCCCCTGCGGTTCTGTTTCCAGATACATAAGCCCTGCTGCGAGGGCACGCCAGTGCGAACAAAGGCATTTGACGCAATGGGCGGCACAGGCTAGGGGCAGCGCCATGCCCCGCTATGCACTGAAAATCGAATATCACGGCGCCCCCTTTGCCGGCTGGCAACGCCAGAAAGACCAGGTGACGGTTCAGGGATCCATCGAGGCCGCTCTGGCCCGGCTGGAGCCGCGCGCGCATACGATTGCCGCCGCCGGGCGGACGGATGCAGGCGTTCACGCACTGGGTCAGGTTGCTCATTGCGATATGGCTGCGACTTGGACTCCGTTTCGTTTGTCCGAGGCGCTCAACTACCATCTCAAACCTGCGCCTGTCGTAATCATCGACTGCGCGGAGGTAACGGAAGGCTGGCATGCAAGGTTTTCAGCGCAGGAGCGTCAGTACCAGTTCCGCATCCTGACCCGCCGCGCGCCCGCGACGCATCAGGACGGGTTGGTCTGGCAGGTCAAACACGACCTTGATGTCGATGCGATGCAGGCCGCGGCACGTCATTTGGTCGGGCGCCATGACTTTACGACCTTCCGTTCAACCATCTGCCAGGCCGACAGCCCGGTGAAGACACTGAACCGGCTGGAGGTGACGGCTGTCGACACACCGCACGGGCGCGAGGTGCATTTCGATGTGCGTGCGCGGTCTTTCCTGCACAATCAGGTCCGCAGCTTCGTCGGCACGCTGGAACGGGTGGGCGCGGGATCATGGGAGCCCGATCAGGTCGCCGATGCACTGGCGGCTCAAGACCGCGCGGCCTGTGGCCCGGTTTGCCCGCCCCAGGGCCTCTACCTTGCGCATGTGGTTTATGAGACGGATCCGTTCGCGGGCGCGTAAGATCCTGCGAGGTTCAATTCGACTTGCTTAGTCATTGTCCGTGAGACCGGCACCCGCGCCAGCAAGACGCGAGGCCTCGCTCTCCGGGACAAAAGTGCGCGCCGCCAGGGCCGCCATCTTCTCAATCGCAAGGTCGCAGCCCGTGATCCGGTCCAACGGCTCACGTGGTGCCGGAACGTTCGGTTCTAGCATAATATGAAAGGTCTCAGGCTTTCGCGCAGTGATCGCGGCCTTGCACGGTAAGCTTTCCAGATAGCTTTCGAAAAGCGCCGCATAAGCTCCAACTTCGAAACTGGCATCGATGCTCTGATGTCCCTCTGCGGAGATCATGACCCGGCTGATCTCAACCGGTATCTGCAAGATCGGCCCTGAGGGCAGCTGCGCCAACGCGCGCAGCAGATCATCCGCCGACCGTCCCCGACCCAGATGTTGCGCAGCGGCTTGGCCAAATTGAGTGGCCTGTCCCGGCGGCGCCCCTGCCCCGCGCGCGGCTTTTGTGGCCAAGGCCAGAATTTCGGCGCGCGACCAGCTCATTGGTCAAAAACCGGCAACCACCAGTCGTCTGTGCGCGCGTCCAACTCATCCGCCAAGGGCGCCCCTTGGCACAGGGTAATCCGCGTCCAGCGATCCGACTTCGGGTCAAACTTGGAGGCCCCAAAAAACGACAGCTTGCACCGCAGCATATCAATGGGCAGACAGCTTTCTGCGATCAGATTGTCGCGGATTTCCGCATAGGGGTAGTGATCTGCAAGACCCGCCCGCGATACCGCCAGAAAATGCTCGGGGTGAAGCTCCAAAAACGCACAAATGCCAAGGGGTTCCGACGGCAGGTCGTCGTATAACGCTCTGATCCGACGCGCGATATCCAGCGGGCTTTCCAATTCCGCACCCGCTTCTGCGAAACGGTTACCTAGCCGCGGCTCCTGTTTCGCCGCACTCACATACCAGAATTGCTGACATTGATCCGGCGCGGCATAGTCCAGCTGCAGCGCCCAAGCGAAATGCGCCTCAATGGCGTTGCGTAACGCATTTGTATCCCTGGGCAGCGCTGCCATCGGCCCGATGGTATCAGCCATGCATTCCGTCAATCCGTCCACCAGGTCCGGGAAGAGTTCGATCACGAGTGCTACAATCAATTCCTGCACATCTTCGGTCTGGTCCGATGACCAGCTCAGCAGGGCCTCAATCGCGTGATCTGCCGTCATGTTTTCTGGCGTCAGCCAGTCCAGAACCCGCGCCCAATCCCGCCGCAGGTCGTCGATGCGCTGCTGATGCTGTGTGTCAGGCACCTGCCATTCGCTCAGATGCTGAGCCGCCCGGGTCGCCAGATCGTGCAACCGCTGCACGGATGCAGCATCCAACCTCAGCACCGCCCGCACCCGCGCCAATGCCGCCTCCCGTGCCAACATCCAGTTGTTCAGCAAAACCGGATGCGTCACCAAGAAGGGCGCCATGCCCAGCCCGGTAGAATTGCCGATGCCCAGGTGTCGTTTGAGCCCGCGGTCGAGCGTGCCTTGGCCCACGTGCTCCACCAAGTCATGCGTGAAGTGGCGGATCAGCCAGACGGTCAGCATCTCGGCCATGAAAGGCCCGGAAAGACCGGGGCGCGTTTCTATGACAGCGCGATCGGCGATCCCGAATTTGCCGTTGCCGTAAACGGCCGTGGTGCGCATCAGGTATCCGATCTGGCGCACCATTGCGGCGTCAGGCTGCTGGCCAGCGCGCAAACGCTCGACGACATGCGCAAACAACCTGACCGACTTATTGGCGCGGCTGAGCACAAGATCACGCTCGGTAAAACGGGCGGCTTCCTGCTGTGGGGCAGCGCTGCAAATCCGCGCAATTTCATCCGCATCGGGCACGCCGTCATAGAGCACATAGGCGGTGTCCCAGGCGGTCGCGATCACCCGGTCGGTGCGCTCTTCGGGGGCGAGCTGCGTTGACACCGCGACGAGCGAATAGGTGTATCCGCCAAGGGTCACGCAATAAACCGCGTGACCGTAGCCCTCGGGACACATCTGCCAGACATGCCGCGTTACCTGGGCGTTTTCAGCTGCCAGAAACCGCGTCAGCGTGCGCAGAAAAGACAGACGCGTGGGAAACATCGACCCCATCCGCGACAGGCGCATCACCTGACCGGGCGGGCGCAGCGGCGCTCGTGGCGGGGCGGAAAGATCCTTCATAGCGGACCGAAGCTTTCTGTGTAGAAACGGTGCCAGTTGCCGCCCATGATCCCGTCTACCTCCTCAGTGGTCATGCCCTGATCCAGCAACCCTTTGCGTATATTGCCAAAATCCCTGTTGTCCTCAAACCAGTCCGGCATCGGTGGGAAGCCCGCGTTTGCGGCTGATCCCTCGCCGTAGTCTATGGTTTTTGACCACCGCCCCACCCGCATCCATTCCACGACGCTATCGGGCTGATCCTGACAGAGGTCCGATCCCAGACCCAGATTGCGCGCGCCGTACCGTTCCGCGGCCTCCGCAATCATACCACAGAAGCTTTCCAGCGTGCAGGCCCCGCCCCCCGCCAGATGATGCGGATACATCGAAAACCCCAGCATCCCTCCGGCCTCCGTCAGCGCGGACAAAACACGGTCGGATTTGTTGCGCAGCGCCGCATGCCACCAATGCGGGTTGGCATGGGTGATGGCAATGGGACGGGTCGACTGCGCAATCGCCTCAAGTGTGGAACGCTCCGCCGAATGCGACATGTCGACGACCATGCCGACCCGGTTCATCTCGGCCACCACCTGCTTGCCCATCCTTGTCAGGCCGGTGTCATCCTCCTCGTAACAGCCCGTCGCCAGCAGCGACTGATTGTTATAGGTCAGTTGCATGAAACGGATGCCCAGTTGGTGGCAAATTTCCACCAGCCCAATGTCGTCCTCAATCGGGCTCGGGTTCTGGAAGCCAAAGAAAATCGCGGTGCGCCCGGTCTCTTGCGCCCTGCGCACATCCTGCCCCGTTGTTCCTTTGAAGATCAGATCGGGGTGATCCTCGAACCACCGGTTCCAACGCTCCAGATTGAGCACCATTTCACGGAACGACTCATGATAGGCGATGGTGACATGCACCGCGTCGACGCCGCCCTCCCGCATTTGCTCAAAGATGCGGGGTGAAAAATTTGCGTATTGCAGATTGTCTATGAGTGGCGCGCGCATGTGTGCACTGTGAGAGAGAAACCGGCGCCGCTCAATTCAAAAAACGACCGAAATGGCTGTGAACCGGCATCTCGTGTGATTGAATTCACCTGAAGCTGATTGATAATAATCAATCATATAATTTCACATCTAACATCAAAAAGTCGCCAAGTTAACAATATGCGATATTGTGGCCGAAACCAGCGGGTATAGAGAGCCGTCGCAAAATGATCATCAAAACTCAGATCTTTTCCTGCGTATGCTTTCGCAACTCCGCGCGCGCGACTTGCCGGCGGTGCACCGCATCAGGCCCATCGGCAAAACGCAGCGCGCGTTGCCAGGTCCAGGCCATGGCCAGCGGCGTGTCCTGGCTGATGCCCTGCCCGCCGTGCATCTGCATCGCCTCATCGATCACTTTCAACGCCATGCGCGGGGCAACCACCTTGATCTGGCTGATCCAGGGTGCTGCCGCGCGGGCATCTCCTTGATCCATCATCCACGCCGCTTTCAGGCACAATAGCCGCGCCTGTTCGATCTCCATACGCGCCTCTGCAATGATGTCGAAATTCGCACCCAACTGCACCAGCGGCTTGCCAAAGGCCTCTTTCTGCAAAGACCGGCGGCACAGCAATTCCAGCGCGGCTTCCGCTTGCCCGACCGACCGCATGCAATGGTGGATCCGCCCCGGCCCCAACCGGCCCTGCGCGATCTCAAAGCCCCGCCCTTCGCCCAGCAACATGTTCTCCGCAGGCACCCGCACGTCGGAAAAACGGATGTGCATATGCCCGTGGGGCGCGTCGTCATGGCCAAAGACCTTCATCGGGCGCAGTATCTCAATGCCCGGCGTCGCGGCGTCCACCACAATCATCGAATGGCGCTTGTGTTTGGGGGCGCCGTCGTTTCCGGTGCGCACCATCACGATGTAGACCTTGCAGCGCGGATCGCCTGCGCCCGAGGCCCAGTATTTCTCGCCGTTCAAGACATAATCATCGCCCTGCCGCACACAGGACATCGCGATATTGGTGGCGTCTGACGAGGCAACCTCCGGCTCCGTCATCAGGTAGGCGGACCGAATCTCACCTTCCAGCAACCGCGCCAACCATCGCTCTTTCATCGCAGATGTCCCGTAGCGCTCGAACACCTCCATGTTGCCTGTATCCGGCGCCGAGCAGTTGAAAACCTCCGCGCCCAGCGGCGTCTTGCCCATTTCTTCGGCGAAATAGGCGTATTCAACGGTGCTCAAGCCGAATCCCTTTTCGGAGTCGGTGAGCCAGAAATTCCACAGCCCCGCCGCCTTGGCCTTGGCCTTCAGCCCTTCGAGGATTTCCGCTTGCCGGTCGGTGTATTGCCAGCGATCCCCCTTGCCAATTTCTGCATGATATTCTGCCTCAATCGGCATCACCTCATCGCGGATCATCGCCGCTACACGGCTCAGAAGGTCACGGTTTTTCTCCGCCATGCCAAAGTTCATATCCACGTCGCACTCCTCCTTTGACACGATCGGGACTTTCCCCGCCGCCGCAGACTTGCTTAGATCACCGGGACTTGTCCATGGGCCATGAAGGATTTCGCGATGCACCGGTACGACCCAGACGCGCTTGCAGCCTATCTTGCCGACCATGTGACCGGGTTTGAGCGGCTGGACAGTATCCAGAAGTTTTCTGACGGGCAGTCCAACCCCACCTATCTGATCAAAAGTGGCGCGCAAGCTTTTGTGCTACGGGCAAAACCGCCGGGCAAGCTCCTGAAATCCGCCCATGCGGTGGACCGAGAATATCGGGTGATGCAGGCGCTGGCCGACACCGACGTGCCGGTGCCGCACGTCTACCACCTCTCGGGTGAAGAGACCCCGATGGGCACGCAGTTCATGGTCATGCAGATGGTGGACGGGCGCATTTTCTGGGACCCGGCCTTGCCGGAGCTGGAACCGGGTGCCCGCACTCAAATCTACGATGCGATGAACAGCGTGCTCGCAGCACTCCACAGCATTGATCCCAAATCTGTCGGGCTGGAAGACTATGGCAAGCCCGGCAATTACTTCGCCCGGCAGGTCGGGCGCTGGTCCGGCCAGTATCGTGATACGGCAACGGAGGTGCTCGCAGATGCGGAGTGGCTGATGGACTGGCTGGGTGAGCATATGGTGGCGGATGACGGGGCCAGCAGCATCGTGCATGGCGATTTCCGCATCGATAACATGATCTTTGCCCCGGGGGGCCAGGAGGTCGTTGCCCTGCTCGATTGGGAGCTGAGCACACTGGGGCACCCGCTGGCCGACCTTGCCTATCAATGCATGCACTGGCGATTGCCGCACAAGGGGCACTTTCGGGGTCTTGGCGGCGTGGACCGCGCGGGCCTTGGCCTGCCGGAGGAGGAGGCATATGTGGCCGCCTATTGCGCGCGCCGCAATATCCCGACGCCCGCGCATTGGAATTTCTATGTCGTCTTTTCCTACTTCCGGCTGCTTGCCATTTTGCAGGGCGTGTTGCGCCGGGGGTTGGACGGCAACGCCTCAAACCCGAAAGACACCGGCCGGTTGCGCGACGTGATCGCCTTGATGGCCAAAGATGCGCGCAGCCTGGCGCAGAAAGGATGACCAGATGAAAACCATTGAGTATTTCTATTCCTGTCACTCGGTCTTTGCCTATCTGGGCGCGTGGCGGCTGGCTGAAATTGCCGCGGAAAAAGAGGCAAAGGTCATTCACCGCCCGTTTGATCTTGATCCGGTCATGGTGGCCGTGGGCAGTACGCCGTTCAAGGCGCGCTCCAAAGCCCATAAAGCATATTACTTTGGCCGCGAGATCATGCGGTGGGCAGAGTATCGCGATCTGCCGTGGATCCAGCGCCGTCCCAAGCATCACGACAACCCGCTGGCTCTGGGGAATGGGGCGATCATTGCGGCGCAATCCGCGGGTCTGGACGTCGATGCACTGTCGCGCGCGCTGCTGCAGGCGCATTGGCGGGACGACGCGGATCAGGCCGATCCGCAGATGATATCTGGCGTCGCAAGCTCCCTGGGGCTGGACGGCCATGCGCTGCTGGATGCGGCCTGCAGTGAAGAGACACAGCAACAACATGACGCCAATACGGCCGACGCCATTCGCCTGGGTGTCTTTGGCTCTCCGACCTATTTCGTGGACGGTGATATGTTCTATGGTCAGGATCGGTTGGAGCTTGTGGCACGCGCGCTGGACCAGCCCTTTTCAACATGAGAATTCACAAAGCTTGACGAACCCATATCGCCCATGTTCCAGAGGCAATGCGGACGTGGGGGGATCATGACACAGCAGCATTCATCTTATGATGTCATCATCATTGGCGGGGCCATCTATGGGTCAAGCGTTGCATGGTGGCTGACACAGATGGCCGGGTTTGACGGTCGCATTCTGGTGGTCGAAAAGGACCCCACCTATGAATTCGCCGGTACCAGCCACACCAACAGCTGCATCCGGCAGCAGTTCTCCAACAAGATCAACATCGGCATTTCGCAGTTCGGTGCGGACTTCATCAAGAATTTCCAAAGTTTCATGGGCGACGACCCGGACGTGCCGGAACTGGTGCTGCAAAGCTACGGCTACATGTATATGGCCGATACGCCGGAATTTGCGGACACCCTGCGCGATAGCCAGAAGGTACAGGCAGGCCTCGGGGCGGGAACAAAATTCATGACCCCGGAGGAGATCGCGGCAGACTACCCCTTCTACATGCTCGATGACATTCTGGGGGCGAACCACAATCTGATCGACGAAGGGTATTTTGACGGCGGCACGATGTTTGACTGGTTCAAACGCATGGCGCGGAAAAACGGTGTGGAATATGTGGCCGACGAGGTCATAGCCATCGCGCGCGCGGGCAATCGCGTCGCAGGCGTGACGCTCAAGACGGGCGGCGATGTGGCCTGCGGTACGGTGGTCAACGCCTCCGGCACGCACGGGGCGCTGACCGCGCAGATGGCGGGGCTTGATATCCCGATTGAGCCGCGCAAGCGCTACACCTATATCTTTGACGCCGCGCACCCGTTGGACCGTGATCTGCCGCTGACCATCGACCCCTCCGGCGTGCACATGCGCACCGACGGGCGCTATTATCTTGCGGGCGGCCCGCCGGATGATGACCCTGCGGTGGCGCATGACGATTTCAATGCCGATCATGCTTTGTGGGAAGACAAGTTCTGGCCGATCATCGCCACCCGCATCCCGCAATTCGAAGAGATCAAGCTGATCAACATGTGGGTCGGGCATTACGACTATAATACGCTGGATCAGAACGCGATCGTCGGCCCGCATCCGGAGATTGACAACTTCATGTTCATCAATGGGTTTTCCGGTCACGGGTTGCAGCAAGCACCGGCTTTGGGGCGCGGGCTGGCGGAACAGATTGCCTATGGTGAATACCGCACATTGGACCTCGCACCCTTCTATGTGGACCGGGTTCTGCGCGGTGAGAAATTCTTGGAAAAGGCCGTCATCTGACGGCAAGGAAGGACAACTATGAAACTGGTTTTGACAGGGGCCGCAGGCCGTTTGGGATCGTATTTGCGTGAACCGCTGGCGGCGATGTGCGACACGCTGGTCAGCACGGATATCGCTGAAGACATCGGCACGCTTTATGACGGCGAAACTTATGTGCAGGCCGATCTGGCAGACATGGCACAGATCGCCCCCGTCCTCGAGGGCGCGGACATGGTGATCCACTTCGGGGCCATCGTCGATGAAAAACCCTTCGAAGAGCTGCTCGGCCCCAATTTCGTCGGCTCCTATAACATCTGGGAAGCGGGCTATAAGGCGGGCGTCAAACGGATTGTCTACGCCTCCTCGATCCACGCGGTGGGCATGTACCCCAAATCCGAATGCATCGGCATCGACGTCCCGCATCGCCCCGACACATTCTACGGCCTCGCAAAATGCTTCACCGAAGATCTGGGCCGCATGTATTGGGAAAAGCGCCAGCTGGAATCGGTGCATCTGCGAATTCTCTCCTGCGCCCAGGTCAGCAACACCCGCGCGTTGGGATCGTGGCTCAGCTACGATGATCTCATTCAGTTGGTCACCCGCGCCATCGATACCCCCTCGGTGGGCTTTGCCGTCATCTACGGCGTGTCCAACAACGACCGCGCGCCGGTGGACAACGCCAAAGCCGCCTTTCTGGGCTACCGGCCCAAGGACAACGCCGAGCAATTTGCGCAAACTGTGCTCGCCGAGGCGGGCCCCGTAGATGTGACCGACCCGGGGCAGATGTGCCACGGCGGACCGTTCTCCTCGGTCGATCTGGGGCAAAGCGGCATGGCCCAGCTGAACATCGTCGACGACCGCAAAGAGACCTGAGCCGTCAGATCTCGGTCTGCATCCGGTAGCCGGGGGCAAAGCTCAACCGCACAAAAGTGACGGAGCGCGCTTCAAACCACGTGGTGCGCTCTGTCACGAAAACGGCCGCTCCAACCTGCGTTTTCAACAGGTCAGCCGTTTCGGCGGCGGCATTTTCTGCCGCGAAGGCGATATCGCCACGGGAGAATGGGGCGTGTTGCAACAGCCATTCGTTGGCACTGACCTGTGAAAAATCCTGGCTGGCCGCAGATGGCACGGTTTCCAGATTGATCCAGCGATCCTCCGCCACAAACGGTATGCCATCTTGCAGGTGCACCGCATGGACCTGCAAAAACGCATCCGGTCTTGCCCGCATGTACGTTTGCAGCGCAGCGCTTGGTTCGGCCCGCCCAGCCGAAGTCAGGTGATACCCATAGGCGTGGCCTGCCTGCTCCACCTGCCGCCGGATCATCGGAATTTCAAGCGTCGCCCGTCGGACCGGATGCAGCGCCACGCGCGTGCCCGCTTTGCGTCGGCGCTCCAACAGCCCGGCATCAGAGAGCGCCCGCAAGGCCCGATTAACCGTGACCCGCGCGCAGCCCAGTTCATCAGCCAGATCCGCCTCATTCGGAATCATCTCCCCGGGGCGCCAGATCCGTGCTTGCAAGCGGCGCAACACCTCGTCGCGCACCGCCTGCCAGCCGTTGAAGACGGGCGCCGTCACATCACATCCCGGAGCTTGGCGAGGGTCCTGACATAGCGGTCGCGGATCGCGCGATGGTGAATGTGTTTTCCGTCCTGTACCAGATGCCGCCCCCCGGACCAGACATCGCGGATCATCCGATGGTCGCCCGCAAACATGAAACTGTCGAGGATCGTATCCCCCTCGCGCCCCACTAGGTCGGGCGCGGCACCGTCGAGCGCCAGCATATCCGCCCAGGTGCCCGGTTGCAGCCCCCCGCGCCCCCGCGCCGCAGCCTGGCCCCCACCCGACACCACCGCGTCGAACAAGACCCGACCGGTCGACTGCGCTTGCGTTGCAAATACCGCCCTGCGGTGATCGCGCAACCGTTGCGAATACTCCAGCGTACGCAGTTCCTCGAACAGGGAGATGCGGATGTTGCTGTCTGACCCAATCGCCATGGCCCCGCCTGCAGCCTGCCAGCCCACCCCGTCGAAAATCCCATCGCCAAGGCTGCTTTCGGTGATCGGGCACAACCCGGCAACGGCACCGGTTGCCGCCAACCGTACCACCTCACGCGGCAACAGTTGGGTGCAGTGGATCAAGCACCAGCGCTTGGTTATGTCGAGGTTGTCGAGCAGCCATTCGGTCGGGCGCGCCCCCCAGGCGGCCTCCACCTCTTCGACCTCCGCTTGCTGTTCCGCCAAATGCATATGGATCGGACCGTCTTTCGAAAGCCCGGCAATTGTCGCCAGATCCTCCCGAGCGACAGCGCGCAAGGAATGGGGTGCGACACCTATTGCCGCATCTTTGGGCAGGGTTTTCACAGCCTGCTGCGCCCCCTGCCACAGTTTCGCAAACCGCTCAGGGTCATTACCGAACCGTACCTGCCCCAGCCCCAGGCCGCGTTTGTCACAGCCGCCGTATTGGTAGTGCACGGGCAAGAGCGCCAAGCCGATACCGCTTGTTTCTGCCGCCACCACGATCTGCTCTGACATCTCGGACAGGCGGTCATAAGGTGCGCCGCCCGGCTGATGGTGCAGATAGTGAAATTCGACCGAAGCGCCGAACCCGGCCTCCAGCATCTCCATCTGCACAAAAGCCGTGATCGCTGCCACGTCATCCGGGGTTAGTTGATCGAGAAAGCGGAACATCAGCTGTCGCCAGGTCCAGAAGCTGTCACGCGGGTCGGGGCCCCGCCGCTCGGAAAGCCCGGCCATCGCCCGCTGAAACGCGTGACTGTGCACATTCACCGGCGCCGGCAGCAAGATGTCGGTGCGCGTGCCCTGCGCCGGTTGCTCTGCCTGGACATCCGTAATGCGCCCCGCGTCATCAACATCGACGCGGACGTCTCGCGCCCAACCCTCCGATGTCAGCGCATATTTCGACCAAATCACCGGCACCGGCTTCTCCGTCTTGACAGGAAAATATGTACATACATAATAATAAAGCCACTCCGTTCCGCAAGAGGTTTGATGCATGATTCTGTCCAATCTCACCCTCATGGCGATGACCGGCGCGGCCGCGCCCCTGCCGGATGCCGCCATCGTGATGCAGGGGGATCGGATCGTTTGGGCCGGGGCCCGCACCGCCCTGCCAGCGGAATATCACAAAGGCGATCACGTCGATCTGGGCGGGCGCCTGGTGACGCCGGGCCTGATCGATTGCCATACCCACGTTGTCTTTGGCGGCAACCGGGCAACCGAATTCGAAATGCGGCTCGAAGGCGCAAGCTACGAAGACATCGCACGCGGTGGCGGTGGCATCATGTCGACGGTGACGGCGACACGGGCAACCTCTGAAGAGGCGTTGATTGAGCAAGCCTTGCCCCGCGTGGATGCCATGATCGCCGAGGGCGTGACCCTGCTGGAAATAAAATCCGGGTACGGGCTCGATCAGGAGACCGAGCCGCGAATGCTCCGCGCCGCGCGGGCCATTGCCGAACGTCGCCCCATACGCATTTGCACCAGCTTCCTGGGCGCGCATGCGCTGCCGCCGGAGTACGCGGAGAATGCGGATGCCTATATTGATGAGATCTGCATCCCCACGCTTCAGGCGGCC
Organism: uncultured Roseobacter sp.; assembly: GCF_947501835.1. Taxonomy (NCBI): domain Bacteria; kingdom Pseudomonadati; phylum Pseudomonadota; class Alphaproteobacteria; order Rhodobacterales; family Roseobacteraceae; genus Roseobacter; species uncultured Roseobacter sp. Next base: position 71,834 of record NZ_CANMXR010000008.1, on the reverse strand, counting down.
CACGCCGAAGGGTTGGTGGATGCGGTGGATGGCTTTTGCGAAAACATCGCCTTTGACACCACCCAGATCGCGCGCGTCTTCGATGCCGCCCATGCCCTGGATCTGCCCATCAAGCTGCACGCCGAACAATTGTCGCACCAGGGCGGTACGGCGTTGGCCGCCGCCCATGGCGCTCTGTCGGCGGATCATCTGGAATACGCCACCGAGAAAGACGCCAAAGCCATGGCAGCGGCAGACATGGTGGCCGTGATCTTGCCCGGCGCCTTCTATACCCTGCGGGAACGCCAGAAACCGCCGGTCGAAACCTTCCGGGCGGTGGGGGTGCCGATGGCGATCAGCACCGATTGCAATCCGGGGTCGTCGCCGATGACCTCGCTGTTGCTTGCGATGAACATGGCCTGCACGCTTTTCCGCATGACCCCAGCGGAGGCGCTTGCGGGCGTGACCTGCCATGCCGCCCAGGCCCTTGGGCAAAGCAACGCCGGGAAAATTGCGACCGGGTGTCGCGCCGATCTGGCGATCTGGGATGTCACGCATCCTGCGGAGCTGGCCTACCACATCGGGTTCAACCCGCTGTATGCGCGGGTCTTTGGCGGCCGACTGGAAGGGCCCGGGGCATGACGCAAATTCTGGTGCCCGGCGCGACCACGCTGCCCGATCTTCATGCGGTTTGGACGGGTACGGGACCTGTGACGCTGGCCGCAAGCGCCCGCGCTGGCATGGATGCCGCCGCGGCACTGGTGGAACGAGCAGCACAGGGCGACGCTGCCGTCTATGGCGTCAACACCGGGTTCGGCAAACTTGCGAGCATCAAGATCGCGGCCCGTGACACTCAAGCCCTGCAACGTAACCTGGTGCTTTCCCATTGCTGCGGTGTCGGCGAGCCGCTGGAGGCCAACGCCACCCGGCTGATGATCGCGCTGAAGCTGCTGTCACTGGGGCGCGGCGCATCAGGGGTGCGCTGGCAGACCGTCGCGCTCCTTCAGGACCTGCTCGCCCATGATGTGATGCCCGTCATACCGGTCCAGGGGTCGGTGGGGGCCTCTGGCGATCTGGCGCCCCTGGCACACATGGCCGCAGTGCTGATCGGCGAGGGAGAGGCGGTTTTTCAGGGCAATCTGATGCCCGGTGCGGCGGCCCTGAAAGCCGCTGGCCTGTCCCCGGTCACGCTGGGGGCGAAGGAAGGCCTGGCCCTGATCAATGGCACGCAATTCTCCACCGCCTGCGCTTTGGTGGGTCTTTTCGCCGCCTGGGAGAACGCCCGCGCCTGTATCCTGACGGCGGCCCTGTCCACCGATGCGATCATGGGATCGACAGCGCCTTTGGTCCCAGAAATTCACCTGCTGCGCGGGCATCAGGGCCAGATTGAAGCCGCCAGTGCGCAGCGCGCGTTGATGCAGGGGTCAGAGATCCGCGAAAGCCACCGCGACGGTGACACCCGTGTGCAGGACCCTTATTGCATTCGCTGCCAGCCGCAGGTTTCAGGGGCAGCGATGGACCTGCTGCGCGTGGCTGGCGCGACCTTGGAGACTGAGGCCAATGCGGTGACGGACAATCCCCTGGTTCTGGTGGATGCCGCGCATCCGGCGGGCGGTCAGATCGTGTCGGGCGGGAATTTCCATGCTGAACCGGTGGCTTTTGCCGCCGATCAGATCGCCGTCGCGCTGGCAGAGATCGGAGCCATCGCGCAACGCCGCGTGGCGCTGATGGTGGACCCCACGCTCAGCTTTGATCTGCCGCCTTTCCTGACACCTGATCCGGGGCTGAATTCCGGGCTGATGATCGCCGAGGTGACGACCGCGGCACTGATGAGCGAAAACAAGCACCTCGCGACACCCTGCGCCACCGACAGCACCCCAACCTCGGCCAATCAGGAGGATCATGTCAGCATGGCCGCCCATGCCGCGCGCCGTCTTCAGAAGATGAATACCAATCTCAATGTAATTCTCGGGGTCGAAGCCATCTGCGCGGCGCAGGGGATCGAATGCCGCGCGCCGCTCAAAACCAGCCAAGCGCTGCAAACTGCGATAAACCGTCTGCGGGCGGAGATCGCGCCCCTGGAAGCGGATCGCTATCTGGCACGGGATATCGAGACTGCGGCACGTATGATATCAACGGGCACGTTGGTGCAGGGTCTCGACCTGCCCTGCCTGCAAGAAGGAACCAGACCTGATGCCCGTTGATGTCACTGTTGGGTCAAGCCCGCTGATCCTTGCGATCCCGCATGCCGGGACCGAAATCGCGGCCCCGATCCTGCAGCGGCTGAATGAGATCGGGCGGCGCGTGGCGGATACCGACTGGCATGTTGATCGGCTGTACAGCGATCTGATTGATGATGTAACGACCGTGCGCGCGAATTTTCACCGCTACGTCTGCGATGCGAACCGCGACCCCAGCGGCGCCAGCCTCTATCCGGGGCAAAACAGCACAGGGTTGGTGCCGCTGACGAGTTTCGACGGGGAAGACATCTGGGACGACCCGCCCAGCAAGGTCGAAATAGCCACCTGGCGTTCTGCCTGCCACGCGCCCTATCATGCCGCCCTCGCCGCGCAAATCGCGCGCCTGCGGGCCAAACACGGATTTGCTGTGCTCTACGATTGCCATTCGATCCGGTCAAAGATCCCCTACCTGTTCGAAGGCACCTTGCCCGACTTCAGCATCGGCACCTACATGGGCGCGTCCTGCGATCCGGAAATCGCGGCGCAGGTCACGCAGCTTTGCAAGCAGGCGGCAGATTACTCCACCGTCGTTGACGGGCGTTTCAAAGGCGGCTGGACGACGCGCAAATTCGGCCGTCCGGAAAACAACGTGCATGCCATCCAGATGGAATTGGCCCAATCCACCTACCTGACCGATGAGGCAGCCCCATGGCAGTATGACGCGGCCAAGGCAGCCCCCCTGCGCGAAATCCTCAAAGACGTATTGACTTATCTGAAACACTGGAGGCCCACATGAGTGATCCGCGCAAGAATATCCGCGACGTTTTCCCGGCCACAGGGCCGGAGATCACCGCCAAAAGCTGGCTGACCGAAGCGCCGATGCGGATGCTGATGAATAACCTGCACCCCGACGTCGCGGAGAACCCGCATGAATTGGTGGTCTACGGTGGCATTGGACGGGCCGCGCGCACCTGGGCGGATTTCGATCATATCGTCGCCAGCCTCAAAACGCTTGAGGAAGACCAGACGCTTCTGGTGCAGTCCGGCAAACCCGTGGGCATTTTTCAGACCCACAAGGACGCCCCGCGCGTCCTGATTGCCAATTCCAACCTGGTGCCGCATTGGGCCAATTGGGACCACTTCAATGAACTCGATAAGCGTGGTCTGGCAATGTACGGCCAGATGACAGCGGGATCGTGGATCTACATCGGCTCGCAGGGCATTGTGCAGGGTACCTATGAGACCTTTGTCGAGGCAGGCCGACAACACTACGACGGCGATCTGACCGGGCGTTGGATCCTGACCGCGGGCTTGGGCGGCATGGGCGGCGCGCAGCCACTTGCCGCGGTCATGGCCGGGGCCTGCTGCCTCGCGGTCGAATGCAACCCGGATAGCATAGATTTTCGCTTGCGTACCAAATACCTGGACGAGAAAGCTGAGACTTTGGATGAAGCACTGGGGCTCATCGAAAAATGGACAGCGGCAGGCGATGCGAAGTCCGTGGGTCTGCTGGGCAACGCGGCGGATGTTTTCCCGGAACTGGTGCGGCGTGGGGTACGGCCCGACATCGTGACCGATCAGACCAGCGCGCATGATCCGGTCAACGGGTACCTGCCGCAGGGCTGGAGCCTTGGCGACTGGAAGGCCAAGCGCGAGAGCGACCCCAAGGCCGTGGAACGCGCCGCGCGCGCCAGCATGAAGGTACATGTCGCCGCCATGGTGGATTTCTGGAACGCCAATGTGCCGACCCTCGACTATGGCAACAACATCCGGCAGGTCGCGCTGGAGGAAGGCCTCGAAAACGCCTTTGCCTTTCCCGGGTTCGTGCCGGCCTACATCCGTCCGCTCTTTTGCCGGGGGATCGGGCCGTTTCGCTGGTGCGCCCTGTCGGGCGATCCGGAAGATATCTACAAGACTGATCGCAAGGTCAAAGAGCTGATCGATGACACGCATCTGCACAATTGGCTGGATATGGCCCGCGACCGGATCAGCTTTCAGGGGCTGCCCGCGCGGATTTGCTGGGTCGGTCTGGGCGTACGCCACAAATTGGGGCTGGCCTTCAACGAGATGGTGCGCAGCGGCGAGCTATCCGCCCCGATTGTGATTGGGCGGGACCATCTGGATTCCGGCTCAGTCGCGTCACCCAACCGCGAGACCGAAGCGATGCAGGACGGCTCAGATGCTGTCAGTGACTGGCCCTTGCTGAATGCGCTGCTGAACACGGCCAGCGGGGCCACTTGGGTATCGTTGCACCACGGCGGTGGTGTCGGCATGGGGTTCAGCCAGCATTCCGGCATGGTGATCTGCTGCGATGGCACCGAGGACGCGGACCGGCGGATCGCGCGTGTGCTTTGGAATGACCCAGCGACCGGCGTGATGCGGCATGCGGATGCGGGCTATGCCGAGGCGCTCGATTGCGCCCGCGAGCACGAGTTGAACCTGCCGAGTATACTTTAGCTATGATGCGTAAGCACCTGCAATCACAGGGCGCCTGAGCGCTGCAAGATCATGTGCCTCAGCCCTCAGACCCTGCCGCATGAGACAGGCCAACAGACTGTGCTCCACCAGATCACGCTGTGCGCGGCTGCCGCCGATCCGCGCGGTATCGGCCATCGCACTCTTGAAATGGCGCGCGGCACCGGCCCAATCGCGGCGCGCCATGTCCTGAAACCCTTGCGCGATGCTGGGCACCAGATCCGAAGCGGGACCTGCGGGCTCCGAGATGATCCGGGAGATGCCCGAGGCCTCACCGGCCATGGCATGCGACACCGCGACATGCATATCGACAAAAGCATTGCCCGTGCGCGGAAAGGCCCGTGCGGCGAATTCGCTGATGGACACCCACCGCTCCTGCGGCACAGCAACACCCGCCAGTTCCGCTCGATGCAGCAATGACGCCGTATCCACCAGCACACTCAGGGGCGCGCCACCGATCGCCGCATCCGGCGTCACGGCATCATCCAGCAGTGCCCACATGCCCGCGACATCGCCGGTCTGCAGCATCCAGAGCGCCTGGTGCCAGCTGAGATGCCCGTGCATCACACCCGCCTTGGCATAGCCGGGCAGCCACTCCTTCAAATAGGCGATCCCGCTGTCAACATCCCCCTCTTCATAAGAAACGTGACTGCGCACATGCGCGCCATGGGCGTTGTCGGGGTTGAGTGCAAGCGACCGGTCGATCATGTCACCCGCCTGCGCCAGCTGCCCCGTTTCGCAGAGCGCAAAGGCGTATTGGCTCATCAGCCACCAATCCTCACCGTAATGCGGCATCAGACGCGACAGAAAAGCCAGCATCTGCGCTTCGCGCCCGGGTTGCCCGGAAAACCCGATCAGCCCGTAGATCGACGAGCTGGTTTGCGCGACCACGGCGTCCCGCGAGAAACGGTCCATATGGTCATAGACCGCCTGCAACGCCTCGGCCCCCTTGCCGCCCATCATCAAGGACAGCATATGGATTTGCGAGGCTTCGCGCGCGGTCACGCCACCAACAAGCGTCTGCGCCTGAGCGATGGCCGCCTGCGCCCCCGCCATGTCACCAACCGTTTGCCGGGCGCGGGACAGGCCCGCGTATGCGGCGGCAAATCCTGGATCGGCCTCGATCGCGGCGAGAAATCCTGCGTCCATTTCCGGTCGCCCGGCAAGCAGCCGGTCAAGCGCGCGCTCATAGGCGTCTGCCGCAGCCTGAGATGTGGTCGTCAGCGCGTTGCCGTAGCGATCTTTGTACATGAAGCCCCCCGGATATCAGGCGAAACGCTAGAACGGCTGAGGCGGTGGCGCAAGCCGCACCTCAGGCGGCGGCTGTCTTGAGCCTGCGCAGGGCGAACCCCCAGAACCTTGCCGACAACAGCAGGGCGGCAACGCCGAGGCCAATGACCAGACCGGCCCAGACCCCGATACCCTCATAGCCCAGCACGAAGCCAAGCACATAGGAGCAAGGGATGCCGACACCCCAATAGCTCAGCGCGGCGCAGATCATCGGCACCCGGGTGTCCTGCACCCCGCGCAACAATCCCAGGGCAATCACCTGAGCGCCGTCGACCAATTGAAAAAGCGCGGCCATCGCCAGAAGCCCGGTCCCAATCAGCAGGATCGTGTCCCTTTCCGGCTCATCCTTCTGCATGAAGATCGAGATCAAAGGCTCTGGCATCACAAGGAAAAGTACCACAGTCATCATGGCGATGATCAGCGACATTGCGGTCACCATCCGCGCACCTTTGTCCATGTGGTCGGGGTCATGGCGACCGTAGGCATTGCCCGCGCGAATGGTGGCGGCATTGCTCAGCCCCATATGTACCATGAACGCAAGGGCCGAGAGCTGCACCGCAATGCCATGTGCAGCCAGCGGCACGGTGCCCAGCCATCCCATCATCATGGCGGAGGCGGCGAAAAGACCCACTTCGCTGAGACCCGTCAGCCCAATCGGCCAGCCAAGACGAAACACCTGCGCCAGCATCTGACCATCCGCGCGCCACAGGCGTTGGAAAAGCGCGTGTTCCGGCAGCGCGACACGTGCGTAGATGACGATACCAATGAGCGCAAAGAGCTGGGTCGCGACAGAAGCAATCGCGGCACCGGTGATGCCAAGTTCCGGCGCGCCCCAATTGCCGAAAATCAACGCGTAATTCACCACGGCGTTCAGAATTGCGCTAAGCACCGTGATCCACAAAACCACCTGTGTCCGCTCAAGCGCCGCCAGATAGGATTTGATCACCATGACCAGGAGCGCCGGCAGAATGCCAAAGCCTGCGACGCGGAGATAGGCGCTCGCATCGGCTGCAAGGCCCTCGCCCTGTCCCAAAGCGATGAGCAAGGGCTCCGACCAGAACATGGCGGGCAGTGCCAGCACGGCAAATCCGAAACTCAGCCAGAGCCCCATCCGCGTGGCCCGACGCAATCCGACCTCATCGCCTTCCGCGTCAAAGGAGGCGACCATCGGCATCACCGCCCATGCGAAGCCCGAGCCAAAGATGAACAGTACAAAGAAGAAGGTTGAACCCAGCGTCACCGCGGCCAATGCCTCGACGCCATACCACCCCAACATGACGGTATCGGTGACACCGATTGCCATCTGGGCCAGATGCCCGCCGATCAGCGGCAGGCCAAGGGTCAGGATAGCGCGACCGTGTTCGGGATATGTCATCACTTTGCGCATGAAACTGCATTACGCCCAGTGCGCGCCGGGGGGAAGAGGTCTCGATGATCCTCGCTCAAAAAACCTGCCGCGGTGGCGGGGACATCTCAGCTTCGAAGCCGAAAACCGAGGCTCCAGCCTTGATGTCGAAACCGCTGAATGCCGCTGGATACGCCATCCGCAATAGCAAAACGGTGCAAGGCCACAGGCCGTTTGCACGGGATAGAACCCGATGGACACTGGCCGCAGCAGGAACAAATCCGGGACACCGGTCACAAATCTGAAACACATGCTGTTCTGTAGCGGGTCGAAAATCTTGGAGTTCGACACAAATAACACACCATAAGTGCTTGAATGGCGGAGAAAACCTGTCAATCTGACGGCGCGAGTACGATAAGACATCCGCGCGGAGCACGACGATGACGACCAAACGAAACCTTGCTGCCATCGCAGCCTTCATGGCGGCGCCGGCGCTTGCCAATCCCATCGACATGATCCGCCCAGATGCTCCCGAACTTGCAGACTACGGGCTATTGCCAATCGGGGTGCAAACCCTTGAGCTGGTGCACGCGAGCCAGATCGATATCGTCAACACCAATGGCGACAAAGAGCCGGTTTATGACAGATCACTCACGGCGGAGATCTGGTACCCGGCGGCGGACGGGACCGAGCCCGGCGGCAGCTATCAGGCGATTCTGCGGGACGGCAAAACCGAGGTAACGCTCACTGGGCGGGCGGTGCGCGACGCGCGCCCTGCCATTGGGGAACGCTATCCGCTGATCATCATCAGCCACGGCTATCCCGGCAATCGCTTCCTGATGTCACATCTGGGGGAAAACCTTGCCTCCAAGGGCTTTGTCACGGTCTCGATCGACCATACCGACAGCACCTACTCCGATCAGGCCGTTTTGGGCTCGACCCTCTTCAACAGGCCCCTCGATCAACGGTTTGTGCTGGATCAGATGGCAGCCCTTGAGGGGGATCTAGGCGCAATCATCGACGCCAGCGCCGTTGGTGTGATCGGGTATTCGCTGGGCGGCTATGGCGCTTTGATTTTTGGCGGCGCGGGGGTCACGCAATCGGCCACCGAATACAGCTGGGGCACGCCCAACGGGCTTCTGTCCCGCCATCTTGCCGGATCTGAAAGCCACGAGGCGCTGATCGATCCACGCGTCCGGGCGATCATTGCCATTGGCCCATGGGGTCGAAACGCAGGGTTCTGGGATGCCAATGGCATGGGCGGTCTGCGCGTTCCCACCATGTTCATGGCAGGCGGCGCGGATGATGTGTCTGTTTATGACGCCATCCGCACGATTTTTCAGGAGGCCAGCGGCACGGACCGCCATCTTTTGACGTTTGATCACGCCAATCACAACGCCGCCGCCCCGATCCCGGCGCCGCGCGAGGCCTGGGTGCCGGTCGAAGACCTGGAATTCGTGCCCTTTGAGCACTACGCCGACCCGGTTTGGGACACCACGCGCATGAACAACATCGCGCAGCATTTTGCGACTGCCTTCATGGATCTGCACCTCAAGGGCGACGTCAGCAAACGCCCCTACCTCGAACTGATCCCGGATGCGGAGGCTGGCATTCTGGCACTCGATGAGGAAGCCAATCCGACCGAAGATCATACCTATTGGACAGGGTTTGCGCCGCGCACGGCCAAGGGGCTGCGATTCGAGACACTGCTCAAGGGCGAGTGATCCACAACCGCGCTTTTCGGCATCACGAAGGCGCCGGGTTCCGTGCCCTACCGGTGACCCCAGTCATCCGGATCATCGGAATTGCCGGGTGACAGCCCGATGATGTCGCCCTCCGTCGAGCATCCCAGTCCGAGGACCGTTCGGTTGGCATAGGCGAAGTAACTCACCACCTGATTGATCTCCAGAATCTGGCCGTCGTCAAACCCCACCGCGCGCAGGCTTTGAACGTCCGTGATTTCCATGTCACCGGGCGTGCGCGTCAGCTTTTGTGCATAGCGCAGCGCGGCCCGCTGGCCTGTATCTAGCGGCGCGGCCTCAACATCAGCTGCGGAAATCGCCGACCGGATCGCATCGGCGCGCGTGTCATCGCCCAGCAACCGCTTCATACCCGCAAAATGGTGGTTTTCGCAGTAGTCGCATTTGTTCAGCGCGGAGACCCAGACCCCGAGCACTTCCAGAAACCACTTCGGGACCGTATTGCCCGAATGGTGCAGCACATGTTTGTAGATCGCCATATGCCCCTCCATCGTGTGGGGCCGCAGGCTGTGTGCCATCATAATGTTGTCGACGTTGTTGCCCGGCCCGGTGATGCGTTCATAAAGCCGCTTCAGTTTGCCGGTGGCCTGCTCAAAGGGAACGGTTGCGATCCAGGTCATTTCTTCACACTTCGTTAAGGACTATCGCCCTGCATGAGAGCTCAGGTGGTCAGGAAAGGAAAGAGGCACACGCCATGCGCGCAGCCCTTTCCCCGCCCTGCCCGCTCTGCCATACTCAGGCGCAATCAAGACAAAGAGGTTCGAGCACGATGCCCAATGATCTGCTGTCCAATACGGATGCCCCCGCCTATGACGCTTCCTCCATCGAGGTGCTCGAAGGGCTGGAGCCCGTGCGCAAACGCCCCGGCATGTATATCGGCGGCACCGACGAGCGCGCCCTGCATCACCTTGTGGCGGAGGTTCTCGACAATTCCATGGACGAGGCCGTTGCCGGTCACGCCAACCGGATCGAGGTGGAACTGCACGAGGATTACGCCATCACCATCCGCGACAACGGGCGCGGCATCCCCATCGATCCGCACCCGAAATTCCCTGACAAATCCGCGCTGGAGGTGATCCTGTGCACCCTGCACGCGGGCGGCAAATTCTCCGGCAAAGCCTATGAGACCTCGGGCGGTCTGCACGGCGTTGGCGCCTCGGTGGTCAATGCCCTGTCGGATTCCATGGTCGTGCAGGTCGCGCGCGACAGGCAGGTCTTCGAACAACGCTTCTCGCGCGGTATCCCGTTGGGTCCGGTCGAAAAGGTCGGCAGCGCCCCGAACCGCCGCGGCACCACCGTGACCTTTCACGCCGATGCGGAAATCTTCGGCTCGCACCGGTTCAAACCCGCGCGGCTTTTCAAATCCATCCGCTCCAAAGCCTACCTCTTCTCCGGTGTCGAAATTCGTTGGAAATCCGCGATTGCCGATGGCGAAACCCCGCAGGAAGCGACCTTCCACTTCCCCGGCGGCCTGTCGGATTACCTGCGCGAAACGCTCGGATCGGCAACCACCTATGCGGATAACCCTTTCGCCGGTTCGGTTGATTTCAAAGAGAAATTCGGCGCAGCCGGCAAGGTGGAATGGGCGATCAACTGGACCCCGTCGCGCGACGGTTTCATCCAGTCCTATTGCAACACCGTGCCCACACCCGAAGGCGGCACCCATGTGGCGGGCTTCTGGGCCGCGATCCTCAAGGGCATCAAGGCTTACGGCGAGTTGGCAAACAACAAGAAAGCCGGCCAGATCACACGGGAAGATCTGATCTCAGGCGGCTGCGCTCTGGTGTCCTGTTTTATCGCGGAGCCAGCCTTCGTCGGCCAGACCAAGGACCGCCTGTCCACCGAGGCGGCGGCAAAGATGACCGAAGGCGCCGTGCGCGACCACTTTGACAACTGGCTGGCGGCGGATACGAAATCCGCGGGCGCCATCCTCGATTTCCTCGTGCTACGCGCCGAGGAGCGCCTGCGCCGCCGTCAGGAAAAGGAAACGGCCCGCAAATCCGCCACCAAGAAGCTGCGCCTGCCCGGCAAGCTGACCGACTGCACCTCGAAATCCCGCGAAGGCACCGAGCTTTTCATCGTGGAGGGCGATTCTGCGGGTGGCTCCGGCAAGGGCGCGCGCAACCGCAACACGCAGGCCCTGCTGCCTCTCAAGGGCAAAATCCTCAATGTGCTGGGGGCTGCCTCGTCCAAACTGGGCACAAACGCGGAAATCAGCGACCTCTGCGAGGCGCTTGGCTGCGGCATGGGCACCAAGTTCAACCTCGACGATCTGCGCTATGACAAGATTATCATCATGACCGACGCGGATGTGGACGGTGCCCATATCGCGTCGCTGCTGATGACGTTTTTCTTTACCCAGATGCGGCCCTTGATCGACGCAGGCCACCTCTATCTGGCCTGCCCGCCGCTCTTCCGCCTGACCCAGGGCGCCAAACGGGTCTATTGCCTCGATGAGATCGAGAAGAACGAATGGCTCGAAAAAGGTCTGGGCGGCAAGGGCAAGATCGATGTGTCGCGGTTCAAGGGTCTGGGCGAAATGGACGCGAAGGACCTCAAAGAAACCACCATGGACCCGGCAACGCGCAAACTGATCCGCGTGTCGATTGATGAGGACATGCCGGGTGAGACGGGGGATCTGGTCGAGCGGTTGATGGGGAAAAAGCCGGAGCTGCGCTATCAGTACATCCAGGAAAACGCGAAGTTCGTGGAGGAGTTGGATGTTTAGGAATCGCGAATTCCTTACAAGAATTGCCGAAGCAACCCTTCCTCCGCATCACCACCCAAATATCGCATTTATCGATGCGGATAATGTCTGGAGAACATTTGAGTCGAAACTTAGCTCGTTCGGTATTGCAAATGATGAATTAGAACACTTCGAGTTTTCCCGACTATTCAAATTGATCCCGCACGACCGTTGTTTCGTCTACTGCGCGATACGTGATGAAGGGCCAAAACCCTTTTGGCTAGAACAATTGGAGCACACGGATGGATTCATTCTGAAAACAGGGAGGCTAGTTCGCAGAAAAAACGAACTAAAGCAGGAGGGGGTGGACGTAAAGCTAGCGATTGATGCTACCAGATTTGCTTTTTCGAACATAATAAAAACCTGTACGCTTTATGGAGCAGATGGTGATTTCATCCCGCTGGTTGAAGCCATTACCGAATCTGGCACTCTTGTGAACGTGGCCTCATTCAATGACCCGGAGCAAGGAGAGGTGGCTCCTCGATTGCGCGCAGCGTCGGATAGATACATTCGAATGAATCGATTTTGGCTCTACGAAACGCTTTCGGAGAAAAGGAGTACCGTCCATAGCCGCCCAAATCTTATTCATAGTTGGCTGTCGAGTGAAGAAATCTATTCCGATAGATTTGGAGATGAAGAATATGAGATTAGAAAAATTGGTAGCGAATATGCAGTATGTTTAGACGCCAAGCGCCCACTCAATCTTTTTACATCAAGTGAAATAGATGACTTAAGGCTCTGGCTCAAACTCGCCCCATTCAAAGAGAACATCTTCAATCATCACCTTCTCAACTAAGCATTGCCCGAAACTGTATATCCTCAGTAGCTCGAGGCCCCGCCTCGGGCCGCGCTCATCCGGGGCTCCGCCCGTGATTGGGCGAAATCACCCCCCGGATGATTTCCGGGAAGCCCATCACCCTCCGCCACGGAGAGGGCGCACATACGTGCTCCCCGGGGCTCACGCCCCCCTCCGGGCTCAAACGCTCCACTGGAGCTTTTGCAAGACGCCCTCCGGCCCGAGGTCGGGCGCGGCCCTTAGCAACCGCTTCGCGTAACAACAGCTACATTCGGCGCGCCGCCTGCGATCACATTTCCAACCCTGCGCAAAAAGTGGCTTGATCCTACCCGAGGATTCAGGCCCACTTAACTCATGCGTTTTGTTCTGATTTCCCTGTTGCTGCTGGCCGCCTGCGGGCGTCCCCTCACCCCCAACGAGACCGCCTTTGCGCGCACCATTCATGGGGACACGCTCGATACCAGCAAAGTGCGTCTTGTCGACGGCGCGCCCACCCGGGCCGTCACCTTCGAGCGCAAGCCACGCCCGCGCACAACCTGTCGCGAACGCATCCTGCCGCCGATCAAATCGGAAACCGTCACCTCGAAACCCGCCGCCGTCGCCGTCTACAACCACATCCTGTTTGATCGGGATTGGTATCTGGACGACTACCTGCCCGAGTATCCCGATAGCATCGGTCTGGTGGCGGCGATGCTCTTTGCCCATGAGGTCGTGCACGTCTGGCAGTGGCAGAACCGCAAGGAGACGGGATATACGCCACTGCGTGCGGCCTTCGAGCATGATGGGGCCAGCGACCCCTATCTGTTCGAGCTGGACGCGGATCCGCAGTTCAGCGATTTCGGGTATGAACAGCAGGGCGCGATCATGGAGGAATTTGTCTGCTGCCGGGCGCTCGATCCGACCGCGTCGCGGACGCAGCGCCTGCATGATCTGATCTCTCAGGCGATGCCGGTCGCGCCCCTGCCAAAGGCGCGCGAATATTCGGTTGGATTGCCCTGGGACGGTGTTGAGCTGGAAGGCATCTGCAGCTGATCAGGGCCGTTGCAACGCCTGCAGATACAGTAGCAATTCCGCCAGTGGCTCGGTGGTGCGCAAGCGGCCCTCTGCCAACTTGACGCGCGTTTTCTGATCGCTCTGAAGTCCGGAAAATCCTGTCATCTGCCGCCCGCGCATCCCCCCCATGGCGTAGCCTTGCAGCGCCTCCAGCGTGTCGGTGGCCGGAAAGATGCCGCCGTTGCGCGCGCTCAATCGCGTCAGATCCGGGGGTGTTTTGCTGAGCCCGGCAACGCCCGCACCGCCACCCCCCTGCGCATCGCCACCGTGGCACACGGCACAATTGGCCGCATAAAGCGCCGCACCCGTTGCGGCATCGTCACGGCCAAACCCACCGCAGCCCGCGACCAGCAGAGACATTGCAAAAGCTATCAAACACATACGGTTCACAACGAACCCCTCACGATTCTGACATTACGGCATCATCCCGGGCTCATCAGGCTTGCCGATCACACGGCACATCGCCATGGTCCCGATATGCCCGCGCGACCATAAAGGAGATGTATGAATGGCTCATTACGCCGCGATCATGTTGCTGGCCGGGATCGGTATCCCCCTGCTTGCTGCCCTGAATGCAGCTTTGGGCGTCCGGATCGGCTCCCCGGCGGCGGCGGCAACCGTGCTTTTCGCCGTCGCTTTTCTGACCTGCGCCGTGGTGATGGTACTGACCGGGCCGCAGGCTTTGGCAAAGGTTACATCTGCACCGCGCCACCTCTTCCTTGCCGGGGTCTTAATTGCGTTCTACGTGCTGACAATCACCTATATTGCCCCCACTTTCGGCGTCGGCAACGCGGTGTTTTTTGTCTTGCTGGGGCAATTGATCAGCACCGCCGCGATTGATCATTTCGGCCTCTTCGGCGCCCGCGTCACGCCGATGGACGCGACAAGGGCGTTTGGCATTGCGCTTATGGCAGCGGGCGTTTTTGTGACCCAAAAAGCCTAAGGGGCGTCGTTGGCAAGCTCCAACAACCGCGCCCAGGTCGGCTCGCTCACTTCGACCTCCTCCGCCATGCGCCGGTACTGACCGGGCATGCGCGCCCCTTCATCCTGCCCGGCGACGCTGGCCAGGGCGACCAGCCGCGCCCGAAACTCCGTCGATGCATCGGGATCGATCAGGATGTAATATTGGCCAAGATCATGGGGCGGACCTTGCGGCGCCTTCAACGGTTTGACGTTTTGTGACAGAACCGAGCCAGTCATGCCCGCGGCCAATATCTCCGCCATCAGGCCAAACCCCCAGCCTTTCGCACCCCCGACGGACTCCAATGACCCCTGCAAGGCCGCATCCGGATCCGTAGTCGGATTGCCATTTGCATCAAGCGCCCAGCCCAGGGGGATTTTCTCCCCCAGCGCCTTGGCCATCGTGATTTTACCCAGAGCAACCGCGCTGGTGGATTGATCAAACTGCATCGCAAGGCCGCCCTCGCCATCCGGCACGGAGAACGCAATCGGATTGGTGCCGATCACACGGCTCTTGCCACCGGGGGCCGCAACAATGGGCGATGCGTTGGTAAATCCGATCCCGATGCAACCCGCCTGAGCAATCTGTTCGGTGAAGTATCCCAGGGATGTGCAGGTATGTGCATGGCCAACCGCCAGGGTCGCGGTGCCATACTGACGCGCCGCATCGAGCGCCGGCACCAACCCATGTGCAAAGGCCGGTTGCGCAAAACCGAAGCCCGCATCGACATGAACAACTGCGGGGCGGGGCGTTGTGACGACGGGGGTAACGTCGCCCTTGACCCGGCCTGACCCCAATTGCAGGCAATAGCTTTCCACGTAGTAGAGACCGCAGATCTTGTTGCCGTATCCTTCCGCAACCCGCACGGCGCGGGCGACTTCGGCCGCTGGAAAGGGCGCTGCGCCATGGTTCAACAATGCTTTTTTGGTGAGCGCTTCAATTTCGTCCAGCGTATGGTGAGCCATAAATATCGATCCGAATGTTCATTGCAGATCAGGTTGTTCGATAAAATCGCGCGCCGTCAAGCGCGGCTTTCGCATCAGACGGGGACGAGACCGCCGGCATCCAGACGAATCTGACGATCCATACGTGCGGCAAGCTGCAGGTTATGCGTCGCAATCAAAGCAGAGAGCCCGGTACCGCGCACAAGCTCCATCAACGTCTCAAAGACCTGATCCGATGTTCCGGGGTCGAGGTTGCCGGTGGGCTCATCCGCCAACAACAGTTTCGGTGCATTGGCAAGCGCGCGGCAAAAGGCCACGCGTTGCTGTTCACCGCCAGAGAGCGCGGCAGGGCGATGGCTGGCGCGATCTGCCACACCGACACGGCCCAGCAGATCCATTGCGCGGTCCTGCGCTGCACCCCGCGTCACACCATTGGCAAGCTGGGGCAGCACGATGTTCTCCAGCGCCGAGAATTCCGGCAGCAGGTGATGGAACTGGTAGACAAACCCCACATCCGAGCGGCGCGCCGCCGTGCGTTTGTTGTCGGACAGGTTCGTCATGTCCTGACCAGCGATTTCGACCTTGCCCGCATCCGCCGTGTCGAGCAGCCCGGCAATATGCAAAAGCGTGGATTTGCCCGCACCCGACGGGGCCACCAGTGCCACAACCTCACCGCGCGGCACCGTCAGGTCAACGCCGCGCAAGACGGTGACCTCACTGGCCAAGCCACGGTTGTAGGATTTCTCAATCCCGTTCAACGCCAGCACAGTCTCACTCATAGCGCAGCGCCTCAACCGGGTTCATGCGCGCCGCCCGGCGAGCGGGAAAGATGGTCACGACAAAGGAAAGCCCCAACGACAAGGCCATGGCTGAGAGTACATCGCTCAGATGCAATTCGGCGGGCAGCGCGTAGATACCTCGGATGGACGGATCCCAGACCCCGCCCCCCATGGCCATGTTCACGAAACCAAAGATCGGATCGATGTAGAGCGCGAAGAGCGAGCCCAGAATGACACCAAAAAAGGTGCCGAGAATGCCCGTGAACGCGCCGCAGATGAAGAAAACCCGCAGAATGGATCCCTGGCTGAGCCCCATGGTGCGCAGGATGCCAATGTCGCGTCCCTTGTTCTTGACCAGCATGATCAGGCCGGAAACGATGTTCATCGCCGCAATCAGCACAAGGATCGACAGGATGATGAACATCACGTTATCCTCCACCTCCAGCGCGCGCAAAAACCCGCCCGAGGCGTCCTGCCATGTCCAGACCTGCGCCCGCTCTCCCGCCGCCTGCAACAGCGTCGGGGACATCGAGCGCACGTTCTCGGGCTCCTCAACCATCACTTCAATTTCATCTGCTACCCCCTCGCGATTAAAGAAGGATTGCGCATCAGAGAATGGCAGATAGGCACGTGTCCGGTCGATGTCATACCGCCCGGCGGTAAAGACATAAGTGACATCATAGGCGTTCACACGGGGGGACGTGCCAAAGGCGGTTTTTACCCCGTTGGGGGAGATCAGTTTGATCTTGTCACCGACGCCCACGCCCAACTCCCGGGCAACGCCTGACCCCAAAGCGATGCCCTTTTCAAAGTCGCTGATGTCCCCACGGGCGGTTTCGGGATCGGCAATCCGTGGCAGGGACAACAGGTCTTCAGGGGCGATGCCGTAGATTTCCACGCCGGCGTTACGCCCCTGATAGGCGGCCATGACCTGGCCCCGGACCAGCGGCGCAGCGCGGATCACCCCGGGCACCTGAGCAACCCGCTCTGCCAGCGCTTCATAGGCGCTGATGCTGCGATCCACCTGCCCATTTTCGGCGACCTGCCCAATGGCATAGACCGTCACATGCGCGTTCGACCCCAGGATGGTATCAACGAATTCCGCGCGAAACCCCGAGCGCACGGCCAGCGTGGCGATCAGAGCAAAAACGGCGAGCGTGATCCCGATGAGGCTGATCCAGGTCATCACGCTGACGCCCCCTTCGGCCCGGCGGGCACGCAGATACCGCCAGGCGATCATCCATTCAAAAGGAGCAAAAGGAGCGGTCGAACGGGCCATGCAGGTTCCTTCGTGAGGCGTTGCGCGCAACCTGAGGCTTTGACCCCGGAGGGTCAAGCAGGCAATGGTTTACGTCGCAGCAGGCCGCGCAGCGCCGCCAGGAGCAGGCTGGCGCCAGAGGCTGAGAGCAAGAAACCAACCCCGGCAAAAAGCGCAGTGGCGAAGGTCAGCGGCAGCGCAGGTTGAAACGCCTGCCAGGCCCGTTTTGCGATTTCCCCGTCGGTCAAATGACCGGCATGATAGGCGCGCATGAAGGGCCCGTGCCCCTGCAACGCCAGGAGATCAGCCCGCAGGGCCTCATAGCGCCCGATGGCGCGGCTCATATCGGCGCGCCGACGCTCTACAAAGGCGGTGCCCTGCATCTGCGCCAGCGCCTCCTGCCGTGTCAGCCCCACCGCCGCAGCCGAGGCGTCAAAATCGGCGACGACCTGATGCAAGGCGTCCACCGCGCCGCCAAGACGCTGCATGTATTGCTGTGAATAGGCCGGGAACTGGGCGGCGCCAAAGCCCCCTGCCAGCCCGACGGCCAGCGTGATTGCGCGAAAGATCATATCTGCGCTCCTGCTCGCCCCCCGGCGGCATGGCGCAGACCCTAACAGACTGCGTCTTCGCCGCAAAGCCTTAGATATAGGTGTGGAACGACCTGTTGCCCATCATCTGAACGTGCTCGCTGGTGTGATGGCCGCTGTAGATTTCTGCGATCTTCTTGACCGCCTGCTCGGGCGGCAGCTCTTCGCTCTCTCCCGTGCGCCGACTGGTCAACTCCACGACACCGTTCTTCAGGCCACGCGGGCCGACCGTGATGCGCCATGGCAGCCCGATCAGGTCCATTGTTGCGAATTTGCCGCCAGCGCGTTCGTCGCGATCATCATAGAGCGGCTCAAGCCCCAGCGCCTGCAAACTGGCGTAGAGGCTTTCGCAGGCAGCATCCGCCTCAGCGTCGCCCTGTTTCAGGTTCACGATCCCGCAGTGATAGGGCGTCACACCCTCGGGCCAGATGATGCCCTTGTCATCATGGCTGGCCTCGATGATGGCACCAACAAGGCGGCTGACCCCGATGCCGTGGCTCCCCATGTGTACGGGTGTTGGCTTGCCGTCGGGGCCTTGCACGGTTGCACCCATGGCATCGGAATATTTGGTGCCAAAGTAGAAAATCTGGCCCACCTCGATCCCGCGAGCGGTGCGGCGACGCTCTTCAGGGACCTGATGGAACAGCGC
This sequence comes from uncultured Roseobacter sp., assembly GCF_947501835.1. Lineage (NCBI taxonomy): Bacteria > Pseudomonadati > Pseudomonadota > Alphaproteobacteria > Rhodobacterales > Roseobacteraceae > Roseobacter > uncultured Roseobacter sp. The sequence continues at coordinate 53,029 of NZ_CANMXR010000008.1, read as the reverse complement.
TTCATCATGGGTCTCATCCGTGCGCGCATATTTGGACGTGAACTCCTCCAGCACACCTGCGCATTGCTCCACGCTGTCATAGTCAATCTCGCGGTCTCCAAATGTCAGGTCGGTCACGGCGCTGTCATAGAAGACCTCCGACTCGCCTGTTTCGGCCAGAACCAGAAACTCATGGGTGTCATCCCCACCGATGGGGCCACTGTCCGCCCGCATTGGGATCGCCTGCAGCCCCATGCGCTCATAGGTGCGCAGATAGCTGACCAGATGCCGGTTGTAGGCGTGCAGCGCGTCTTCCTTCGTCAGATCAAAGTTATACCCGTCTTTCATGAAGAACTCGCGGCCTCGCATCACACCAAACCGCGGGCGCATCTCATCGCGGAATTTCCACTGGATGTGATAGAGCGTCAGCGGCAAATCCTTGTAGCTGCTCACATGGCTGCGGAAGATGTCGGTGATCATTTCCTCATTGGTGGGCCCGTAGAGCATATCGCGGTCCTGCCGGTCCCGGACGCGCAGCAGCTCATCGCCATAGGCATCATAGCGCCCGCTTTCACGCCAGAGATCCGCCGATTGCAGCGTGGGCATCAGCATCCCGATGTGGCCCGCGCGCGCCTGTTCTTCGTGCACGATGTTTTCCAGCTTGCGCAGCACTTTGAACCCCAGCGGCAGCCACGAATAGATCCCCGCGGCATTCTGCTTGATCATGCCCGCGCGCAGCATCAGCCGGTGGCTCACAATCTGCGCCTCCGCTGGGTTTTCGCGCAGCACGGGCAGGAAGTAACGGGTCAAACGCATGGGACGTCCTCTCGTGTTTCGATCCCGCCCTGATTAGGCCAAAGCAAGGAGGCCCGCAATCGCGAAACCGGCCCCTTCCAAATCCCCAAGCGGCCAGAAGCGGGCGGCAATTCATGACGTGTGCAAATATTACACGTTTTTCACAAAGCCGCGAGGCCGCTGATCCGGGGCACCCGACCCGCCGTAAGCCTTTCATGTCAGACAGGCATGTATGAACTTCAGCAAAGGGACCACCCCATGACACATTTTCGTAAAATCGCAGCCGCCGCTGCAACCGCATTGACCCTCGGCACCGCCGCTCAGGCCGCCGACATTGTTGAGATTGCTTCGGGTGACGAGCGCTTCTCCACGCTGGTGGCAGCGGTTTCCGCAGCAGGTCTGGTGGAAACGCTTCAGGGTCCCGGCCCCTTCACTGTTTACGCGCCGGTCAACGATGCCTTCGCAGCGCTGCCAGAGGGCACGGTTGAAACCCTGCTCAAGCCCGAAAACAAGGGGCAACTGACCGACGTCCTGCTCTACCACGTCGATGACCGCAAGCTGACGGCAGAGATGATCCCGAACGGCTCCACCTACTTCAAACCGGTCTTGGCCTCCGAGCGCCTGTGCATCTCCAAAGGGGCGGATGGCGTCTCCATCGCTGATGGCACGGGCGAAACTGCTACGGTTGTTGTGGCCAACATCGAAGCAGACAACGGTGTGATCCACGTCGTGGACAAGGTGCTGCTGCCAGGGACACGTCCCGACTGCAACTGATCCTAAGACACAGAAACATATAGGCCTCGCAATGTGCGGGGCCTTTTTCATGTGTTTTGGCGGTGCAGTGATCGCGGGGCCGCAAGCGGCCTGTTCCTTTATTGGCTTGAAACACCCGCACGCATGGGCGATGTCACCAGTATCCCGATCCATGGAGCGCTTATGGCCCTGCCCGTACACAAACAGCTGACCTATTGGGGGATCGCCATGGCGGTCTTTCTGGTGTTGATGTGGTCGCTTGGGCATGTGTTGCTGCCCTTCGTTCTGGGCGGTGCCATCGCCTATTTCCTGGACCCGGTTGCGGACCGGCTGGAAGGCCTGGGGCTGAGCCGTATCGCTGCGACAGGTATTATCACCATCGCCTGTATCCTGGTCTTTGTGATGATGGCCCTGCTGGTGATCCCGACACTGACCAATCAGGCGCTGCAGCTGTTCAACGTGGCCCCGGAATACGCCAGAAGCATCAGCACGTTCCTCATCGAACGTTTCCCATCGCTTTTGGACGCAGGCTCGACCCTGCGCCAATCCATCGATACCGTCGGCGAGACCATCAAGAGCCGGGGCGCGGAACTGCTGGAAACCGCTCTGGGGTCGGTCGCGTCGATCCTCAATGTGGTGGTGCTACTGGTCATCGTTCCTGTGGTCTCGGTCTATCTGCTGCTGGATTGGGACCGCATGGTGGCCCGCATCGATGAGCTTTTGCCGCGCGATCATGCGGCAACGATCCGCCAACTCGCCGGAGAAATCGACAGGACGCTGGCCTCTTTCATCCGCGGCATGGGCACCGTCTGCCTGATCCTCGGCACCTATTACGCCGTCGCTCTGATGATCGTCGGGCTGCAATTCGGGTTGGTTGTGGGCTTCATTGCCGGGCTGGTGACCTTCATTCCCTACCTTGGCGCGCTGATCGGTGGGGCGCTCGCCATCGGACTTGCACTTTTCCAGTTCTGGGGGGACTGGCTGTCGATCGGGATGGTCGCCGGGATTTTCGCGATCGGTCAGGTCGTTGAAGGCAATATCCTGACCCCGAAGCTGGTCGGCAATTCCGTCGGGCTGCACCCGGTCTGGCTGATCCTCGCGCTTTCGGTTTTCGGGGCATTGTTCGGGTTCGTGGGCATGCTGGTGGCGGTGCCCGTCGCCGCCGCAATCGGCGTGATCGCACGGTTTGCGGTCGATCAATACAAGCAATCCCTGCTCTACCGCGGCCTTTCCGGACGCGACGAGGACTGACATGCCTGAGCAACTCGGATTTGATCTGCCAAGCGTTCCGGCGCTGGGGCGCGCCGACTTTATGGTCGCGCCATCAAACGCGATGGCTCTGGCCATGGTCGAAAGCCTGCAGCGCGGCAAGCTGGTGCTGACCGGGCCGGAAGGTGCCGGCAAAACCCATCTGGTTCATGTCTGGGCCAGCCGCATGAACGCCACGATCAGAGCTGCAAAAGACATCCGTGACGAAGACGTACCGCTTTTGTCCCAGGGTGCCGTTGCGGTGGAAGATGTGCCCTTGATCGCCAATGATCCTGCGGCCCAAACCGCGCTTTTTCACCTGCACAATCTGGCGCTGGCAGAAGGCCACGCGCTTTTGTTCACCGGTCGGGCGCCGGTACGTGACTGGGGCCTCACCCTGCCCGATCTGGCAAGCCGCATCGCCGCCGCCCCCACCGCCGCGCTGGAGGCTCCCGATGACACCTTGTTGAGCGCGGTGTTGGCCAAACTCTTTGCGGATCGGCAACTCACCCCAAAAGCAGACCTCATTCCCTATCTGATCCGCCGCATGCCCCGGTCTTTTGCCGATGCCCGTGCGCTGGTCGATCAGCTCGACGCAGCCTCATTGGCACAAAAACGCCCAGTATCACGGGCACTTGCAGCCCAGTTGCTGGACAATGACAAGGGGGCCGGTTGATAAATGTCACACAAGTTTCACACAGCACCCCCTAAAAGGCCTGCATGACACAAGCCGATTTTCTGACTGCCGATTTCCCCGCCGCCACCGAGATGCCAGATCTTGATGCCAGCGGACCCGCCCGTTTTTTCAACCGAGAACTCAGTTGGCTGGGGTTCAACTGGCGGGTGGTGCAGGAGGCCGAAAATCCCCGCGTTCCCTTGCTGGAACGGCTGCGGTTTCTGTCGATTTCAGCCACCAATCTGGACGAATTCTATACGGTGCGCGTCGCCGGTCTGCGCGAGCTTGCCCATGCCGGGAACACCACCCCGGCGGCAGACGGTTTGAGCCCGACGGAGCAATTGGCCCTGATTGATGAAAACGCCCGCCAGCTGCTGGAAACCCAGCAACGGGTGCTGGTCGCCCTGCTGAAAGAGATGGAAGGCGAAGGCATTTCGCTGCTGCGCAGCGCTGATCTGTCGGCAAAGGATCGCAAATACCTCGAAGAGGTTTTTCTCACACAGGTATTCGCAGTCCTGTCACCGCTGGCAATTGATCCCGCGCATCCCTTCCCCTTCATCCCCAACACCGGCTACGCGCTGGCGCTGCAGCTTGAGCGCACGTCTGACAAGCGCCCGCTGCAGGCGCTTTTGCCGATCCCCGCGCAGATTGACCGTTTCATTGCCCTGCCTGCCGAAGACGGGAACAGCCGTTTCCTGCCCCTCGAAGAACTGTTGGTGCTGAACATTTCCGGCCTGTTTCCGGGCTACAAGCTTAAGGATTATTTCGAGTTCCGCGTGCTGCGGGACAGCGATCTGGAAGTGGAAGAAGAGGCCGAAGACCTTGTGCGCGAATTCGAGGTCGCTCTGAAACGCCGCAGACGTGGGGAGGTCGTACGGCTGACCCATTCCCCGGGCGCGCCGGAAAAGCTCAAGGCGGTGATCATGGAAGAGCTCGGTGTGGAGCAGAGCGAGGTCATCGAGATCAATGGCATGATCGGCGCGGCAGATCTCAAGGAGCTTGTTCTGGACAGTCGCCCCGATCTTTTGTGGTCGCTGTTCACGCCGCGCGTGCCTGAACGGGTGACCGATCACGAAGGGGATCTGCTCGCGGCGATCCGGTCAAAGGACATGTTGCTGCATCACCCCTATGAAACCTTCGATATGGTGGTGCGGTTTTTGCAGCAAGCCGCCCGCGACCCCAAGGTCGTTGCGATCAAACAGACGCTCTATCGCACCTCGCGCGACAGCCCGATTGTCGAGGCGCTCTGCGAGGCGGCGGAGGACGGCAAATCCGTGACCGCGCTGGTTGAACTGAAGGCCCGCTTTGACGAGGCCGCGAACATTCGCCAGTCCCGCAGGTTGGAACGGGCAGGCGCGCATGTGGTCTACGGATTTCTCGACCTGAAAACGCACGCCAAGATCTCCACCGTGGTGCGGCGTGAGGGCAACCAGCTTGTCACCTACACCCACTATGGCACCGGCAATTATCATCCGATCACGGCACGGATTTATACCGATCTGTCGCTTTTCACCTGCGACCCGCGTCTGGGGCGGGATGCGACCAAGGTCTTCAACTATCTCTCTGGCTATGCGCTGCCCGAAAGCCTCGATAACCTCGCGATTTCTCCGACGACTCTGAAACCACGTTTGTTGGAGCTGATCGCGGCGGAGGCCGAACACGCGCGCGCGGGCAAACCCGCAGTGATCTGGGCCAAGATGAACTCGCTGATCGACAGCGAAGTCATCGACGCGCTCTATGCCGCCAGCCAGGCGGGTGTGAAAATCAGCCTGGTGATCCGCGGGATTTGTGGCTTGCGACCCGGCGTCAAAGGTCTGAGCGACAATATCCGGGTGAAATCGATTGTCGGGCGCTTTCTGGAGCATTCCCGCATTGTCTGTTTTGGCAATGGCCACGGTTTGCCGCACAAAAAAGCCCGCGTCTTCATCTCATCCGCGGACTGGATGGGGCGCAACCTGAACCGCCGCGTCGAAACCCTGGTTGAGATCGAAAACGCCACGGTCAAAGCGCAGATTGTCAGCCAGATCATGGCCGCGAACCTCGCCGACGTGGCGCAAAGCTGGGTCATGGGGCCTGATGGTGTCTTCGACCGCCCACCGGTGCCTGAGGGTGCTTTTGCTTTCAACTGCCACCGGTTCTTCATGGAGAACCCCTCGCTTTCCGGACGGGGGTCTGCGGGCGCGTCCGATGTGCCCAAATTGACCCACACCGAAGACTGATCCGACATCGCCCCTTTGGCGCGGGGTCAGGAACATTGACCCAAGCGCGATTATTGAACAGGGTGTCCCTGCAAAATACCGGATGTCTGCATGACTGAAACCACCACACTTCCCGGACGCGCGGCGTCGCAGACAGACCACCCGGACATGGGATTTTTTGGCAGGCCCCTTTTTGATGACCCCAGCGCACGGGCGCTGTCGCGTGTGGGTGTTGTCGATGTCGGATCGAACTCGGTGCGCTTGGTGGTGTTTGACGGCGCGGCGCGGTCGCCGGCCTATTTCTACAACGAAAAGATCATGTGTGCGCTGGGTGCCGGTCTGTCGGAAAGCGGCAAACTGAACCCCGAGGGGCGCGTGCGCGCGCTCAGCGCCCTGCGCCGCTTTCAGCATCTGGCCCAGGGCATGGGCCTGCCGGAGCTGACCGTCGTGGCCACCGCCGCGGTGCGCGACGCCAGCGATGGTGCTGATTTTAGGGAGGAGGTCAGGCGCGAAACCGGGCTGCGGATCTGGGTCATCGACGGTGAAGAAGAAGCGCGCCTGTCCGCACAGGGCGTCTTGCTCGGCTGGCCTGGCTCCTACGGGCTGGTCTGCGACATCGGCGGATCGTCGATGGAATTGGCCGAAATCTCCGACGGGCGCGTCGGGCGGCGGGTGACATCCTCCCTTGGGCCGCTGAAACTGCGCGAACTGAAAGGCGGCAAAAAGGGCCGTGCAGCCCATATCAAACAGACCATGACGCAGCTTCAGGATGTCATGGGCAAGCAGCGTGACAGGCTGTTTCTGGTGGGGGGCTCCTGGCGCGCCATCGCCCGGATCGACATGTATCGGCGCGGCTACCCCCTGCAAGTTCTGCATGAATACCGCATGACGGCGCGCACGGTTAGCGAGACCGTCAATTTCATCCAAAAGGCCGATCTGGAAGAGCTGCGCAGCGCCTGCGGTATCTCCTCGGCACGGATGAGCCTGGTCCCACTCGCGACCGAAGTTCTGGGGCGCCTGATCAAAAGCTTTCGGCCCAAGGACATCGCGATTTCCAGCTACGGCATCCGTGAGGGCATGCTCTATGAACAAATGCCGCAACGCTTGCGCGACCGGGACCCCCTGATCGAAGCCTGCCGTTTCGCCGAGGCCAAGGATGCGCGTATGCCCGGGTTTGGCAAATCGCTCTATGCCTTCATTCACCCGATTTTCAAGTCGGTGCCCCTGCCGCGCCGCCGGTTGATCAAGGCCGCCTGCCTGCTGCATGACGTCAGCTGGCGGGCACATCCCGATTACCGGGCAGAAACCTGTTTTGACAATGCCACCCGCGCCAATCTGGGCGGTCTGAAACACTCGGAACGGGTCTTTCTCGGGCTGGCGCTGCTGCACCGCTATTCCAACAAACGCGAAGGCACCCGTTTTGCGGATCTCTATGATTTGATTGACGAAAAGTCTCAGCTCGAAGCAGAGATTCTCGGCAAGGCCATGCGCTTTGGCGCGATGTTGTGGATGACGCAGGACGCGGAACGCGGCACGTTGCGTTGGTTTCCCAAGAAAAAGGAACTGCATCTGCGGCTGACACCTGACATGGTGCCGCTTTTCGGCGAGGTCGCCGAGGCAAGGTTGATGTCGCTGGCGTCATCTCTCGGGGCGGCGGTTCAGATCAAGAAAGTACGCTCGGCTCGGAGCTAAAGCTCGATCTGCGGTGGCTCTTCTTCTGGCGATATCTCTTCCGGCTTGCGGCGGATGATGATGTCGCCGTTGTCCAATATCTCCGGCGCTTCATAGGCGGACCAGTCTTCGATCTGTCCCATCAGGTCCGCAAAGGCGGGCCCCATTTCATCCATGAAACCACGCATGCTCTCAAATGCGGGTTCCATTTCAAGCAGCAATCCTTCGAGGAATTGCTGCGCCCCGCGTTCCATCATTGACGGCGCGTCCTTGTCCTCTGCCCGCGCGGGGTGGACAGCGAAATGCAGCACAGCAAGGGCAATTAGAACCTGTTTCATGCGACCAATATAGCCACCCATAGGCGATTCTTCGAGGTCAGATGTCCAAATCCATCGTGACGGGGAAGTGGTCCGAGGCCATGACCAGCGCCTCGCGCAGCTCAACATCGGCCCAGCAGGCCGGATCATCCAGCGGATGCCAGATGCGCCAGGAAGCCCCCTTCTGCCGCAAATCTGGCGTGATCATGATGTAGTCCAACAGCGCTTGCAAATAGCGCTTCTCCGGCTTGATCCAGAAACGCGCGGTTGTCGGCACGGGCCCCAGCCGCGTGGTCAGCGCCCGGCTGGCATGCGGATCAAAAAGCGCGCCCGCCGGCCCGTCCATGACAATTTCAACGGAAGAGCGGCCAAAAAGCCCCTCGAACTCATCCAGGCCCGGACCGTCATTCAGATCGCCCAGAACCACCAGCGGTGTTTTTTCGTTCAGGTGTTGGTCGATCCGGGCGCGCAGCCAGACCGCCTGCGCCAATTGCTTGCGCCTGTTGGCAATCGCCAGCTTCATCGCGTGGGCTGGGTTGCGCGCGCCGTGGGGGGCTTTTGACTTCAGATGCGCGCCAACCATCTGAAAGGTGAAACCGGCTTTTGTTGTGATCTCCAGCTCCAACGGCGGTTTGGAAAACGTGACACTGTCGCGCGTGGCATCGATGTCGAGATCAATCTCGAAGGTCCCATCAAACCGCGGGACATCCGCGGTGCCGGATCGCGGCGCGTGTTTTGCCGTCAGCGCCTCCGGATCATAGAGCAGCGCAATCTCCTGCTGCGTATCATTCATGAACCCCATCACCGCAGCACGGGTGCGCAACCCGAAATGCGCCGCAAAATCTTCCAGCGCGGGCACGGTTTGTCGTTTGCTGTTCGCATCCGGCGCCTCGATGATCATGACCGCATCCGCATCCATCGCGCGGAAAACAAGCCCCAGGGCTTCGGCCTGCTCGGCCCTTGTCACGTTATGGCGCGCAGACCATTCACCATTGGGTTCAAGCCGGTTTTCCCGGTCAAAAAGCGTGGTGAACCACTCGACATTATACGTCGCCAGCCGCATCAGCTCATGACACCGGCGATCTCATCCCAGGCGCGGTTGATGTCCGCCATGCGCTTTTGTGCAAGGTGCACAGCCTCTTCAGGCACCCCGCGCGCGATCATCGCGTCCGGGTGATTTTCGCGGACCAGCTTGCGCCAGACTTTGCGAATTTCATCGGGTGGCGTGTCCGGCGTCACGCCCAGAACGGTGTAGGGATCCTGATGTGTTTCAGGGGCAAACCGCATGCGCAAGGCCTTGAACTCCGCCTGCGGCAGCTCAAAAATTTCGGTCACCCGTTCAAGAAAGGCGTCTTCGTTGGGGTGGTAAAACCCATCCGCCATCGCGATGTGAAAGAGCCCTTCCAGCAAATCACGCAACGTCTCCGGCTCCCCGGAGAACATCGCCTTGATGCGCGCGGCATAGACCTCGAACCCCGCGACGTCCTGACGTGCCAGATTGAAAACCTTTGCGGCACCCGCTTCGTCCTGGGCGGCAATATGGAAGACTTCGCGAAAGGCCGTGACTTCGTCGCGCGTGACCTGTCCGTCCGCCTTGGCCATCTTGGCCCCCAAGGCAATGACCGCGATGGCAAATGCGACAGATCGTTCACGCGGGCTGCGCAAACGATCAAAGACCTGCGACAGGCTTTCACCCGCAGCAAGGGCCGACAACGCGTCAGAGATGCGGGACCAGATGGACATGGGGGCGACCATACCCGTTACCCCGCAGCATGTCAGGTGGCGAAGCGTCGCGTCAGAGAATTTTCTGCATCAAAACAAGATCGAGCCATTGCCCGGCCTTCTGACCGACTTGCGGCATTCGACCGACTTCAGTGAAACCGAGACGTTTATGAAACTTCTGCGCGCCCGTGTTGGTATTGCTGATCCCGGCAACCATTACGTGACACCCAAGCTGGCGCGCGGCAGCCTCAAGCTCTGCCATCAATATCCGCCCGACACCCGCGCCCTGCTGGCGCGCATCCACCAGCACGGTGTGCTCCACCGTCGCGATATAGCCGGGACCAGAACGGAACGGGCCAAATGTTGCAAAACCGGCGAATTGCCCGGCCTTTTCAGCAATAAATGACGTCGCCGCTCTGGTCTCGATCAACGCCTGAACCTCGGCGCAGGATTTTTCGACCGTCGTGAAGGTTGAAAGCGTCTCCCGGATCATGACGTTCCAGAGCGCCGCCACGACGGCAGCGTCCTCGGGAATTGCCGCCCGAACCTTCACGCAATCATGCGCACGCCATGGGGCGTGTCAAATTCTGCGACCAGACCTTTTTCCCCGGTTTCATATGACACCCGGTCGTCTTGCAACATCGGGGCAAAGAGGTTGTTGATCGCCTCCGCGTCGGGGTGCCGAACGGTCAAGCGGCGCAGGCGCACGCCTGAAGCAGGCAGCATCTTAGCGGGATGCAGGGACGTGTCCCACTGAATGAGCGCCGGCGCGCAATTGTCGAAGGGCAGAATGCCATCGTCCGGCACGGACATGCGCCATTGCAAGTCGCCACGTTGCAAAGCCACAGGATTTCCCATCTGATCCGGTAGTTTCTCCAGCTCTTCCAACATGTTATCAGATCGGCAAATCCAGTTTGTCAGGCGGGCGGGCCCTACAAAACGGTCCAGATCGAACCAGCGCGTACGAGAGGGCGTCGGCGCATCGGGGTCGATCGCAATCGCCTCCAGATAGAGGCCGTCTTCCAGACCCAGGAGCGCGTTATGGGTTGAAAAGACGTCATGCTGTCCCCCCGGCTGGAGGCTCATCCCCAGTGCAGCTTCAGCATGCTCTCTCGCCTCTTCCAGTGTTTCACCGGCTATCGCAATGTGATCAAAGTCCACGATATTCTTCTCTTTTCAACTGTGAATGCGATCAGGCGCAGCCGCAGCATTGCAAGCCTGATGGCGCAAACATGCGCCGCAAACCCAGACATGCGCAAGACAGAAGATCGACAAAATTCGAAATAGCTACCCCCGCGAGCGGGCTCGGTCAGGACCGTGCAGCAGAGATGAGTTTGAGAATGTCCTGGGCCGCTTTCGGAATGTTTGTCCCTGGGCCAAAGATCGCCTTCACCCCGGCATCGTAGAGAAACTGGTAATCCTGCTGGGGGATCACCCCGCCGCAAATCACCAGAATATCCTCTGCGCCCGCGTCCTTCAGCGCTTGCACCAACTGCGGGGCCAGCGTCTTATGCCCCGCGGCCTGCGAACTGATGCCGATCACATGCACGTCGTTGTCGACGGCATCTTGGGCCGCTTCTGCCGGGGTCTGGAACAAGGGCCCGACATCCACATCGAACCCGATATCGGCGAAGGCGGTTGCGATCACCTTGGCGCCCCGGTCGTGCCCATCCTGGCCCATTTTCACCACCAGCATACGGGGCCTGCGGCCTTCTTCCTCCGCAAAGGCTTCGACTGATTTCTGAATGGTCGCAAACCCTTCGTCGCCCTCATAGGCCGCGCCATAGACACCGGCGAGCGTTTTGACTTCCGCACGGTGGCGGCCAAAGGTTTTTTCCATTGCCATACTGATCTCTCCAACTGTCGCGCGCGCCCGCGCCGCCTCTACCGCAGCCGCCAGCAAATTGCCGTCCTCTGCCGCGCATTTGGACAGCGCCGCCAGGGCCGCCTCGCAGGCGGCCTCATCCCGGGTGGCCCGGATTTTGTCCAATCGTGCGATCTGACTGCCCCGGACGGCGGCATTGTCGATGTCGAGAATGTCGATCGGATCTTCGCTGTCGCGCCGGTACTTATTGACGCCAACAATCACCTCGGTGCCGCGGTCGATCCCCGCCTGACGCATCGCCGCCGCCTCTTCGATCCGCAGTTTTGGCATGCCTGAGGCCACCGCCTTGGTCATGCCGCCCATCTCTTCAACCTCTTCGATGAGCTTCCAGGCCGCCTCCGCCAGATCCGCGGTCAGCTTTTCTACATAGTAAGATCCGGCCAATGGATCGACCACATTGGTCACCCCGGTTTCTTCCTGCAAAATCAGCTGCGTATTCCGCGCGATACGGCTGGAATTTTCCGTGGGCAGCGCAATCGCCTCATCCAGGGCATTGGTGTGCAGCGACTGGGTGCCGCCCAGAACCGCACTCATTGCCTCATAGGCGGTGCGGATCACGTTGTTATAGGGGTCCTGCTCCTGCAGGCTGACGCCAGAGGTCTGGCAATGGGTCCGCAGCATGGAGGATTTGGGGTTTTTCGGCTCGAACTCCTCCATGATCCGGCTCCAAAGCAACCGCGCCGCGCGCAGCTTGGCCGCTTCCATGAAAAAATTCATGCCGATGGCAAAGAAGAACGACAGCCGCCCGGCGAATTTATCCACATCCATACCGCGCGCGATGGCGGCCCGCACGTATTCGCGCCCATCGGCCAGGGTAAAGGCCAGCTCCTGCACCAGGTTCGCCCCCGCTTCCTGCATGTGATAGCCGGAGATTGAGATCGAATTGAACTTCGGCATGTGATCGGAGGTGTATTCGATGATATCCGCGATGATCCGCATCGACGGCTCCGGCGGGTAGACATAGGTGTTGCGCACCATGAATTCCTTGAGGATGTCGTTCTGGATCGTACCGGAAAGCACGGATTTGTCGTGCCCCTGCTCTTCTCCTGTCACGATGAAATTCGCAAGGATCGGGATCACCGCGCCGTTCATCGTCATGGAGACGGACACTTTATCCAGCGGAATGCCGTCAAAGAGGATTTTCATGTCCTCGACGCTGTCGATGGCCACGCCCGCCTTGCCGACATCGCCCTCCACACGGGGATGATCGCTGTCATATCCCCGGTGCGTGGCCAGATCGAAGGCAACGGAAACCCCCTGTTGTCCGGCCGCCAGCGCACGGCGGTAAAACGCATTGCTTTCTTCGGCGGTAGAAAAGCCTGCGTATTGGCGAATGGTCCAGGGGCGACCGGCATACATCGTTGCTTTGACGCCACGGGTGTAGGGGGCCTCCCCCGGAATCGTACCAAGATGATCCAGTCCCGCAACATCCTCTGCGGTGTAGAGAGGCTGCACCGCAATCCCTTCAAGGGTCTGCCATGTCAGGTCCTGCAAAGGTTTGCCGCGCAACTCGGCCTCAGCCAGGTCGCGCCACTTGTCTTTCTTCGTGCTCATCTCCATGTCCTTCCGTCTGTGCACCGGCTGGCAGGATTTTTCCTGCTCTTGTCCGGGCGTGATCCTCTGTCAGTGTGGCGATGCCGTCTGCACCGGCGGTGAGCCACATCATGTCGTCTGCATATGTTTCGCGCAGGGCGGCGTGTTCGTCGGGGGTAAAGGGGTTCCAGCGTTCCATGCCAAAGGGCAAGACTGCGCCCAACGTGCCACGATCCGCCAGAACACGACGCAATTCCGGCAATGTGGGTGTCCGGTTCAACCACGCGCGATCGCTGTCTCTGGGCGCCTCAACACCTGCGCCACGCTCCAGCAGGACTTCAGGTCGACCCGCATAGTATTCAAACGGCAGCACCTTGATGTCTGCGTCAGGTACCGCACATCCCAGATCGGTGATCACGTCGCGCCAGCCACGGCGCGCGTAGGCAATGCTGCGCAACTTGTCCCGTTCCGGTACCGCGTGTTCACGCGCCACGCCATAAGACAGCGCGGAACTCCAATAGAGCTCCAAGCTACGCGGGCTGAACATCACCGTTGTCACCTGTCCTTCGAAGGCACGTGCAAAGCGGGCCATGCGCTCGCCAATCCCGGCATAAAGACTGCCCGCGCTGATGTTGTCGCGCACGGAACCGATCATGCTCTCGTCACTCACCACCAGCGTCTTGAGTCCGCGCGCGCGGGCCGCCGTGAGCTGCAATTGCACCCGCCCCTCGGCACGCCGCCGCAGATCCCGCCCCTTGGCCACCTCGGGCTTTGGCACGATGCCCGCGAACAACCCGCGCCGCGTGCGACCTGGGCCCCAATAGCCGATACCCGCCTCTGCCAAGGGTTCGGCATGGCGATGCATGTAGTCCTGAAATGTCTTTGTCCCAGTGCGATGTGCACCTACGTGAAGAATAACGTCCATGACGCGTGTGACCCAATGTTTAACGACCGCCCCTGCCGGTCCGAAGGTTGGGGTGAGCGTCATCATTACACGCAATCCCTTGCCGCAGATTTAATGGTAAATTTGCGTGTATTACCCATCGCATATCCTGCACGCAGCCCTATATTGGTCGTAACAGGAGATACGATGAAACCGATATTACCCCTTGTTTTAGCGTGCTTTTTTGCGACCGGTACGGCAGCGCAAACAGCCGAGGCAGAGCCCCCGAAAACACTGTTTACGACGATGGAAGAGGTGGATTTGAACCAATTTAAGTGGAAAAATCGCCCCATCGTTGTTTTTTCCGACAGTGAAAACAACCCTGCCTTCATCGAACAGATGCGATTGCTGGAGGAGCGTCCCGGTGAATTGCTGGAACGCGACGTGGTTGTGATCACCGATACCGACCCTGACGCGCAATCCGATTTGCGGCGCAGATTGCGCCCGCGTGAATTCATGCTTGTCATTCTTGGCAAGGACGGTGAGGTCAAACTGCGCAAACCCTTCCCCTGGGACGTACGCGAAATCACCCGCAGCATCGACAAGATGCCAATGCGCCAACGCGAAATCCGCGAACAGAAAGAACGCGCCATCACGCGCTGATTCTGCCTTGGGGTGTCGCGTTTACGCCTGATCATCGGATCATTCGAACTCCATGATGACATCGTCCACGGCCAGGCTATCGCCCGCAGCAGCGTTGATCTTGGACACAACGCCCTTGCGCTCGGCGCGCAGGATGTTCTCCATCTTCATCGCCTCAATTGTGCAGAGCGCCTGCCCGTCCTGCACCTCGTCGCCCACGGCCACGTCCAGTTTCACAACCAGTCCAGGCATCGGACAGAGCAGCATTTTCGAGGTATCGGGCGGAAGTTTTTCCGGCATTTTACGCGCCAGTTCCGCCTGAAGCGGCGTGCGCACATGCACTTTCAGGTCCGCCCCGCGCGTTCTGATGCGAAACCCGCCGCTGACCTTTCCCACTTTCAAAACCAACGGCGCATCGGCCACCGTCATCTCCGCCAATTGGTCGCCCGGTGTCCAGGCGCCGCTGACGCGCAATTCCGGGCCATCCTCGAACCGTACGGTGGAACCCTCCTGATCCGCATCGATGCAGACATCATAGGATTGCCCTTGCAGGCGTACATTCCAATCGCTGCCGACTTTGCGTTCGTGGTTGTCCATACGGCCCGACACCCGCGCGCGGCGAATTTCAGCAACCCGGTGCATCGCCGCACAGGCCGCCGCAATCCGGTGCAGCTCACTTTCCGCCAGGGTCACGCCCTCGAACCCGTCGGGGTATTCTTCAGCGATAAAGGCCGTTGTCATGTCGCCCGAGACAAATTTGGGGTGATCCATGACCGCCGAAAGGAATGGCAGATTGTGCCCGATCCCCTCCACTTCAAAGCTGTCCAGCGCCACCCGCATCCGTTCAATCGCTTCGCCCCGCGTCGGCGCCCAGGTGCACAGCTTGGCGATCATCGGGTCGTAATACATGCTGATCTCGCCGCCCTCGTAGACGCCGGTGTCATTGCGCACCACATGGCTGGCCTCGGCGACCTCGGCGGGGGGGCGGTACCGGGTCAGGCGGCCGATGGAGGGCAGGAACCCACGGTATGGGTCTTCGGCATAGAGCCGGTTTTCAATCGCCCAGCCGTTCAGTTTCACGTCTGATTGTTTGAGTGTCAGCGCCTCACCATTGGCAACGCGGATCATCTGTTCCACCAGATCAACACCGGTGATCAACTCCGTGACTGGATGCTCCACTTGTAGCCGCGTGTTCATTTCGAGGAAGTAGAAATTCTTGTCGCCATCGACGATGAATTCGACCGTACCGGCAGAGGTGTAGCCCACGGCCTGGGCCAGCGAGACCGCCTGTTCGCCCATTGCCTTGCGAGTCGCCTCATCCAGAAACGGGCTCGGCGCTTCTTCGACCACCTTCTGGTTGCGGCGCTGGATTGAACACTCACGCTCCCCCAGATAGATCCCGTTGCCATGCGCATCACACAGCACCTGGATTTCAATGTGTCGCGGCTGGGTGACGAATTTCTCGATGAAAATCCGGTCGTCGCCAAAAGAATTCGCCGCCTCATTCTTGGAGGACTGGAAGCCTTCGCGCGCTTCCGCGTCGTTCCAGGCAATCCGCATGCCCTTGCCGCCACCGCCCGCGGAGGCCTTGAGCATCACCGGATATCCGATTTCATTGGAAATCTTCACGGCTTCATCCGCGTCCTCGATCAGCCCCATATATCCCGGTACCGTGCTGACACCCGCCTCCCGCGCGATTTTCTTGGAGGTAATCTTGTCCCCCATCTTTTCGATCGCACCTTTGGGCGGGCCGACAAAGGCGACATCAGCATCGGCCAGGGCTTCGGCGAACTTCGCGTTCTCAGACAGAAACCCATACCCGGGGTGGACGGCCTCGGCCTCTGAGGACTTGATCGCCGCCATGACGTTATCAATCACGATGTAGGACTGGTTGGCTGGTGGTGGCCCGATGTGGACGGCCTCATCTGCCATTTGCACATGCAGCGCCTGTTTGTCGGCGTCCGAATAGATCGCAACGGTTTTAATTCCCATCTTCCGGGCAGTCTTGATGACACGGCAGGCGATTTCGCCCCGGTTGGCGACCAGGATCTTGTTAAACATGGGATGTCCTTTTGACTTTCAGGGAATCTGATTGGGTTCCAAAACAAAACCCCCGCAACAGCCATCGCTGTGCGGGAGGTTTGTAGATATATCCGGGAGGATGCACCATCTGGGCACAAGGCGCCCATGTGCTTTGGGCGCGGTTAGCAATCCGCGAGATCAGTTTGGCAGGCAAGCACGTTTGCCCCTGCCCCGAGGGCCGCGCCGCTGAGCACGCTGCCGCCGGTAAGCACAGATGCGCCCGCGCCGACGGCTGCGCCGCCGACCGCTTGCTGACCCAATGTCGCGCCGCATGCAGCAAGGCTTGCACAGGCTCCCAGAATAAGAAGTAACTTTTTGACAGGCATGATCTACGTCCTTTCAGGTTCACCGCTGACACCTGAAGAACGTGGGTTGATCCGGTTTGTTCCGAAGCCCTCCGCCAGGCCAAGAAAAAGGCGGGCAGTTTAGGCGTATAACCGCCGTACTGCCCGCCAGGGGAAGGGGTACGAATAGTGTATGCAGACACACTGCGGGGATATTCGCGAGTGCCTACCCGAGCACCATTACTCGCAGGGGTTGAACTATCTACCCTTTTAAACCCGCATCGGCGTGAATGAGCCATCTGCCGCCGGTTTGGCGCTGCCACAAGCAAAAAAGCGCCGATCATGGTTCAAATGCCTCAGGAAAGGACTGCCGCGCGACACGTTCGTCGATCCTCAAAATGGCTTCATAATCAGCAGGATCAAAGGGATCGGTCGCTGGTACCACCTCCCGCCCGAACAACCAGGACAAACGGCCGGCGTCCAGATTGCCGCGCTCAAAGGGTTCAGCGCCAAAATGCTCCCACAGGGCTTTGAAAAAGGCGGCATCCGCCCGGCGATCCGCAGGTTTGCGGTCCTTGAAGCGGGCACGCTCCGTCAGCGGCGTCACGCCACGCGGGTTAAATCTGCGCAGGGTGAAATGGTAGTCTGTGCCCGGCAAGCGGCCCGGGAAACCGCGGTGTTTCAACATGATAGCCCCCTTTGCAGCGGGCGGCCATCTGTCAGGGCAGGCCCGGAAGCCCGCCCTGTAACAGGTCTAGTTGTACTTGCCAGTGTAGGTCGGCTCGGTCGAGATCGGCTCAGGGTCGACCACAACGAATTCTTCTTGCTGCTCGTTTGCGCAAGCGGCCACCAGGGCAACAAAGCCCAGTGTCGCCAGCAATTTGATGCTCTTTGACATCTGTATCTCCTGTCACAATTTCCGCCCGCCAGAAGCATCTGGCCTGAACGGATCTCTGTTTTTTGTGTGAGCCCGCCGAGCGGCGATCCCGCGCGAAGCATAGGCGCCCGCGCTGCGAATGGAAACGCGCGCGGCGCCAATCCGCCGTTCTGTGACGCCAATGCCGCAGGGCCTGTGCGCCAGTCGCTTGGCCGAAAAAAATGATGAACCGGCATTAAAATCCCTCCCAGACGCAGGCGCCGGAGGTGACACGGAAAAGATCGATGAATTGCGTGGCGTCGGGATTGGTGACCCCGAATTCAACAGGCCGGTCCAGCAAGGTCACCGCCACGATCTCCGGGCTGAGATTGAATTCCGCCAGGTAGGGCAAAGCTACCTGCACGCAGAGATGCTCTAGATCTGGTTCGGCCTGTGCAAAATCGACGGTACCTGTGTCACGTGCGATTTCCGGTGCCAGAAAACGGAACCGCAGCCATGTTTCAGCGCCGACTTCGTCGATCAATACCTCATAAAGCTCGATTGGCTGGCCGGACGGCACCTCCAGCACGGGCAATGCGACCATATGCGTGGCAAATGCGATGGTGGCCAGCAGGCTCATGGCGCGGCCTCGTCATGGGTGTCAAAACCGGCGGGCGAAATTACCTCCAGCAATTCCAGATCATCGGAATGGCGCACTTCACGATGCTTGATCCCCGGGGGTTGCAGCACACAGGATCCCGCACGCAGAATGTGCTCGCCCGTGCCTTCATACTCAAAGACCACCCAGCCGCGGGTGACATAGACCATTTGGAAATCCAGATCATGGCTGTGCCAGGCAGCAGGGCTTTCCATGCCCAGCACGGCGCGGATGACATGCGCCCCATAGGCGCCTTTGGTCGCCGCGTTTATCCCCAGATCACGGTATTCAAAGAAGGGTCGCAGCCCTGCGCCTTCGAACTTACCCTCATCCGCATGGGCAATTGTGAATGCCTGATTTTTCCAGAGCCGGGTCATTCCGCATCCCTTCGTCTGGCCAGACAATCGATCTCAACCAACGCCCCTACCGCCAATGCCGTCACGCCAATGGTCGTGCGGGCTGGCAGGCGATCCGCCGGGAAGTAGCTTTTGTAGGTGCTGTTGAACATATCATAGTCCCGCTCGAATTCGGTCAGATAGCACCGACACTGCACCACATCGCTCAGATCAAGTGCCACGCCTGCGAGCACCGTTATCAGGTTTTCCATGACTTGCCGCGTCTGCGCCTCGATCCCATCCACCAACGGCGCGTCCGGCGCCCCCGGCACCGTGGGCATCTGCCCGGTCAGCATCACCCAGCCGCCCGCCTCCACCGCATGCGAAAAAGGCGCAACATGCGTCGGGGCATCGTCAATGTTGTGAAAAACGGGCATTACCGGCGTCGCCTAAAGCGGGATGTTGTTGTGTTTCTTCCACGGCATCTGCGCCTGCTTGTTACGCAGGGAGGCAAAGGCACGGGCGATCCGTTTGCGGGTGGTGCGCGGCATGATCACCTCGTCGACGAACCCACGTTCTGCCGCCACAAAGGGATTGGCGAACCGATCTTCGTAATCCGCGGTGTGTTTGGCGATCTTGTCGGCATCGCCCAGATCGGCACGGTGGATGATTTCGGTGGCCCCCTTAGCCCCCATCACCGCCACCTCGGCCGTGGGCCAGGCATAGTTGAAATCAGCGCGCAGGTGTTTGGATGACATCACCACATAAGCCCCGCCATAGGCCTTGCGCGTGATCACCGTGACCATCGGCACCGTCGCCTCACCATAGGCAAAGAGCAGTTTCGCCCCGTGCTTAATAACACCGCCATATTCCTGGCTGGTACCAGGCAGGAACCCAGGCACGTCGATCAGCGTCAGCAGCGGAATCTCGAAAGCATCGCAGAAGCGCACAAACCGCGCCGCCTTGCGCGAGCTGTCAATGTCCAGACACCCGGCCAAGACCATCGGCTGGTTGGCCACCACACCCACCGTGCGCCCCTCAAGACGGATAAAGCCCGTGATGATGTTCTTGGCAAAATCTTCCTGAATTTCGTAGAAGTCGCCCTCATCCGCCAGCTTGAGGATCAACTCCTTCATGTCATAAGGCGTGTTCGGGTTCTCCGGCACCAAAGTGTCCAGGGAGGATTCCACCCGGTTTGGGTCGTCAAAAAACGGGCGTACGGGCGGCCTTTCACGATTGTTGGCGGGCAGAAAATCCACCAGGCGGCGCACTTCGGCCAGCGCTTCGACATCGTTTTCAAAGGCAGCATCCGCCACGGAGCTTTTACGGGTATGTGTTGTTGCCCCGCCCAGTTCCTCCGCGCTGACCTGTTCGTTGGTCACGGTTTTGACCACATCCGGGCCGGTCACGAACATGTAAGAGCTGTCTTTGACCATGAAGATGAAATCGGTCATTGCCGGGGAATAAACAGCGCCACCGGCGCAGGGGCCCATGATCACGCTGATCTGCGGTACCACGCCCGACGCCGTGATGTTGCGCTGGAACACCTCGCCATATCCGGCGAGCGAATCCACGCCTTCCTGAATGCGGGCCCCGCCTGAATCGTTGATCCCGATCACCGGCGCACCATTTTGCACGGCCATATCCATGATCTTGCAGATCTTGCGCGCGTGGGTTTCAGAGACCGATCCGCCCAGCACGGTGAAATCCTGACTGAACACATAGACCAGACGCCCGTTGATCGTGCCCCATCCAGCGACGACCCCGTCACCCGCAGGTTTTTGCTGTTCCATGTCAAAGTCGGTGCAGCGGTGGGTCACGAACATGTCGAATTCTTCGAAGCTGCCTTCGTCCAGCAGCAGGGTCACGCGTTCCCGGGCCGTAAGCTTGCCACGACCATGTTGGGCATCGATCCGCTTCTGACCGCCCCCCATGCGGGCGGTTTCACGGCGTTCTTCCAGCTGCTGCAGAATATCTTTCATGGTGACCCCATTGGTAATTTTGCGCGACCATATCGTTATGTTGCATCGGATCGAAGGGGAATCTCGCAAATTTGCAAACTCTTTTCAACAAGACAGTCGCAAATTGCAAAACTGCAAAATTGCAGTCAGCGCATACCGGCTATGCGTGGACAACAAGGCGGCAAGCACTTACTTCTCGGGGATGCAAAACCCTCCGGTCATTCGATTTCTGGATCGCACGACACCCCCACATATCGTGACGCTCATTCTGCTTGCTGGCATGTCGGCGATGGTCATGAACATGTTCTTGCCCAGTCTGCCCAATATGACCGAGTATTTCCAGGCCGACTACGGATTGATGCAGCTCTCTGTTGGCCTCTATCTCGGGGTCAGCGCGGGGCTGCAAATCCTGATTGGACCAATTTCGGACAAATACGGGCGGCGCCCAATTGTTCTATGGGGATTGGTCATCTTTTTGGTCGCGACAGTGGGCTGCATCTTTGCACCCACAGCAGAGATTTTCCTGGCGTTCCGGGTCTGTCAGGCGGTCGTGGCGAGCGCCATGGTGCTGAGCCGCGCCGCAGTCCGCGATATGTTTGATCAGGATCAGGCGGCTTCGATGATCGGATATGTCACCATGGGCATGGCGGTCGTCCCGATGATCAGCCCGATGCTGGGGGGTGTGCTGGACGAGCTTTTTGGCTGGCACGCGAATTTCTGGGCGCTTTTCGTGCTCGGCGCAATGACCCTCTGGCTGGCCTGGGCCGACCAGGGTGAAACCGCGCGCAAAAGCGGCAAGACATTGCCGCAGCAATTCGCCGAATACCCCGCCCTCCTCGTTTCACCGCGGTTTTGGGGCTACTCGCTGGCGGCCGGGTTCTGTTCTGGCGCGTTTTTTGCCTATCTCGGCGGGGGTCCGTTCGTCGGATCCGTTGTCTTCGGCATGTCCCCCTTCTGGGTTGGCATCTACTTTGGCGCACCGGCACTAGGCTATTTTTTTGGTAACATGGCCACGGGCATGCTGGCGCAACGCGTCGGCATCAACAAGCTGGTGCTCATCGGCAGCCTGATCAACGCCAGCGGCGTGCTGCTGTCGCTGCTGATTTTTGTCGCAGGTCACGGATCCGCGTTCAGTTTCTTTGGCCTGATGACATTCGTCGGGTTGGGCAATGGCCTTGTGATCCCGAATGCAACGGCTGGCATGCTCTCGGTGCGCCCGCATCTGGCGGGCTCTGCATCGGGACTTGGGGGCGCGATCATGATTGGCGGTGGCGCCGCGCTCAGCGTGCTGGCAGGCGCCTCGCTCAGCGAAGCGACGGGCGCCTTTCCGCTGCTTTATATCATGCTGGCGACCTCCACTGCCGCCGTGGTCTCGATTTTGATGGTCTACCGGCGCGAACGTCGGATTGCCTTGCAAAACCCCACCATCTGACAGGAACGTTAGGACCGCGTTAACCAAGACCCGGCACCTTGCCCCAGCGGGTTTGCAAAGATAGCGTTTGCGAATCTGCAAAGTTGCAAAGCAACCTGGAAAGGGCGCGGGGGATGGCCACACAAAAACTCTATGCCGGGGCGAAACTGCGCGAATTGCGTACCCGGTTGGGGCATACCCAAAAGGATTTCGCGGCCAAGCTTGGCGTGTCCCTGCCCTATCTCAACCAGATGGAGAACAACAACCGCCCGGTTTCGACAACGGTTGTGCTGGCGCTGGCGCAGGAATTCGGGCTCGACGTGACTGAATTGAGCGCGGGTGACAGTGAGCGTCTGGTCAGCGATATGCGCGAGGCCATGGCCGATCCGCTCTTTGCCGACGCGCTGCCCCCCATCGCCGATCTGCGATTGGCGGCCTCAAACGCACCGGCCTTTGCCCATGCCTTTCTGGAACTGCATCGCAGCTACCGGCAAATGCAGGAGCGCCTCGCATCCCTGGACGAAGCACTTGGCCGAGAAGACGCGCGTGCAACCCCCAGCCCGTGGGAGGAAGTGCGTGATTTCTTTCACTACTGCGACAACTACATCGACGCGGTGGATCGTGCGGCGGAACACTTTGCCAATAAGGAAGGCGGCCACCGCAACATCCGGGTCGCCGCAGTTTCCGCACTAGGCAACAGTGGTGTGACAGTGGATTTTGCGGATACTGACAAATTGCGAAGGCTGGATCCTGACACGAAGACCCTCACCCTGTCCCGCCGCGCACCGCCGGAAAGCCAGACCTTTCAATTGCTGTTGCAAGTCGCACTGGTCAAGCAGGAGGCCCTGTTGGAGGCAACGCTTGATCTGGCGCGGTTTCACACCGCCGAAGCGCGCGCCATTGCCAAGATTGGCCTCGCCAATTACTTCGCCGGGGCCGCCCTCATGCCCTACGGCGCCTTTCAACAAGAGGCCCGCGCCTGCCGACATGACGTAGAAGCCCTGGCAGGACACTTCGGCGCGTCAATCGAACAAGTTGCGCACCGGCTTTCGACCCTGCAACGCCCCGGCGCAAAGGGCATCCCGTTTTTCTTTGTGCGCGTTGATCAGGCCGGAACCATCACCAAACGCCATTCTGCCACCCGCCTGCAATTTGCCCGTTTCGGGGGCGCATGCCCTTTGTGGAATGTGCACCGCGCCTTTGAATTGCCCGGGCGTTTCCTGCGTCAACTGGCGGAAACACCCGATGGGGTGCGTTACATCAATCTGGCGCGTGACGTCTCAAAACCCGCTGGCCGTTTCGGGGCTCCAGTGCGGCGTTACGCGATTGCACTGGGGTGCGAAGTGCGGCATGCGCGCGATCTGATTTACGCCGATGGCATGGACCTGGGCCGCGATGGGGCATTTGAGCCGATTGGCATTTCATGTCGCATTTGCGAGCGAGCCAATTGCCACCAACGGGCGGTCCCGCCTTTGGAGCGCAAGCTGCGTGTCGATCCAAACCTACGGGACGTCCTGCCCTATCAGGTGGATTAGCGCCTGGCCGCGCGCCAACCTGCGGATTGCGCGTCTGATATGGTGCAAAACCAGCGTTCGCCTGTTTCAGGACGTATCCCCGTGCGCTCATAATATAGCTGACCGGGCACATGGAAAATGCGGGTGCCCTTCCTGGAAATATTGCCCTTGATCTTGCAATTGCGATCGGGTGGGATCCGCCCCACCGCACGGGTCTGGCGAAACTGCGACGGATCTTGCACGCGGCTCGCGTGCAGGCCAACGTCGCGCACCGCAGCTCCTTTTTCGGCAAAGACATAGCGGTCCGAATACGTGCGATAAGCGAAAGCCAAACCAGCGCTCACAATGACCTCACCCAGATCCTGCCCCCGGACCTCGCACTGTGCAACGATGCGGCCATAGCGGTCCGTGTCCACTGCGACGCAGTGCGCCCGTCTGCCAGCAAAAAGTGTGGTGACCTGATCAGTGACCCAGGCGCCACAGGCCCAGGATTGTCCCTGCTCCGTGGTGCACATCTGATCCGCCTCTGGCGCGTCGATGCCGAAGAGCCTGACACGCGCCCCACCCACATCAAGGGTATCGCCATCAATCACACGCACCGTTCCGGACAAGCCGGGGGCTGCAAACGAACCATTGGGCAGGGCAAGTGCTGCCGCCCATAAACAAAACATGAATACTCGCATGCCCGCGATATGGCCTGATCCATCGGGCCACACAAGCAGAATTGTTAACCAAGGTTACCAAGAGGTTAACGTTGCGAGGTCGCCCAGGCCGGATGCACCCAGGGCACATCATTGGACCGCGCCAACGGATCGCGCCCCAGCAAATGATCAGAGACCTTTTCGCCAACCATGATCGACGGCGCGTTCAGGTTGCCATTAGTGATGCGCGGGAAAATACTGCTGTCGGCGACGCGTAACCCGTCAACACCAATCACCCGCGCCTCCGGATCGACCACGGCATCGGGATCATCCGCGCGGCCCATGCGGCAGGTGCCACAGGGGTGATAGGCGCTCTCCGCATGTTCTTTGATGAAGGCGTCGAGCTCATCATCCGTCTGCACCGCCTGGCCCGGTTGGATCTCGTTTTTGACAAAGGGCTTGAAAGCATCCTGCGCGAAAATCTCGCGGGTCAGGCGGATGCAGCGCCTGAAATCGACCCAATCTTCCTCCGTGGACATGTAGTTGAAGAAGATTTTCGGCGCCGCGGCCGGATCATTCGATGCCAGCGAAACGGCCCCCCGCGAGGGCGACCGCATCGGCCCCACATGCGCCTGAAATCCGTGACCTTCCGCCGCCACCTTGCCGTCATAGCGCACCGCAATGGGCAGGAAATGGTATTGAATGTCCGGATAGGGCACACCCGGTTGCGAGCGAATGAAAGCGGTGCTTTCAAACTGGTTCGACGCCCCCATACCGGTTTTGGTAAAGAGCCATTGCGCCCCGATCATCGCCTTGGAGATCGGGTTCCAGTGCTTGTAAAGCGTGATCGGCTGGCTGGCCGCCATCTGCAGGTAAAGCTCCAGATGGTCCTGCAGGTTCTGCCCGACGCCTGGGCGATTTGCGGCAATCGCGATCCCATGTTCCGCCAGATGCGCTGCGGGTCCGATGCCTGACAACATCAGCAGTTTGGGCGAGTTGATGGAAGAGGCCGCCAGAACCACCTCGCGGCGCGCCGTGATGATCTCCACACGACCGCCCCGACGGATTTCTACGCCAGTGGCACGGCCCTCTTCAATCACGATGCGCTGCGCCAACCCGTTGATCAGCTCGCAGTTTTCGCGTTTCAGCGCTGGGCGCAGATAGGCGTTGGCCGCGGACCACCGCCGACCTTCCCAGACCGTCTGCTCCATCGGTCCGAAACCCTCTTGCTTCTCGCCATTGTAGTCGTCGGTCGCCTCATACCCAGCCTGACGCCCGGCATTCACGAAAGCCTGGTAAAGCGGGTTCTTGCGCGGGCCCCGGCTGACATGCAGCGGGCCATCCGTCCCGCGCCACGCAGGATCACCACCATGGCCACCATCATGCCAGCTCTCCATGCGCTTGTAATAGGGCAGCACATCCGCATAGGCCCAGCCGTCGGCGCCCTGCTCCGCCCAATGGTCAAAATCCATCGCATGGCCACGCACATAGACCATGCCGTTGATGCTGGACGATCCCCCGATCACCTTGCCGCGCGGACAGGCCAGACGGCGGTTGTTCAAATGCGGTTCGGGCTCCGATGAAAACCCCCAATCATACCGCTTCATGTTCATCGGATAGGACAGCGCCGCTGGCATCTGGATGAATGGCCCCACATCGGTGCCGCCATGCTCAATGACGATCACGGAGGATCCGGCCTCCGCCAACCGGTACGCGACGGCGCACCCCGCGCTTCCCGCGCCCACAATTACAAAATCCGCTTGCATAACTCGTCTCACTTCTCCGGAATGCGCCGCGCGGCACGCGCGTAAATCATGGCGTGCGCGTCAGCGCTCCTTTGGATCACATCTGTTCAGAAGGGGGCTTCCAGATCGCCCATGCGCACGTAAACCGATTTCAGCTGGCTATAGTAGGCAATTGCGGCCTTGGAGTTTTCCCGCCCAACGCCCGAGGCTTTTGATCCGCCAAAGGGGGCCTCTACCGGGGCGTCGTTGTAGGTGTTGATATAGCATGTGCCTGCCTCAAACCCCGCGGCCACACGATGCGCCCGTGCCAGATCCCGGGTGAAAACACCCGCCGCCAGACCAAACTCCGTATCATTTGCACGGGCCATCACCTCCGCCTCATCCGTGAAGTCGAGCACCGCCATCACCGGACCAAAGATTTCCTCGCGGGCGATGATCATCTCATCCCGCACATCCGCAAAAACCGTGGGCTGCAGATAAAAACCGTCGCGGTCCAGGCGTTCACCGCCATAGACCAACCGCGCGCCTTCGGATTTCCCCTTTTCGATGTAGTCCAACACGATGTTCATCTGCCGCTCGGACACCATCGGGCCAAAGCTGGTCTCGGGCTGCATCGGATCGCCGATCACGGCCTTGTCCAGCCGGGCACTCAAGCGCTCCAGAAACGCCTCCTTGATATCCGCATGCACAAAGACGCGCGTCCCGTTCGAGCAGACCTGACCGGAGGAATAGAAGTTCCCCAGGATCGCGCCGCTGACCGCATTTTCGATATCTGCATCTTCGAAAACGATCATCGGGGATTTACCCCCCAACTCCATCGTCACATGCTTGATGCCTTGCGCCGCTGCTGCATAGACCTTGCGCCCAGTGGGCACTGAACCCGTCAGAGATACCTTGTCGACCCGTGCGTCTGTGACCAGAGCGCTGCCAACCTCACCTAGCCCCTGCAGCACATTATAAACGCCCGCGGGCAGTCCGGCTTCATGCAGGATCTCTGCAACTTTCAGCGCGCAGAGCGGCGTCGTCTCGGAGGGTTTGAAGATCATCGTGTTGCCGCAGGCCAGCGCTGGCGCACCCTTCCAACACGCAATCTGTGTCGGATAGTTCCACGCGCCGATGCCCACACAAAGGCCCAAGGGTTCGCGGCGGGTGTAGACCCAATCTTCGCCCAGTTGAATATGCTCCCCCGTGAGCGTAGCTGCCATACCGCCAAAGTATTCAAGCGCATCGGCCCCGCTGGTGGCATCCGCCACACTGGTTTCCTGATAGGGCTTGCCGGTATCGTAGGTTTCGAGCACCGAAAGATCATGGTTGCGCGAGCGCATCATATCCGCCGCGCGCCGCAGAATACGACCCCGTTCCGTGCCGGTCATCGCGGCCCAAGCGGCCTGCGCGGTCTGCGCACTTTCGATGGCGCGCTCAATCAGCGCGGGCGTCGCCGCATGCACGGTCGCGATTTTCTCGCCCGTTGCCGGGTAGATCACATCGATCGGCGTACCGGCAGTGTCTTCGACATACTCACCATCGATGAAATGGCTTGCGGTGGGTTGGGTGGGATAGGTCATGCGCGCCTCCGGCGACAAATGAGGAAAAGATGAGAGAGGTTATTCGCCACGCGGGAACCGTTTGTTCTCTTCGAGAACGTTCAGGTCCATGTGGTTGCGCATATATTGCTCGGACGCATCGCGCAGAGGCTGATAATCCCAGGGGTAATAGCCACCCTGCCGCAGCGCATCATAGACAACCCAACGCCGCGCCTGGCTCTTGCGCACATCTGCGTCAAAGCTTTCCAGGTCCCAGCGCGCCTCGGATTTGGCCTTGAGCTGTGCCAGGGTTCCCTGATGGGCCAGCACCTCGGCAAGATTGGTCAATTCATGCGGATCGGCATCCAGATCAAAGAGCTGGTCGGGGTCCAGCACACAGCGGTTGTACTTCCACTTGCCATAGCGCAGGGACACCATCGGCGCGTAGGAGGCCTCGGCGGCATATTCCATCGCAACCGGTTCGGTGCGCGCCACCCCCTGCCCCATGGGCACCAATGAGACGCCCGTGGTCCAGTCCATCACCTCAGCCATGGAGACGCCAGCGAGGTCACAAAGCGTCGGGCAGACGTCGATGTTGGAGACGGGCGTCGTTTGCAGCCCGGGTGTCATTTGCGGTGCGGCGATCATCAAAGGCACGCGCGAAGAGCCCTCGAAGAAAGACATTTTGAACCAGAGCCCGCGCTCACCCAGCATGTCACCATGGTCTGAGACAAAAAGGATGATGGCCTCCTGCCGGGTGTCTTCGAGAGTTTGCAGGATCTCACCGATCTTGTCATCGAGATAGCTGATGTTGGCGAAATAGGCCTGGCGGGACCGGCGAATATCCTCTTCGCTGATGTCGAAACTGCGCCAGTCATTTGCGTCGAAAATGCGTTTGCTGTGCGGGTCCTGGTCGTCGTAGTCGAAGGCGGGCACCTCGGGCAGCAGGTGGTCGCAATCTTCATAGAGGTCCCAGTATTTCTTGCGCGCCACGT
The DNA here is from genome assembly GCF_947501835.1 of uncultured Roseobacter sp. Lineage (NCBI taxonomy): Bacteria > Pseudomonadati > Pseudomonadota > Alphaproteobacteria > Rhodobacterales > Roseobacteraceae > Roseobacter > uncultured Roseobacter sp. The sequence continues at coordinate 24,722 of NZ_CANMXR010000008.1, read as the reverse complement.
AAGGATCATGCGGATGGGTGAAGCTGACCGTCAGACACCATGGGCGATCATCCGCGCCGCGCGACAGATCGTAGAGCTTGCGCGTCGCATTAAACGCAACCTCATCGTCATATTCCATCTGATTGGAAATCTCGGCCACACCGGCGCCCGTCACGGACCCCATGTTGTGATACCACCAGTCGATGCGCTCACCCGGTTTGCGATAGTCCGGCGTCCAGCCGAAATCGGCGGGATAGATGTCGGTTGTCAGGCGCTCCTCAAAACCGTGCAACTGGTCCGGTCCGACGAAATGCATCTTGCCGGAGAGACAGGTCTGATAGCCCGCCCGTCGCAGGTGGTGGGCGTAGGTGGGCACCGAAGACGGGAATTCCGCGGCATTGTCGTAAACGCCGGTGGCCGAGGGCAGTTGCCCTGACATGAAGGCCGCCCGCCCCGGCGCGCAAAGCGGCGAGGCCGTATAGGCATTGCGGAACCGCGTCGAACGCGCCGCCAGTTTCTTCAGATTGGGCGCGTGCAACCACTCCGCCGGCCCATCGGGAAAGAGCGTCCCGTTCAGCTGATCCACCATCAGGATGAGAATGTTCGGGCGGCTCATGAGCGGTTCTCCAGCAAGATATTCAAGGTGTCGAGCGCGGTACGACGCGCCACATCCGGGCTTTGCGAGCGCGACAGCGCCGCGCGTAGATAAAGCCCATCGATCAGCGCCGCCAGGGTTTCGGCAGCCGTCTCCGGCTGACCCATCAGCGGGCGCAACGCGTGGGTGAGGTTGGAGGCCAGTCGCCGCTGGTAGAGTTGCAGCAGACGCAGCATCTCGCGGTTGGTCTGGGCCTGCGCATAAAGTGTCATCCAGGCGCTGACCGTATCGGGCGCAAAGCAGGTCGGTGAAAAACTCGCCTCGATCAAAGCCACCGCACGGTCCTTGGGGGTCGCCGCATTGGCCAGCCCGCGCCGGACCTCCACCCCGAAGTCCCGCAGGATCTGGCGCATGGCCGCGAGGAAAATCTGATCCTTGCCGCCGAAATAGTGATGCGCCAGGGCGGTCGACATGCCCGCGCGTTTGGCGATCTGACCCACGGTGATATCCATGGATCCCTTGGAGGCAAGCTCCGCAATCGTCGCCTCGACCAGGGCCGATCGGCGGATCGGTTCCATTCCAAGTTTTGGCACGCGACTCTCCTCTGGCTGCATCGCAGGTCAGATATCGGGTTTTTTATTGATCAGTCAATCAATAAAAAACTTAGCACCGCACTCACACCTTGGTGGCGTGCACGGTTGGGGTGGTTTCGCCGCGTTTCAGCGCAGCCTCGCGCCAGGTGATAAAGACAACCGAACTCAGGATGACAATGCCGCCCAGAACCACCCAGATGTCGACGGCTTCATCAAAGATCAGATAGCCCAGCAGCACCGCCCAAACGAGTTGGGTGAAGGTCACAGGCTGGGTCACCGTCAGCGGGGCCGCTGCAAAGGCAAGCGTCATCGTGTAATGCCCAGCGACGGCAAAGCAGGCCACACAGAACAGCAAAACCAGATCACCGGGCGTAGGTGTCACCCACTGCATGATCGCGAAGGGCGCCAGGACGAGGGTCACAAAAATCGACAGCATGGCGACAACGACCGAAGGTTTGACCTCATCTGCCATCACCTTTGCCGTCAGGTAGGATCCGCCAAAGACGATGGCCGCAAAGAGCATCGCCAGATGGCCGCTGCTGACCTCGCGAAACCCCGGGCGCAGGATGATCAACGCGCCGATCAGAGCAGCGATCACCGCGAGGATCCGTCGGAATGCCAGCTTTTCACCCAAAAACAGCGCCGCCCCGATGGTCACATAGACCGGCGCGAGGTAGTTCATCGCCGTCACATCGGCGATGGGAATGCGCACCATCGCGTAAAACCACAGCATGACACCGCAGCCGTGCACCAGCCCGCGCACCCCAAAGAGCCCCCACTGGCGCTTTGTCAGCCGGGCGTCGCGCAGCGCACCAATCGCCGGGATCAGAAACACAAGCCCCAGCAGATAGCGCAGAAAGGCCATCTCTACCGGAGGCAACCGTGGCCCCATATATTTGACGAGGGCGGTGACCGCGACAAAACACAGGCCCGTCACCAACATCCAGAAGATGCCAACAACCGGACGATGGGGGGTGCGGGTGACCATGCGCCATAGACACCGCGTTTCACCCCAAACCGCAAGGGGTTATGCCCACAATAATCCCGCCGCAATGGCCCACATGGTGCAGGCGATCAACCCGTCCAACACGCGCCAGCTGGAAGGTCGCGCAAAGAGCGGGGCGAGGACACGTGCGCCATATCCCAGGGCAAAGAAAAAGCTGATGCTGGCCAGAACCGCGCCTGTACCGAAAACCAGACGATTGTCATATTGCGCGGAGATCGACCCGATCAGCACAACCGTGTCCAGATAGACATGCGGGTTGAGCCAGGTGAGCGCCAGCAAGGTCAGCAACGTGGTCAGCAGCGGTCTGCGCGCGCCCGCATCCGCCTGCAGGGCATGCCCGCCCGCCCAGGCAGAGCGCGCATTGCGCCATCCGTACCATAACAGGAACAGGGCCCCGCCATAGCGCATCGCGGTCTCGAACCACGGGACACGCTCGGCCAATGTGCCGAAACCCGCAACACCCGCCGCAATCAGGATAGCGTCTGAGACCCCGCAGGTCAGGCAGACCCAGAAGACATGCTCACGCCGCAGCCCCTGCCGCAGCACAAAGGCATTTTGCGCGCCAATGGCCACGATCAGCGAGAGGCTCAGAAAGTAGCCGGGAAGAAAAGTATCAAGCACGCCGTATCTCCGCCAAGGGTGACGCATTGACTAGCGAGGGTCAGATGATTACTCAAATTAAATAAATTGAGGATGATTAAGTATAGCTAATGTCGATTGACCCCAGTCAGCTGGCCGCTTTGTCGGCAATCGTGCGTCACGGCAGCTTTGATGCGGCGGCGGCACATCTGAACGTGACACCATCTGCCATTTCGCAACGCATCAAGGCGCTGGAAGAACGAATGGGTACCGCACTTGTTAACCGTGGCCAGCCCTGCACCCCGACCGCTGCAGGAACCAAGCTTGCCCGGCATGCGGAGGATATCGCGTTGCTGGAGTCCCATGTCCTGGCCGACATCGCGCCCGGATCGGCCAAGGCCGCGCCGCGTGTGCGCCTTGCGGTGAATGCCGACAGCCTTGCAACATGGTTCGTGCCGGGCCTGATGGGCGCTGGCGACATGCTCTTTGACCTGGTGATAGATGATCAGGACACGTCAACCGACTGGCTGTTGCGGGGGGCGGTCAGCGCTGCCGTGACAGGCCAGGCGCAGGCGGTGTCCGGGTGCAATTGTCAGCCCTTGGGCGCATTGCGGTACATCGCAACCGCCAGCCCCGCGTTTATGGCAACGTGGTTTGGGCAGGGCGTCAATGCCGACACATTGGCGCGCGCACCGGTGCTGACCTTCAACGCCAAGGACGCGCTGCAACATCGGTGGATCACGCAAATCACCGGGGAAAGGCTGACACCGCCCGCGCATCAGCTGCCCTCCACCCATGCGTTCATCGATGCGGCCCGTGCGGGGCTCGGGTGGGGGCTCAACCCGCTCCCCCTCGTACAACAGCAGCTCGATCATGGCACGCTTTGCCCCTTGCTGCCGGATAAACCTTTGGATGTAGATCTTTTTTGGCAAACCAGCCGGCTGATGTCAGACGCTCTTGCGCCCCTCAGCCACGGCATCCGAGCGGCGGCGGCGAAACATCTTGTTAAAAATTCTCACGCAACTGTTACGAAAGAAATTTAATTCACAGAAATCTTATCCGGGATGATTGGCGTATACCGTTTTACACCCCATATGATGGGAATGGTAAAAAGGATGCGTTTCGAATGTTGGATAACTTGCACAAATTGGGGCTCTCGGAAAAAGACATCGAGTTGATCGAGTCCGCCCTGCACACACAAAAGAAAATTCTGTCGGTTCAAAGTGAAGCGGGCGGCAGTGGCGCGCACCAGAAATTGGTAGATCTCAAGCACCTGATCAAACGCATCAATCGCAGTACGATACGCAAACCTGCGGAGCCGTCACAAAGCTGGTCGAACTTCCTCCGCATGTTGTTTTGCACCGAGTGTAATCAGACCCGTTAAGCGCCCGTCCTCTGACACACCCAAAAGCCGCCCGCGCATCCGGGGCGGCTTTTGCATTTTAGGCATATCCGGAATTGCCTGCTACGTATTTTATCGCTTAACGCGCTGAAGCCTATGATTTCCGGCAGCGTCAGATGAGCAAGATTTTTTGAAACCGCTATCGCCAAGTCTGCGATTACAGTTCTGCCATAACCTCGTCGGTTGCCTCGAAATTGGTGGTCACGCGCTGCACGTCATCATCGTCTTCCAGCGCATCGATCAGCTTCATCAGCTTTTGCATGCTGTCGAGGTCCATTTCGGTCGTGGTTGTGGGCCGCCACACCAGCTTGGTGCTCTCGGATTCGCCCAGTTCCGCCTCCAGAGACGTCGCAACTTCATTGAGGTCAGTGTCCGCACACCAGATCACATGCCCGTCCTCGGTGCTTTCAACGTCCTCTGCGCCCGCCTCGATGGCCGCCATCATGACTGTATCGGCATCGCCGACCTCCGCAGGGTACGTGACCTCGCCCTTGCGGTCGAACATGAACCCGACACTGCCCGTCTCGCCCAGATTGCCGCCGTTCTTGGTGAAGGTTGAGCGCACAGTCGATGCCGTCCGGTTCCGGTTGTCCGTCATCGCCTCGACGATGACCGCAACGCCGTTGGGGCCATAGCCTTCGTAGCGGATTTCCTCGTATTCATCGCCCTCCCCGGCCTGCGATTTCTTGATCGCGCGGTCGATATTGTCCTTGGGCATGGATTGCGACTTGGCTTCCTTGACCGCCAGCCGCAACCGCGGGTTCTTATCGGGATCGGGGTCGCCCATCTTGGCGGCCACCGTGATCTCCTTGCTCAGCTTGGAGAACAGCTTTGCCCGCACGGCGTCCTGGCGCCCTTTGCGGTGCTGGATGTTTGCCCATTTTGAGTGTCCGGCCATTGGCACCCTCCATTCTTTGATTTTGGCGATGTGTATCCGCGACGCGCGGGACGCTCAACCCCTCTGCCTAGCCCGTAAGCATTGCACTCAGGATCAGAAAAGCCCGGATCGCGAGGCCGAGGGTCAGAGCCGCAAGCATGTAGTTGGGCATGACACGGGCAAAATCCTGATAATACCGCGCCTCTTCGCGTTTCAACTGAACGGTGTGATCGTCGACGCCTTGCTCAAGCAGGCGGTCCGCCTCGCGTTCATACCAGCGTGACCGCAACAGGAAGGAGCACGCCCAGATGGCCGGGGCCAGGATCAGCGCATCGGAAACCAGACCCGCCTTCGTCACTTTTTAACGGCGTTCAGCTCAATCCGGTACCCAAGCGCCTCGGCAAGGGCAAAAACCTTCCACAAGGTGGGGCCGGTTTTGGACGACCCCCGCGCAATGCGCGACAATGCCGTGTGATCGAACCCGGATTGCGCGCCAATTTCCCGCATGCTGAGCTCTGATCCATTTAGCATCTGCGCAATCACCTGCGCCCCCAGCGTGCGGGCCAACTCCTCCCCCACATTCCGGAACACCGCGTGTTTCTCCGCCGGGTCCAGCCCATCGAATGCAGCGTCAAATGCGGTTTCGTCAAGCGCCGCCAGCGGTGCTTCAGGAGTGGGCGAAGTCCGCGCAGCCTGCCGCGAAACAGCCCGCTTGGATGTTTTGGCCTCCGCGCCTGCGTTGATCTGTACATCAGTCATGGGTCACCGTTCAGGGTTAGCGGTTAAGAAAACTGTTGTCTTGCAAAGCAACACTTAGGTGATAAAACCCCTTCTGTCAAGATTTCACCGCGCGGTGCGCTTGGGCTTTGGCAAGGCGCGCAGGTCGGAAATGACCCGCCTTGCCTGGGTTGCCTCCTTCAGCGCCGCCAACTTCTTGTTGCACTCCGCCAGGGTACCCACCAACACAAAAGCCAACCGGCGATCCGGCTTTTCTGTATAGAGAACCACGCAGGCCAATTCAAACTTCCGGGATCGAAACCGTGCGAAATACCCCTCCGGATCCGGGTCCTTCAACCCTTCAATCGACTGAAAAACCAGCGGTTTCTCAATCTCGCAGAGAAACGCGCCGAATTCGGGGGGCGGATATGCCTTTTTGATGTGACGCGCTTCATCCACATGGCTCCAACGCAGATGATCCGGGTCACGCCAGCTGTACTCGATCCCATCGAGATACTTCTTCAGACCAAAAATCCGGGATTTGGACTTTGCTGCCGCGCGCGGTGCCAGCTTGCCGGCCCGGTCCAATGCGTCCAGAAATACATTGGTGGTAAAAAACTTCAAATCAGACATAACGGCAGTTGAGGTAAAACAACTCGCAAAATCAAGAGCGCGGAGCAGGCCCCGGTGACAACAGATCAAATCATTCTTTTCACGCTCTTTGGCGCGGTCTTCGGGCTGCTGCTCTGGGGACGTTTTCGCTATGACATCGTGGCCTTCACCGCTCTGATGATCGGGGTTGTGCTGGGCGTGGTACCGACCGAAGAGGCCTTCTCCGGATTTGGGCACCCCGCCACCCTTGTTGTGGCGCTGGTTCTGGTCGTTTCTGCCGGGCTGGTGCGGTCGGGGGCGGTTTTCCTGATCACCCGCACGCTGGTGGATGCCTCGCGCTCCTTGGGCGCGCATATCGCGCTGATGGGGGCGATTGGTGGCGTGCTGTCTGCCTTCATGAACAATGTCGCGGCTCTCGCCCTGCTGATGCCCGTGGACATCCAAACCGCCCGAAAGGCCGGGCGGCCACCGGGGCTCAGCCTGATGCCGCTCAGCTTTGCAACCATCCTTGGCGGCATGGCCACGCTGATCGGCACACCGCCCAATATCATCATCGCCTCGATCCGGGAGGATGCGCTGGGCGCCCCCTTTGCGATGTTCGATTTCGCACCGGTGGGTGGTGCGGCGGCGCTGGCGGGGATGGTCTTTGTCGCGCTGATCGGCTGGCGACTGATCCCCCAAAGCGCCGAGGCGGGCGCGACCTCGCAAGACATCTCTCAATACATCGCGGAATTGATCATCCCCGATGACAGCAAGCAGATCGGCAAACGGGTCGCGGAGTTGGATGACGCCGCAGACAAGGCCGATGTGGCAATTCTTGGCCTGATCCGGGATGGCAAACGGCGCTACGGACAGGCTCGCAATACCCCGCTGAAAGCCGGGGACGCCCTCGTGATCGAAGCCTCGCCCGAGGCGTTGGACGAATTTCGCACCAGTCTCAATCTGGCTGTCGCCGACACCCAACGCGAAGAAGCCCTGCGCGCCGACGGAGAAGGCGTCGAAATCATCGAAGTGGTGGTGCCGGATGGCGCACGCATCAACGGCAAAACCGCGCAATCGATTGGCTTGGCATGGCGGCAGCGCTCAGTGTTGCTCGGCGTGTCACGACAAGGCAAGCGGATCACGAAACATCTGCGCAAGACAGAGATCAAAACCGGCGACATCCTGTTGTTGCTGGTGCCGCGCGATACCGGGCCGGATGTCACCGACTGGCTGGGGTGTCTGCCGCTTGCGGATCGCGGCCTGGCGGTCACGGAAAACGGCAAGGTTTGGTTGGCCATCGGTCTTTTTGCTGGTGCGGTCGCGGCGGCAAGTGTTGGGCTGCTCTATCTGCCCATCGCCTTGGGGCTCGTGGTTGTGGCCTATGTCCTGACCCGCATCGTGCCTCTGAGTGAGCTTTACGATCACATCAACTGGCCCGTGGTTGTCTTACTGGGCTCGATGATCCCGCTGGGTGCCGCGCTGGAAAGCTCGGGCGGCACGGAGTTGATTGCGGGGGCGCTGGTGTCCTGGACCGGTGGACTGCCCGCCTGGGCGGTACTGACCGTGCTGATGGTGGTGACCATGACCTTGTCAGATGTCCTTAACAACACCGCCACGACAATCGTCGCAGCGCCGGTGGGCATCCAGATGGCACAATCCCTTGACGTCTCGCCCGACCCCTTCCTGATGGCCGTGGCCGTTGCCGCCTCCAGCGCGTTTCTGACCCCGATCGGACATAAGAACAACACGCTGATCCTGGGCCCCGGTGGGTATAAATTCGGCGACTACTGGCGTATGGGTCTGCCCCTGGAAATCATTGTGATTGCCGTCTCAATCCCGGTCATCCTGATTGTTTGGCCGCTCTAGCCCACCACATGAAAAACCCGCGCCCGTCATGCCCAAAATGGACGACGGCGCGGGTTCGGGAATTTCGAGGGCGCCGGGGTGACGCCCGTTTGCCTCAGCGTCCGTAGACGTGAGAATAGGCCACTTGATATGCGTCTTCCGGGAACATCCCCAGATCAATCGCTGTTGCGCGTGGCATATACCGCAGCTCGTGATAGGTGCGGTTGAACTCGGCACGTTTCGCGGCCGCGTTTTTCAGTTGTGTCATGATACTGTTCATATGACTCTCCATTCATCAAAACCAGATGTTCTGATAGCGCCAACATGATATCGAAAAGCTTAACGGACAACGTTCAAAAGTGAAAAGCAGACCTGCAAATGCTGCATAGCAGCATGAGCCTCAAAGCGGCCAGATCAGCGGGATCATCATCGACACGATCACGGCGGTGGACAGGTTCAATGGAATGCCAAGCCGCATGAAATCCGTGAAGCGATACCCGCCGGGACCATAGACCAGCGTATTGGTCTGATAGCCGATGGGCGTGGCAAAAGCGCAGGAGGCCGCGATCATCACCGCCACGACAAGCGGGCGCGGGTCGAGCCCCAGCGCCGCGCCCAACCCGATGGCCAACGGTGTCATGATCACGGCCACCGCGTTGTTGGACACAACCTCCGTCAGGGTGGAGGTCATTACAAAGACCACCAGCACCACCAGCGTTGGCGGCAGCGTCATCAGCGTTGGCGACACCGCATCGACGATCAGCGCCACAGCGCCGGAGTTCTGCAAGGCTGCGCCCACCGCCAACATGGCAAAGATGAGCGCAAGCAGGCGCCCTTCGACAAAGGAAAACGCCTCATCCGCGTCAATGCAGCCCGTGACAAGAACCAAGGCGACGGCCAGCACTGCCAAGAGCAGGATCGGGGCCACGTTGAACGCCGCCAGCACCACGATGCCCACAAGCGCCAGAATGGCGATCGGGGCATGGCTGCGCCGGAAGGCCCGTGCAGAGGGGGTCGAGACGTCGACCATATCCATATCCGCCGCGAGGCGTTGAATGTCCTCAGGCGCGCCTTCAAGCAGCAGGGTATCGCCGATTTTCACTTCCAGATCATCGAGTTGCCGCCCGATGTTCTGATTGCGCCGGTGCACCGCCAGGGGATAGACCCCATACCGCCGCCGCAACCGCATGGCACCCAGCAGCCGCCCCACCATGCGGCAACCGGGCGTGATCAACACCTCCACGGTCGTGGTTTCCACGGCAGAAACCTGATCGACCCGTTTCAGCTCTTTAGTCGCCTGCAGGCTGAGGAGTTCGGTCATCTGCGTGCGCAGGACAACCCGGTCGCCCAGCTGCAGGGTCACACCCTGCAGGTTGCGGCGCAATGAGGCATCGCCGCGGATCACATCAACCAGCCGCACGCCCTCGCGTTTGAACAACTGCACGCTCAGCACCTCGCGCCCGATCAGGTTGCTCTCGGGCGGGATCACGGCTTCGGTGAAGAATTTCATCTTGGAGCGATCCGAGAGCATATTCGCCATGCTGTCGCGTTCCGGCAGTAGCCGGGGCGCAAGGACGGCCATGTACAAAAGGCCCCAGACGCAAACGACAAGTCCAATGGGCATGATTTCGAAGATCGTGAAGGGGGCCAGCCCCTGCCCGCGTGCCACACCATCGACGAGCAGGTTGGTCGAGGTCCCGATCAGTGTCAGCGACCCGCCCATAATCGCGGCGTAACTCAGCGGGATCAGGAATTTGGACGCTTTTGCCCCGAGCGTCTTGCTCAATTGCACCACCACCGGGATCATCACGACGACAACAGGCGTGTTGTTCATAATCGCCGATGCCCCCATCACCGACAGGATCACCCCCACGACAGCAGATTTGGGGTGGGTTTTGGCATAGCGCTCGGCCAGTTGAGTCAGCACCTCAAGCGCGCCGGTGCGCACCAGCGCCCCCATCACGATGAACATCGCCGCAATGGTCCAGGGCGCCGGGTTGGACAGCACCGCGAGGGCGTTATCGTAGGGCAATACGCCCAGCAAAAGCATGAGCGCCGCACCGGCGATGGCCACAACCTCTGTCGGGAAAACCTCCCGCACAAAGAGGATGAACATCACGGCGACCACCCCGAGGGTCAGCAGGGCGCCGACGGTTGGTGAAAATTCTATGAAAGGTATCACGGGACGGCAGCCTGTTCCTTGCATTCAACCAGAGGTGAGTGTCGCCGATTGCTCAGGCCGGGGCAAGCGCCGCTTTGGGGCGCGGCTGCACCAGATACATGCCTGCAAACATCAACAGCAACGCCGCCCAAATCCCCGCCGGATAGGATTCGTCCAGAATGAGTTTCGCCCAAAGCACACCAAAGCCGGTGACCAGATAGCTGACCTGCACCGCAAAGACCGAACCGGCGCGCCCGACAAGCCAGACGTACCCGGTGTAAACCAGCACATGGATGATGGAGGCCAGTATCAGGGCCTGCCCTTCGGTTGTGAGAGCAGCATCAACTGCGATCCATTGCCCAGACAGGAGAGCCACGGGCAGCATGATGATCCCACCCATCAGCGAGGCCCCATAAAGCACCTGAAACGGATCCATGCCAGCGGTGCCGAATTTGGCCACCAGGTTGCCTTCCAACCCATAGCAAATGCCGCTGACCAGCGCGACCAGCACCCAGAAAACGGCCAGGTCCATGGCGGACGCGCCAGGCGCTGCAATCAGCAAGACGCCGAAAAGCCCAAGCGCCAGGCCCGTGATGCGCCGCCAAGAGAAGCGATCCAACCCCATCAGCAGCGCGATGGGAAAGGCCCACATCGGCACCATTGACAACAAGATCGACAAGATCCCGGCGGGCAGGTGCACCGCCGCCTGATAGGAGGTCGAGTTGGGGATCATTGTGCCAATCATCGCAACCATCAGGCAAATGCCGATCTGGCGGCGTCCCCGGGGCAGCCTCGTGCCCCGCGCCCAGCAAAATAGGGCCATCAAGGCCGCGCCGATGAAGAGCTGCCAGAAGATCAAACCAAAGTGTTTGTACCCGGTGGAAACGGCGATTTTGGTCAGCGGCTGGGTCATGCCCCACCCCGCGCCCATGACTACCAGCATGGCGGTCAAGAAGAACACCTCGCGGCGTGACAGGGGGCTCACGGTGCAGCGGCCTGCAACAGCCCCCCGTTGCGCACCATTGCCACTTTGGTCGCGCGCCCTGTGCGGTCATCGGTTTCGATATACACGCCCGACAGCGTCGCCTCCCCATTGGCGGGCGTGAAGCGTTCGCGCGGCATACCGGTGATGAAACGCCGCAGGGGTTCTGCCTTATCCATCCCGATGACGGAATTGTAGTCACCGCACATGCCTGCGTCCGTCAGATAGGCCGTGCCCCCCGCCAGCACCATGGCGTCCGCTGTGGGCACATGGGTGTGGGTGCCGACAACCAGACTGGCACGCCCATCACAGAAATGACCCATGGCCATTTTCTCCGACGTCGCCTCACAATGCATGTCCACGATCACCGCCTGGGCCATGCCGCCCAGCGGATGTGTTTTCAACACTGGGTCAATGGCCGAAAACGGGTCATCAAACGGGCGCTTCATAAAGACCTGACCCAGCGCCTGCGCCACCAGCACCTTACGCCCGCTTTTGGAGGTAAAGAGCCGCGCGCCCTTGCCGGGTGCGGATTTGGAAAAGTTCAGCGGGCGGATGACGCGGGGCTCCTGCTCGATGAACTGAAGCATATCCTTTTGATCAAACGCATGATCGCCGAGGGTCAGACAATCGACGCCAGCCTCAAGGAGGGTCCTGGCATGGGCCCCGGACAGCCCCGCCCCAGAGGTTGCATTTTCGCCGTTGACCACCACGAAATCCAGTTTCCACGCTTCGCGCAAGCGAGAGAGGTTTTCCGTGATGGCGCGCCGTCCGGCCCGCCCCATGACATCGCCGAGGAACAAGATTTTCATGTTCTTTGGGTAGGGCGCAGGACCGTTCAGGGCAAGGGGCAGCACCAATAAATTTGGCGCGCATTGCAATAGCCCGATCCGCAATGTCGGGCTATTCTGGCCAGATGCAACAGCGAGGGTGGCATCATGGCGTGGGAAGAGATCAGATCAGCAGGCGGCCTTGCCGTGATCACAGGGGCGGCCAGTGGTGTCGGCTTGGCGGCCGCCCATCACCTGGCGCGTGACGGGTTCGAGATCCTGCTGGCGGATGTCGCCGAAGAAGATTTGGCAAAAGCCGCCGATGACCTGCACGCCCTGGGCGCAGCTGTGCACACGATGGTCACCGATGTGTCGGATGCCGATGTTGTCACGTCGCTGGCGGAGACGGCATTCGCCATCGGACCTGTGGCCGTGGTGATGAACAACGCAGGCGTCGGGATCGGCTCCTCGACCTGGGAGGCGCCAGCGGTCTGGCGCAAAACATTCGATGTGAATTTCTTTGGGGTTCTGAATGGCGTGCAGGCCTTTGTACCGGGCCTGATCGACGCCGGACGACCTGCGGCGGTGATCAACACCGGCTCGAAACAGGGGATCACGACGCCCCCCGGCAACCCGGCCTACAATGCATCCAAAGCCGCCGTGAAGGTGTTGACCGAGCAATTGGCCCATGAATTGCGGCAAGCCGGTGCGCCCATCGACGCCCATCTCTTTGTCCCTGGCTTCACCTATACTGGCATGATTGCCGCCGTCATGCCGGAAAAGCCAGCGGGTGCCTGGACGAGCGAAGAATGCGTTGACTATCTTTTTGGCCGTGTGGCGCAGGGTGATTTTTATATCCTGTGCCCGGATAACATGGTCGATGAAGCGGTCGATGCGCGCCGCGTGCTGTGGGCGGCGGGCGATATTGCAGAAAACCGCCCGGCCCTGTCGCGCTGGCATCCTGACTGGACGGATGCTTTCGCGGCTTTTGAAAAAGGCAAAACCGGTCCTTAGGCGCGCCGCCGCGGCGCCGCGCTCGTTTGGCAAAGCGCCAATGCGCTATCGAGATCCGCAGGCCGCCCCAGAAGATACCCTTGGATCAGCTCCACCCCGAGATCCAGCAGGATACCCAGTTCGCCTTCGGTTTCGACACCCTCTGCCACGATTTTCGCGCCCGTTTCCTCGGCAAACCCCACCATTGCGGAGGCCAGCGAGCGCTTCACCACGTCCTGATCGATGCCTGATGTCAGCGACATATCGAGCTTGATGATATCCGCACAGAGTTTGACAATATGTTGCAGACCGGCATAGCCAGCGCCAGCGTCATCAATGGCAATCCGCACCCCGATATAGCGCAGCCGCTCCACTTCCTTAAGCAGCGCGTCATAATTGCCGATAATCGAATGCTCGGTAATCTCGAGCACAATACGCTCCGGGGCAAACTTGGCAAATACATCCCGCAGCTTGCCTTCAGCGACCGTTTCAGGTGACGCGTTCACGGAGAGGTAGAGATGTGGCGGGAGAACCTCCAGAGCCTGCAGTGCTTTTTCGATAACGCAGACTTCCAGCTCTGCCTGCAGGCCAACGCTATGGGCCTCGGCAAACCACAGATCCGGCGAGCGGTAAGGCTCGCTTTTGAAACGGCATAGCGCTTCGAAACCCGCTGGCTTGCGCGCCTCACCCACCATGATCGGCTGATAGGCAATGTCAAAACCCGCCTCGTCCATCACTTTTGTCAGTTTTTGGCGCAGTTCGTCCTTGAATGCCTGCTCGGTCAGGCCGCTGTTGATCGTTTCGCTCGACAGCGTCGCAAAGGCGCGCATGACATCCAGATCGCGTCCGTTCAGCGTCGGTCTTGCTTCACGGCTCAGACAGCAAAACATGCCGTAGGGCGAACCGTCGCGTTTGCGGATCGGGATGCTGACGTGCGACCTGATGGGCAATGCCTGGGTGAGCGGGATGGTCTGCGCGAAGGGCTCCTGATCGGTGTCCGGGATCAGTTCCGGCAGGCGGCCCGCCAGAATATGCGGGCAATAGACCTGATCGAGCGGCATGCTGTCACCCACCGCGATCATCTCTTCCAGACCCGGGGCACTAACTCTTCGAAAGGTCAGATTGTCGCCAACGAACTCGGACAGATAGGCAACCTCCATGTCCATATGACTGCGCACGAATTCAAGCGCTTCCTGAATAACGTCCCCAGCGTCATCCTCAATCATTGCGGCGGCAATCAAGTCGTTGGTATCAGTCATGACGGTTTCCACGCATCAGTTTCGTAGAATGCGTAGCTACGCGCATTTCCTCAACAGAAGCCTTACGGCGCGCGAAATTCCTGTGCGAAACACTTCAAAATGTTCAGATCGGCAAGGCGCGCAGATCGATCACCTCATGCTCATTCACGATGATGTCCAGTTTTTGATCGGTCTCTTCAAGCGGCAAACGGTCAGCCATTTGCGCACGGTAGGCAAAGCCAATGGCAAGTGTCGGACGCCTGGCGCGCAGCCGTTCCAGCGTGCGATCATAAAAGCCGCCGCCATACCCCAGTCTTCCGCCCGCAGCATCAAAGGCAACCAGGGGCACGATCAGGATCTCCGGTTCGAAAAAACTGGGGGTTTCGGGGATGCGCGCGCCGAAGGCCCCCTCAACAAGCGGCATATCCGGCTCCCATTGCGCGAATTTCAACGGCTGCCCTGCCCCGATGATGACCGGGATGCCAACAGGGCCATGCGCGGCGGCTTCGGCCATGGCAGGCAGGGGGTCGATTTCGGTGCGGATAGGCATGTAGCCCGACAAAGGGACGCCGCGGTAGCCCGCAAGTACTTCTGACAACACCCCCGCCCCAGTACCCGGGTCGGCGGCATGGGCCTGTTTACGTCGTGCAAACCCGGCCTTGCGCGCTGCGGCCTTGATCTCGGCCAGATCGCTCACAGCAGCACCAGAGCGGCCAGTCCGAGAAAGGCGAAAAAGCCAACCACATCGGTCACCGTTGTGACAAAGGCCCCGGAGGCCAGCGCCGGGTCAACACCCACACGTTCCAGCACAACCGGGATCGCCGTGCCAGCAAGCCCCGCCACCACGAGGTTGATCACCATCGCCGCGGCGATCACATAGCCCAGCGCGGGCGATCCAAACCAGATCACGCCGACAATACCCATCACCACCGCGAAAATCAGGCCATTCACCAGGCCCACCAATACCTCGCGCCGGATCACGCGCCAGACGTTGGCACCGGTCAGATCCTTGGTGGCAATGGCGCGCACCGCCACGGTCAGGGATTGCGTGCCGGCATTGCCCCCCATCGACGCGACGATGGGCATCAGCACGGCCAGCGCCACGATCTGCGCAATCGCCATCTCGAACTGCGCAATCACCAGGCTGGCGGCAATGGCCGTGACGAGATTGACCGCCAACCATGGCAGGCGTTGTTTCGTGGTCTCGATCACCCGGTCGGACAGCGATCCTTCGCCCACGCCCGCGAGGCGCAGAATATCCTCTTCGTGTTCCTCGTCCAGCACCGCCATGGCGTCATCGATGGTGATCACGCCGATCAGACGATCCTCGTCATCCACCACCGGGGCAGAGATCAAATGGTACTGGTTGAACGCATAGGCCACATCGGATTCGTCCTGTAGCGCCGGAATGACCTGGAAGGTCTCCTCCTTGATGTCGAGCAGCCGGGTTTCCCGTTTGGACCGCATCAGCTTGCCCAGCGTCACGTTGCCAATCGGGTGCAGGCGCGGATCGACGATGACGATATGATAGAATTGCGCGGGCAGCTCTTCTTCGGGCGTGCCGCGCAGATGATCAATCGCCTGCCCCACCGTCCAATGCTCCGGGGCCATGACCACTTCGCGCTGCATCAGACGGCCCGCGGAATATTCCGGATATCCCAGCGCCTGCTGTACGGCGACACGGTCCGCGTCTTCTAGCGCCTCTAGAATGGCCTCCTGCTGGTGGTCCTCCAGATCCTCGACCAGATCGACAACATCGTCGCTGTCCATGTCGCGCACGGCCTGGGTCAGCACGTGTGGGGTCAGGACACCGATCACCTCTTCGCGCAGGGATTCGTCCAGTTCAGACAGTATTTCGCCATCGAACTCACGACCGTAAAGGCGGATCAACCGTGAGCGGTCAAAGGCGTTGATCTGTTCCAGCAGGTCCGCAATATCCGCCGGGTGCAGCGGATCCATCAGCTCGGTGAGCTTTACGGCATCGTCAATATCAACCGCATAAAGGATAGCGGCAATCGCCTTGGGACCCAGCACATAGGCGTCGTCGTCGGTCTCTGTCTCCAGCTCTGCGGTCTGATCTGACATTGGCGCGCCTCCCCTGCTCTGGCGCGGACCATAAGCGGGCACCGGATTGGATACAATGCTGCGCCAGACCCTCACACGTCTGCCAGTTGTCGCCGCGCGCGCAAGCGCCTAGACAGAAGGCATGAACACCAAAACACTTCTGTTGGGTCAGACCTTTGAGGCCCGTGGCAACCCTTTTACGCGCCCCCGGCAGGACGTCACTTCCGTCAATTCATCGGGGGGCGTTTTGATCCAGGGCACCAAGATCACCGAGGTGGGCGACGCAAGCATTCTGCGCAGAAACCATCCCGACGCAGAGGTCCAAGATTACGGCCAGCATCTGATCTGCCCGGGCTTTGTCGATGCCCATGTGCATTACCCGCAGACGGCCATCATTGCCAGCTGGGGCAAGCAGCTGATCGACTGGCTGAACACCTATACCTTCCCAGAGGAAATGCGCCTGAGCGATCCAGACTACGCCCGAACCATTGCCGCACGCTACCTTGATCTGGCGCTGGATCATGGCACCACGACCATGTGTTCCTACGCCACGATCCACCCCACCAGCGTGGATGCGTTTTTCGAGCAGGCCGCGTTGCGCAATATGCGCACCGTGGCGGGAAAAACCTGCATGGACCGTAACGCACCCGATGGGCTGCGCGACACACCTCAAGCCGCCTACGATGATAGCAAGGCACTGCTGCGGAAGTGGCATGGCAAGGGGCGCGCGCACTACGCGATCACCCCGAGGTTTTCGCCGACATCAACACCGGAACAACTGAGTGCGCTCGGCGCTCTCTGGGCGGAGCACCCCAACTGCCTGATGCAGACACATATCAGCGAGCAATTGCCCGAGATCGCCTGGGTGCAAGAGCTTTACCCGGCGGCGCGCGACTATCTGGATACCTATGAAAGCCACGGGCTGATCGGCGCGCGCGCGGTCTTCGGTCATGCCATCCACCTGGAGCCCCGCGAGATTGACCGGATCGCGGAGACAGGTGCCGCGCTGATACACTGCCCGACCTCCAACAGCTTCATCGGGTCAGGCCTGATGGATCTGGCGGGCCTTGCTGCCCGCGCCATTCCACTGGGGCTGGCGACCGATACGGGCGGTGGATCCTCTTTTTCGATGCTGCGCACCATGGCCGCAGCCTATGAAATCGCGCAGCTGCGGGGGACCGCCCTGCACCCCGCGCAATTGCTGTGGCTCGCCACGGCCGGCTCCGCGCGCAGCCTGCATCTAGAAAATCGGATCGGTACCCTCGCACCCGGCATGGAGGCGGACATCACCGTGCTCGATCTGGCCGCCACCCCGGCAATTGCGCAACGTACCGACGAAGCGGAGACGATCTGGGAAGCCCTCTTTCCCACCATCATGATGGGGGACGACCGCGCCATTGCAGATGTCTGGATCGCCGGATCAAAACGCGGCCCTGTTTCTTCTGGCTAAAAATATCCCCCCGGAGGGCCGATTTCGGCATGGGAAACCGCATCAGCAGCCCGGGGCCGCCAAAACCATCACCCAAATACGCGCAGGCCCTTCAACCAAAGCGAACTCCGTTGCCTGGCGCGACAGCATATTGCGCCGATGCCCGCGTGAAGCCGCCCAGCCTTGCATGACCTCTGCCAAAGATCGCTGCCCCTGCGCGATATTCTCTGCCACAAAACACCACCCGTAGCCCTGTCGCGTGACGCGCTGGCCGACGGTCGAGCCATCGCTGCCGGTGTGATCGAAGAACCCAACGCGAGCCATGTCCTGCGCATGCGCGCGCGCCGCAGCTTCGAGCGCCGGTGAGTAGCCCAGAGCAGCACGACCTTGGCCCGCGCGGTAATCGTTCAACGCCTGAACCGCTGCTTCGTTGGCCGACACGCTCCCGGCAATGACCATGACGCACAGGGCGCAAAGAAACCGCCTCACAGCGCGCCCCTAAGGTCGCGCGCCATCTGGTTTTGCCGCGTCAAAAGTGCGCCCATATCCACCGATGTCACCTGACCGTCCTGTACAATCCTACGCCCCTCCACGATCAAATCCCGAACCGTCGTCGGCCCCGCCAGCAAAACCGCCGCAGGGTCCCAACTGCCCGCGCTTTCAATGCCGGAGACATCCCAGACCGCAATATCGGCCCGACACCCCACCGCGATCCGCCCGCATTCCGGTCGCCCCAGCACATCCGCGCCGCCGCGTGTGGCGATCTCCAGCGCCGCCCGTGCACTCATCGCATCGGCCCCCTGCGCCACGCGCTGCAACAGCATCGCCTGCCGCGCCTCGGCCACCAGATTGCCCGCATCATTGCTCGCCGAGCCATCCACGCCCAGCCCAACCGGCACCCCCGCCGCGCGCATCGCTTTGACCGGCGCGATGCCACTGCCAAGACGGCAATTGGAACAGGGGCAATGCGCCACGCCGGTCTGCGTCTCGGCAAAAAGGGCAATTTCCGAGGCGTCGAGCTTCACACAATGCGCATGCCAGACATCCGGGCCAACCCAGCCCAGATCCTGCGCGTATTGCCCAGGCCGACAGCCGAATGTCTCCAGCGAGTAGGCGATGTCTTCGTCGTTCTCCGCCAGATGCGTGTGCATCATCACCGCTTTGTCCCGCGCGAGATGTGCCGCCTCGCGCATCAGATCCCGGCTGACGGAAAAAGGCGAACAAGGCGCGACCCCCACCCGACACATCGACTCCGGCGAAGCATCGTGGAAAGCGTCGATCACCCGGATGCAGTCTTGCAGGATCGCCTCTTCGGTTTCGACCAGACTGTCGGGCGGCAGCCCCCCATCCGATATCCCGATGCTCATGGCGCCCCGGGTGGGCTGAAACCGCACACCGATCTCGGCTGCGGCGTGAATTGTATCCTCCAACCGCGTTCCGTTCGGATAGAGATAGAGGTGATCGCTGCTGAGCGTGCAGCCTGAAAGCGCCAGTTCCGCCAGCCCAACCTGCGCCGAGGTGAAGACATGATCCGGCGTGAACCGCGCCCAGATCGGATAGAGCGTCTGCAACCAGCCAAAGAGCAGCGCGTCCTGCCCCCCCGGCACCGCGCGGGTCAGCGACTGATAAAGATGATGATGCGTGTTTACGAGACCCGGCGTGACGACGCAGCCGCTCACATCCAACACGGGCGCATCACTTTGCAAAGAGGCGCCAACCGCGCCGATCTGCCCATCCGCAATCAGGATATCCGCGACCTCAAGCTCGCGCCGCGTATCATCCATTGTCAAGATATGCGCAGCGCCCCTAAGCAGCAGCTTTGTCATGACATCGCGTCTTTCAAAATCGCAAGCGCCTGCGCGTGAATTTCGGTATTAGCCGCTGCAATCGCGCGCCCACCCCGATGCGCAGGTCCACCTTGCCAATCGGTGACGATGCCGCCCGCCGCCTCGACCAATGCAAGGGGCGCCTGAATATCATAGGCTTGCAACCCGGCCTCGATCACCAGATCCACCTGCCCGGCGGCCAGCAAAGCGTAGGCGTAGCAATCCATCCCATAACGCGTCAGCTTCGCGTGTTTCGCAACCGCGTGAAAGGCGGCCCCCTCCTGTGTCGTGCCAACTTCAGGAAAAGTGGTGAACACGACGGCATCGCCCAGCATGCTGGTTGCCCGGGTACGCAGCGCCGCCTGCCCATTTGGCCCAGTCATCTGTGCATGCCCGTGATGGCCAATGAATCGCTCGCCGATGTAGGGTTGATCGACCAGCCCGTAGAATGGCCCCAGATCATTCGAGATGGCGATAAGCACCCCCCAGGTCGGCGTGCCGCTGACAAACCCGCGTGTTCCGTCGATGGGATCAAGCACCCATGTCAGCCCGCTGGTTCCCGCTTTTAACCCGTATTCCTCACCCAGGATCGCATCCTCCGGGCGCTCCTGGGCCAGAATATCTCGCATCGCCCGCTCCGCGGCGCGGTCGGCTTCGGTGACCGGATCATAGCCGCCAGCAAGCTTGTTGTGCTCGGAGAGGTCCGGGCGCCGAAAATACGGCAGGATCACGTTCCGGGCGGCATCCGCCATACGCTGTGCCGTCGCATCCAGCGCTGCGGTATCGTGGGTGTGATTTCGGGGCATATTGGTCATTCACAAGACGTGCCAGCCCCATCCAAAAGAGGCAAGGGCCGCGCTCCTTATTCCAAAGCGCCGCCCCCAAAATTTAGCGTATTATATGTTTTTGCTGTTCAAGCGACGTCGCTGAGGACGCGCGCCAATTCAAACAGCCGGCGACGCTGGTTTTCCGGAATTGCGTAATAGGAGCGCACCAGATCCATCGCTTCCTTGTCGCCCATCATATCGGCTGGGATGGACTCGCTTGCTGCTTCGACATCCGTCTCGGATTTGAGGCCCTCGAAGAAAAAGGCCACATCAACTTCAAGCGCATCCGCAATATCCCACAAGCGAGAAGCGCTGACCCGGTTCGCGCCTGTTTCATATTTCTGGATCTGCTGGAACTTGATGCCCACACACTCCGCAAGCTTCTGCTGTGTCATGCCAACCAGCCAGCGGCGCTGGCGGATGCGCTTTCCAACATGAACGTCTACGACATGTACCATCTGATTATTCCTCGCATTTACCTTGTCAAAAGGTGGTCAATCGACCGGACTGCTTCTTGGCACAACCTAGCCGCGATCACCACAAAACCGTTACGAGGTCAAACAATAATCAAAATCGGGTTGCAATCAATAACAAACCCATCTCATTGACGTGAGCGTAAACAGCGTCGAAACAGTTTCAGGCCGTCTTCTTCAAGGTTTTCAGACGCTTTGCCAATTCAGGCCTTTCGGCGTCTATTATATAAAAAATTTTACTAAACACCAAAATTTAGCGCATTGATAACCACCATAGGTTGCAGGACGCATTTTGAAATTTGGAAAATCGAGCCAAAAAATGCACTTTAGTGCCACTTGTTCCGACCAATTCCCTAGGCGCAGGCATCGGCAAAAAACGCCCATCCGAGTCGCAATCCGGCGGATACCCGCCGAACCAACGGTTATTTGCATCGCATCTGTCGGTCGGAGACTTCTGAAATTCCGCTGTTCGAGGGAAACCCTTGCTCAAATCACACAGCTTTGAGCCGCACCGGATCTGCGCCGGCGAACGCCCGGCGCAGGAAGTCGCCAAGCGTATCCTGAACCACCCCTTTTTTGGATTGAGCGCCATAAAGATTGATCAACTGCATGGGCAGGTCGGGCAAGGCGCCGCCGTGCTCAATCCTTTCCAAGTGCGGCGGTTCGGTGCCTTCGATCATCGTGTGCACTGCCAAATCAGCGCTCACCGTTGCCTCGATGGTCCGGTCACTTTCTGTTTCCACGATCACGTCCCACGGAATCCCCGCTGCATCCAAGGCTTCAACCACACGGGGACGGAAAGTGCACAATCGCCCAAAGGCGAGTTTGAGTGGTTTTTGCCGCCAGGCAGCGCCCCCCGGCGCCCCAATCCACCGCAAGGGCTTGCGGCAGAGCGTCTCTGAACCGGGCTCCACATTGTTTTCGGTTGTGAGGATGAGATCGCATTCACCCCGGCCAAACTGCTCTTTGAGCGCGCGCGTATATGACGAGACCAGATGCACCTTCACGCGGGGAAACGCGGCGTGAAACTGCTTCAGCACCTGTGGAATGGCGGGGTAGACGATGTCATGCGGCACCCCCAGAACAATCTCGCCCTCGTAGGCCTGATCGGTAAGACGGCTGATCACCTCATCGTTCAAGGCCACCATCCTGCGCGCGTAGACAAGCAGCTGTTCGCCGGAGGCCGTCAACGCGATGGTGCGCCCTGACCGGTCCAGCAATTCGAGGCCCAGCAGCTCCTCAAGCCGCTTGAGCTGCATGGAAACTGCGGATTGCGTCAGATGCAGGAACCCGGCCGCACGGGTCACCCCCCCGGCATCCGCAACAGCAACAAACGAGCGCAGCGTGGTGACGTCCAGATTTCTCATATCAACAATCCTGATGCATAGCTTCACAAACATTCGCTTTAACAATGATACACGCCCTGCCATATACATCAAGAGAATTGATAAAAGAGATCCAATGCATCACGAAAGGAACTGACGATGGCACTGATTGATCACTTCTTCACCACCTCACGGGGTGCAAACCGCTCCCGCCGCACCGGCCTGATGATGTATCTGGCACTCTGGCGATCCCGCCGGGCTCTTGCGCGGCTTGACGCAAGAGCGCTCGAAGACATCGGCGTAACCCGCGATGCCGCCGATCTCGAGGCCAACCGCAACCTGTGGGATGTGCCGCACACATGGAAAAACCAGTGATTTCGCAGCATTTTGCGATGGTTTGAGCGAATTGGTAACACTTTATTATCCAATTCCGCTCAAACCGGCACATTCCCGACCGAAAAACCTTGAAATACACCCGTTAGGGACCGATATTCTTGACAGAGCGCGCAGAAGGTCTGCCGCGCGATCAAAGAAGTATTATTTGGAGGTCTCAATGGCTGACGTGAATACAATCCGGTCAACGGCCGGATCCCGCGCCGCCCAGATTGATGAGGGTCTGCGCGCCCATATGAACAAAGTCTACGGCACGATGTCCGTGGGCATGTTGATCACATTTGCCGTGGCTTGGGCCGTGGGTACCGCGCCCGCGCTGCTGTCAGTTTTCCGTGATCCAATCACCTTGCAACCCAATATTCTGGGCTGGATTGTGATGTTCGCACCGTTGGGCATGGTCTTTGCCTTTGGTGCAGCCATCAATCGGTTGTCGGCAGCTGGTGCGCAGCTGTTCTTCTACGCCTTTGCTGGCGTGATGGGCCTGTCCCTCGCCTGGATCTTTGTTGCCTTCACCGGTTTCTCGATTGCGCAGATCTTCCTGATCACATCGATTGCCTTTGCCGGTCTGTCGCTCTGGGGCTACACCACCAAGAAAGACATCTCCGGTTGGGGCAGTTTCCTGATCATGGGCGTGATCGGTCTGATTGTGGCATCCATCGTAAACCTCTTCCTCGGTAGCCCTGCGATCATGTTTGCCATCTCTGCAATCGGTGTTCTGATCTTCGCAGGTCTGACCGCCTACGACACGCAGAACATCAAGAACACCTATCTGGCCCATGCTCATCACGGTGATCAGGAGTGGCTGCAAAAGTCGGGTATCATGGGCGCATTGAGCCTGTATCTGAACTTCATCAACATGTTCATGATGCTGCTGCAGCTCTTCGGAAACAGAGAGTAAAACTTCACCAACACGAAGTGCTCGACAGGCCCCGCTTAACTATTTGTTAAGCGGGGCTTTTTTTAACCTCACGTGTCATGCTAACACCATTAGCTCAGAAACACCTGCCAGACTGAGGTGTAAACTTGATGAATGCCGAAAACGGCTATATTTCAAAACCTTACCCTTTACGAGAATTTGCACGCTAAAGTTCAGCTACCGCACAGTTTCGAAATCCACGACCGAGTATGTCGCCATGATCGCTGATGTCTCGATCGAGCGCGACACTCCGCGTGTGCACAAGGTCTGGGCGACCGTCGATTGTGGCATCGCGATTAACCCGTCTATCGTCGAAACCCAGATGACTGGCGGTCTCGGCTTTGGCCTGTCCGCCGCGATGTTCGAGGAAATCACACTGCTGGAAGGCGGTGAGGTCGATCAGGGGATTTATGACGCCTACCGGATTATGCGGAATGCTGAGATGCCGGAAGTCGAGATCGCTATCATAGAGAGCCAAATCGAACCGACCAGCATCGGGGAGCCTGGTACGCCGCCCATCGCGCCCCGCTGTCGGTAACGCTCTGCGGACACTGACCGGAGAGACCCCAAGGCGACTGCCGTTTGTTGCGGCTTAATCGTTCAAGGGACTAACGTCGTTTCAGAAAGGGCATTCGACAGCGGATTATTCGGAAATTCTGAACGTCAGAGTCTGGCTTAAGATAAGCAACTAGCTATGGAGATCATCCGGCGTAGTCTTTGGCATGCGGAACACTCCTACTTTCGTTCTTCATATTGAGTGACGCGATCACGCCGATACAACCTCACGTCAGCAGTATATAAAGGCAGTCGACAATATCTGCATTGGACGCAGTGTTGGAGGAGCACAACTGGACCTCGCGAGCAGCTCCATGGCATGGCCCTTCCTTCTCGCGACCCAGCAATTGCTTGAGCAAGAATTCTGGGTGACCGACTAACGTCCGCTTTTTCGACGCCCCTTCGCAGCAATGGTTGATTAGCTGAGTGGCAGCTTTAGGCCGTCCTCATCTCAGCGCGACCGGCTTTCTAACAAAATGCTGGGCTTGCCCAGAGGTCGGCAATGAGCCTATTTTGTTGAAGAAGTCGCTTTGATTTGGGAGGATGGCCGCCTCGCTGCGTTGGTCGCGGGCTTATTGTTCCG
>NZ_CANMXR010000007.1:0-333384 GCF_947501835.1 uncultured Roseobacter sp. | reverse complement strand
GCCGTATTTGATAAGAGATTGGGACGCGGGCTCCTGACCGACATCTGACGTTGCTGTCGATCTCTAGTCCTGTACTCAAACCGTAGCTGTCGGCAAGCGGACAAAGGTTACCTCCTCACCCTCCCCCAAGATCACCCCCCATGGTTTGGCGCAAATACCTCAATGGAAATCGCGGCTTGGGAACAGTCGTTTTGCTTGCTCGCGCGGGTGCATGGCGCGAGGGGGATATTTCCGGGGGCGCGGTGTATCGTCGGCTTGGGGAAGGGTTTCGCCAATGACGTCACTCATCGGGTGGCCCAGATCAGAGAGTTTGTCTGACATATCCTCAATCTGTTGCGCAATCAGGTGCACAACAGCACCTTCGCGCTGCAGATGGCCGGTGACACGCAACAGCCGCCCACCCATGACGATACGCCGGAAACGCTCATAGACCTTGTTCCACACCACAACGTTGGACACCCCGGTTTCATCTTCGAGTGTCAGGAAAATCACGCCCGAGGCCGTGCCGGGACGTTGGCGGGTGATGACCAGACCGCACACGCTGACGCGCCCAATCGGGGTATCTTTCAGCTCGTTATGGGGGGTGATATTGGGAAATGTGGGGCGGAGCAATTCCATCGGATGGGCCCGCAGGGACAGGCGTGTGGCGACGTAATCTTCGACCACTTCCTCGCCCAGATGCATGGTCGGCAAAACGACCTTGGGTTCAGCAATATGTTCGCCGTCAATCGGATCGGAGAACAGCGGCAAAGGGATCTGACTGCGGATGGATTTCACCTGCCATAAAGCTTCGCGGCGCGTCAGAGCGGTATTCGAAAACGCATCCGCCTCTGCCAGTCGCTCCATCACTGCAGGCTTGATCCCTGCGCGCAGCCAAAGGCTTTGCGGATCGGGATAGCCATTGCCGCGCGCAGCAGCGATCCAGACCGCATCTTCTTGCTTGAACCCCTTGATCTGCCGGAACCCAAGCCGCAATGCCAGAGCGCCATCGGCACGGCGTTCCAGTGTGTTGTCCCATACGCTGCTATTGATACAGATCGGCCGCACCTCGACCTGATGTTCGCGGGCGTCGCGCACGATCTGAGCCGGGGCATAAAACCCCATGGGTTGCGCGTTCAGCAGCGCGCAGGCAAAGATCGCCGGGTAATGGCATTTCAGCCAGGACGATACATAGGTGAGCATGGCAAAAGCCGCCGCGTGGCTTTCGGGAAACCCGTAATCGGCGAAACCTTCGATCTGGCCAAAACAGCGCTCCGCCACCTCCTGACTATAGCCATTGGCCAACATGCCGGCGGTGAATTTATCTCTGAACTTGCCAATCGTCCCCATACGCCGGAAAGACGCAATGGAGCGGCGCAGGTGGTCCGCTTCTTCGGGCGTAAAGCCCGCACCGACGATGGCGATTTGCATCGCCTGTTCCTGAAAGAGCGGCACACCGAGGGTCCGGGCCGTCACCGCCTCCAGGGCCGGGCCAAAAGGTTCAGGCGCCTCCAGCCCTTGCCGCCGTTTGATATAGGGTTGCACCATGCCGCCCTGAATCGGGCCAGGTCGGACAATGGCGACCTCGATGACCAGATCATAGAAGGTACGCGGCTTCATCCGGGGCAGAAAATTCATCTGCGCACGGCTTTCGACCTGAAACACACCGATGGCATCGGCCATGCACAGCATGTCATAGGTGGCGCTGTCTTCCTGGGGGACCTTTTCCAGCGAAAGTGTCTGCTGCTCATATGTCTGCATCAGATCGAAGGCTTTGCGGATGCAACTGAGCATGCCGAGCCCCAGCACATCGACCTTGAGGATCCCCAGGGCATCGATATCGTCCTTGTCCCACTCGATCACGGTACGGTCTTCCATCGCAGCGTTTTCGATTGGGCACAGCTCATCCAGGCGCCCCTTGGTGATCACAAACCCTCCGACATGCTGGGACAGATGCCGCGGAAACCCGATGAGCTCTCCGATCAGGCGGATCGTTTGAGAGAGGCGTTGATCGTCTGGATCCAGACCCAGCTCCTTGATCCTCTCGGGATCCGCGCCGCCATTGGACATGCCCCAGATCTGCCCAGACAGACTTGCCGTGACATCGTCACTCAGCCCCATCACCTTGCCGACCTCGCGAATGGCCGCCCGCGAGCGGAAATGGATCACTGTCGCACATAGCCCAGCCCGTTCCCGACGGTATTTCTTGTAAATCCACTGGATCACTTCTTCGCGGCGTTCATGTTCGAAATCCACGTCGATGTCCGGCGGCTCGCCCCGGTGTTTCGAGATAAACCGCTCAAACACCATCGAGATCATATCCGGGCTGACATCGGTAATGCCCAGCAGGTAGCACAGGATGGAATTGGCCGCTGATCCCCGCCCCTGACACAGGATACCAACGGATCGGGCATAGTGAACAATGTCGTGCACTGTCAGAAAATAGGCCGGGAATTCCAGCTCGGCGACGAGTTGGAGTTCCTTTGCCATCAAGTCATGTACCCGCTGCGGCGCGCCGTCAGGGTAGCGTCGCTTCAACCCTTCGTGGACCAGCCGCTCCAACCTTTGCTGCGGCAGCTCTCCCTCGGCGACCTCATCGGGGTATTGGTAGCTCAATTCGCTGAGGCAAAAGCTGCATCTGGCGGCAATCTCCATGGTCCGGCGGAGCGCAGCAGGGTGATTGCGGAACAACCGCGCCATGTCTGGGTGGGCTTTCAGGCGCCGCTCGGCATTTGGCAAAGCCCGCGTGCCGATCTGATCAATGGTGATATGTTCGCGAATGCAGGTCAGCACATCGGCCAATTGCTTGCGGTTGGCCCGATGCATCAGCACGTCGCCCACAGCAACCATCGGGGCCGAACAGCGTTGTGCGAGCACTGCGCAGGCGTTGAAATAGGCCTGATCCGTGCCGTCATAGCGCGGGGCCGCTCCCAGAAAGACGTGACCGGGAAAGCGGGACTGGACCTGTCTGACTGCATCCATGCTGGCGTTCAGCCGTCCCTGCGGCAGGGCAATCAGGATCATACCCGTTGCACCCTCCAGCAGATCGCGCAGAGAGAGGTCACACTGCCCTTTCTCCGCCCGCCGCTTGCCCAGCGTCAAAAGGCGGGACAGCCGTTGATACGCCGCCCGGTCACGGGGCAGCGCAACCCAGTCTGCGGGGCTATCGCGCAAGACCAGCCGGCAGCCCACGATGAGTTTGGGCAGATATGGTGTTACCGGGCGCTCGATCTGCTCGGGACTGCCGTTCTCTTGCCGTGAACTGCTGTCTGTGGTGTGACGCGATCGCACCTTGATCGCCCCGTCACGCTCTTCTTTCAGGTGTTTCAGGGCTGTATAGGCCCGCACCACCCCTGCCAGAGAATTATGATCTGTGATCGCGACCGCCCGCAGGCCCAGTTCCGCTGCCCGCGTGACCATTTCCTCGGGATGGGACGCCCCGGTGAGAAAGGTGAAATTGGTGGTCACGCAGAGTTCGGCATACTCAGGGGATCTCATGCGAATTCCCCCTGTACGAACCAGCCGGGTTTTTGGGGGGTGTAAAACAGCCAGAGCCGCCGTCCCTGTTTTGTCTCCACCTTCCAGTAATCGCGCACGCCGGAGCGCCAGTTGTCATCGGAGAACCACCATTCAGGCGCGATCCGCTCCGGCCCGGTGACCCGACCCGTTGCAAGAGACATGCGCCGCCAACGAAAGAAATCCGGCGGTTGCGCGCCCTGCCCTGCGATGGGCTCGGGGGGGAAGAGCACCACGGGGCGCGGCCTCGCAGAGCTCCATACGCCCCCCGGTTCCGAATAGGCCGCGGGAGAGATGATAAAACTGCGCTCGGGGATGTGACTGTCAGCAGGCAGAAACCGCTGGATGTTCTCAATGCCAATCCGCGTGCCAAGACGCGTGACCAAATCTTCCAGCTTGTCCTTGTGTGATCCGTTACGGGCATGGCTCACCTGCTGCGGCGGCAGGGGTTCCACCCGCACAGCCTCCAACCGCATCTGATCAATGCCATAGCCTGCATCAACCTCGGCCACGCCGCGTTCAAACAAAGGAAGAATCCGCGCAGCATCCCGCAGCGGACGGGCCAGCCGCAATTCAATATGCTGGCTCTCCTGATCCACCCGGCGCAGCGACAAGTTCAACACCCTTGCGCCGACCTGCCCGGCATTCAACGACAGGCACAAACGCTGCAACAATCGCTCTGTCCCCGCCATCACATCGCTCACCAGGCCAATGGGCTCCGGCAGGGACATCCGCACGCCGTAATGAGGCGGTGTCTTGAGCGGCGAGATATCCTCCGGCTGATTGCCTAACGCCTGATCCAGCCGCATCAGCAAATCACGCCCAAACCGCCGGGCCAGCGGCGCCCGGGCTGCCGTGGCCAAATCCCCCACGCTGCGCAAGCCAAGACGCTGCAAGGCCTGATCCGTTTGTTCCGTCAGTCGCAAAGCGGCAACGGGCAAGGTCTCAAGCGCGCCGAGCATGTCCCCGGCAGAGGCAACACCCTCCCGGTACCGCGCCAGAGCCCAGGCCGCGCCACGCGTATCCCCGACCCCGATGCGCACCGTTATCCCTGCCCGGCCCAGCCGCTGCCGGATATCGTTGAGCAGCCCGCACTCTCCGCCAAACAGATGTGCCGCCCCTGTGACATCCAGCACCAGACCATCGTTCCCCTCCAGCCCGACCCAGGGGCAATAACGTGTGGCCCAGCGGGAAAGCACGTGTTGAAATCGTTGCACCCCATGCAGATCGACCGGGACACTCACCAGATCAGGGCAAAACGCCCGTGCATCCGAGTAGGACATGCCACGGTGAAGCCCATGGCGCTCCGCACGTGCGTTCAGGCAATAAAGCCGGTTGGCATTGCTCTGCAGGATGGTCAGGGCAAAGGGGGCCTCAACGGGTCGCACCCGCAAAACCCGCTCAGAAGCGAGCTTCGGAAACCACAGCGATACGACGCGTCGATTGAGACCATCGAACATTCCAGACACCCAATGTTCCTGATTTGTTCTTAATAAGCTTCCAGCGCTGAAGTGTCGAGTCGTTTTGGTCAAACACCGGGGCACACCACCACCGCGTTTCGGCCGCATTGCTCCCCATGCCGTCGGGAATAATCGCCAAAGCGGTGGTTTTTCCCGCCTTTGCCGCCAATTGCAACCGCCGGCCGGAGGTAAGGTCGAGCGGCCCGCTCAACTCCATGATGACAAGAGGGAAAACACCGGAGCGCAGGCTTTCCTCTGCAGTGGCAAGGACCTCGGTCTGATTTCCGGTGGTGGCGACCAGCAGATTTTCGGGTGGGAAAAAATCCATGAATCCCACAGGGTTGAGCTGTTCTGAACGCCAGCTCTCTCTGATCCACAAGAATACCGACCCGGCATGCGCCGCACAGATCACCGCAAAAGACTGCGCGCCCGGACCACAAACCTCGTGCATCCGGTCAGGTCTAAGGGGGAATGATGTTGAAATATCGCAGGTCACCCTTTGAAGTCAGCACAAAGATATGCACGGTTCAAGGGCAAAGCCTGCATTGGTCCCGAACGCCGCGAATGTCGAACTTTTGCCCCCCATCATAGGGTTATCAAAACACCGCAAGAAAACGCGGTTACGCCCCCTGCGGCTAAACACATAATTAGTGTATTCGACTGTATTCCGATCTCCAAAGGCACTCATGCAGGAGATCTCAATGCTACTCGAATCGCTTCAAAAGACCTCTCTCCAACGACTGTCCCGCCTGATTGTCATCGCGCTGACGTCCATGGGCCTGATTCTGACCGCCTGTGCCATCGTGATCGTAGCCCTTCTGGCAGAATCCGAGCGGGATGCGGGCGTGTTGTCACATTCCGCGGACCCTGTGGGCATCGAATTGGGCGAGATTGTCACGTCCCTCGGGTATGGCGGTCTCATTCATTCGTTCAAGAACTATGTTCTGAGAGGTACGGAGCAGCATTACGAAGCGGTATTTGATGAAGCGCATTCGGCCAAAACATCCCTGGAACGGCTGGCCAGAACGAATTCTGAAAACAAGGTTCACGCCGAAAACATTGCCGACGTGGTCCGGCAATATGAAGCAAAAACAGAAGACGTCAAAGCCTTGCTCAAGGCTGGTGCAACATCTGAGGAAATTGATCGCGCGGTTAAAATTGACGATACACCAGCGCTCGCGGCTATTCAGAAAATTTCAGAACACCAGCAGATCGCATTCGCCGAGGCGACAGGCCTCGAACCGGGGTCGGCAAATCAAAGCAAGTCCGGATTGCTCAACGACCTGCGCGCGGCGCTTGGATATGGTGGCATGGTCCATCAGTTCAAAAACTATGTTTTACGCAAAGATGCCCCACGGATTGAAAAAATTTCGATGGCAATTGAGCGTGCAGAAAAAGACATCGAAAACTACCGCAATCAATTGAACAGCGACATCGAAATCACTGCACTGAATGCGCTGTCCCAAACCATTTCGGAATACAAAAATGCGCTCGGTCAGGCGCAGGAGGCCGTCGCCAAAGGATTGACAGCCGCAGAGATCGACGCGCTTGTCAAAGTGTCTGACGGTCCCGCTCTGGAGGCCTTGGCAAAACTGGCCTCGAAAATCGACGTGGATCTCTATGAACAGACGCGTGATCTTGACGACGACATCAGATGGTCAAAACTGATCGGAGTCGCCATCGCGGTTGCCACCGCGACAATCTGCGCCACGATGGCCGTTGGCATTGGGTTTGTATTATACCGGTCAGCCGTTGGTCCGGCACAGGATCTTTCCAGCCGCATATCCGGCCTCGCGGGCGGTGATACTTCAATTACATTTGATGACTTGGCCAGCAAAACAGAAATCGGGTCCATTGCAACGGCAGCTGGTTCGTTCCGCCAGTCTTTGATGAACAACATCGAATTGACGCAGGCCGCTGAAAAAGCCGCCGAAGAACATCGCGCGATGGCGGAAGAACAAACCAGAATGCTGGCGGAACAAAAGGCCTTGCAAGAAGAACAGGCCCGCACCGCCGCGGAGACCGCCAAACGTCAGAAAGAGCAGGATGCGCTTCAAGAAAAGATTGGCATGGTTTCCCAAGCTGCCGGTAACGGCGATTTTTCCACCCGGGTCTCCATGGAGACAACCCATGAAGACCTGGCACTTGTTGGGCGGCATGTGGACGAATTGCTTGAATCCATCGAAACCGGTGTCGATGCAATCTTTGCGGTCACCGGCAAAATGCATGATGGTGACCTGAGCGCGCGCATGGAAGGCGAGTTCAAGGGCGCCTTCCTCGCGTTGCAGGATTCGTTCAACGCATCTCTAATGCAGATCGCCAAATTGGTGGATGCGGTTCTTGAGAACGCCAACGCCATCGATTTGGACACAAACTCAATTGCAGGTGCAACACAATCGCTTGCCAAGCGCACGGAATCACAAGCCATGTCGCTTCAGGAATCCTCCAGCGCGGTCACTGAATTGTCGGCATCCGTAAGGTCCGTCGCGACGCAGGCCGGTGAAGCCAGAGACCTCACAGGTCAAGCCATGCAGATTGCGCATCAATCCGGAGAAATCGTCAAAAAAGCGGTCGATTCCATGAAGTCCATTGTCCATGCGTCTCGGGAAATCTCCAAGGTTACTTCCCTGATCGATGATATTTCCTTCCAAACGAATTTGCTGGCTCTGAATGCAGGTGTCGAAGCTGCACGGGCTGGCGATAGCGGTCGGGGTTTCAGCGTGGTTGCCTCCGAGGTCCGGGCGCTGGCCCAGAGGGCTGCGACCGCAGCCAGTGAAATCAACGACCTGATCACGGCAAGCGAAGCTCAGGTGGTCAATGGCGCCGATCAGGTAGATCAGACCGGTCATGCAATTTCTCAGATTTCGGAGTTCATTGAAGGATTGAATGACGCAATGAATACTGTGGCTGCGGCCACGACTGAACAGACCGAAGCGCTTTCCCAGGTCAGCAAGACAATGAACCAGCTTGACGAAGTGACGCAACAGAATGTCGCAATGTTTGAAGAGACGGCGGCATCGACCGCGGCGCTCAAACTCAGAACAGATTCGTTGATGGACACGGGGAACCAGTTCGTTACGTCAAATTCCATCGGGCGTGAACAGCAGACAGTTGCGGGGTGACAAACGCCAACGCGTTTTCTGAGCGCTGTCTTTGCGGCAACCGAAAGGGCGTGGGTGCAAGAAGCCAAGGGATGCAGGCGGGCGCGACAAGGTTTTTACTCAAAGCCTGGTTTTAAGCATGCGCGCCCGGCAGCGACGTCGAGACTTCGTAGCGATACGGCCTAGCCCCCTAGGAGAAGCTAATCGCAGCGCCGACCCGATTCATCAAAAACCATCTCATCCAAATCGGACCAGCTGAGCCCGGCAGACGCCCCCTCTTGCGGCAAATCATGCGTGGCTGGCTGCCGCACGGTGACGATGCCGCCATCTGGCAGTTGCACATGCACCAGCGTTTCCGCGCCAAGCGCTTCGGTGTAAAGCACCGTGCCTGATACGCGCGGATTGATCGTGGCGATATTCATATGCTCCGGACGCACCCCTAGCCTGACCGCGTTGGGCTTGTTGCTTTCGGCGAGATCCGTGGTCATGAAATTCGTCGGCGGCGAGCCGATGAATCCGGCCACAAATTCAGTTGCAGGGTTCGCATAGACATCCAGCGGTGCACCGATCTGGTCCGCGACACCGCC
Source organism: uncultured Roseobacter sp. (assembly GCF_947501835.1). Lineage (NCBI taxonomy): Bacteria > Pseudomonadati > Pseudomonadota > Alphaproteobacteria > Rhodobacterales > Roseobacteraceae > Roseobacter > uncultured Roseobacter sp. The sequence goes on along the minus strand of NZ_CANMXR010000007.1, from coordinate 324,741 downwards.
GTTCATCACGATCATCCGGTCGGCCAGCGTCATCGCCTCCACCTGATCATGCGTCACGTAAAGCGAGGTCACCCCCAACCGGCGCTGCAACTGCTTGATCTCCAGTCGCATTTGCACCCGCAGCTTGGCGTCAAGATTGGAGAGAGGCTCGTCAAACAAAAACACCGACGGTTTGCGCACAATCGCGCGCCCCATTGCGACCCGTTGACGCTGACCTCCCGACAGCTCACGCGGACGACGCTTGAGATAGGGTTCCAGCTGCAACAATTTCGCTGCCGTCTCCACCCGTTGGGCAATTTCGGCCTTGCTGGTTCCTGCAATTTTCAGCCCGTAAGCCATATTGTCGAAGACCGACATATGCGGATAGAGCGCGTAGTTCTGGAACACCATAGCGATATCACGGTCCATCGGTTCCCGATCATTGACCCGCGCGCCGCCGATGCGCACTTCGCCGGACGTCACGGTTTCAAGCCCGGCAACCATACGCAGCAGTGTGGATTTACCACAGCCTGATGGGCCCACGATCACGATGAATTCGCCATCGTCAATATCGATATCAATACCGTGGATGACATCTGTCTTGCTGAAGGATTTCTTGACCTGGGAAAGGCTGACAGTCGCCATGGTTATTTCTCGCTATCGACAAGGCCGCGCACAAAGAGCCTCTGCATGGAAATCACGACAATCACAGGTGGGATCATCGCAAGAATGGAGGTGGCCATGATCACCGGCCAATCGGCGATGTCGTCGCCTGAGGGGAACATCTGCTTGATGCCCATGACGATGGTGTTCATCGACGGATCCGTGGTGATCAGCAACGGCCAGAGGTATTGGTTCCAACCATAGATGAACAGGATCACAAACAGGGCCGCGATATTCGTGCGGCTCATGGGCAGCAGAATGTCCCAGAAAAACCGCATCGGTTTGGCACCGTCCACGCGGGCAGCCTCAGCCAGTTCATCCGGCACGGTCATGAAAAACTGGCGGAACAGAAACGTCGCCGTGGCAGAGGCAATCAGCGGAAAGATCAGACCGGAATAGCTGTTGAGCATCCCGAACCCCGCCACCACCTCATATGTGGGCACGATCCGAACTTCGACGGGCAGCATCAGAGTCAGAAAGATCAGCCAGAAGAAGGTTTTTCGCCCCGGGAACTTGAAATAGACAATCGCGAAGGCCGAGAGCAGCGAGATGATGATCTTGCCGATGGCAATCCCCATCGCCATGATCAGAGAATTCAGCATCATCCAGGCAACCGGCGCATTGACCCCCGCAAAGAGAGCACGCGTATAATTGTCGAGGAATTTGTCGCCCGGGAGCAATGGCATCGGCGGCCGCACGATATCCTGCTGGTCCACGGTGGAGGCGACGAAGGCCAGCCAGATCGGAAAGAACACGAAAAGCAAACCGACGATCAGACCCAGATGGGTGAAAACCAACCCAAGCCCGCGTTTTTCCACCATGCCCGTGCGCTCCGCCATCAGTAATGCACCCGTCGTTCAATGAATTTGAACTGCACGATGGTGAGCAGCCCGACGATGACCAACAGCACTACGGATTGCGCCGCGGAAGAGCCAAGATCCTGTCCCACGAAACCGTCCGAATAGACTTTATAGACCAGAATGGTGGTCGATTGCTGCGGGCCGCCCGCGGTGATCGTATGGATCACACCGAATGTTTCAAAGAAAGCGTAGACGATATTTACCACCAGCAAAAAGAAGGTGGTCGGTGACAGCAGCGGAAAGACAATGGTGCGAAACCGTGTCCAGAAGCGCGCGCCGTCGATGGCCGCGGCCTCGATCACCGATTTCGGGATCGCCTGCAAGCCTGCGAGGAAAAAGAGAAAGTTATAGCTGATGCGCCCCCAGGCGGAGGCGATGACCACAAGGCCCATCGCCTCTTCGCCGTTCAGCACGTGGTTCCAGTCATAACCCAACAGGCCCAGATACCAGGTCACCACGCCCACACGGGTGTTGAACATGAAGAGCCAGAGCACACCCGCGACCGCCGGGGCCACGGCATAGGGCCAGATCAACAGCGTCCGGTAGGTCCCTGACCCCTTGATCAGGCGGTCCGCCAGCACCGCGAGGTAAAGCGCGATGCCCATGGAAACGACGGTCACAAGGATTGAAAACACCGCAGTGGTGACAAAGGAGGCCCGATAGAACGGATCGCCGAACAGGAATTCAAAATTGCCCAGGCCCACATATTGCATCGACAGGCCGAAAGGGTCGGGAATGAACAGCGATTGCCAGATCGCCTGCCCCGCCGGGTAAAAGAAGAAGACGGCGGTGATGACGATCTGCGGCAGGACCAACAGAAGCGGCAACCAGATGCCTTTAAAGGTGACGCGCTTTTCCATTCAAGTAAGGCGCGCCCCGGTTATCGCGTGGCGCGCGCTGTTCTTAACGGTTGGCTTGCTCAAAGCGACGCAGCAGCGCATTGCCGCGTTCCGCCGCACTGTCGAGCGCGGTTTGCGCGTCCTTGTCACCGGACCAGACCGCTTCCAGCTCTTCGTCGATGATGCCGCGGATCTGGTCGAAGGACCCCAGACGCAGGCCCTTGGAATTGTCGGTCGGTGCCTTGGCCGTCATCTGGATCACGGCCACGTCGGTGCCCGGATTGGCCTCATAGAAACCCTGCTCCCGGGTCAGTTTGGCGGCATCGTTCGTGATCGGCAGATAGCCGGTGTCCTGATGCCATTTGGCTTGTATCTCCGATGAGCTGAGGAAGTTCAGAAACGCCGCAACGCCAGCGTATTCCTCATCCGTCTGACCTTCCATGACCCAGAGCGATGCACCCCCGATGATGGTGTTCTGCGGCTCGGCTTTCACCGCTTCCCAATAGGGCAAGGGGCGCACGTCGAACTCAAACTCGGCCTCGGACTTGATGCCCGCGTAACCTGCGGAGCTTTCGGTAAAGAGCGCGCATTCGCCCGCCCGGAAGTTTGCACCGCCTTCATTGCGACGACCGGCATAGATGAATTTTCCGTCCTGCGCCCATTCTCCCATCGCGCTGATATGCGCCACTTGTGCTGGGCCGTTCAGCGCCAGTTCGGTGTCCACGCCGCCGAACCCATTTGCTTTGGTCGCAAACGGCGCATCATGGTAGGCGGAGAAATTCTCCAGGTGAATCCAGCTCTGCCAGGCCGTTGTCAGCGGGCAGGAACTGCCAGCATCTTTCAACTGGGTCAGCACGTCGCCAACCTGTTCCCATGTCGACAAATCGACATCCGGGTCGATGCCAGCATCCGACAGCGCATCGCGGTTGACCCACAGAACCGGTGTCGAGGAGTTGAACGGCAGCGACAGCATCTTGCCATCGCTGGATGTGTAATATCCTTTGACCGAGCCGATATAGGCCTCGCCGTCAAACTCGGCGCCAGCATCCGCCATCACTTCATAGACGGGTTTCACGGCGCCCGAGGCCGCCATCATCGTAGCGGTGCCAACTTCGAAAACCATCAGGATGTCCGGCTGTTCACCCGCACGGAAAGCGGCGATACCGGCGTTCAACGTCTCGGAATAGTTCCCTTTATGCGTCGCGGTGACCACATAGTCTGATTGTGATGCATTGAAGGTGCTGACCTGCTCGGCCACCAACTCTCCCAGACGTCCGGTGAACGCATGCCAGAATTCGATTTCGGTTTGCGCCAGTGCTGGCCCTGCGAGCACAAGGGCGCATGTCGATGCTAAAAACGTGTGTTTCATGGTTTTTTGACCTCCTGAGTGTCGGACATTGCCTAAAAGCGGCAATCTTCATTTTTGTGACACTCAAACGATCATGACCGAAGATTTCAACCAAACATAGAAAAAAATCACCCTCGCCGTGATCGCGTTCTCCCGACCGGTCAGATCAACTGCGCGCGACGGGCGCTGCGACGCACAGATCGATCCGCGAAACTTTCCGTCGTTTACAATCAATGAGTTTGCCTGCAACCCTGACACAAATTGGGACGAATCCGGAGACCACCAGCATGAAGATCAGTTTGGCAGCTTTGTTGGGGATTTGTATTTTCTGCGCAGCGACGAGCGTTTTGGCACAATCCGATGAGCCGCCCGTGCGCCCTGCCAAGGTGTTTACGGTGGTCACCCAATCCAGCAATGTCGAACGCACCTATCCCGCGATCGTGCTGCCCTCCCGCGAGGTGCAATTGACGTTTCGCGTCAGCGGGCGCGTGGTCGACCTGCCGGTCAGGGCCGCAATGACCGTGCAGGAAGGCGATGTGATTGCCCGGCTGGATCCGTCTGACTTCGAGACGAATGTGGCGCAGCTGGAAAGCCAGCGCGATCAGGCCACTGCGGAGCTGCGCGCCTTGCGCGCCGGGGCACGGGCCGAGGAAATCGTTGCGCTGGAAGCAGCCGTCGAATCGGCACAAGCGCAGTTGGATCAGGCTCTGGATCAGGTCCAGCGGACCCGCGAACTTGCGGAGCGGGGTGTGGTGGCGACCGCCGCGCTTGAGCAAGACGAAGCCAGCCTGCGCGTCGCCGAAGCCAATTTGCAGACCCAGATCGAGCAGTTGGCCATCGGCCAGGCGGGCGGCCGACCCGAAGATATCGAGGCCTCCGAAGCCGCACTCCGGGGGCTGGAGGCTCAATTGCAAGTCGCTCGTAACAATCTGGACTACGCAACCCTGCGCGCGCCCTTCGAGGGGATCATCGCCCGACGGGACATCGACAATTTCATGAATGTGCAGGCGGGGCAAAACATCGTGCTGCTGCAGACCCTCTCAACGGTCCATGTGGCCTTTGATGTGCCGGGTCCGGACGTGACATCACTGTCGGCCAATGGTCAGGAAAACATCACCAACAAGGTCGTCTTTGACGCCCTGCCAAATCAGGAATTTGACGCCGAAGTCGTTGAATTCTCTGTGCAAGCGGACACTGCCACTCAAACCTACCGGGGCCGCGTGTCCGTCGAGGTGCCGCAGACCTCACTGATATTGCCAGGCATGGTGGGGCGGGTTTTTTCCACGGCGCCGGGAGAGCAAAAAAGCCTGATGGTTCCGGTAACCGCCATTGCGGCGAATTCGAATGGTGCGCCGTTTGTCTGGCTGCTTGACGATGACAACCGCGCGACCAAGCGGGAGGTGAGACTGGGCAATATGTCGGCGAATGCGGTGGCGGTTCTGGAAGGTCTCAGCGCCGGTGAGCGGATCATCTCCGCCGGGGTGGGAAAGGTCATTGAAGGGATGCAGGTGCGCCCGGTCACCCGGATCGGGGGCTAAATCATGGATCTGGCCCGGTTCGCCATCGAAAAACGTCTGATTTCAGCCGTTGCCACCCTGCTTATTCTGATTGCCGGGTATTATTCCTACACCAAGCTGCCACGCTTTGAGGACCCCGAATTCATCATTCGGCAGGCGCAGATCATCACCCCCTACCCCGGGGCCAGCGCCGAAGAGGTGGCCGAAGAGGTTACCGAGGTGATCGAGAATGCGCTGCAGCAGTTGCAGGGCGTGGATGAGGTGCGCTCGGTCTCCTCTCCGGGGCGCAGCACGGTGACCGTGGAATTCACCATCCAATCGACCAAAACCTACCCCACGCTCTATGAACGTTTTGCCCAGATGCGCGCCAAAATAGACGACGCACAGGCCGATCTGCCACCCAATGCGCTCTCCAGTTTGGTTTTTGACGATTTTGGCGATGTCTACGCGGTCTATTTCGCAGTTGTCGGCGACGGCTATACGCTGACGGAATTGCATGAATACGCCAAGGATTTGCAGCGTGAACTGGTGACCGTCGAGGGCGTGTCAAAGGTCGTGCTGAACGGGGTGCAGGACGAGGTCATCTATGTTGAATACTCACCCGCCCGTCTGATCGAGCTTGGTCTTGCGCCGCAGCAGATCAGCGACATCCTGGAAGGCCAGAACCTTGTCCTGCCCGCAGGCTCCTTGAAGGCCGGTCAGACCCGTCTGGAACTGCGCCCGGATGCCGCCATCAGCTCCACCGAAGCCATTGGCAACCTGCTGATCACCAACCCACAAAACGGCGCCTCCTTCCGCCTGTCGGACATCGCCACCGTGACGCGCGGGCTGCAGGACCCGCCCACCGAATTGATATACCGCGATGGCCAGCCTGCCATCGGGATCGGGATTTCCAATGAAATCGGCGGCAATGTGGTCAACATGGGCGAAGCCGCGAAACAACGTCTGGCGGAACTGATCTCAGAACGGCCCATTGGTATCGACGTCCTGCCGATTTCCGACCAATCGGACACGGTCAAGGTCTCGGTCAATGACTTCGTGATGAATGTCGTGGTGGCGCTGGTGATCGTGGTCGGCACCCTGCTCATCTTCATGGGCCTGCGCTCCGGGATCTTGATGGGGGGCATCCTGCTGGTGACGGTGGCGGGCACGCTCTTTGGCATGTTCCTTTACGGTCTCGACATGCAGCGGATTTCGCTGGGCGCCCTGATCATTGCGCTGGGGATGCTGGTCGACAATGCCATCGTGGTGGTCGAGGGCACGCTGGTGCGGGTGCAAAAGGGTGAAAACGCCGCGGAGGCCGCCCAGAAGATCGTCGCGCAAACGAAATGGCCACTCCTCGGCGGCACCGTCGTCGGGTTTCTCGCCTTCTCGCCCGTCGGGTTTTCCCCGGACAACACCGGCGAATACGCAGGAAGCCTGTTTTGGACCATTGCCATCGCCCTGCTCTTTTCCTGGCTGGTGGCCATCTGGCTGACGCCCTATTTCTGCACCCTGCTGCTCAAACCCGGCAAGGCCGAGGACAAGCCGGAGAACGGTCTGATGCGCGGCTATCGCAGCATTTTGGCCAAGGCGATCCGCCTGCGCTATGCCACCATTGCCGTTGTTGTGGCACTTTTTGCGTCCGCCATCGCCAGCTTCAGCCTGGTGCCGCCGGGGTTCTTCCCCTCCTCGACACGCGCGCAATTCGTAATCGATTATTTCCTGCCGCAGGGCACTGATATCGCGCAAACCGAGGCGGATCTGTTGGAGATCGACGCCCATGTGCGCGGGCTGGAAAACGTCACCGGCACCAATATGGCCGTGGGGAGCGGGCATTTGCGGTTCATGCTGATCTACGAGAGCGAAGATCAGAACGCCGCCTACGGGCAAATCCTGGTGGATGTCGCGGATTTCCGACACATCGACGCGCTGCAAAGCGAGTTGCAGAGCTATATCGATGAGGCCTATCCCGAGGCCACGGCCAAAGTGTGGAAATTCGTGCTGGGGCCCGGCGGTGGCTCAAAGATCGAGGCGCAGTTTTCCGGCCCCGATCCTGTAGTGCTGCGTGATCTGGCCACCCAGGCCAAGGCGATCATGGCAGATAAGGGCGCAGTGGCCATCAAGGATGACTGGAAAGAACAAGTCCCGGTCATTCGCCCGGTCATCAACACCGAAAACGCGCGCCGTCTCGGCCTCACGCAAAGCGAGATTGCCTTTGCCCTCAACGCACATCTCAGCGGCACAACTCTGGGGGTTTACCGGGATGGCGACGAGCTCCGCGATATCGTCATGCGGCCCTTTGAAAACAACCGCAACGACGCGGCAAACCTGCGAGACATCCACGTCTATAGCCAGGTCACCGGCGGCTATATCCCCATTTCGCAAGTCGTGGACCGGTTCGATCTGGGCTTTGAGGCGGGCAACCTGCGCCGGGTAGATCGCAAGCTGACCATCACTGCGCAATCCGACAATGCACCCGGCGTGCTGTCGGGGGACTTGTTTGAAATCGTGCGCCCCGATATCGACGCCATCGACCTGCCCCCCGGCTATGCGCTGGAGTGGAAGGGGGAATTTGGCAACTCGAAGGAAGCCAACGAGGGCCTTGCCTCAACCATGCCCTTGGGCTTTGGGGCGATGGTGCTGGTGGTGATCTTCCTCTTCAACGCGGTGCGCCAACCCCTGATCATCTGGCTGACCGTGCCGCTGGCCCTGATCGGGGTGTTCTGGGGGCTGGCGGCGACCAATACGCCGCTGGAATTCATGGCGATCCTCGGCATTCTGTCGCTGACCGGCATGCTGATCAAAAATGCCATCGTGCTGATTGATGAGACCGACAGTCAGATTGCGGAGGGCAAGGCGCGCATGTCCGCAGTGGTAGATTCCGCCGTCAGCCGCGTGCGGCCTGTCTCGCTGGGCGTCGTCACAACCGTGCTGGGGGTGGTCCCCCTGCTGCTGGATCCGTTCTTCAAATCGCTTGCGGTGGTGATCATCTGCGGTCTCAGCTTTGCAACCATCCTGACGCTGATCATCGTGCCGACGCTTTACGCGGTTTTCTTTCGGATCTCCGCCGAGGAGATCGACCAGGCGCCCGAGACGGCCGGGGGTTAGCTGCTATAGCGCGTGGCGCCTCTGCGCTTTTCATCCACCGGATCGGACCGGACCACCGCATGGTGCGCCCGCTGATCGCAATTGACCCGCGGACAGACCCGGCAGTTGATCCCGATGGGCGTCATGGTGGCCTCTGACAGACTGTGCCCTTCGGCATAGCCGATGGCCCCGATGTGTTCCGTGCTGCAACCCACCGCAACCGCCAGACGGACATCCTGTGCAAATCGCGTGAAACTCGGCCGATCTACCGTCCGGGCAAAGACAAAGAACTGGCTGCCGTCGGGCATTTCTACGAATTGCGGCACGATCCGACCGGGTGTGCGAAACGACGTGTGAATGTCCAGCCGTGGGCAGGCACCGCCGTATTCGGCCAGTTGGAAATCGGTCGCGTTAAAGCGTTTGGAGACATTTCCGGCCTTGTCGATCCGCAGGAAAAAGAAAGGCACGCCCTTGGCGCTCCGCCGCTGCAGGGTCGTGGCACGGTGGCAGGCCTGCTCGAAACTCACGCCAAAACGCGTGGCCACGTGGTCAAAATCGTATTTGCTCTCCAGGATTTCCGCCAGAAACGGGCCATAGGGCATCAGCACGGCAGCCGCAAAATAATTGGCCAGTTCCACCCGGCAGCGCGCCCGCCCCATCGCGTCCGTCAGCCCGGATTTCGTCAGCAGATCCTCCAATACCTCTTCCTGCTCAATCAGGCCGGAGACATGCACCAGCTGAAACACCCGGTTGGGATGGTCCATCGCTTCCGACAGCAGAACCTCGCGCGTCTCCTCATTGTAGGCGCGCAACGTCCCCGGCATTTCGGAGACCGGGACAACCCGCACCCGCAGCCCCAGTTTGTCACGCAGCCGCGCCTTGAGTTCGGCGTAGATGTCGTCCGTGGCAATCCGCTTGCCTGCCCAGAACGCATCCGCCGCCGTTTCCAGACTGTGAAAGTAGTTGCTGTGCCGACGAAAGAAGTTGTGCACCGTCGCCTCGGGCGCTTTCGGCAGGGTGGCCTGCGCGCTCTCATCCGCGCTTGCGATGCTCATCAGCTGATCGGAGGCCGCCAGATAGGCCCGGTGCAGCCGCAAAAAACATGTCGCCAGATCCGGGCTATGGGTCAGCGCCCCGCGCAATTGCGTCAGGTCCGGTCGCTCCGCCTCAAATAGCGGGTCCTGCAGCACGCCGCGCAAATCCGCCAGCTTGGCGGTATCGTCATCGTCCACCAGATCGCGCCAGTCGACCCCGTAGACTTCGAGCAGCCGCAGCAAGACCGGAACCGAGACACTGCGCTCATTCTTCTCCAGCAGGTTCACATAGGACGTGCTGATCCCCAGCGCCTTGGCCATCTGCCCCTGCGTCTGGTTCTGATCCCCACGCAAGCGCCGCAATTTCGGTCCGATGAATGTTTTCATTTTTATCTATTACTGCAAATTTTACAAATTTACAATTCTTCGTGTTTGTAAATTTTTGCATCCACAGCAGGACGCGGTTCCCTTTTACCTAGAAGGCCGCCTGCGGCATGGTCCCCTCAAATTAATGGAGGAAAGTGATGCGTACCGGACAGACCCACCTGTTTATTCCAGGCCCCACCAACGTGCCAGAGACCGTGCGTCAGGCGATGAATGTACCCATGCAGGACATGCGCGCGCCCGATTTCGGCGATGTGACGTTGAGCCTTTTTGCAGATCTCAAAAAGGTGTTCCGGACCAAGGATGCGACGGTCATGATGTTCCCCGGCTCCGGCACCGCCGCCTGGGAAGCCGCCATCACCAACACCCTGAACCCCGGTGATCGCGTGCTGATGTCGCGCCACGGTCAATTCTCGACGCTCTGGGCGGAGATGGCGGAGCGGCTTGGCCTGGACGTGCAGATCATCGATGTGCCATGGGGCGCCGGCGCACCGGTGCGCGAGTTTGAACGCCAGCTGGCCGCTGATACCGATGACGAGATCAAAGCGGTATTTGTCACGCACAACGAAACCGCCACCGGGGTGACGTCGGATGTGGCTGGCGTGCGCCGGGCGCTGGACGAGAATTTCCACGACGCTTTGCTGTTTGTGGATGGCGTCTCCTCCATCGCCTCCATCGACTTCCGCATGGATGACTGGCGCGTCGATCTGGCGATCACCGGCAGCCAGAAGGGCCTGATGATGCCCGCGGGCCTGGGTATTCTGGCGGTCAGCGAAAAGGCGATGGAGATGTCCAAGACGTCCCAGATGCGCCGCGCCTATTTCGAATTTAGCGATATGGTAAACCTGAACAGCGGCGGCTATTTCCCCTACACGCCCCCGACGCAACTCCTGCACGGGCTTCGTAAATCATTGGATCGCATCGAAACAGAAGGCCTCGACAACGTGATCGCGCGCCATAACCGACTGGCGACCGGCGTGCGGCGGGGCGTGGAAGCCTGGGGGCTGGAATTGGTCGCCGAACATCCCTCGTTCTATTCCGACACGGTCTCCGCCATCCGCACCCCCGAAAACGTCGATGCGCGTGAGGTGATCCGCATCGCCTATGAGGATTTCAACACATCGCTGGGCAGCGGCCTTGCCCGCCTCACCGGGAAAGTCTTCCGCATCGGACATATCGGCGACCTGAATGAAGGCATGTGCCTGACAGCACTTTCCGTTGCCGAAATGGCCCTGGTTCGCGCGGGCGCACAGATCGAGTTCGGCTCCGGCGTTGCTGCGGCCCAGACCTGGTTTGCCACCGAAAACGCCCCGCACCAACAGCTTGCTGTCGCTGCTGAGTAACCGATTGCCAGAAGGAACACCCCCTTGTCTCACACTCTTTTCCCCCTGAACAAGCAACGGCTGCAACGCTCGGAGCTGGCCGTTCCTGCTTCCAACACCACGATGATCGACAAGGCGGCGACCGGCGCTGCGGATTACGTCTTTCTCGATCTCGAAGATGCGGTGGCGCCACCGGAAAAGGAGCAGGCCCGGCGCAACGCCATTCAGGCGCTCAACGATATTGACTGGGCGGCGAAGGGCAAAACCGTGTCTGTGCGGATCAACGGGCTCGACACCCATTACATGTACCGCGATGTGGTGGATGTGATGGAGCAGGCCGGTGACCGGGTGCATACGCTATTGGTGCCAAAGGTCGGCGTCACCTCGGATCTCTACATGGTTGATGCCATGGTCAACCAGATCGAACAGGGCCGCGGGTTGAAGACACGCGTGGGCCTTGAGGCACTGATCGAAACGGCGCTTGGCATGGCCAATGTCGAGGCGATTGCGCAGTTTGGCGGGCGGCTGGAGGCCCTGCATTTCGGCGTTGCGGATTATGCCGCATCCATGCGCGCCCGCACCACCAACATCGGCGGTTTGAACCCCGAATACCCCGGCGACCAATGGCACGCCTCGATCACACGCATGGTCATTGCCTGTCGCGCCTATGGGTTGCGGGCCATCGATGGGCCCTTTGGCGATTTTTCCGACCCTGATGGGTATCTGGACGGCGCGCGCCGGGCTGCGGCCCTGGGATGCGAGGGCAAATGGGCCATCCACCCCAGCCAGGTCGCGCTGGCAAACGAGGTGTTCAGCCCGCCGGAAACCGAAGTGACCAAGGCCGAGCGTATCATTGATGAACTCAGGAAAGCGGAGAACGAGGGCCGTGGCGCCGCCTCGCTGGATGGCAAGATGATCGACGCGGCATCGGAAAAAATGGCGCGAAATATCATCGATGTCGCGAAGGCAATTGCTGAGAAAGTCTGACCCAGGAGGAGGACGAGATGGACATTCACGAACATCAAGCCAAGGAAATTCTTGCAGGATTTGGCGTGCCTGTGCCGCGCGGCGGGGTTGCCTACTCTCCTGAGCAGGCCGGATACCGCGCCCGCGAGCTGGGCGGCGATGCCTGGGTCGTCAAGGCGCAGATCCACTCCGGCGGACGCGGTGAAGCAGGTGGCGTGAAGCTTTGCAAAACTGAGGAAGAAGTGCGCGACTATTCCGCCACGCTCTTTGGCAAACAGTTGGTGACCAAGCAAACCGGGGATGCGGGCAAAGGGGTCTACCGCCTTTGGGTAGAAGAGGCGTCTGACATCGAACAAGAGCTCTATCTGGGCTTCGTCCTCGACCGGAAATCGGAACGGATCATGATCGTGGCGTCCGCCCATGGCGGGATGGAGATCGAAGATCTGGCCGAAGAGGACCCCGACAGCCTGCGCCGCATGATCGTGGATCCCGCCGTGGGTCTGGCAGAATTTCAGGCGCGTGAGCTTGCCTTCTCCCTCGGGCTCACCGGCGGGCAGGTCGCACAGATGGTCAACGTGTTGCGCGCCTGTTACCGCGCCTACCGCGATCTCGATGCGATGATGGTCGAGATCAACCCGCTGGTCATTCGCGGCACCGGTGATCTGGTGGCGCTTGACGCCAAGATGAGTTTCGACACCAACGCACTCTACCGGCGCCCCGAAATCGCGGCTTTGCGCGACCCCAGCCAGGAGGACCCGCGCGAGGCCACGGCAGCCAATAACGGTCTGGCCTATGTGGGGCTCGATGGGGATATCGGTTGCATCATCAACGGGGCCGGTCTGGCGATGGCGACGATGGACATGATCAAGCTGGCCGGGGGCGAGCCTGCGAATTTCCTCGACATCGGCGGCGGGGCCAGCCCCGAACGGGTGTGCAAAGCGTTCCGCACGGTGCTGTCCGATCCAAATGTCAGCGTGATTCTGGTGAATATATTCGCGGGCATCAACCGCTGCGACTGGATCGCAAATGGGGTGGTGCAGGCCTATCGCGAGGTGGGTTTGACCCTGCCCGTGGTGGTCCGGCTGGCAGGCACAAACGTCGCTGAGGGGCAGGACATTCTGAAAGAATCGGGTCTGCCCCTGATCACCGCCGACACGCTGGCCGAAGCGGCGGAAGCTGCCGTTTCCATGCGCCGTCAACCGCAAGCCGCCTGAACGGAGGATGCCATGGCTATTCTAATTGATGAAAAAACCCCCGTTGTCGTGCAGGGCATGTCGGGCCGCATTGGCCAGTTTCATGCCGCCGAGATGATCCAGACCGGCACCAATGTGGTAGCGGGTGTCACCCCCGGCAAAGGCGGCACGGAAGTTCTGGGACGACCCGTTTTCGACACGGTGCGAGAGGCCGTCGCGGCCACCGGTGCCGAGGCCAGCCTGATGTTCGTACCACCCCCCTTTGCGGCTGACGCGATGATGGAGGCCGCAGACGCGGGCATCCAAACCGCCGTTTGCGTGGCCGACGGCATTCCGGCGCAGGATATGATGCGGGTCAAAAGGTTTTTGCGGCGCTATCCCAAGAGCCGCAAGATGCGCCTGATCGGACCGAATTGCGCGGGCGTGATTTCACCTGGGCGCGGGTTCATGGGCATCATGCCGCCGCACATCTACACGCCGGGTCGTGTCGGGATCGTCGGACGCTCCGGCACTCTTGGCTACGAAGCGGCGAGCCAGATGCAGGCCCTGGGCATCGGCGTGTCCACCTCTGTGGGCATTGGCGGCGACCCGATCAACGGGTCATCCTTCCGCGATATTCTGGAGCTTTTCGAAGCAGATCCGGAGACCGACGCGGTGATGATGATCGGTGAGATCGGTGGCCCGCAAGAGGCCGAAGCCGCCGCTTTCGTCCGTGACCACATGAGCAAACCGGTCGTTGCCTATGTGGCCGGGTTGTCCGCCCCCAAAGGCCGCCAGATGGGCCACGCGGGCGCGATTATCTCTGCCTTTGGTGAAAGTGCGCAGGAAAAGGTGGAGATGCTGAGTGCTGTTGGCATCACCGTGGCCCCCAACCCGTCAGCCATGGGTGCAACGATGGCGCAGGTTCTCGATACCAAAGAGGCCGCTTAAACCGAACGATGGGCGCCGCTCCGATCCCCGAGCGGCGCGCGTATTCAGCTTAACTCAGAGTTCCTTGCCAGCGCGGGCTTCCCCCCACCGCAACCGAAGAGAGGCCCCGATCCGGGCCAGCGGTGCGGGCGGCAAACGCTTTGGCAGAGGCGCCGACATCGCGCGCTGCAACGCATCGGATGCCACGCCATTGGCGGCCTCCGCGGCCAGCACCCCGGCCAATGTCCCCTTCGCGGTGCCCAGACCATTCTGGCAACAGGCCGACCAGAGCCCTGGCTCCAATTCACCGATTACCTGCACATTGTTCAGGCTCAGGCAAAGCCGCCCGCCCCAACGATAGGCCATTCTGACCCCGCCCAGCATGGGAAACCGCGCAGCAAAGGCGCGGTCGTGGTCACGACCCACCTGTTCAATGCGCCTGTCGTCGACCTCCATCGATGGATCGAAGGTGAACCGGTTGCGGATCACGATCCGGTCCCCGCCCGTGCCCGAAATCCGCCGCACCGTCGTCCCCAACGGATCCGCCGGTGTCAAACCCCACTCAGGCGCGCCGCCCAATCTGGCGCATTCCTCTGCGCTCAGCGCCGCGGTCATCGAGGCGTAGGTAAAGACGTGCATCAGGCGGCCTGTCATATGACCAAAGCTTTCCAGATGACCGTTCACCGCGAGGATGACATTTGGCGCCGTGACCTTACCTTTAGGCGTCTCCGCGACCCAATCGCCCCTGCGCGTCAGAGATGTCACCGGGCTCAGTTCGTGCAATGTCACCCGATTGGAGCGCAAACCATCTGCGACTGATCGCACATAAAGCGCCGGCTGGATCATTGCCGTGCCGGGCGTAAAAAGCCCCCCTTGGTAATAGGAAGACCCGGTCAGGTCCTGCATGTGCTCAGCATCCAACAGTTCATGATCTTCGCCCAGGGCCGTCAGGTGCCTGGCATAGTCGCTGTTATGAGTTTGCCCCTTCGTCGTGGCGGCGGCATTGATTTTGCCACTGCGTGAAAAGGCTTCTTTTGGCAATTCAAAATCTGCTGCAATCTCAGCAGCGAATTCAATGGCCCGCCTGTTGTCCGCGGTTTGCGCCGCATCTGCGCTCAGGGTCCCGCCGTAGTTTTCAGACGCAAGGTCATGGGGCAGATCAATCATGAAACCGGAATTTCGCCCCGCAGGCCCCTCGCCCACACGCGATGCTTCCAGAATCACAACTCGATCCCCTGGACAAAGCTGCGACAACCGTCGCGCGGCCGAGAGCCCGGCAAAGCCTGCGCCGATGACCAACCAATCCGCCGTTGTTGTTTCCTCAAGCGGTGTCGGGAGGTGCGCATCCGGCAGCAGGCAATGCCACCCCGCAGGCCCGGGATCGCGTGGCAGGCGGGTGACCTTCATGCGCGCCTCAATACGTCTGGTTCAGCGCATCGGCGGCCGGGATCTCGCGTTCCCGCCGCGCAATGTAGTCGCGCAGCGCCTCGTCCGTGGCCACATCCAGTTTGGGCTCCTCGTAGCTTTGTAACAGCGCACGGGCGCGCATCAGGGCGCGTTCGGTGATTTCAACGCTGCCCTCGGCCTGCCATTGCTCGATCGAATTGTTGTCAAACATCTCTGGCATGAAAAAGGCGCGCTGGAAGTTTTCCAGCGTATGCGGATGCCCCAGATAGTGACCGCCCGGACCGACATCGCCCACCGCCTTCAGCGCCGCATCGAAATCATCCCAGTTGATCCCCTGCGCCATGCGGTAGCCCATCGCGCACATCTCCGCGTCGACCACGAATTTGGCCATGGAGCAATGCATCCCCGCCTCGTTCCAGCCCGCCGAATGCCAAATGTAATTCGCACCGGCCATGAGCACTGCATTCAGCGTCATCGCGCTCTCGTACCCTGCCTGTGCGTCAAAGGTTTTAGCGCCGCCCAGAGTGTTGGATGTCCGCCAAGGCACGCCATAAAACCGCGCCATCTGGCCGATCATGAAATTCATCAGGCTGATTTCGGGCGTGCCCGCCATCGGCGCCCCGGATTTCATGCTGACCGTGCTGAGGTAGTGCCCGTAGATCGCTGGCGCGCCCTTGCGGATCACCTGCGTGTAGGCCAGCGCGCTGAGCGCCTCGGCATTGAGCTGCGCGACGGTGGGGGCGACTGAGGCGGGCGTGTTCGCCCCGCCCAGCACGAAAGGCGAGCAGAGCACCGGTTGATTGCGCCTGCAAAAGGCCCGCAGGGCGCCCAGCATGGTTTCATCCCAGACCAGCGGCGAATTGCCGTTGCAATTGCCCGTCACCACCGGGTGGCTGTCGATGAAATCCGCGCCAAAAAGGATCGCCGCCATCTCGATCACATCCTCGGCGTTCTTCGGGCTCGTGGTCATGCCCATGAAGGTCTTGTCGGAGTGTTTCATTGACGAGTAGGTGATCCGCAGATGGCGCTGGCTGATCGGGTGATCATAGGGTTCCACGATGTGATGCGCCGAGGAATGAATGGCGGGCAGCATATGGCTGAGCTTGTGAAAATTCGCCAGATCATCGAGCGTCGGATTGCGCCGCACATCGTCGAGATCGCGCAGATAAGGTGCCCCCGTCATCGGCACGAAGATCGCGTGATCCTTGCCAAACGGCAGATTATTGGCCGGGTTACGTGCTTGATAGGTGAATGTCTCGGGGATCGTGGCAATCAGCTCGCGCACCAGTCCGCGGTCCAGATGCACGGTTTCCCCGCGCACATCCGCCCCTGCCCGTTTCCAATCGGCGAGCGCGATTTCGTCGCGAAAGACAACGCCAACATTTTCCAGAATATCCATGGAGGCGGCGTCGATGCGTGCCACCTGATCCGCATCCATCGGCTCGGTCAGTGGCAATCGCCGCTTGAGCGCAGGCAGCATGGTGACATCCCGCGTCTGGCGCAGCGCTTTGCGCGCGCCACGGCCTCTGCGGGTGGTGCCAACCGCTTCCACGCTCATGATTTTCCCTCCAGCCGGTCGCCGATGGCCGCCATCGCATTGCGCAATGCCACATGTGCGCCACCGCCGCGCAACGCGCGTGTCATCTGAATGCTGATGGTGCCCTCCGTCGCCAGCCCGTCGCGCTCACGTGCGAGCGCGCCCGCCTCCTTTGTCATCGCGGTCAGATATCCCGCGATCAGCTGCGCCGCGTAAAAGTCCGCCTGTGCGGCATCGCCCGTCTGATCGGTCAGCCATTCCGCGCCCGTGGCCATGAGATCCAGAATGCCGGGCAGCATCGCGCAAACCGCAAAATGCATGTTCAATGCGCGCTCATCCGCCACGGCGAACACAGGGTTCTCAGGCGCAAAAAGTGTGCGCAGCAGGTGATCATCAGGCCAGACCGGCAAGGGGCACCCACCTTGCTCCAGGTACCCCAGTGGGATCGTCACCGAAATGTCATCAGCGGGCGCGCAAAGGGATTTCAGGCGATCATAAGAAACACCCGCCATGACAGATACGATCCGCTGACCGGCGCGAAAGATCAGCGACGCCAGCACCTCCTCGGCGATCTGAGGGCGCACCGACAGGAACACCACGTCACTTGCATCAATCACCGCCTGATTGGCAGCGACGGTCACACCGTGCGACCGTGCCAAGGCCGCAGCCACCCCGGCATTGCGCTCCGACACCGTGACCTGATGGCCTTTGCCAACCAGAAAACGCACCATGGGTGCCGCGATATGACCTGTGCCGATAAATCCGATGCGGCTCATCCGATGTTGTCTCCCTCAGCAGGATCGGTGAGATCAATCCAGATGGTTTTCAGCTCGGTGTATTGGTCATGGGCGTGCAGCCCATTGTCCCGCCCCCCGAAACCGGAGTGTTTGTAGCCCCCGAAGGGCGTCGCGATGTCGCCTTCGCCGTAGCAATTCACCGTCACGGTCCCGGCGCGGATGTCGCGCGCCGCCCGAATGGCTTGGCGCGTATTTGCAGTGAAGACGCAAGCCGCCAGCCCATAGTCCGTATCATTGGCCACGGCGATGGCCTCTTCGGTGGAGGCGACTTCGATCACACTCAGAATGGGCCCGAAAATCTCCTCGCGCGCCTTGGCATCCTCCTTTGCGACCTCATAGATTGTGGGCGCTACGAAGGGCCCATCCGCCGTGCCGCCCGCCAGCGCCTTGCCCGTGAGATAGGCACCAACTTTGGCGCAATGATCTGCATCGATGAGCGCGCCCAGATGGTTGGCCGGATCAAGCGGATCACCGGTTTTCCACTCCCGCAAGCGCGCAAGAATACACTCCATCAAAGGTGCTTTGACGTCCCGATGCACGATCAGGCGCGACGCGGCAGAGCAGTTTTCACCCATGTTCCAAAAAGCGGCGCTGACCACATGCGCTGCCACATGATCAAGGTTTTCGGCATCCGCTAGCACCACGGCCGGGTTCTTGCCACCACATTCAAGCACCACCTTTTTCAGGTTGCTGTCGGCGGCATAGTGCAGAAACCGACGGCCCGTTTCGGTGGACCCGGTAAAGCTCACCATATCCACATCTATGTGACGCCCCAGCGGCTCGCCAACCGATGGCCCATCCCCCGGCAGCACCTGCAGGACACCCCGTGGCACGCCGGCCATATGCGCCAATTCCGCGACGCGCAGCGCCGTCATGGAGGTTTGCTCCGCCGGTTTCACGATCACGGAACACCCCGCCGCCAGCGCCGGGCCGATCTTCCACGCCAGCATCAGCAAGGGGAAGTTCCACGGCAGGATCGCAGCAACAACCCCCACGGGTTCGCGCACGATCATCGACATCGCATCCTCCCCCGCGGGCGTCGTCTGGTCATAGATCTTATCCGCCGTTTCCGCATGCCATTTGATGCAGTGGATGGTCTCGGGGATGTCGATCTCCTCGCAATCGCGGATGGGTTTGCCGGACTCCAGGCTTTCCAGAACAGCCAATTCGCGTTTGCGCCGCGTGATGTATTTGCACAGCTTGATCAGCACATCCTTGCGGGCTGCGGGGTGCATCCGCGCCCAATGCCCCTGTTCAAATGCCTCGCGCGCCTTACTGACCGCCAGATCCACATCCGGAGATGCAGCCGTGGAAATCTTTGCAATCTCCGCGCCGGTTGCCGGGTTCAACGTGGCCATCATCGGCCCCGCGCCCTTGCGAAACTTTCCGTCGATGAAAGGCGCGCTCGGAAAATCCAGATCACCGGCAATCGCCGCGTATTCTGCATAGGTCAGCAGGT
This sequence comes from uncultured Roseobacter sp., assembly GCF_947501835.1. NCBI lineage: Bacteria > Pseudomonadati > Pseudomonadota > Alphaproteobacteria > Rhodobacterales > Roseobacteraceae > Roseobacter > uncultured Roseobacter sp. The sequence goes on along the minus strand of NZ_CANMXR010000007.1, from coordinate 305,458 downwards.
CTGTCATCACAGAGCTCCCGGTATGGCGGCGATGGTGGTGTTCATCGTGCGAATGACCTCCTCCAACGCGCGCTTGTCGTCTTTATTCAAGGGCTGCAGGGGTTTGCGCGGGGGTCCTGCATCAATGCCACGCAGGGTCACGCCGTGTTTGATGCACTGAATGAACTTGCCGCCCTGCTCCAGCACCCGCATCAAGGGCAGCATCGCGGACATGATGGCGCGCCCGCGCGTGAAATCACCATCAATGGCACAGGCCCGGTAGAGCGCGATATGCGCTTCGGGCGCAAAATTTGACCCCGCACAGACCCAGGAGCGCGCGCCCCAGGCAAAAAACTCCAGCGCCTGATCGTCCATGCCGCAGCTCAGCGCAATATGCGGATAGTCCCGCGCCAGCATGTGCAGGCGGTTCGGGTCGCCCGAGCTTTCCTTTATCGCACAGAAATTCGGGCTGCGGCCCAGACGGCCGAGACATTCCTCGTCCATATTCACGCTCATCCGCCCCGGGTAATTGTAAAGCATCACCGGCAGGTTGGCGGCGCGGTCCACCGCCAGCGCATGCAGGGCAATTTCGCGCCCCGTCGGGTAGGCATAGGGTGGCGTCGCAATCAGCAGCGCATCCGCGCCCACCTCTTTTGCCGCCTGCGCGAACACAATGCTGTCTTCGGTGCGAATGGCCCCGGTGCCCACAATCATCGGCACGCGGTCACCGATAAGGGACCTGCACCGCCGCATCATATCGATGCGTTCCTCCATCGATTGCGCATAATATTCGCCCGTGGTGCCCGCCACAATGATGCCGTGCACGCCTGCCGCAACCAGATGATCCACGGTTTCAGCCAGCGCCGCCTCATTCAACGTGAAATCGGTGTGATAGGGCGTGATCAGAGGCGTGTAGATCCCTTCAAATTGCATTTCGGCGATCCTTGAGCGACACAACGTCGACGGGCAGAGGATCGGGGCGCACATAGCGCTCCATCCGGTCGCGCGACAAATCCCAATGCTGCAGCGACAGATCGATTGCCAGCGCACTCTCATGCGCTTCGATGGCCGTGATCAGCGCGTCATGCTGGTCGCTGGCCTTTACAATCCGCCCCTTTTCATCCGCATTCGATGGACGGTAGAACCGCTGGCTCAGACGCGTGTGATCGATGAGCAGACGGTCCAGCGATGCCACCAGATAGGGATTATGCGCCATCTCGCCGACCACCGCGTGAAAGCGATGATTGGCAAGGGCCGCCGCTTGTGCATCCTGTGCACCCGTGGCTTTGACAAAGGCTAACTGCGCATCCTTCAGCGCATCAAGCTGCGGTGCCGTGCGCGCCTCCGCCGCCAGGCTGGCGATATTGGCATAGACCATCGGGGCGGTCTGGAAAAAGGTGCGCATGGTGCCGATGTCCATCGAGGCCACCTTGGCGCCGCGGTTTTCAGCCGTGGTGATATAGCCCGCCCCCGCCAGCCGGTGCAGCACCTCACGCATTGGTGTGCGCGATATCTCATAATATTCGGCCAGCGAGGTTTCATCCAGATCGCTGCCAGGCGCCAAATCCGTGGAAAGGATCCGCAACTTCAGATCATCGAGACATTGATCCTTGGTAATTCTGCCCACCTGCGATCCTTTGCTTACATAATGTATACTTTTTGTATACAAATCTGAGTCGGTCAAGCGTAAATCGAATTGCCCCCAAAGCTCCGGCTCTTGGTCGCGGTCCAGCTTTTGTGCAACACTGTTTTGGGACGCATTGATCCACTGCCGGATCGGAACGGGAGGACCAAAGATCATGGAATTTGCGCGCGCCGAGTTGGTAAGTGCGGTCACGCCCATCGAACCACTGCCGAACCTCTCGGCGCTGCTGGGCATCGATTTGCACATCAAGCGGGACGATCTGGCGGGCACCACCATGGGCGGCAACAAATCGCGACAGCTGGAATACTATCTGGGGGCGGCCCAAGCAGCCCACGCAGATACGGTTCTGATCACCGGTGCCGTGCAGTCGAATTTCGTGCGCACCGCAGCCGCCTCCGCCGCAAAACTGGGCATGAAAACGATTGTCCAGCTTGAAGCCCGGGTGCCGGATGTCGATGCGCTCTATGGATCGAATGGCAATGTGCTCCTCTCCCGCCTGCTCGGGGCGGAGGTCATGTATTACCCGTCCGGCGAGGATGAAGCTGGCGCAGATGCCGCGCTGCGAGAGCGCGCGGCACAGGAACGGCAAGCGGGCCGCACGCCCTATGTGATCCCCCTGGCCCTCGGAAATCCGCCCCTCGGGGCGCTGGGGTACATGCGCGCCGCCGAAGAGATCCTGCAGCAGGACAGCGCATTTGACGTGGTTGTCATCGCCTCCGGCAGCGGCCTGACACATGCGGGCATGTTGGCAGGGTTGCGGGCGGTGGGTCACAGCGCCCGCGTGATCGGCAGTTGCGTCAGGCGCGACGCTCAACAGCAACGTAAGCGCATCCGCACCGTTCTTGACGCATTGGCAGAATTGACTGCGCATGCGTCACAGGTGGGCGATGACGACATCATGATATGGGATGAGGCGCTGACGCCGGGCTACGGCCAGTTGGGTCCGCCCGCCGCGGAAGCCATGGCGATGATGGCCCGCACCGAAGGCCTCGTGTTGGACCCGGTCTATACAGCCAAGGTCTTTGCCGCCGTGCCGGCCCTTGTTGAAAGCGGTGAAATTACCAAAGGCAGCCGCGTGCTGTTCGTGCATACCGGCGGATTGGCATCGCTGTTTGCCTACCAATCCGCCCTGGAGAACGCATTCCCACACGGCTGAAACCGGCCTGACCCGGCTTAATTGGACAGGCTGACGGCGCGACGAAGATATGCCAGATCACCCAGTTGTCGGGTCAAAAACCCTGCCACATCGGCGCGGGTGATTTTTAACGTCAGATCGCGCTCCTGAGCTCCAAACCCTTCCTTGTATGCCCCCGTGGCAGGACCATCCGTAAACGCACCCGGGCGCACCAGCGTCCAGTCCAGACCGCTGGCCTGTACGAGCTTTTCTTGCAGCTCATGGTCTTTGAAAACCGGCTTGAGCAGCGCCCCGAACATGATGCGCTTCCAGAAGAAATTCAGATTGCTCCAGCTTTCATGCGCCCCCAACGTCGATTGGCAGATCAGCCGGGAAATGCCGTGTTCCTGCATGCCCCGGATCACATTCATCGTCCCCTGCGAGCGGATCAGGCTGCGCCGAGACATTCCAGCTCCCAAAGTGACAACCACAGCATCATGACCGGCGATGGCGTCACAAACGTCTTTGGGATGTGTCGCATCGCCCGCGACAAGAAGCAGCTGCGGTGCTTTCAGTTTCAACCGCTCAGGGGTGCGCGCAAAAGCGGTGACGCTGTGCCCTTCGGCGAGCAGGTTTTGCACGGTCAGGCGACCGACTGTTCCGGTCGCCCCAAATACGATGACTTTCATAGTGGAACTCCATAGCTCATCAAACTTTACCTCGTGTAAAGTTTACATGGCGTCAATATTATTTACTTTACACTATGTCAATAGTCTTTGCAGGGTCTTTTCGCCTGCGCTCAGAACCTGCAATCTTCGCTATTTTCTTGGGGCAAACAGCGCCGTTTGATCGGGCGGTTCTCATTCAAACCCAGATACCGCTTCTAAGGCGGGGCAACCGGGAAAGCAGGAACCAAAGATATTAAAATCGCGGCACGAATACCCGCGCGCGATTTCAAAAGTCATTTATGGGGTGACGATGGTGCAGCCAGGGAGCGGCACGCGAAACACTGCCCCTGGTGATAGAAAATGACGCTTTCGGCCTCAATTTCGCGCGAGTAGCCTTAAGCGCAGCACTCATACCTCAACCAAAAGGCCACTCAATTTTGGAAACGGCGTTTTGCCTTTTGGGTGAATGCGCTACACCAACATTGGCGGAAACTTCACGTCACGCGAGGCCCAAGCTCACATGCCGAGCGCTTCTTTATACATCTCCAGAACCGCCTCTTCTTCGGCGATGTCATCCGCATCCCGTTTGCGCAGCGCAATCACCTTGCGCATTACCTTGGTGTCATAGCCCCGCGCTTTGGCCTCCGCCATGACCTCTTTTTGCTGTTCCGCAAGATCCTTTTTCTCCGCATCCAGCCGTTCGATACGCTCCACAAACTGGCGCAACTCATTGGCTGTGACGCGATAGGTCGCGTCGCCGGGTGCTTCAGCGGTTTCAACAACAGAAGGATCGGTCGCGGTATCGGTCATCGGGAATTCCTCAAGCATCAGGTCAATCAGATCGCCCTTGCCTAGCGATCTGAATCAATACCTGCAAGCGGCTTTAGCAAGCGATTTCGCCAATGACAGTCACGATACGTCGATTGCCCCTCATGGCCAGCTTTTTGGCGTGAAATCACCGATCGCGATACGCGGGTTCGTTAACCGAGATCACACCCCACCCGACCGTCCAACACGCTTGCGCTTGAAGTGTGGATTGGATAGCTCAACCTCATGGAACAAACCGATACATCCGCCGCCTTTGACCTTCTGATATGGGGCGGCGCCTCTCTCTCGCTCATCGGTCTGGTTGGTCTGATCTGGTGCATTATCTATGTGGCCCGCGCCCGACGCGCCAAGCTGTCTGATGAAGACATGCGCGCGAAACTGCAAAAGGCGCTGCCCATGAATCTGGGCGCGCTGTTTCTATCCGTCATTGGGTTGATGCTGGTCATTCTGGGGATCTTTCTGGCGTAACGCGCCACTTGCATGGCGCGCGCGCACCACCATATAATTATCGAAGATCAGGGAGTTTCGCACATGTCGCCAGATGTAAAAGCCTTCTTCGACACCACCACAAATACCGTCAGCTATGTCGTTAAGGACCCGCAGGGCACCGCCTGCGCGATCATCGATTCAGTGCTGGATTTCGATCACGCGTCCGGGCGGACCGATACGGCCTCCGCTGACGCGATCATCGACCATGTGCAATCCCATGGCCTGCAACTCCAGTGGGTTCTGGAATCGCATGTGCATGCAGATCATCTCTCTGCGGCCCCCTATCTTCAGGAAAAACTCGGCGGTCAGATCGGTATTGGCGACCGGATCACGACGGTTCAGGATACCTTTGGCAAGGTCTTCAACGAAGGCACAAAATTTCAGCGGGACGGCAGCCAATTTGATCGCCTGTTCAGCGATGGCGACAGTTTTCACATCGGGCAGATGCGCGCAGATGTGATGCATACGCCCGGACACACCCCTGCCTGCATGACCTATGTCATCGGTGATGCGGCATTTGTCGGCGACACGTTATTCATGCCTGATTTTGGCACCGCGCGGTGTGATTTTCCGGGTGGATCGGCGCATGATCTTTACCAATCCATTCAACGCATTTTGAGCCTTCCAGACGATACGCGCATCTTTGTCGGTCATGATTACAAGGCGCCGGGGCGCGAGGAATTCGCCTGGGAAACCACGGTTGGCGCTCAGAAAGCGCGCAATGTGCACATCGGACAAGATCGCGCCGAGGAACAATTTGTGCAGATGCGCGAAGCACGTGACGCCACACTGGGGATGCCGAAGCTGATCCTGCCGTCGCTGCAAGTGAACATGCGCGCGGGCAACATGCCGGAACCTGACGAACAGGGTGACGTCATGCTGAAGCTACCGGTGAACAAGATCTAGCGTTGGCGAACCTGCGTTTTGGGCGGTGTGGCATTTCCATCTTGAGATGCACGCCTCGTTTGAAGAGCGTCACCTGAGCATCGCTCGTTTTCGGCAGCAGGCACCCGACCCGCAGTTTTCTTGAGCAAATGTGACCGCTTTACTGCATCGCTGGCTGGACAGTCCCGCCGCTGTTTCGTAACAGTTTTCTCATGGACATGCGCCAGATCACACCCCGTTTTTTCGCGGCTCCGCAAATCTCTGCGGAAGACATGCCCGCGATTGCGTCGGCTGGCATAAAACGGGTCCTGTGCAACCGACCTGATATGGAGGTGCCACCCAGCCATCATTGCGCTGTGCTGGCGGAGGCCGCAGAGGCCGCCGGGTTGGAGTTCGTGATCCAGCCTTTGACACATCAGTCGATGACGCCAGATGTAATCGCATCCAACCACGCCTTGATGACAGACTGCGACGGACCGGTCCTCGCCTACTGCGCATCCGGCACGCGCTCGACCATCGCCTGGGCGCTGGCCGCCGCAAATGAAATGCCAGCGGATCAGATCATTCAAGCTGCTAGATCCGGCGGCTATGATCTGGAGAATTTGCGCCCGACCTTTGAAGCAATCCATGCTTCGGCAAGGTAGCATCGCGACAAAGCGTTTTTGCCTCAACCGGTTTCCCTTAGCGCTGTCTTAGGTCAGATATGTCAACCTGCTATGGGATAGATCACATCTCAGGCCAGGGACGAAACGCTCTAGGCGATCTTGAAATCAGGCATATCTTCTAAGGACGACAGCTCGTCCTCATCGCTCAGACCGGGTAGGTCGGACAGATCAGGCAAAGCCGCCATTTCGGTATCCTCGGACAGTCCTGGCAAATCTGACAGATCCGGCAGGTCATCCGCGCCTTCAAGCGCAGGTAGATCTGGCAAGTCCGGCAAACCTTCTGAGTCATGCTCAATCGCGCCGATATCGATATCCGGCAGACCCCCAAAATCATTTCCACCAGGCGCCTCTTTCAAAGGGTCGACCTGAGGCAAGTCCAGCCCTTCGCGATCTTCGGCGCGCCGTGCCGGATGATCAGGCCGCGCCACAGCATTGTCCAATTGAATGGCGCGTTGGCCTTCAATCTGCCCCATTGCGCCACGGCTGACCACCCGCCGGTCACAGGTCATGATCTCAACGGTATCAAATGCATCAGGTTTCAGTGTCAGGACATCGCCCGGCACCAATTGGCTGAGTTTGTCCAAGGGTAATTTCAACCGGCCCAATACGGCGGTGAGGTCGGCCCGAAGGTTCATCACGGATTTTTCGAGCGTTTGGGCAGGTGCAGCGACCCCTGTCTCTTCCGAGGCGATGTGTTCCGGAGCTCTTTCAAAGACAGGCAGGATCAGCGTCAGATTTGATTGAAAGGCACCACCTGCAACATCAATCGTCAACTTCACGATATGGTATTCATTGGCATCAAGCGCCAAACCGAACAACCGGGCATTTTCGACGCGGGCGCCAAACTTGTAGGGGCATAAAATGTCGCGATCCGCATCCTCTTCCAACAGGCCATTTGATCGCTGAAACAGGGCATCCAGCAAAGGGGCGCACAAGGCAGCATCCGTGGAGGTCAGCGGGCGCGCGGCGGGGGCTTCTTTGGCGACTTTGCCCGTCGTCTGTTGCTGGATCATCGCCGCAACCAGTTCCGCGCCAATCACCGCGCCGCCAACATTCCCCCTGGGGCCGTCCAGCACCACAAGCAGCGATGCATCATCCATTTTGTCGCTCAGCGCATCACCCCCGCACCGCTCTTGCGTCGCCCCGATCACAGCCAGAGCCATGTCGAACATCTGATCAGCGATTTTTGCGAGGCTGACTCGCAGGGCTTTGGGCACGGTCATAGCCCGTGCCTGATGTTCCTGCTTTCCTGCCTGCGCCTTGCGCTGCAAAACTGACATCTTCGGCCCTTGTCAAAACAACCTGCGCCTCGCCCACTGCGCGGTCCTGTACAGGGAGGGATAAGGGCCAATGGTTACCATAGCCTTTATGGCGAATGCTTCAGCGCAGAAAATCACAAAAAATCATTGCGCAGCAAGCGCCTGCCGCCCGGGCACTGTGACCCGGAATGCGGTGCCACCCGTGCCATCCAGATAGTTCACATTGCCTCCCAAACGGGTCATGATCTCGCGACAAATGGCCAGCCCGAGACCGGCCCCTGCAGCATCCTCTGCACCGATCCGGCTGAATTTTTCAAACATGACCTCGCGCGACGCCGCTGGAATCCCAGACCCATTGTCAATGAAATCGACGAGGATGCTGTCGCCTGCGCGCTGCACCACAATCTGCAGTTCCGGGGTGTCCGAACCGCAGTATTTCTGGGCGTTGGTGATGAGGTTGATGAAAACCTGGCTCAGCCGGTCCAGATCCGTGTGCAGTGTCACGGTTTCTTCCAGCCGACGGCGCTTGATCGTAATGCCCCGTGCCTCGCTGGCTTCGGCGGTGGCGACCGCCTGATCGAGAACATCCACCAGGCTGCCGCTTTGCTGGTTCAGCGTCACCTGACCATTTTCCAGCACGCTGAGATCCAGCAAATCGTCCAGCAATCGGGTCAGGCGGATCGCTTCGACGTGGATGATATTCGCATATTTCGTCTTTTCCAGCGGACCCAGACCGTCGGTGTCGCGCAAAATCTCGGAGAACGCCCGGATCGACGTCATGGGCGTACGCAATTCATGGCTGATCTGACTGAGAAACGCGTCTTTCTGATCGCTCAACTGCATCAGCTTGGCATTGGCGTGGCGCAGCTTGGCCGCGGTTTGGCTGAGCTCGCGCGATTTGGCCTCCAACTGGCTGGAATATTCCAGCATCTGCGCGGATTCGTCCGCCACCGCCAAGAGATCCTGCACCGACACGGCGCTGCCGCCGACGATCTGACTGATCATCGCATGGGCCGTGGCGCCGCCGACCGAACTCGCCAGTTCCCGTTCCAGTCTTTGCAGAAAATCCGCTGTCGGTTCAGGCAGATAGTCACCGCGCCCCTGCCTTTGCGCCTCGGCCTGGAACAGGCGTTGCGCCTCGCGGGCGCCCAGGATCCGCTGCGCCATGATCATCAGATCCTCGCTTTCGGCCACGGAAGCCTGCCAGCCGCGGGTCTGGCCGGAATGATCGAACACATTGACAAACTGCGCGCCTTGCAGCCGCTCCAGCGGTTGCGGGAAGGTCATCAAAGACACCAGAACGAAACTGACGCCATTGAGCAGCAGGCTCCAGAAGATTGCATGAACCGTCGGATCCAGCCCCGGAATGCCGAAGAGCGCCTGCGGGCGCAGCCATCCCAGCCCAAAAAGCCCGTTTGCGAAGGTATCGACGCTCAGCGCCGCACCCGGCCCGAAACTGGGCAGCAGCATGGTAAAAACCCAGACCGAAAAGCCAACGCCAAGCCCGACGAAGGCCCCTGCCCGCGTCGCGCCGCGCCAGAAGATCCCCCCCAGCATCGCAGGCAGGAATTGCGCCACCCCGGCAAAGGAAATCAGACCGATGGCCGCCAGGGCACCGGACCCGCCGGAGGCACGGTAGTAGATATAGCCAAACCCGATGATCGCCAGCACCGACAGGCGCCGCGACAGGATCACGACATTGCGCACGTCCCCCGATTGCGTGGCACCGCCCTGCCGCAAATAGAGAAAGATCGGCATGACCACATGGTTCGACACCATCGTCGAAAGCGCCAGCGTGGCCACGATGACCATCGAGGTGGCCGAGGAAAACCCACCCAAGAAGCTGAGCATCGCCAGCCCTTCCTGCCCCTGGCTGAGCGGCAGGCTCAGCACGAAGAAATCTGGGTTGGACCCGGCGGGCAGCAAATCGAGCCCGATCACGGCGATGGGCACCACGAAGAGGCTCATCAACATCAGGTAGAGCGGAAAGGCCCAACTGGCGATCTGGAGATAGCGTTCATCGTCGTTTTCCACGATCATGACCTGAAACATGCGCGGCAAACACAGGAAGGCCGCGGCAGACACAAAGGTTAGTGCGGCCCAACGGCTGCCATTCATCTGCCAGGTGCCCAGGGACGACGCATCGATCCGCGCCAACGTTTCGGACACGCCGCCGGCGATCCCCCAAACGACAAAGACCCCCACGGCCAGCAGCGCGATCAATTTGACGACGGCTTCGACAGCAACCGCGATCACCACACCATGCTGACGTTCATTGACGTTGAGATTGCGGGTGCCAAAAAGCACGGTGAAAAGCGCGAGCCCCACGGAAATCCACAGCCCTGCCGCATGCGCATCACCGCTTTCGGCGAGACTGCCATGCTGGGCCGCGATAAAAATCGACAGGGAGGCGGTAACCGACTGCAACTGAAGCGCAATATAGGGTGTCACGCCGATCACAGCCATCACCGTCACAACAATCGCCAGCCCGTTCGACTTGCCATAGCGCGAGGAAATCAGGTCAGCGATGGAGGTGACCTTGTAGCTGCGCCCGATGCGCACCAGACGCCGCAAAATCCACCACCATCCGACAATGACCAGGCTGGGGCCCAGATAGATGGTGACATATTCCAGACCGGACCTGGCGGCATAGCCGACCGCGCCGTAAAACGTCCAGGCAGTGCAGTAGATCGACAGCGAGAGCGTATAGACCAATGGTGAGCGCAAGAGCCACCCGGCCCGGCCCTGAACGCCCGCGCGTTCCGCCGCGAAGGCCACGCAGAACAACAGGAAAACATAAGCCAGGGAAACCGCGACAAGGACATTCAGCGACGCCATCACATCGCCTCGGTTTCATCCGATTGTTCAGGCAGGTCGCGGATCTTGCGGGCCAGCACATAGGCGATGGCGATCAGAAACCACCAGACCCCAAAGACATAAAGCAGCGCCTGCGACAGCGGAACCGCCTGCGCCGTACCCGGCTCGGCGGTGGGCCAGAGCAGCGGGATCATCCAGAGACCCGCCCCCAGAATGGCGATCAGCTTGACCGCATCCATCATCCGGCGCTGGCGGTAGCTGCCACGTTCCAGAAACAGGGGCGTGCCGGGTTTGGCCATCGCTCAGGTCCGCTGACCGTGGACGTAAAGCAGATCCCGCACGGCTGTCAGCACCTCGGTATTGGAAAAAGGTTTTGTCATGAAGCGGCTGACACCGGCCTTCTCCGCCATTTCGCGATCCCGGCTCTGACCCCGCGCTGTCAGCATCAGCACCGGCAGATCAGCCGTCTGGGCGTCACCGCGCAGTTCTTCGAGGATGTCAAAACCGCTTTTGCCGGGCAACATCACGTCCAGCACCACCAAATCCGGCTTGCGGTCCCGGATCACCTCTGCGGCATCCGTCCCGTTGGAATGCGTGTCCACATCCCAGCCTTCCCGGCTGAGCAAAAATCTGATTGCTTCAATGATATTCAGCTCATCCTCCACCAAAAGCACATGCTTGCCCATCGTGGCGTCCTCCCAAATCTCCACCCTGCCAGGCCCGCCGCCTGTCTCCCTCAAAGTGGAAGTCAAACTATTGTCGGTTTTGGGCGCCCTGTCAAAACCTTAGCCCGGTTTGGCACATATTACCCTTCGCCTTACAGACCGGTGCTTAAAATGGAGGGTTCGCGGCGTCCCGGGCACAGCTCCCGCGGACATACACCACAGGTTGAACCGACCTCAATCACCTCCTCCTCGCTGAGGTTCGAATTGGGCAGGACCAGCATGCTGGCCTGCACCAAAGGCGCTTGATTGTAAACCGGGCGTCCCACCACATCGGCCACCGCGTAACACTCGAACCCAGCACGGCCCCGGCCCAATTGTACCAGCGGCGTGCGGATGACCTGCCCCGGCTGACCCAATGCCGCAAAAAGCGGCCAAAGCGCACAGGCAGCACCAAAACGTGGAATGACAAAACCCGCGGTCGGTTTGCGAAACAGCAAGCTACCCGCCCGGTCGCAGACAACCAATCCGGCCTCCAGCTTGGGCAACCCCGCAAGCCTGCGAAACACCAGTGACACCGGGGACGCAAGATGACGCGCAAGCTCCACCGGGTCCGGGCCCACCGCCTCCAAGGCCGCCTCAAACCGGTGTTTCGTGACCAGCTGCGCGTCCTGAACCACACGCTCCAGAATGCCCCGGGCCATGTGACGGGCGGCGTTGGATTTCAGGCTTGGGGCAGCGGCGATCATCGTATCGGGTGTCTCATGACCGGCCTCGACCTCGTCAAAGGCATATTTGTGATCGCTGAGGAAGCTCTCGAGCTCATCCTGCGGGCTGGCGGCGGCATCCTCGACCCGCTCACCCGCATCAAGGTATTCAACCAGCGCCTTCGAGCTGTCGGCCAACCGGCGGCTGTCTTCATTGATGTTGGCGTGAAACCGGTTGCGCCACTCATCCGTCAGGTCTTCTTCATCAGCGAGAATGGCGGCTGTCGATCGGATCGCCGCCGCCGTCGACAACAGCTCGTGCACGGAGGCGGCAAGATGCGGATCATGGGTGAGCCGATCAGAGAGCGTTTCCACCGTGCGCTCTAGGCTCGATATGCGCCGAAACCCGGATGCCAACACTTCTGCCCAGGCCGGGAAACGACCGGTAAACTCATCCGCCCGGGCAATTTCGGACGCAGGCAGGTTGGCGCTGGTGGCCGCTTCGCGCAGCGTGGCGATCAGGGCTGCTTCCGCCCCTTCCGTCAGCATGGAGGGCTCGACATTGAGCAGCCGGGCGATGTCCAGCAGCAATTTACCGCCGATTCTGCGGCGATTATGCTCGATCAGGTTGAGATATGAGGCCGAAATCCCCAGTGATCGTGCCAAATCCGCTTGCCGCAGTCCCGCAACAGACCGGCGCTCCCGAATGCGGCTGCCGGTCAATCCTTCTCGTGCCATGGTGGCCCCTTTTGCAATATCGCGCGTTTTCAACAGGTTTCTGCGCTGCAATATTATGTAATTTACAAAAAACGTAGCATAACTGTGGATTTGTTTACAAAATAAATGAGCATTTCAAGGCACTTGTTGCGACATTTTCTTTAACTAAGCGATAACACCTTTGCACCAAAGTGCCCCGCGCGCCGGTCAAAGAGGAAGTTTGACGGGCGTGTGATTATACCAACTGGGAGGATTTCAATGTCCAATTCGAAACTTACGCGTCGCGGTCTGATCAAGACCGGTGCGGTCGCCGGTGCAGCCGGTCTGACCCTACCGACGTATCTGCGTGCTGACGGGCATGCAGGCTACCTGAATGCCCCGCAAGGCGACACCGTAACGCTTGGCTTCAACGTGCCACAGTCCGGTCCCTATGCGGATGAGGGTGCGGATGAGCTGCGCGCCTATGAACTCGCGGTCGAGCATCTCAACGGCACCGGTGCCGACAACGGCATGCTGGAAACTTTCAGCTCCGATGCTCTGCAAGGCAACGGCATCCTCGGCAAGAAGGTCGTCTATGTCACGGGCGACACGCAGACCAAATCAGACGCCGCGCGCGCATCTGCCAAGTCGATGATTGAAAAAGACGGCGCGATCATGATCACCGGCGGCTCAAGCTCCGGTGTGGCTGTGGCCGTGCAGGCGCTTTGCCAGGAGGCGGGCGTGATCTTCATGGCGGGCCTCACGCACTCCAATGACACGACAGGAAAAGATAAGCGGGCCAATGGCTTCCGCCACTTCTTTAACTCTTACATGTCCGGTGCGGCCCTCGCGCCCGTGCTGCAGAATGCCTATGGGTCCGACCGCAAAGCCTACCACCTGACAGCGGACTACAACTGGGGCTACACCACCGAAGAAGCAGTGCGCTCCTCGACCGAAGCGATGGGCTGGGAAACTGTCAACGCGGTGAAAACGCCGCTGACACAAACCGACTTCTCCTCCTACATCGCGCCGGTTCTGCAATCGGGTGCCGACGTTCTGGTGCTGAACCACTACGGCGGGAACATGGTCAACTCGCTGACCAACGCGGTGCAGTTCGGTCTGCGCGACAAGCTGGTCAACGACAAGAACTTCGAAATCGTGGTACCGCTCTACTCGCGCCTGATGGCGAAGGGTGCGGGTGCCAACGTGAAGGGTATCTTCGGCTCGACGAACTGGCACTGGTCGCTGACCGACGAAGGCTCCAAAGCATTCGTCAAATCCTTCGGCACCAAATACGGCTTCCCACCGAGCCAGGCGGCACACACCTGCTATGTTCAGGCGCTGCTCTACGCAGATGCCTGCGAACGTGCGGGCACCTTCAACCCATGCGGCGTTGTCGAGGCTCTGGAAGGGTTCGAATTCGACGGCATGGGCAACGGCCCGACCCTCTACCGTGCCGACGATCACCAGTGCTTCAAGGACGTGCTGGTCGTGAAAGGGAAAGAGAACCCGACATCCGAGTTCGACCTTCTCGAAATCGTCGAAGTGACCCCTGTCGAGCAAGTCACCTACGCGCCGGATCACCCGCAGGTTGCGGGCGGCAGCTTGGGCACCTGCAACCCAGGGGCCTGATAAGACGCGCAGGGCGGAGCACACCTCCGCCCTGCTCTTCCGGCCACCGGGCCACACTCGTTTCATGAAGGTGGGGACATGGACGCAATCATCCTGCAAATTCTCAATGGCCTGGACAAAGGCTCCGCCTATGCGCTGATTGCGCTTGGGCTGACACTGATTTTCGGCACCCTTGGGGTGGTGAACTTCGCGCATGGCGCGCTCTTCATGATCGGCGCTTTCTGCGCGGTAACGCTGAGCCGCATTCTGACCTTGAGCCACGAGGTAATCGATGAGACAAAAACCGACTTTCTGGGCAATCCACTCAAGGTCGATGTCCCCTATATCTATGATATCTTTGGGCAAACCACCGGTGATGCCATCATCGACTGGGCGGTGCCGATCTCGATCCTCTTTGCCATCCCGGTCATGGTCGCCATTGGCTTCATCATGGAGCGCGGGCTGATCAAGCATTTCTACAAGCGCCCCCATGCGGATCAGATCCTCGTAACCTTCGGCCTTGCGATCGTGCTGCAGGAGATCATCAAGTATTTCTACGGCGCCAACCCGATCCCAACGCCTGCGCCTGACGCCTTCCGCGGCTCCTTCGATTTCGGCGCGATGCTGGGGTTCGATCCCAATACCATCATCTACCCCTACTGGCGTCTGGTGTATTTCGCCTTCTCCGCCCTGATCATCGGCGCGGTCTTTGCCTTCCTGCAATTCACCACCTTCGGCATGGTCGTACGCGCCGGCATGGCAGACCGCGAAACCGTGGGCCTTTTGGGCATCAACATCGACAAACGCTTCACCATCATGTTTGGCATCGCCGCCGCGGTCGCCGGGCTCGCCGGGGTGATGTATGCGCCGATCAATTCGCCCAACTATCATATGGGCATGGACTTTCTGGTGCTCAGCTTCGTGGTGGTTGTCGTCGGCGGCATGGGCTCACTCTCGGGTGCTGTGCTCGCAGGCTTCCTGCTGGGCATCCTGGAGAGTTTCGCCTCCATGGCCATCGTGCTTGAGACCCTGCCCGGCATCAATCAGATCATCATCTATCTGGTCGCAATCATCATCTTGCTGACACGTCCCCGGGGCCTCATGGGCCGCAAAGGCGTGATGGAGGAATAATCATGGGCCTGACAAAAAAAGACTTCACCCTCCTGATCATCGTCGCGTGTCTCGCACTCTTTGCGCCCTTCATCCTGAACCCCTTCCCCGAAGGATCAGCGATGGCGCAGTTCAACGCGGGCTATCCGGACCTGATGCAACGCCTCGTGATCTTCGGCATCTTCGCGATTGGCTTCAACATCCTCTTTGGCCTCACCGGCTATCTCAGCTTCGGCCACGCGGCCTTCCTCGGGGTCGGCTCCTATGCGGCGATCTGGATGATGAAACTGCTGACAATGAATGTGATCCCCGCGATCATCATTTCGGTGCTGGTCGCCGGTCTCTTCTCTCTGCTGGTGGGGTGGATTTCATTGCGCCGCTCGGGCATCTACTTCTCGATCCTGACACTGGCCTTTGCCCAGATGTCCTACGCGCTGGCCTATTCCGTGCTCACGCCGATCACCGGCGGTGAAACCGGCCTGCAGCCGAAATACACCGATCCGCGTATCCTCGACGGCGCCTTGGCGCCCGGGGAAACGCCCCGCGCCAACCTCTTCGGCCTCGATATGAAGAGCAGTTTCCAGGTATCGGCAGGCGATTGGATATTCACCTTCAACGCCGGATATTATGTCGCCGCCGTGATCATGCTGATCGCCTTTTACCTCTCGATCCGTATCTTCCGCTCGCCTTTCGGCATGATGCTGCGGGCCGTGAAGTCAAACCAGCAGCGGCTGAACTACACCGGGCTGAATGCAAAACCCTATACGTTGGCGGCCTTCGTGATCTCCGGCATGTATGCCGGTCTCGCGGGCGGTCTGCTGGTGGCGATGGACACACAGGTGGGCGCCGAACGCATGTTCTGGACCGCCAGCGGTGAGGTCGTCCTGATGACCATCCTTGGCGGCGCTGGCACCCTGATTGGCCCCGTGCTGGGTGCGGGCTTCATCAAATACTTTGAGAACATCATCTCCAAGATCAACAAGTCCATTCTGGAACAGTGGTTTGCCTTCATGCCCGATGGCATCGAAGATCTGCTGATCACATTGGTCTACCCCTTTATCGGCAAGGGCTGGCACCTGACCCTCGGCATCCTCTTCATGCTGGTGGTGATCTTCCTGCCTGGTGGTCTGGTCGAGGGCGGGCAACGTGTCGCCCGGCTCTTCAAACGCAAGAAACCTTCGGACGATACACCCGACGGCAAAACAACCCCAGCCGAATAAGGAGACGTCAGATGGGAATTCTTGAGGTTAAAAACGTCGGCAAACGCTTTGGCGGCCTACAAGCGCTGGGGGATGTGAACCTGAGCGTGGCGGAAAACTCCGTGCATGCAATCATCGGACCGAATGGGGCGGGCAAATCCACCCTGCTCAATTGTCTGGTCGGCAAGCTGATCCCGGACACCGGTTCGGTCATGTTCGATGGGCAATCGGTGCTGGGTCGCAAGCCCTATGAGATCAACCAGATGGGCATTTCCCGTGTCTTCCAGACGCCTGAGATCTTTTCCGATCTGTCGGTTATGGAAAACATGATGATCCCCTGCTTTGCCAAGCGCGACGGCGCATTTGAGCTGAACGCGATCAGCACCGTGGGCTCGCAGCGTGACATGATCGAAAAAGCCGAACATATGCTGGAAGACATGAACATGGCGGACAAGCGCGAGATGCACGCTGGCTCGCTGTCACGCGGTGACAAACGCCGCCTGGAAATCGGCATGTGCCTGAGCCAGGAACCGCGCCTGCTGCTGCTCGATGAACCCACTGCCGGTATGGCGCGGGCCGATACCAATAACACCATCGATCTGCTGAAGCAGATCAGCGACGAGCGTGACATCACCATTGCCATCATCGAACACGACATGCATGTGGTGTTTTCACTGGCTGAACGCATCACCGTTCTGGCGCAGGGCACCCCGTTGGTGGAGGACACACCCGACAACATCAAGGGCAACCCGAAGGTGCGCGAAGCGTATCTTGGCGAAACCCAGGACGCGGCATAAGGAGATACCGAGATGAATGTGAAACCCGATTTCTCCAAGAACGCAAATGTCGCGGCCACCGCGCCCGCCTTTCTTTCCGTCTGGGACATGCACGCCTATTACGGCGAAAGCTACATCGTGCAGGGCATCAGCTTTAACGTGCACGAGGGCGAAATCCTCGCCCTTCTAGGTCGGAACGGGGCGGGCAAGACCTCGACCCTGCGGGCCATCGCACGGCTGGCCGATCCGGAATTGAAACGGGGTGAAATCTGGCTCGATCACCAACCCCTGCACAGCATGTCGAGCTATCAGGCGAGCCAGGCAGGGCTTGGCCTTGTCCCGGAAGACCGCCGCATCATTGCCGGCCTGACCGTGGAGGAAAACCTGAAACTGGCGCAGATCGCGCCGCCGATTGGCTGGTCGCTGGAACGTGTCTATGACCTCTTCCCGCGCCTGCGCGAACGCCGCACGCAGGAAGGTGTGACACTCTCGGGGGGCGAACAGCAGATGCTGGCCATCGCCCGCGCACTTTGCCGGGACATCAAGGTGCTGCTGCTGGATGAACCCTACGAGGGTCTGGCCCCCGTGATCGTGGATGAGATCGAAAAGACGCTGCGGATCATCAAGGAGCAGGGCATCACCACCATCCTGGTGGAACAAAATGCCGTGCGCGCCCTGCAACTGGCCGACCGCGCCGTGATCCTGGACACCGGTGGCGTCGTCTTTGACGGCACGGCGGCGGAGGTTCTGGAAAACAAGGAATTGCGCGAAGAATACCTCGCCATTTGACGCGAACCGCGCAGGGGTCATGGCCACCGCTAAGGGATGGCGCGTACCATATGCAGGTGCGTGCCGATCCCGTGGTTTTCCGCAAGCATCGGTATGCGCGTTTCCAGCTCCACGACAAAGCCGAAGTGCCGGTAAAAACCTACGGCACTGTTCTGCGTAGCGACATCGAGCGTCAGCCACTGACAACCGGCCGCCGCCGCCGCTCGACAGAATCAGATAACAGCGCCTTGGCCAACCCATGCCCCTGCGCCGCACTTGTGACCGCTAGCTCCATGATATGGAATGCCCCCTCCCGCGGTGTCGGAAACAGCCGGTCTATCCAGATCAGATCGTCTCGCAAATGATCTGCCTCTGCGGCGCTCAGGACACTGAGTTGCAGCTGCATCGATTTCTCGAAATTGGTCTCGAGATCTCTGAGCGTGTACGCTGTAGAGAGCCCTAGCAGCTCATCCTCCTGCATCGTCACGGTCGTAAAGCGATGCGACAGCAAGGCCTGCGATGCGGGCCATTCCAACGTCAGAACCTGACGAAAAAGTCGTTTTTCAGAAAATAGAAAGCCCAAAGCGCCGGATCCGTGGACCATAGCAGATCGGCCAGGTGATCCACCGACACATCCGGTCTGACGTCTGTAAGGGGTAGGGTCATGACGCGGGGCGGACATGCTTGTCCCCGGTTCAGGCAGATGGCTCGGACAACATCGCGCGCAACTCGGTCTTGAGCACCTTACCGTAGTTATTCTTCGGCAGCGCCTCCAGCGGGATGTAGGCCTTGGGACGCTTGAACCGGGCGATGTGCTCGAGGCACAATTGGTCCAGCCGCGCGGGGTCAACATCGCCCACCACGAAGGCCACGACCTCTTCACCCCACTCGGGGTGCGCACGCCCCACCACCGACACCTCGCTGACCCCAGGGTTCAACAACAGCACCTCTTCGACCTCACGCGGGTAAGTGTTTGACCCGCCGGTGATGATCATATCCTTGGAGCGATCCCGCATCGTGACGTAGCCATCTGCGTCCATGAACCCCATGTCGCCGGTCATCAGCCAGCCGTTCACCAGCGTTTTGGCGGTGGCCGCGTCGTTTTGCCAATAGCCCAGCATGACCGTATCGCCACGCACCATGATCTCGCCATGGGTGCCGGTCGGAACCGGATTGCCCGCAGCGTCCCCGATGGCAACCTCGACGGCGGATTGCGCACGCCCGACCGACTGCAGACGGTCGCGCCAGCGCGGATGCGCGCGATCCGCCACATCCTGACGGGAGAGGGCGGTGATGCCCATTGGACACTCGCCCTGCCCGTAGATCTGCACGAAAACCGGCCCAAAACAGTCCAAAGCGTCAATGATATCGGCGGTGTACATCGGCCCGCCCGCATAAACGACCGTCCGCAACCCCGCGCCATCCCGCCCCGCCGCGCGCGCCACCTGCGTCATCCGTTGCACCATCGTGGGCGCGGCAAAGATCTGAACAGACCTGAAATGAGCAGCAAGGTGAAAGAGTTCGGCGGGATCAAACCCGCCCGACACAGGACAGACATGCCGCGCGCCGACCCGCACATGCAGCATATTGTAGATACCGGCGCCGTGGCTCATCGGGGCCGCGTAAATCGTGGCATCCTCCGCCCGGGGCGCGTCGGCATCAAGGCCGTAACACAGGCTCATCGCCGTCAGCATCCGGAACGTTATCATCACCCCCTTGGGCTTGCCCGTCGTGCCGGAGGTGTAGAAAAGCCAGGCGAGATCATCGGGGGCACGGGGGGTGATCGCGGTGGCGGGCGCATGGGTTTGCGCCGCGTCAAACGATGGGCCTGGGGCAACCGTGATCTCTCCTCGCGCCTCTGCCTGGTGCAGCGCCTCGGCCAATTCAGGCGAGGCAAAGACATGATCGGCACCGGCGTTTTCCAGGATATAGGCCGCCTCGCGCCCGTGCAGCTTTGCATTAATGGGGACAACTGCCGCGCCCGCACTCCAGATGCCGTAAAAGGCCACCAGGTATTCCGGGACATTCTTCATGAAGATCGCCACGCGGTCCCCGGGCATCACCCCCTGCGCGCGCAACCACCCCGCCACGGCCTGCGCGCGCGCCCAGAAGGTGGCATAATCCGCCACGCATTCTTCCCCCAGAAACAACGCGGACTTGTCTGGCGCGGTCAGCGCGGTGCGTTCCAGCCAATGCGCGAGATTCATCTTTACCTCCTCCTGTTCAGGGCAATCTACCGGGCTCGGCACGCCCTGCAAGAGGCGGGTTTTCATGGGCGAACCCTTCGCCTATAACGGGGACGCAGGAACAAGGGCCGAAATCAACAAGGCTCCCCCGAACGGTCGAGGACTTACATGACAAAAAAGAACCATGACGCTGATGTGGCCTTCATTCAGGCCCTGGCCGAATTGCTGCGTGAAAATGACCTGACAGAGCTTCAGGTCAAACGGGACTATGGCGCAGACGACAGCCTGAACGTTCGGGTCAGCCGCCACACCCAGCAGCAGGTTATGACGCAGGTGGCCGCACCACCTTCCCCCGCTCCAGCAGCGCCTGCAAGCCCCGCCGCCGCGGCGCCAGCCCCTGCCGCCAGCAGCGAAGATCCAGCCGATGACCCCGGCGCAGTGACCTCCCCGATGGTCGGAACCGTCTACATGCAGGCCGAACCGGGGGCAGATCCCTTCATCTCCGTCGGGGCCAGCGTGGCCGAAGGGGACACCCTGCTGATCGTCGAGGCGATGAAAACGATGAACCACATTCCTGCGCCGCGCGCTGGCACGGTCAAGCGCATCATCGTCGAGGATGGTGCCGCAGTTGAGTTTGGTACACCGCTTGTGATCCTTGAATAAGGGGCGCGCGCAATGTTCGAAAAAATCCTGATTGCCAACCGCGGCGAGATCGCCCTGCGCGTGGTGCGTGCCGCCCGCGAAATGGGCATTGCGACGGTGGCTGTTCACTCCACGGCGGACAGTGATGCGATGCATGTGCGCATGGCAGATGAAAGCGTCTGCATTGGTCCGCCTGCAGGCACCCAAAGCTATCTGTCTGTGCCCGCGATCATCTCCGCCTGTGAAATCACCGGCGCCGAAGCCATCCACCCCGGCTATGGTTTCCTGAGTGAGAACGCGGACTTCGTCCAGATCGTGGAAGATCACGATCTGACATTCATTGGTCCCACCGCCGAACACATTCGCATCATGGGCGACAAGATCACCGCAAAGGACACGATGAAAAAGCTGGGCGTGCCCTGCGTGCCCGGGTCCGATGGCGGCGTGGCCACGCTGGAAGACGCCAAGCGTATTGGCGAGGAATTCGGCTATCCGGTGATCATCAAGGCAACCGCTGGTGGCGGCGGACGCGGCATGAAAGTGGCGCAAAGCGCTGCTGAAATGGAAAAAGCCTTCATGACGGCGCGCGCCGAGGGCAAGAGCAATTTCGGCAATGACGAAGTCTACATCGAGAAATACCTGACCACCCCGCGCCACATCGAAATCCAGGTCTTTGGCGATGGCAAGGGCCGCGCGGTGCACCTGGGCGAGCGCGATTGTTCGTTGCAACGGCGCCACCAGAAGGTGTTTGAAGAGGCCCCCGGCCCTTCTATTTCGACAGAAGAACGCGCCGCCATCGGCAAGGTTTGTGCGGATGCCGTGGCGCGGATCAATTACACTGGCGCGGGCACCATCGAATTTCTTTATGAGAACGGCGAGTTCTATTTCATCGAGATGAACACCCGCCTGCAGGTGGAACACCCCGTGACCGAAGCCATCTTTGGCGTCGATCTTGTGCGCGAACAGATCCGCGTGGCCTCTGGCATGGAGATGTCGTTTCAGCAGGAGGATTTGCAGATCAACGGCCACGCCATCGAGGTGCGGATCAACGCGGAGAAACTGCCGAATTTCGCCCCCTGTCCGGGCCGGATCACACAATACCATGCGCCCGGCGGGTTAGGCGTTCGGATGGATTCCGCGCTCTATGACGGCTATTCGATTCCGCCCTATTACGACAGCCTGATCGGCAAGCTGATTGTGCACGGGCGCGACCGGCCCGAAGCCCTGGCGCGGTTGCACCGGGCCCTGGGCGAGCTGATTGTCGATGGCGTTGACACCACGGTGCCGCTGTTTCACGCCTTGCTTGCTGAGGATGATGTGCTGACGGGCAATTACAACATCCACTGGCTGGAGCATTGGTTGGAAACCAATCTCGGCGACGGCTGAGGCTTTGGCCTCATGCGACTGACCCCGGACATCTTGATGCAAGGCTATGCGACCGGGATTTTCCCCATGGCCGAACATCGAGACGACCCGGAGGTTTTCTGGGTGGATCCGCAGCGGCGCGGGGTCATGCCCCTGGATGGGTTTCACGTGTCTCGATCCCTGCGCCGCGCGATGCGCAAGACCTCGTTTGAGGTGAGTATCAATCAGGACTTTGCGGGCGTGGTCGACGCCTGCGCGGATCGCGCAGACACCTGGATCAACACCGAAATACGGCGCCTTTACATAGCCTTGCATCGAACGCGCCAGGCCCATTCACTCGAAATCTGGGACGCGTCGCAATTGGTTGGTGGTGTCTATGGTGTCACGCTTGGGGCGGCATTTTTTGGCGAAAGCATGTTTTCGCGACGCAGCAATGCGTCCAAAATTGCCCTCGCCTGTCTGGTTGACCGTTTACTGGATGGCGGGTTCCGGCTGTTTGACACGCAGTTTCTGACCGAACATCTCGCATCTTTGGGCGGGATCGAGATTAGCCGGGCGGCGTATCACAAGGCGCTCAATATTGCCTGCGATCTGCCAGCCGACTTTTCAGCGCCGCCTGTCAGGCCCCCTCAGGAGGTTGTGCAGCGCATCACCCAGAGATCGTAGCGCGCGTGGTCCATGGCGGACAGCGCAGGCGCAGAAGCCACCATCCAGCCAGAAAAGACCGTCTCGCCCCTTCCCGTATCCACAACTTGCAGACCGGCAAAGGCATCACCGGATGGGTTACCGACGGGATAGCGGCAGGAATTCAGTGTAATGCGCAGCTGGTCAAATACCGCGGTCTGTCCGGATTTCATTTCAATATCATAGACTTGGCCGCTGATCTTATCGAGACCGCGCAGGACAACACCATCCGCCTCGCTGACCTGCTGTGCCGATGCCGCGCTTGCGACAACCGCGATCGCAAGAGCGAGCCGCAGGATCATTCAGACGATCCGCTCACGAATTTCAGCAGCAATGAGACCAGGCTGACCGCCCCTTGCGTATCGGTGATGGTGTCGCCCGCCTCGAAAAAGAACGGTGACCCGCCCGGCACGATCTCCACGAAATTGCCACCCAAAAGTCCTTCGGATGAGATCACAATGGCACTGTCATCCGGGATTTCGATGCCCTGCAGCACCTCCACCGTCGTGTCGGCGCGGTAGGTTTCTGGGTTCAGGTCAACCGCCGCAACGGAGCCCACACGTACACCTGCGAGTCGCACATCCGTGCCGACGCTTACGCCTTCAAGGCTGCGAAAGCTGGCCTCCAACGGGTAGCTGGTGCCACCGCTGCCGAAGTCCGAGACCTGACCTGCATAAACGACAAAGGCGATAGCAGCAGCGAGCACGCCCGCGCCAACGATGACTTCGGTAGTATTTTCAGACATTTGGCAACTTACTCCGGCGACCAGGCCTCATAATCACTGCGCGGCGCAGGATCAGAGCGACGAATGGATCCCTTGGGGGCATAGGCAAGTGCGGTACCGGTCAGGTTTTCCTGATGCGGTTTTTCCCAAGGCTTGTGTGACAGGGGCGCGTCGGTTGGGGCGGCATCCCAGGTATGGTGCAACCAGCCGTGCCAATCTGGGTCGATCCGGCTGGCTTCCGCCTCGCCATTGTAGATCACCCAGCGGCGCGACTTGTCTTTGTTTTCGTAGAAAACATTTCCCTGACTGTCCTCGCCGACCTTGACACCGTTGCGCCATGTCCAAAGCTGCGTGTTCAACGTCTGGCCATTCCACCACGTGACTGCGCGCAGAACAGATGTCAGAATTCCCATGAAATGCCTCCGGTCGCACTGTTGCTCCACATATGCCGGATTGCGTCGGAAACGTCCAGTTGGATGCGCGGCATATGGCGGTTTTCGCCCCGTTATTCCGGTAGCAAAGCGGTGACCTCGATTTCGATGCGGTCCTCGGGCGTAATCAACCCGCATTCGATCATTGTCGCCACAGGCGGGTTCTCTCCAAACGCCTCGCGCAGCATCGGCCAACACGCGGGAAATTCGGCACGGTCGGGCAGCATATAGGTCACCCGCACGACATGGGCAAAGTCAGTGCCCGCCTCTGCCAGCGCCTTGCCGATAATTTCGAGCGCAGAGCGGCATTGCTCGACCGCGGTGGTGCCATGGCCGACCGTGCCCGCAACATGCACCCATCCACCCGCGACAACGGCCCGGCAATAGCCAAGTTTTGGTTCGAACTCTCCGCCGGAAGAAATGCGTTTTATCGCCATGACGACTCCTTTGTGTTTCTGTTTCACTGTTGGGGCAGCCGACGCCGAGCGGCTTATGCGCACCGCCCTTACGGTGCGGCGTCTTATGCTCAAAGCCCGCCCTCAATCAAAAAGGCAGGCCCAAAGACCTGCCTAGATGATTTTCGATGCGTTTTGCGCTACCCGGCGCTTGCGGGCTCTTTTTCCGTATCCGCGTGGATCATCAAAGGAGAGGCTTCGGAGACAACCGCTTCTTCGTTCACGACAACCTCGGTCACGCTTTCCAGACCCGGCAGATCGAACATCGTGTCGAGCAGGATGTCCTCCAGAATGGAGCGCAGCCCGCGAGCCCCGGTCTTCCGTTCAATCGCACGTTTGGCAATCGCCGACAGCGCGTCATCGGTGAAGGTCAATTGCGTGTCTTCAAGCTCAAACAGACGCTGGTACTGCTTGACCAACGCGTTCTTTGGCTGCGTCAGGATGGTTACCAGCGCATCCTCGTCGAGATCCTCCAGCGTCGCCAGAACCGGCAGACGCCCGACAAATTCAGGGATCAGACCAAACTTGAGCAGGTCTTCCGGCTCCAGATCAGTGAAAATTTCGCCCACGCCACGTTCATCATTGTCGCGCACATCCGCGCCGAAACCCATGGCCGACCCTTTGCCACGTGAGGCGATGATCTTGTCGAGGCCAGCAAAGGCACCGCCACAGATGAAGAGGATGTTCGTCGTGTCTACCTGCAGGAATTCCTGCTGCGGATGCTTGCGCCCACCTTGCGGCGGCACGCTTGCCACGGTGCCTTCCATCAGTTTCAGCAGCGCCTGTTGCACGCCTTCGCCTGACACATCGCGTGTGATCGACGGGTTTTCCGATTTGCGCGTGATCTTGTCGACCTCATCGATATAGACGATGCCGCGCTGCGCGCGTTCCACGTTATATTCCGAGGACTGCAGGAGCTTGAGGATGATGTTCTCCACGTCCTCCCCCACATAGCCCGCTTCGGTCAACGTGGTGGCATCTGCCATGGTGAAGGGCACATCCAGAATCCGCGCCAGCGTCTGCGCCAGCAGCGTCTTGCCACAACCGGTCGGCCCGATCAGCAGGATGTTGGATTTGGCCAGTTCAATGTCGCCACCCTTCTGGGCGTGATTGAGGCGCTTGTAATGGTTGTGAACCGCGACAGACAGCACCCGTTTCGCCATGGCCTGACCAATCACATAATCGTCCAGCACGTCGCAGATGTCCTTGGGCGTCGGCACCCCATCGGTTGCCTTGAGCCCAGAGGCCTTGGTCTCCTCACGGATAATGTCCATGCAGAGCTCAACACATTCATCGCAAATGAAAACTGTCGGTCCGGCGATCAGCTTTCGTACCTCGTGCTGGCTCTTGCCACAAAAGCTGCAATACAGGGTGTTCTTGCTGTCGCCTGTCGAATTCGTCGCCATGTCAACCCTTTCAGGTCTTGCTAATCAACTAATACACCCCTCGGCAGGAGCGTTTCGATACTCTTTTGCCAGCTTAAGCCAGCGCTGACAGGTCCACAATCGCTAATTGGTAAACTGACTGTGCGTCCTGCGCGAGCTTTAGCTGTCTTCGTCCCCTTTGCCACGGCTCTCGACGATCTCGTCGATCAGGCCCCACTTCTTGGCCTCATCCGGCGACATGAAGTTGTCACGCTCCAACGCTTCTTCAACCTTTTTAAGGGTTTGACCGGTGTGCTTCACGTAAATCTCATTGAGGCGCGTCTTCAGCTTCTGCGTCTCCTGCGCGTGGATCATGATGTCGGTTGCCTGCCCCTGATAGCCGCCAGAGGGCTGGTGCACCATCACGCGGCTGTTCGGCAGAGAAAATCGCATACCGGCCTCACCTGCTGTCAAAAGCAGCGATCCCATGGACGCGGCCTGCCCGATGACCAGCGTGGAGACCTTCGGCTTGATGTATTGCATCGTGTCGTAGATCGACAGACCGGAGGTCACGACACCACCCGGGCTGTTGATGTACATGGAGATTTCCTTGCTCGGATTCTCCGCCTCCAGATGCAACAGCTGCGCCACGATCAGCGACGACATCCCATCGTGCACCGGACCAGAGAGGAAGATGATCCGCTCCTTCAACAGACGCGAAAAAATATCATAGGCGCGTTCGCCCCGGCTGGTCTGCTCAACAACCATTGGGACAAGGGTATTCATATAGGTATCGATGGGATCGTTCATGTGGGATGCCTGTTCATTGGTGTTCGCGCAGACCATACTCCGCGAACCGTTACGCAAAGCTTAGTATCGGCAATCGGGGGCTGCAAGGGGGGCCGTTTCAATCTTAGACATTCATGTTGAAGTGGCTGCCTGCCGCGTTAGATGCCCCCGATATGAATGCGCTTGAGATCTTTGTACCAACCCGCACGGCGGCGCGGGAACGGCTTGCACGGTTTCTGCCGGATGCGGGCCGCAACTATGCCGCGCGGCGCAACTATGACCTGGGTCCGGGGGCACACGCTGGTGTCTCCACCCTGTCGCCCTATCTGCGGTGCCGGCTGATCACTGAAGCAGAGGTGTTGGAGGCTGTTCTGGCGCGCCATTCCCTGACCGCTGCCGAAAAATTCGTGCAGGAAGTCTTTTGGCGCACCTATTGGAAGGGTTGGCTGGAGCTCAGGCCGGGGGTCTGGCAGCAGTATCAGCAGGCGTTACACCGGGATATCGACGACCTGCAAACGCAGGCCGGGTTGCGAGACCGTTGGGAAGCCGCCTGCACGGGCAAAACCGGGATCGATTGTTTCGACCATTGGGCGCAGGAACTGGCGCAAACGGGGTATCTGCACAACCACGCCCGCATGTGGTTTGCCTCGATCTGGGTGTTCACGCTGCAATTGCCCTGGACGCTGGGCGCGGATTTCTTTTTGCGGCATCTGTTGGATGGCGATCCCGCGTCCAACACGCTCAGCTGGCGCTGGGTGACGGGCCAACAGACCCTCGGCAAAACCTATCTGGCCCGCGCCAGCAACATCGAAAAATACACCGAAGGACGGTTCCGGCCGCAGGGCTTGGCAGATGCCGCCGACGCGATGTCGCCACCCCCGCTGCTCCCCATACGCGCCCTGCCCGCAGTGCAGTCACCGGACCCAAAACTTAAAACGGGGCTGCTGCTGCAGGATGACGATCTGAGCCCGGGGTTTCTCCTTGATCAGATCACCCCCAGCTGCACTGCCACCCTGTCGCTCCCCAATGGGATCAGCCCGCTGCTGCCCGCACCGCATGTGGCGGCCTTCCGCGATGCCGCGGCCGAGGATGCCTGCGCGCGGTGGTCCGGCAGGTTGGGCAGCCCCGCCGAAACGGTCAGATCGGTCGCCGATATTCTGGCCTGGGCACAGCGGCAAAACCTGCGCCAAATTGTCACCGCCTATGCGCCCGTCGGGCCGGTTGCCGAGACGCTGCAGCAACTGCAGGAACACCCCGACGCGCCGCCGCTTATCCCCTTGCGGCGCGCCTATGATGAAGCCGCCTGGCCCTTGGCAACAAAGGGTTTTTTCCCTTTCAAGAAGCATATCCCCGACCTGATCAGCCAGTTGATTTGATTTCTCGCGTGAGTTGCAGCTACACTGGTGTCGGGAGATCCCAATAAAACCAGTCTGATTAGTCATATCGGCGTTACATGCGTCGGGCACATCAGATTTATGAGGCGTGGCGCAATTAAGCGACCGCGCCATTTACAACGCCACCGACAGAGGAAGCACATGAACCGTAAAGATATCATCAATAACCCAAGCATCGG
This sequence comes from uncultured Roseobacter sp., assembly GCF_947501835.1. Classification (NCBI taxonomy): domain Bacteria; kingdom Pseudomonadati; phylum Pseudomonadota; class Alphaproteobacteria; order Rhodobacterales; family Roseobacteraceae; genus Roseobacter; species uncultured Roseobacter sp. The sequence goes on along the minus strand of NZ_CANMXR010000007.1, from coordinate 277,367 downwards.
AAACAAAGCAGAAGCCTATGAGGCTTTTGACGATATCCCCACAAACCCGAATCTGAGCCGCACCATTGGTGACGTGATCAACAGCCGCTACGGACGCCGCGACATGCTCAAGGGCATGCTGGGTGTGACAGCGACGACCGCGCTCTTCGGGACCTCCGCCATGATCGCGCCAAAACAGGCAGTGGCAGGCGGACATGCAAAAGGCCGGTATAATTTTGATGAACTGACCTGGGGCAACGACGAAAAGCACCACATCGCCGAAGGCTATAACGCCGACATCCTGCTGCGCTGGGGCGACCCGATCACGGCTGACGCGCCGGAATTCGACGTGATGAACCAGACCGTGGACGCGCAGTTGAAACAGTTCGGCTACAACAACGACTACGTGGGCTTCACCGCACTGAACGACGAAGGCACCCGCGGCCTCTTGTGCGTGAACCACGAGTACACCAACGAAGAAGTCATGTTCCCCGGCCTTGGCCGTCAGGACCGTGACGGGTTCACCGGCATGACCAAGGAGTTGGTGGACATCGAGATGGCCGCCCATGGTGGCACCGTGGTGGAAATCGCCCAAGGAGACGATGGCAAATGGGCGCTGGTGCGCGACAGCCAGTACAACCGCCGGATCACGCCCCTGAACACCGAGATGACCATCGACGGCCCCGCCGCCGGGCATGACCGGATGAAGACCAACGCCGACCCCGACGGCATGACTGTGATCGGCACCGTGAACAACTGTGCGGGCGGCATGACGCCCTGGGGCACCTACCTGATGGCGGAGGAAAACTTTCACGGCTACTTCTGGACCGATGTGGTCGATGCTGAAGGCAAGCCCGACGTTTCCGGCCAGGCCGAAGCCACCAGTATGAAGCGCTACGGCGTGCCCGGTGGCTGGTACGCCTGGGGCAAATTCCACGATCGCTGGAACATCGACAAGGAACCAAATGAGCCCAACCGCTGGGGCTGGATTGTCGAGGTCGACCCGCGCGACCCGTTGGCTGCGCCGATCAAGCACACGGCACTGGGTCGCTTCCGCCACGAAGGGGCGGAAACCACCATCTCCTCCAGCGGCAAATTGGTGATCTACTCGGGCGACGACAACCGCTTTGACTACCAGTACAAATATGTCTCTGGTGGCACGGTCACGGATGAGAACAGCGTCTTTGGCAGCCCACTTATGTCCGATGGTATACTTTACGTAGCGCGCTTTGACGAGGATGGCACGGTGGCATGGTTGCCGCTGGTGCACGGTGAAGGACCGCTTACGGCGGAGAATGGCTTCAACAGTCAGGCCGACGTGATGATCGACACCCGCATCGCCGCCGATCTGCTGGGCGCCACCCCGATGGACCGCCCCGAGGATGCCAACCCCGGACCAAACGGTACCGCCTACATCATGCTGACCAACAACACCAAGCGTCAGCCGGATCAGGTCAACGCCGCCAACCCGCGGCCTGAATCGTCCTTCGGTCACATCATCGAGATCAAGGAAGATGGCGGCGACCACGCGGCCACCAGCGGCACCTGGTCGATCCTGGTGAAGTGCGGTGATCCGACCATCGAAGAGGTCGGCGCGCAGTGGAACCCGGAAACCTCAGAGAACGGCTGGTTCGGTTCGCCCGACAACTGCGCCATCGATGCGGACGGTCGGTTGTGGATTTCGACCGATCAGGGCTCCAGCTGGGGCAAGACCGGCAAATCGGATGGTCTCTATGCGCTGGAAACCGAGGGCGACCTGCGCGGGCACTCCAAGCTCTTCTTCCGCTGCCCGGTCGGCGGTGAGCTTTGCGGTCCCTATTTCCATGATAGCGGCGAGACGCTGTTCCTCGCGGTTCAGCACCCCGGCACCGATGGGACCAAGGACTTCGCCGGGTTCGAACGCAGCTCAACTTTTGAAGACCCGGCAACACGCTGGCCGGACTTTGATCCAGCGATGCCACCCCGGCCGTCGGTTGTGGTGGTCACCAAACAAGGTGGCGGCAAAATCGCCATCTAAGCTATTGTTAAAGCTATTTTAAAACCATCAGGCCCCGCATCCCCCCGCGGGGCCTTTTTTCTGCTTCAATCTGTCAGGTAATCCGTTGAAAATCGCTATCCACGTGAGAAATACGGTACAAAGTCAGGCCTATTGCGTAATTTCGGCAGTGGCCTCGATTTCAACCCGTGCGGCATCTTCCACCAGTTCTGAGACCACAACCATCGTCATGGCCGGGAAATGCCGCCCCAATACATCACGGTAGGCGGTGCCCACCTCCGCCTGATGCGCCAGATATTCTTTCTTGTCGGTCACGTACCACGTCAGCCGGGTGATATCCGCTGGCGTCCCACCCGCCGCTTCGACAACCGCACGGATGTTCTGCAAAGCCTGCCGCATCTGACCGATGAAATCATGCGCCTCAAAAACTTGATCCGCGGTCCAACCGATCTGCCCGCCGACATAGAGCGTCCCACCGCGCGTCAGAACGCCGTTGGCATAGCCCTTTGCGGGCTTCCAGCCTTGCGGATGAATGATCTGATGAGACATGTGCTTTCCTCTCCCAAATTGCCATGGGTCAAACGCCAAGATATTGATCCGCGACCGCTGCGGTGACCTCTGACATCGCCCCCGACCAGACGCTGGTGCCCCGTTCCAGAATGACCGCCTTGTCAGCGACCCGGCGCAGTTCCGCGAGCGATTTATCCACGACCAGGATGGCCATGCCGGTTTCCGATTTCAGCCGATGCACCGCCGCCCAGATCTCCTGCCGGACCACCGGCGCCAGGCCTTCGGTCGCCTCGTCCAGCAGCAGCAGGCGCGGGTTGGTCATTAGGGCGCGACCGATGGCCAGCATCTGCTGTTCACCGCCCGAAAGCGAGGCCGCGGATTGATCCTTGCGTTCCTGCAGGCGCGGAAAAAGGCGCGCAACTGCGGCAAAATCCCAATGCCCCGGGCGTGCTGCGGCAATCAGGTTTTCATACACCGTCAGGTTGGGGAAACAGCGCCGCCCTTCGGGCACCAGACCAAGCCCTGCGCGCGCCGCTTTGTGGGGCGGCAGGGCGGCGATGTCCTGACCATCAAACGCAACGCGCCCCCCGGAATGTTTCAGCAGGCGGCAAATCACCTTGATGGTGGAGGATTTACCCATGCCGTTGCGCCCCATGAGCGCGCAAACCTCACCTTCCTCCAATGTCAGACTAACGCCAAAAAGCGCCTGGCTGGGGCCATAAAATGCCGCGATATTGTCCAGCGTAAGAAAGCTCATAGCGCCTCCTCCTCGCCCAGATAGGCCTCGCGCACGTCCCGGTTGGCTTTGATCTGCTCCGCGGTCCCCGTGGCGATGACCTTGCCATAGACCAGCACGGAAATGCGGTCCGCCAGGGCAAAAACCGCGTCCATGTCATGCTCCACCAGCAGGATCGGCGCTTCGCGGCGCAAATCGTCGAGGAAGGTGGTGAGCCCCTTGGACCCTTCGGCCCCAAGACCGGCCATCGGCTCATCCATCAAAAACACCCGCGGTTTCAGCGTCAGCGCTACCGCCACCTCGAGCAACCGGCGTTGACCATGGCTGAGCTCTGCCGTGCGCGAGCCCGCATGATCCGCCAGCCCGACCCGCTCCAGCGCCGCCATCGCCGCGGCGCGCAATTCAGGGCTTTTCATCACGGGGGAAAAGAACCGCCAGATGGTGCCACGCTGCCCCAGCGCGCCCAGCACCGCATTTTGCAGAACCGTGAATTCCATGGCGAGTGAGGATATCTGAAACGTTCGCCCCAGCCCGGCGCGCGAGCGCGCAACGGTCGTGAGCTTTGTCACGTTTTGCCCAGCAAACCAGACCTCCCCCGCGTCAGAGGGCAGACCGCCCGCAATCTGCTTGATCAGGGTCGATTTCCCGGCACCATTCGGCCCAATCAGCGCGTGGATTTCACCTGGGCGCAGCGTCAGGGACACGTCATCGGTGGCCACCAGCGCGCCGAACGACTTGGTCAATCCTCGGATGTCCAGCAGCGGCTCAGTCATGGGCAACCTCGCGGCCTGCCAGCGATCCGATCATGCCGCCGCGCGCGAAAAGCACCACCAACAGCAGCAAGATGCCGAGATAGACGTGCCAGAAATCCGACAGCCCGCCCAGCACATGTTCGAGCAGGATAAAGAGCGCGGCCCCCGCCACCGGGCCATAAAGCCGCCCGACGCCGCCGAGGATCACGAAAATCATGATCTCACCGGACATTTGCCAACTGAACATCGTCGGGCTGACAAACCGGTTGAGATCGGCAAAGAGCGCGCCCGCCAGCGCCGTGATTGCACCCGAGATGACAAAGGCCAGCAGGCGCAGCCGGTAAGGCGACAGACCAACGGTTTCGACACGCACCGCGTTTTGGCGTGCTGCCGACAGGGCAAGCCCAAAGGCGGAGGCCGCCAGACGCCCGGCGGCAAGGAGCGTTACGGCGAGGATCACGAAGGCGATGGCGAAGAACTGGATAGGGTCCAGCGTATTGAGCCCCGGAAACCCGTTGCGCACATAGATGGAGAGCCCGTCCTCCCCCCCATAAGCCGGCCAGCTGATCGCGAAGTAATAGAGCATCTGCCCAAACGCGAGGGTGATCATGATGAAATAGACCCCGGAGGTGCGCAGGGAGAGCGCCCCAATGGCTAGGGCCGCAAGCGCACCCGCGATCACCGCCACCAGCCAGATTATTGGCATCGCGTTGGTGCCCTCGATGAGGAACGGGACCTCCATCAGCGGCGTGTAGGTTTGCGCGTGATGCGCGAGAATGCCCATGGCGTAACCGCCGATGCCGAAAAATGCGGCGTGGCCGAGGCTGACAAGACCACCGAGCCCCAGCGCAATATTGAGACCAACACCCGCCAGCGCCAGTATGGCCACTTTGGTCGCCAGCGTGATGATGAAGGGTTCATCCAGCATCCAGGCCGCGCCAGCGGTTAGCGGCAGCATCGCGAAAAGGGCGGTGTTGATCAGGCTCTCACGGGTCATGTCAGGCGGTTCCATAGAGGCCGGTAGGGCGGAACAACAGCACACCCGCCATCAGAATGTAGATCGACATCGACGCCAGCGACGACCCCACGGCGGTGGCCGCAGAGGGCTCCATGAAGGTGGCAAAAAAGCCGGGCAGCAGCACGCCCCCCAAGGTATCCGTCAGACCGACCAGAAGCGCACCAACCAGCGCACCCTTGATCGACCCGATCCCACCGATGACAATCACCACAAAGGCGAGGATCAGCACCGGTTCGCCCATGCCCACCTGCACCGACTGGATGGCCCCAACCAGGGCCCCCGCGAGCCCGGCCAGCCCGGCCCCCAGCGCAAAGACAATGGTGTAGAGTTTGGAGATATCGACCCCAAGGGCCGCAATCATCTCGCGGTCACTCTCCCCCGCTCTGATCTGGATGCCAATGCGGGTTTTGGCGATGAGCTGAAAGAGACCAAAGGCGATCAGCAGCCCGATGGCGATGATCAGCAACCGGTAGGCGGGATACTGGATGCCACCGGGCAGCATCACCGGACCGGACAAGGCCGCCGGAATGTCCAGAAACAGCGGGAAGGAGCCGAAAACCCAGCGTGTGCCTTCGGAAAAGATCAGAATAAGCGCAAAGGTGGCCAGCACCTGATCCAGGTGGTCGCGGTCGTAAAGACGCCGGATCACCACCAGCTCAACCAGCGCCCCGGCAGCGGCGGCCGCGGCCAAACTGGCGATGATGGCCAGTAAAAACGATCCGGTCGCTCCCGCAACCGCTGCTGCCGCAAAGGCCCCGATCATGTAGAGCGACCCATGCGCCAGATTGATCAATCCCATCACCCCGAAGATCAGCGTAAGACCCGCCGCCATCAAGAACAGCATCACGCCAAACTGCAGACCGTTCAGGACCTGTTCAATGAGCAGAATCGTGGACATGGGACAAAGGCTCCGGCGGCGCGGCGACTGGGCTGCGCATCAGGGGGGTGTTGCGGGAAGGATGCTGCCCCGAAAGCCTTTCCGGAGCAGCGGTCAGATCAGTATGTGCACTCGGATGCGTAGGCATCCGCGTGATCGGTGAGGCTGGCTGATATAATCTTGTTGGTGAAGACGTCCCCTTCCTTGATCACTTCACGCACATAGAAGTTCTGCACCGGGTGCTGGTTGGAGCCGAATTTGAAATCCCCGCGCACGGAATCGAATTCAGCCTCGGCCAGTGCGGCGCGGAAAGCGTCCGTGTCGGAGACATCGGCCTTGGCCATCGCGCTCAAAAGCAGATTAGCGGTATCGAACCCCTGGCTGGCATAGAGCGACGGCAGGCGCCCGTATTCGGCCTGGAACGCTTCGACAAAGGCCTTGTTTGCCGCGTTATCCAGGTCCTTGTTCCACTGGCTGGTGTTCTTCACCCCCAGCGCTGCATCGCCAACCGCTTGCAGAATGCCCTGATCAAAGCTGAAGGCGGGGCCTACAACCGGCAGGTCGACACCCGATCCAGCGTATTGTTTCAAAAAGGAAATCCCCATCCCGCCGGGCAGGAAGAAAAAGACACTATCGGCACCTGACGCGCGGATTTGCGCAATCTCGGCAGCATAGTCGGTCTGGCCCAGCTTGGTGTAGATCTCGCCCGCAAGCGCGCCATCGTACATGCGTTTGTAGCCAGTCAGCGCGTCCTGTCCCGCCGGATAATTCGGCGCAAGGATAAAGGAGTTTTGGTATCCCGCTTCCTTGGCATAGGCACCCGCCGCCTCGTGCAGATTGTCGTTCTGCCAGGCGACGTTGAAGTATAGCGGATGACAGCCCTTGCCGGCCAAGGCCGACGGGCCCGCATTTGGGGACAGGTAGAATTTACCCTGCGCCGTCGCTGCCGGAACCACCGCCATGGCCAGGTTGGACCAGATGATACCGGTCATCACATCGACTTTTTCGGATTGGATCATCTTGTCGGCCAGTTGCACCGCAATCTCCGGCTTGCGCTGATCATCTTCGATCACGACCTCAAGATTGTCATTTCCGGCCATCTTGGCGGCCAGCATGAAGCCGTCCCGCACATCGATGCCAAGGCCCGCGCCGCCGCCCGACAGGGTGGTGATCATGCCGACCTTGACCTTGCCGCCGTGTCCATCTGCCAGCCCGGTGCTTGCCAAGGCGGCAAGCCCGGCAGCCAGAACCAATGATCGTAATTTCATCTCGTATCTCCCGTGTTGATAAAGGCGCTTTTGGCCTTTTGGTTTTTGCCGGGCATGACGCCCGGAAGGTGTGTCATCAAGTTACCTTGTTGCGTGTCTTGTACTTTGGATCATCCCAAAGCTTTTCGTCCATCACTTTGACAATACGGTCAACGGCGGTGCTGACGTCTGCCGCATCCAGATAGAGCGGCGTGAAGCCAAAGCGCATGATATCGGGCGCGCGGAAATCGCCAATCACATCCAAGTGGATCAACGCCTGCATCGCGGCATAGCCCTGCGCGAAATGGAACGACACCTGACTGCCGCGCGCTTCTGGATCGCGTGGACTGGCCAGCGTGAGCGTAGGCACACGTGCCTCAACCTCCGCGATGAACTGTTCCTGCAAGGCAATCGAGGCGGCGCGCAGATCGTGCATGTCGACGTCTTCCCAGAGGCGCATCGCGGCCTCCAGCGCCGTCATCTGCATCACCGGCGGTGTGCCAACGCGCATCCGTTCAATCCCCGCCCCGGGCTTGTAATTCAAGACAAAGTCAAAGGGGGCCTGATGGCCCAACCAGCCGCTGAGCGCAGGCTCAATCCGATCCGCCAGATCGGGCCGCACGTAGATGAAGGCCGGTGCCCCCGGCCCGCCGTTGAGGTATTTGTAGGTGCATCCCACGGCCATCTCCGCCTGCGAAGCGGTCAGATCGACCGGAATCGCCCCCGCCGAGTGCGCCAGATCCCACAGCATCACCGCGCCCTTGTCATGGGCGGCTTGCGTGATGGCGTTCATGTCGTGCATGCGCCCGGTCCGGTAATCGACCTGTGTCAGCATCACCACCGCCACCTCATCGGTGATCGCGTCCGCGACCTCCTCCGGCGCAACCGTCCGCAGCACATAGCCCTGCCCCAGCGTATTGATCAGCCCTTCGACCATATAAAGGTCGGTGGGGAAGTTGCCGGTGTCGGACAGGATCACCCTGCGTCCGGGGTTCAGCTTGAGGCCTGCAGCGACCGCCTGATAGACCTTGATCGACAGGGTATCGCCCATCACGACGGACTGTGGTGGCGCGCCGATCAGACGGCCCACCATGTCGCCAACCCGCGAGGGCTGTTCCATCCAGCCCGCCGCATTCCACCCCTTGATCAGCAGGTGACCCCATTCCGCTTCCAGCATCTGCGAGAGATGATCCGGCATCATTTTCGGCATCGGACCCAGTGAATTGCCATCCAGATAGATCATGCCCTCCGGCAGGGCAAAGGCCTCTTTTCGCAAAATACTTACCACCTACAAGGCCCCTCTCACGTGCCAAAGCTCCGGAAACAGTTCAACTTCCAGCATTTTGCGCAGATAGCCAACACCTGACGTGCCGCCCGTGCCGCGTTTGAAGCCAATGATCCGCTCCACCGTGGTGACATGATTGAAGCGCCAGCGCCGGAAGTAGTCTTCCAGATCGACCAGCTTTTCGGCCAACTCATAAATCTCCCAATGCGTCTCCGGGTGCTCATACACCTGTTGCCACAGGTTTTGGATGCGGTCCTGCGGGTGCCATGCGGTCTGCCCGACCGGGCCTGCCAGATCCGGCACCTGCATGCGGTGGCCCAGCAGATCAAGCGCCACCTGATAGAGCGAGGGCTGCGCCAGTTCCGCTTCCAACGCCGCCGTGGCTGCGGGCTTATGGGCGTGAAGCTGCATCAGTTTCGCATTGCGATTGCCGAGGATAAATTCGATCAGCCGGTATTGATGCGACTGAAACCCGGAGGAATTGCCCAGGCTGGGCCGAAACGCGGTGTATTCGCTTGGCGTCATCGTGCGCAAAACATCCCAGGCCCCGTTGAGCTGCTCAAATATCCGCGCCACCCGCGACAGCATCTTGAACGCCGGTCGCAGATTGCCGGACCGGATGGAGACCCGCGCCGCGTTCAATTCATGAATCGCCAGCCGCATCCAGAGCTCTGACGTCTGGTGCTGCACGATAAACAACATCTCATCATGCGCCTCAGACAGCGGGTGCTGCGCATCCAAAATCGGATCGAGGCGCAGGTAGTCGCCATAGGACATGTCGCTGGCGAAATCCATCTTTGTCCCGTCGGATGGGTTGTCGGTCATTGTTGGCCTCTCAGGGCAAAACGCTGGATTTTCCCAGTCGCGGTTTTGGGCAGCGCATCGATGAATTGAATGTCACGCGGGTATTTGTAGGGCGCGATTTTTGCTTTCACGTGATCCTGCAAGTCCTTGATCAGGCGATCATTTTCAGACTTCTTGTCGCTCAGAACGATATAGGCCTGGACAATATGGCCCCGCGTGTCATCCGGCAGGCCGACGACGGCGCATTCGGCCACAGCGGGGTGCGACAGCAGCGCGGCCTCAACCTCCGGACCGGCAATATTGTAGCCCGACGATATGATCATATCGTCGTTGCGCGCGGCGAAATGCAGATAGCCATCCTCGTCCATCGCAAAGCTGTCACCGGTGATGTTCCAGCCGTCCTTGACATAGGCCGCCTGCCGATCATCGGCGAGATACCGACACCCGGTGGGGCCGCGCACTGCCAGCCACCCGACCGTGCCGCGGAGAACCTCCCTGCCCTCCATGTCGATGATTTTAGCCTCATATCCGCGCACGGGCTTGCCGGTACAGGCGGCCTTGTGATCATCGAAACGATTGGAAATGAAGATATGCAGCAATTCGGTAGCACCAATCCCGTCCAACATTGGCTTGCCCGTCTTTTCCTGCCAGTCATGGTAGACGGGCGCAGGCAGGGTTTCGCCCGCTGAGACTGCTGCGCGCAGACTGCTGAGATCAGCGCCCTCCGCCATCGCCGCGAGCATGGCGCGGTAAGCGGTGGGGGCCGTAAAACAGACCGTTGCGCGATATTTTTCAATGATTTCAATCATATTGGGCGGTGACGCCGTTTCCAACAGCGTGGCCGCCGCGCCAAAGCGCAGCGGGAATATCGCCAAACCGCCCAGCCCAAAGGTAAAGGCCAGCGGCGGCGAGCCGACAAAGATATCCTCAGGCACCACCCCCAGAACCTCGCGCGCGTAGCCATCGGCGATGATCAGCAGATCGCGGTGAAAATGCATGGTGGCCTTAGGATCACCGGTTGTGCCGGAGGTAAACCCCAGCAGCGCCACATCATCCTGCGCGGTGGGAACGGCCTCGAACTGCACGGGCTTCTCCAACGCGAGCCGGTCAAGCTCCGCATCATGGTTGGAGGTCCCGTCAAACCCCACCACCGATTTCAGAAACCCGCTCGCCTTGGCGCAGGCGGTCATTTCATCCATCAGACGGGTGTCGCACAGCGCATGGCTGATCTCGGCCTTGTCGACAATGGCCGAAAGCTCACCCGCGCGCAGCATCGGCATCGTGTTCACCACAACCGCGCCCGCTTTGGTCGCCGCCAGCCAACAGGCCACCATGGCCGGGTTATTGGCAGAGCGGATGAGGACGCGGTTGCCGGGCTTCAACCCGAGATTATCCACCAGCGCATGAGCCAGCCGATTGGTCCAATCGCTCAATTCCTTATAGGTCCGCCTGCGCCCGTTTCCGATCAGCGCGGTGTTGTCGCCGAAGCCGCGCTCGACCATCGCATCGGTGAGCTCAACGGCGGCGTTGAGCTGGTCGGGATAGTCGAATCCGTCCAGCAGGAGATCAGGCCAGGTGCCCTCAGGTGGGAGGTTATCACGGGCGAATGTGTCGCTATGGGCGGAAGGCCTCAGCATCAGAGCATCCCCTCCGCCACCATCGGGTTGCTGAGCTCTGGTGGCAACATCAAGGCTCTGAGCGCGGCCAACAGCAACAAAGCCCCTGCGGGAATTAATGAAATGCGGGCTGCGCACCATTCCATTCTGTCACAAATTGAACAGATACCGGAGGTGCCCATCCATCGGAACGACGAGAGACCCCGGCCTGGGACTGCACATTCGAAAACCCGAAATATCCGTTGCGCCACGAAGGTTGCCCCTACCATATCTCCGGCGCAGATAGACGCCGCCCTGCCTGAAAGGTTAGGGCGAGTCGCAATTTGCTTCAAGGAAAAATATTTTATGCCTAAAATATATTTCTCAGTGGGACGTTCTGGTGGATCTTCCGCCTAACGGATGCGCAATCCGCTGTCGCGCGCGAAGACCATCGCCCGTCTCGGCTCAAATCCAATGTCGACGGTATCGCCCGCAGAGGCACGATCATCGCCCCGTTCCTCCGCGATGATGCGCTCGCCGGTGCTGGCCACGAGGTGCAGGTAGGACACCCCGCCCAGCGCTTCGGATAGCTCCGCATTCAAATCGCCTTTGGTCATATCCACCTCGATGTGCTCGGGGCGAATGCCCAGGGTCACCTCGGTCCCGGCAGCGGGCAAATTCGCAGTGACCGCCACCGTGCGGCCCAGCGCGGGGACATCAACGCCCCCTTCCGCCACCACACCATCCAGGAAATTCATCGCCGGGGATCCGATGAACCCGGCAACAAATTTGTTATCGGGATTGCGGTAGAGCTCAAGCGGTGCGCCCACCTGCTCAATCCGGCCCGCACGCAGCACCACGATCTTGTCCGCGAGCGTCATCGCCTCGACCTGATCGTGGGTCACGTAGATCATGGTCGCGCCGATGTCCTTATGCAGACGGGCGATCTCCACCCGCATCTCGACCCGCAGTTCCGCGTCGAGGTTGGAGAGCGGTTCGTCAAAGAGAAACACCTCCGGCCCGCGCACAATGGCGCGGCCGATGGCCACCCGCTGCCGCTGCCCGCCGGAGAGTGCTTTGGGCTTGCGTGCGAGATACTCGTCGAGCTTCAGAATATCGGAGGCGCCTTTCACCTTCTGCTGAATCTCGGCCTTGGGCACCCCGTTCATCCGCAGACCGAAGCCCATGTTTTCCTCAACCGTCATATGCGGGTACAAAGCGTAGGTCTGGAACACCATGGCCACGCCCCGCTCGGACGGGTCCATATTGGTGACGTCGCGCGGGCCGATGTGGATCTGGCCGTCGCTGGTTTCCTCCAGCCCCGCGATCATCCGCAAGAGCGTGGATTTCCCGCACCCGGATGGCCCCACGAACACGCAAAACTCCCCGTCCTCGACCTGAAGATCGACCCCATGGATCACTTGCACGTCGCCATAGCGTTTGATCGCGTTGTTCAGCGTTACACCTGTCATTGGTTTATGTCCCTGTGTGTTGAAGGTGGGAATCCGGGAAGCGCCAGGCCTGTGCCTCATAGGCAATGGCCTCGGCTGTCCGCGCAAGACGCGGTGCCCAGGTTTCGAGTTGCGTTAGGTTGGTGGTTTCAAGTGAGCCGGTGATGGACATCGCGCCCAAAACGCGACCGCGGTCGGTCAGGATCGGATGCGCGATGCAGATGATGCCCGGCTCATGTTCTTCACGGTCAAAGGCGTATCCGCGGTCTTTGATGGCTTCAAGCTCTGCGCAGAGCGCCTCTGGCGTGGTGTAGGTGTGGTCGGTGAACCGGTGAAAGGACTGCTGTTTGATCACCCGCTGCAAATCGCTTTGTGGCATGAAGGCGAGCATGGCTTTGCCCACGCCGGTGCAATAGGCGGGGCCGACTTTGCCCGCATCGCTGTACATCTCGATGGGCTGGGCGGCATTGCGTTTGTCGACATAGAGCACCTGCGCATTGTCGAGCTGCGCCAGATGCACCGTGTGCCCTGTCTCGGCGCTCAGACGGTCCAGATGCGGGCGCGCAATGGGGGCCAGCGAGCTTTGTGTCCAGGCGGCGTGGGCCAGACGCACCAGCCGAACCCCAAGACTGTAGGTCTGACGATCCGGATCATATGCCAGCATGCCCTGGCTGGTGAGGGTCTGCAGGAACCGATAGAGCGTGGCCTTGGGAAAATCGCTGGCTTCTAGCAGGGTCGCAAAGCGCACAGGCCGCCCGTAGGCTGCCACCTGATCCAGCACATCCAAAGCTTTGCCAACGGTTCCGTCGCCGGACATAACCGGTATCCTCCCAACTCAATCACAGCCTCGCTTTTCGGAAATACTCTTAAGCATCAGACGCTTAAGCTCAAAACCGCCTCCCGGAGCGCTGTGCGTGTTCTGCAGTTTCCCAAAGAACACTGTTGACAGTCTATGCAGATTGCAGTGTAGTTTTCAATATATAAAACTAGGTTTCAAATAATGGAACCTCAAAACAGTTTCATATCTGAACACGCATCTTAGGGAGGACACCATGCGTTTCACCACCAAATCAATGCTCATGGCATTGGCGGGATCGACCATGCTTGCAGGCGCGGCTCACGCCGAGCTGACGGGCGATCTGAAGATTTTCCTCGACACCTCGAACCCTGCCCCCCGGGCGACCATGGAAGCGATGATCGCAGACTTCCAAGAGCTGCACCCCGACCTGAGCATCGAAACCACCATCATCGACCGGGACGCGTATAAGACGCAGATCCGCAACTTCCTGACGGCGGATTCGCCCGATGTTGCCACCTGGTACGCGGCCAACCGGATGACCCCTTTTGTGAACGCCGGGTTGTTCGAAGACGTCTCGGATCTTTGGGAGGAGCCCGAGATCGCCGAAGCCCTCGCCTCCACCAGGGGCGCGATGACCATCGACGGCAAGCAATGGGGCGTGGCTTACACCTATTATCAATGGGGTGTTTACTACCGCAAGGACATCTACGAAGAGCTGGGTCTGAACGAACCTGCGAACTTCGACGAGATGAAGTCCAACTGCCAGGCGGTCCTCGACTCCGGGCGCAAGTGCTACACCATCGGCACCAAGTTCCTCTGGACCGCAGGTGGCTGGTTTGACTACCTCAACATGCGGACGCACGGCTTTGATTTCCATATGGAACTGGCGCAAGGCAAGGTCAAATGGACCGATGACCGCGTCAAGCAGACCTTCGCCAACTGGCGTGAGCTGATCGACATGGGCGCCTTTATCGACAACCACCAGAACTACAGCTGGCAGGAATCGCTGCCCTTCATCGTTAACGGTGAGGCGGCGGCCATCCTCAAGGGTAACTTCGCCGTAGCCCCGCTGCGCGAAGCGGGTCTGGATGACAGCAAACTGGACTTCTACCAATTCCCCGAAATCACACCCGGGATCGCTTTGGCGGAAGACGCGCCGACCGATACTTTCCACATCCCGGCCAATGCTTCCAACAAAGAAGCGGCGCGCGAATTCCTGCGCTATGTGGTCTCGGCAAATGTGCAGACCGAGATCAACAACGGCTCCAACCTCGGGCAACTCCCGGTGAATGCGCAATCCGCGGTGGATGACGACAAGTTCCTCAACGAGGGCTTTGCCATGTTGTCGGAAAACTCTCCGGGGGGCGTGGCGCAGTTCTTTGACCGCGACTTCCCGGCGGAAATGGCCAACGAAGCCATGCAGGGCCTGCAGGAATTCATGGTCTTCCCGGACAACCTCGACGACATCCTAAACCGTCTCGATAAGGTTCAGGAGCGCGTCTACAAGTAACGATCAACTGGCCGGGCGGCTCCCAAACGCCCGGCCAGTTTCCGACCCATTCGAGAGTATGGCCCGCGCCCTATTGCCGAATGCGCCGCGACACCGACCGCATGCCCTGTACGATCATGGCAGCATGTCATGCATGACCGAGGAGACCCGTCGATGACAGCAATGGACCCCACAAACACGCCCGCGACATCGCAGCGGAGTTGGTACAAACGCAACGAGATTGCGGTCACGCCCTGGCTGTTTCTCGCACCCGCGATCCTGTTCTTTGCCTTTTATGTGATCTGGCCGATCTACCAGTCGATCGCGATTTCCTTTTACGACTGGGACGGCTTGGGCGACGCAACATTTGTCGGCATGGCAAACTACGCCGAACTGATGGAGGACAGCGCCTTCGAAGTGTCGCTCTGGAACAACCTCAAATGGCTGCTGCTCTACCTGCTGGCCATTCCCGGCGGGCTCTTCATCGCACTGTTCCTGAACCAGACGGTGACAGGCATCCGCATCTACAAGTCCCTCTTCTTCTTCCCCTTCGTGCTCAGCCAGGTGGTTGTGGGCCTGGTGTTCTCCTGGTTCTACCTGCCCAACGAGGGGCTGCTGAACGGGGTCCTGGGGCTGGTGGGTCTGGGGCCGGTCAACGTGCTGGGCGATCCGACCCTGGCGACCTACGGCATCATCGCGGCTGGCCTCTGGCCACAGACCGCCTATTGCATGATCCTCTATCTCACCGGCCTCAACGCCGTTGACCCCGAGCAGATCGAAGCAGGCCGCCTGGATGGGGCCAAGGGCTGGCGGATGCTCTGGTTCATCATCATCCCGCAGCTGAAACCTGCGACCTTCATCGCCTTCGTGGTGACGATCATCGGCGCCCTGCGGAGCTTTGATCTGATCTCGATCATGACCAACGGCGGTCCCTTCGGCCAGACGCGGGTGCTGAGCTTCTACATGTTCGAAAAGGCGCTCAGCGAATACGGCTTCCGCATGGGGTATGGCGCGGCCATCGCCGTGATCCTCTTCCTGATCATGCTGATCTTCATCGCCTACTTCCTGTGGTCCATGTGGCGCGAGGAGAAAGGCCGATGAGCTTTCGCAGACGTGTTGACATGATCTGCGGCGACCTGCCCGGGGCGGAGAAATCCGACCCTTGGGGCGGTGGCCACGACGCCTGGAAAGTGGGCGGCAAGATGTTCGCCTGCATCGGATCATCGGCACCGGGGATTTCCGTGAAAACCCCGGACATCGAAACCGCAACAATGCTGATCGAGGCCGGCGTGGGCAACAAGGCGCCCTATTTCCACCGCAGCTGGATCAACCTGCCGGAAAAAACAGAAGATGGCGAATTGCGCCACAGGCTCTGCACATCCTACGACATTGTGCGCGCCAGTCTGACCAAAAAAGCGCAAGCAGCGCTGCCCGCCCGCGAGGAGGCCTGAGATGTTCCCGACACCGATTGAGAAAACCCCCCGTTCCTGGCAGCTGACCTATCAGTCGCTCTTGCCGATTGCCCTGATCATGTGGCTCCTGCCGCTGATCGCCGTGGCCGTGTTTTCAGTCAAGCCAGCGGTGGATTTCACCCAGGGCAACTATTGGGGCCTGCCCTCGTCGTTCGAGATGTTCAATAACTACGGTCAGGTGTTCTTCAACTCCGACATGCCGCGCTACATGCTGAATTCGGTGCTGATCACGGTGCCCACGGTCATTGGCGCGGTGGCTCTGTCCTGCCTCGCCGGGTTCGCCCTTGGCGTCTACAAGTTCAAATCCAACATCTGGATCTTCTTCATGTTCGTGGCGGGCAACTTCGTGCCCTTCCAGATTCTGATGGTGCCGGTGCGCGACCTGACGCTCGACATGGGGCTCTATAACACCAAGACCGGCTTGGTCCTCTTTCACGTTGCGTTTCAGACCGGGTTCTGCACGCTCTTCATGCGCAACTTCATCCGCGCCCTGCCCTATGAACTCATCGAGGCCGCGCGCGTCGAAGGCATCGCGGAGTGGAAGATTTTCTGGTATGTGGTGATCCCGCTGATGAAACCCGCGATTGCGGCGCTCTCGGTGCTGATCTTCACCTTCATCTGGAACGACTACTTCTGGGCGGTGGTTCTGACGCAAGGCCCTGAAAGCCAGCCGGTCACAGCAGGGATCACCAGCTTTAACGCGCAGTTCCGCGCCGCCTATCACCTGATGAGTGCGGGCTCCATCGTGGCCGCCCTGCCGCCGGTGCTGATGTTCTTCCTGATGCAGCGGCACTTCATCGCGGGCCTCACCCTCGGAGCCGTAAAGTGACACAATGCTGGCGGCTGGACGACGAGCGTCAGACACTGGCGCTCGCCTCTTCCGGTGGGCGCTGCCCACAGGTTGTTTATTGGGGCGCACCGCTGCCCGCAGGAGAAGACCTGACGGCGATCACCCGCATCAGCACGCTTGATGTTACGGGTGGCATGCTGGATGAAAACCCGGACCTGTCGCTCTGTCCGGAGGCCTCGCGCACCTTCCCCGGCCAACCCGGGCTGATCGTCCGCGATCAGGACGGCACACCGCTCTTGCCGAAATTCCATCTCGATGGGGTCGAAGAGCGCCCTGACGGGCTGACCGTGATCTGCAAGGATCAGGGGAACCGGCTAACTTATACTGCGGACTTTGCGCTTGATCCCGAGACCCATGTGATCGCGATGACGGCAGCCCTTTCGGCAGATCGCCCGCTGCATCTGCACTGGCTGGCGGCCCCGGTACTGCCTGCGCCGCAGCATGCCAATGACATGATCGACTTTGCCGGGCGCTGGTGCGGTGAGTTCCAGATGAACCGCACCGCCTGGTCGCCCGGCATCCGTTACCGCGAAAACCGCACGGGCCGCACGGGGCACGAACACTTCCCGGGCCTGATCGTCCCCTGCCAGGCCGCCACCAACACCAGCGGCGAGGCCTTTGCCTTTCACTACGGCTGGTCCGGTGGGCACCGCATGATCGCCGAAGAACTGCCCGATGGCCGCCGCCAGATCCAGTTCGGCCACGCGGCGCGCATGGAAACTTCCCCCTCGACGGAATTCCGCACCGCCCCGCTCTATGCGGTCTATTCCTCGGATGGCTTGAACGGCTGCGCGGTGTCCTTTCAGCGGCATCTGCGCGACCGGGTGGTCACCTGGACCAAACCGGGACGCCCGCGCCCGGTGCATTACAACTGCTGGGAAGCGGTCTATTTCGCCCATGACCTGCCCGTGCTGAAAGACATCGCCACCCGCGCTGCTAAACTGGGCGCGGAGCGTTTCGTGCTGGATGACGGCTGGTTCGGGCAACGCGACGATGACACCTCGTCCCTGTCCGATTGGGAGGTCGATCCACGCAAATACCCTGATGGTCTCGGCCCGCTCATCGACTATGTGCACGGGCAAGGCATGAGTTTTGGCATCTGGTTCGAGCCCGAAATGATCAACCCCAACTCCAACATTCACCGCGCCCATCCCGACTGGGCGCTGGGGTCGGAGGATCAGGTGCTGGGCCGCCAGCAAAAGGCGCTGAACATGGCGCTGCCGGAGGTGCGCGATTTCCTCTACGAGCGGATTTCCAAGCTGCTGTCCACCCACCCCATCGACTACATCAAATGGGACCATAACCGCGTGCTGCCGATGCCGGATGCCGCGCAGACCCGCGGGTCTTATGCGCTGATCGACCGGTTGCGCGCGGATTTCCCGGATGTGGAAATTGAAAGCTGTGCCTCGGGTGGCGGGCGTATCGACTTCGGCATCCTCAGCCGGACACAGCGGGTCTGGCTATCGGACAGCAACGACGCGCTGGAGCGGCTGAAAATGCAGCATAATGCGTCGATCTTCATGCCCTCTGCCGTGACCGGCAGCCATGTGGGCCCGCGCAAGTGCCATACTTCCGGCCGTGTGCTGGACATCGAATTCCGCGCCTGGGTTGCGGCGCAGCGGCACATGGGGTTCGAAATGGACCCGCGCGAACTGACCGATCACGAGGCACGCGTGCTGGCGGATGTCACCGCATGGTGGAAGGAAAACCGCGACTGGATGTATGCCGCCGACATCCTGCGGCTCGATGCCTCCGACCCTTCGGTTATTGCCGAACAACAGCAGGCACGGGACGGCAGCCGCTTTGTGGTCTTTTCCGGCAAATCGGGCACCTCACCGCAGATTGCGCCGCGCCCGCTGCGGCTGACGCGCCTGGAACCGGACGCGCAGTATGAAATCAGCCTGCGCAACCGCGCCTCCGCCACCGTGCTGTCGCGCGGCAATCTGGCGCTCAAGGACGGCCCGCTGACGCTGACCGGGGCCGCGCTCATGCACAATGGGGTGACGCTGCCGTGGAGTTTCCCCGAGAGCATGTGGGTGCTGGAAGGCAAGCGGCTGTGACACAGATCAACGGAACGCCATTTCGCTTGAATATCATCGACCTTCGGGGCACATCGCTGCCATCACCTGCACCATCCTGCCTTCGGGCAACAACCGGGACAGTATCATGACAAAGACCGCAAGTTTTCACGATCTCGACGGTGCCTCGATCTATATCACAGGGGGCGGGTCGGGCATTGGGGCGGACCTTACCGATGGCTTCCTGGCCCAGGGCGCCAATGTCGCTTTCATCGGTCGCTCCGATGCCAGCGCCTTCGTGGCGGAAATGACCGAAAAACACGGACGCGCACCGCTGTTTTTCCAGGGTGACATCACCGACACCGACGGTCTGCGCAAAACAATCGCGGCTGCGGAAGAGGCGCACGGCCCCATTGACACGCTGGTCTCCAACGCCGCCAATGACCGCCGGCACAACTGGCTGGAGCTGACGCCGGAGGAGTGGGATTTCCTGTTGTCAGTCAACCTCAAGGCCTATTTCTTTGCCGCACAAGCGGTGGCGCCCGCCATGATCAAACGGGGCTCCGGCGCGATCATCAACTTCAGCTCGATCAGCTATATGATGGGCAACGCGGGTTACCCCGCCTACACCAGCGCCAACGGCGGCATCACTGCCATGACCCGCAGCCTGGCGCGCGAATTGGGCCCCGATGGCATCCGCGTCAATGCGCTGGCACCGGGCTGGGTTCTGACCGAAAAGCAATTGGACAAATGGGCGACACCGGATGCCTTGGCGGCACATCTGGGACGCCAGTGCCTCAAGACCCACCTTGAACCGCAGGACATTGTCGATGCGGTGCTGTTTCTGGCCTCGAACACCAGCAAGATGATGACCGGGCAGTGCATGGTCGTGGACGGCGGCGTGGTCACCACAGGATGAGCGCATGAGCCAGACCATAGCACCTGACTGGATCGCGGTGGATTGGGGCACAACCAATCTGCGCGCCTTTGCGATGCAGGGGGGGGCGGTGCTGGCGCGGGCGCAATCCGACGACGGCATGGGCCGGTTGCAGACCGAAGAGTTTGAACCTGCGCTCCTGCGGCTCATCGGCGATTGGCTGACCGGCGGCCCCGTGCCGGTGATCGCCTGCGGTATGGTCGGATCGCGCCAAGGATGGGTCGAGGCGCCCTATCGCTCGGTGCCCTGCACCCCCCTGGCCGAAACCCTGACCACGGCCCCCACCACCCAAGGGTTGAACGTTCGCGTCGTCTCCGGTCTGGCCCAGGCCAGCCCCGCGGATGTCATGCGCGGCGAGGAAACGCAGATTGCCGGGTTCCTGCACCTCAATCCGGGCTGGGACGGCGTGCTCTGCCTGCCCGGCACACATACGAAATGGGTGCACTTGAGTGCGGGTGAAGTTGTCAGCTTTCAAACCTTCATGTCGGGTGAGCTCTTTGCCCTGATCAGCGACGGATCGGTTCTGCGCCATTCCCTTGCTGAGGACGGGTGGGAGAACGCCGCCTTTGATGCGGCCGTCAGCGATGCCATGGCCAAGCCGGAACGCTTTGCTGCGCGGCTCTTTGGGTTGCGCGCAGATCACCTGTTGCATCAGACCCCGGCGGCCAGCACCCGCGCGGCGCTGTCGGGGTTTCTCATTGGTGCAGAACTCGCCGCTGCCCGCCCCTATTGGCTGGGCCAGAACGTTGCCATATTGGGCACGGGCGATCAGGCCCACGCCTACCAATCGGCCCTGCGCCCTCAAGGCGTTGAGGCGATGCTTGTCGATACGGAACGAACAACCCTTGCCGGGCTGACCGCCGCTTATAGAAACGCAAAGGCTCTCACATGACACTGCCCCTGATCGCCATCCTGCGTGGCATTACACCGCCCGAGGCCCCCGCCATCGCCGAGGCGCTGCTGGACGCGGGCATCACCCAGATCGAGGTGCCACTAAACTCGCCCGATCCGCTGGAAAGCATCGGCAGCCTGGCGCGCGCCTTCGGCGACCGGGCGCTGATCGGGGCTGGCACCGTTTTGACCGTGGCGGAGGTGGATGCCGTCGCCAACGCGGGGGGCAAGCTGATTGTATCGCCCAACTGCGATGTCGCGGTGATCCGCGCAACCAAGGCCCTTGGCATGCAAAGCTGGCCGGGTGTCTTCACCCCCACCGAAGCTTTCGCAGCCCTGCACGCCGGAGCCGATGGGCTGAAACTCTTTCCGGGCGCGATGGCGGGCACCGCTGGCCTCGCAGCCATGCGTCCGATCCTGCCCAAGGGCACGCTGGTCTTTGCCGTCGGCGGCGCAGGTCCGGAGAATTTTGGCGAATGGATTGCCGCCAGCGCAGACGGCTTCGGGTTGGGATCGGCCATCTATAAACCGGGACTGACCGCACCGGATGTGGCCGACCGCGCCCAGAAAATCGTTGAGGC
This sequence comes from uncultured Roseobacter sp., assembly GCF_947501835.1. Classification (NCBI taxonomy): domain Bacteria; kingdom Pseudomonadati; phylum Pseudomonadota; class Alphaproteobacteria; order Rhodobacterales; family Roseobacteraceae; genus Roseobacter; species uncultured Roseobacter sp. Next base: position 256,080 of record NZ_CANMXR010000007.1, on the reverse strand, counting down.
CTATAAACAGGCCACGGCGTGACGTTTTCGGTCCATGATGCCCGGCGCTGCCAGCTGGGTGAAGGACCGCTGTGGCATCCGCTGCGCCAGCAGCTTTTCTGGTTTGATATTGTCGGTCAGAAACTCCTGAGCCAGTCAGGCGCGGACCCGTTGGAGTGGCCATTCGACGAAACGGTTTCCGCTGCCGGTTGGATTGATGCCGATACCCTGCTGATCGCCTCGGCCACCGGGTTGTGGCGGTTTGACCTGATCACCGCTGAAAAGTCCCGCATCGTTCCGTTGGAGCAAGGCAATCCCGTCACACGCTCCAACGACGGGCGCGCAGATCCCTGGGGCGGGTTCTGGATTGGCACCATGGGCAAGAATGCCGAAGCCGGGGCCGGTGCAATTTACCGGCTCTACCAGGGAGAGTTGCGGAAGCTTTTTGGCGAGATCACCATCTCCAACGCCATCTGCTTTGCGCCCGACAGAAGCTTTGCCTATTTCGCCGATACCGCGCAGGCGCAGGTCATGCGCCTGCCGCTGGACCGCAATGGCTGGCCCGATGGCACACCGCAGGTGTTCCTTGATCTCAGCACCGAAGGTCTCAACCCCGATGGGGCCATAGTGGACAAAAACGGGGCGCTGTGGATTGCCCAATGGGGCGCGGGGCGGGTTGCGGCCTATTCTCCGGAGGGTACATTCCTGCACGCCATCGAACTGCCCGCAGCGCATACCACCTGCCCGGCCTTTGGCGGGAAAGACTTGACCACGCTCTTCGTCACCAGCGCCATGCAGGGGTTGGAAACGGCGCATCTGAAGGCCGAAAAAGCTCACGGGCAAACCTTTGCGATCCCCGGCGTTGCGCAGGGGCTGGCGGAGCCACGGGTGATCTTATGAAACGTGCGTTGGGCACCTGCTACTATCCCGAACACTGGCCCGAAGACATGTGGGCGCAAGACGCCGCCAATATGATCGCGGCGGGCATCACCTGGGTCAGAATCGGCGAATTTGCTTGGAGCCGGATGGAACCCACCTCCGGCAATTTCACCTTTGATTGGCTCGACCGCGCCATCGACACGCTGAGCGCTGCAGGCCTGAAGATCATCCTCGGCACGCCCACCTGCACCCCGCCACGCTGGATGCTGGACAGGTTTCCCGACATGTTGGCCGTTGACGCACAGGGGCAGCCACGCAAGTTCGGCTCCCGGCGGCATTATTGTTTCAGCCACGCAGGCTACCGCGCGGCCAGCGGTCGGATCGCCGAGGTTCTGGGAGATCGCTACGGCCGCGACCCGCGTATACACGGCTGGCAGATCGACAATGAATATGGCTGCCACGACACCGTTCTGTCCTATTCGGACGCCGCGCGGGAGGCGTTCCGGCTGTGGTTGCAGAACCGGTATGGCGACATCGATGCGCTGAACGCCGCTTGGGGCAACGTGTTCTGGTCGATGGAATATCGCAGTTTTGACGAGATCGACCTGCCCAATCTCACAGTGACGCAGGCCAACCCCAGCCATGAGCTGGCGTTCCGCCGGTTCAGTTCCGATCAGGTGGTGGCCTATCACGCGGTGCAGGTGGCCGCCCTGCGCGCCCGCACCGATGCGCCGCTCCTTCATAATTACATGGGCCGGGTTCTGGATTTCGACCACTTCGATGTCGGGGCATCGATTGATATCGCCAGCTGGGACAGCTACCCCATCGGATTTCTGTCCGACCGGCTGGAGGGCAGCGCGGAACACAAGGCGCGCTACCTGCAACAGGGCGACCCGGATATGCAGGCCTTCCACCACGATCTCTACCGCGCCGTTGGCAAGGATGGGCGCTGGTGGGTGATGGAACAACAACCCGGCCCGGTGAACTGGGCCCCGCATAACCCCGCGCCCCTGCCCGGCATGGTGCGGCTCTGGAGCTGGGAGGCCTTTGCCCATGGCGCCGAGGTGGTCAGCTACTTCCGCTGGCGTCAAGCGCCCTTTGCACAAGAGCAGATGCATGCCGGATTGCGCCGCCCCGACGATGCCCCGGCGCCCGGATTGGCCGAGGCGGCGCAGGTCGCGCAGGAAATGGCGCAGATGCCGGATGTCGCGGTCACCAAGGCGCCGGTTGCGCTGATTTTCGACTACCCGTCTGAATGGGCCTGGGCCACGCTGCCGCAGGGCGACGGGTTCAGCTATTTCCGTCTGATGCTGGAGGCGTATCGTGCCCTGCGGCGAAAGGGTCTTTCCGTCGATATCATCCCCTCGACGGTCGACGATGTATCGGGTTACGCCATGGTTCTGGCCCCCGGTCTGGCCCATCTGCCTGATGCTTTGAAAAAAGCCTTGACGGGGACCGTCGTCCTGCTTGGCCCGCGATCCAATGCGGTGACCGAAGAGCTTTGCATACCTATGCCGATGGGGCCGGATCTGCCGGGTCTGGATACCACTGTGGCGCGGGTTGAAAGCCTGCCACCGGGCGTGACCCGGGCGGTCAAGGGTGGTGGCACGATCCAGCATTGGGTGGAAATGCTGGAAGGACAGGCCACGACGGGTCTGGAGACGGTCACGGGTGACGCGATCCTGAAAAGCGAAGGCGCGCTGCACTATCTGGGCGCCTGGCCGGATGAAGCACTCTGGGACCGTATCATTGTAGATCTGGCGGAACAGGCAGGCGTCGAAACGCGAGAATTGCCCGAAGGATTGCGCCTCAGAGAAACGCAGACGCACCTCTTTGCCTTTAACTACAGCCCCGATATGGTCTTATTTGACGGTGTGCAAATCCCGCCTGCCGGCGTGCATTGGTGGGCACGGTAGAGCATTTCGGCTTTCACTTGAATTACTTGGGCGCGGCCCCTACCGACGATTGAACGCAAAAAATGGACCGCGGTTCACCGAAAGGTCAAAAAGCTTCAAAGCGCCGCCTTGGCATAGGCGAGGCACCCCAAAAGCGCGGCCTCATCCTGGGTGATGACGGAAATTACCACCGGCGGCAGCGTTGATTTCACCGTGGGCTGTGCGCTGACCGTCTGCACAAAGGTCTCGCGCGCCGGGCTGTCCAGCAGCGCGCGCACCACAGAACCCGCCAGAAAGATCCCGCCTGTGGGCATGTAAAGCAGGCGCAGGTCCTGCACCCATTCGCCGAGCATCTTGGCAAAGACCTCGCGGCTGGCCATGGCCTTTGCCTCCCCGGCACCGGCCTGCTCCAACACCACGCGCGCGTCCAACGCATCCCCCGTGGCTTCTGCATGCAACCGGGATAGACCCGGCCCGGAAATCACATCTTCGACGCAGCGCACCCAATCCGCGGGCCTGCCCAAAAACGCCTCCAGAGGACGGCGCATGCGGCTTGGCAAACTGCCAAGGCCTGCTTCGGCCAGCAGACAGGTCACACCCCCATTGTGGGTCAGAACCGGGCTGACGTTGAACCCGGTGCCGATCCCCACAACAAGGCGCTGCATCTGCGCTGCTGTTGTGCTCTCGGCCTGCACAACGACACGCACACCACCGTCATCCAGACTATCAAGAGCGTATCCTAACGCCCCGAGATCATTCATTAAGCTGACTTGATGCGCACCGTGCGCTGACGCCAGCTCACGCGCATCAAACCGCCAGTTGCGATTGGTTAGCCGCGCCGTCACCCCGTTCCCGGGTCCCGCGACGGCAATGGTCAGCGCTTCGACGGTTGCGACCTTCACCTCTGCCAGATAGCTCGACAATGCAGCGTCGAAACTGGCGTAATCATCATTTTGAAAGCGACGGGTCAGGGCGGCATCAATGGCCCCGCCTCTGGCGCAGGCAAAGCGTACGTTCGTTCCTCCGACATCCGCCAGAATGAGTGCCATTTTATGTGTCCTCAGACAAATCGACTGACGTAATTCTCAAGGATTTCCTGTTGCCCTGAGCGTGGCGCAGGATCGATCCCACCCCCGGCAACAGTTGCCTCGATCTCTTCCAGTGTAGCATTGGTGAGCCAGCCCTGTGCTGCACCATTTTCCCACTCTGCATACCGTGCGACGCGGGCTGTTTCCAGACTGCCATCCTTCAGCATCGCGGCAGCGGCCTTGAAGCCACGGGCGCAGATGTCCATGGCACCCACATGGGCGGCGATCAGATCCTTGGGGTCGAGGCTTTGGCGGCGTAGCTTGGCATCGAAGTTCGTCCCACCTGTGGTGAAACCGCCCGCCTTGAGGACCTCGTAGTAGGCCAGCGCCACCTCGGGCACGTTGTTGGGAAACTGGTCGGTGTCCCAGCCGGATTGATAATCGTTGCGATTCATGTCGATGGAGCCGAAGATGCCCAAGGCCGCCGCCATCGCCAATTCATGCTCAAAACTGTGCCCGGCAAGAATGGCATGCCCCTGTTCGATGTTCATCTGAACCTCACCCTCCAACCCGAATTCCTTGAGGAACCCGTAAACGGTGGCGACGTCATAGTCGTATTGGTGCTTGGTTGGCTCTTGTGGTTTGGGCTCGATCAGAATGGCGCCTTTGAAACCGATCTTATGCTTGTAATCGACAACCATCTGCAGGAAACGTCCGGCCTGCGCGCGTTCCCGTTTCAGATCGGTGTTCAGCAGCGTCTCATAGCCTTCGCGCCCCCCCCAGAGCACGTAGTTTTCACCGCCCAGCTTATGCGTCGCATCAATGCAGTTTTTCACCGTCGCCGCCGACCAGGCAAAGACCTCAGGGTCCGGGTTGGTGGCGGCGCCTGCCATGAACCGGCGGTGCGAAAACAGGTTCGCGGTGCCCCAGAGCAATTTTGTGCCCTGCGCGTCCATCTTGGTGCCGATGTAATCGATGATTTCTTCGAAATTGCGCTTGCTCTCGGCAAAACTGTCGCCTTCCGGTCGGATGTCGGCGTCATGCCAGCAGTAGTAGGGCTGCCCCAGCAGCGCGAACATCTCAAAGGCGACATCGGCCTTAAGCCGGGCCAGATCCATCGTGTCCCCGAACCAGGGCCGCTCAAACGTCTGCCCACCGAAGGGATCCCCGCCCGGCCAGGCGAAGCTGTGCCACCAGGCCACGGCGAAACGCAGGTGATCTTCCATGCGCTTGCCCGCGACGATTTCATCGGCGTTATAGTGGCGAAAGGCCAAATCGTCCGCGGGCGCATCGGGATTGTAGGAAACGGGCGAGATGCCTGCGAAGAAATCGGTCATAGGGCCTCCTTAAGGGCGGAATACGCCGCGCGGTATTGCGCGTGGCGGGTCGTGAATGCATCGGTCAGCGCAGGATCGGGCGCGATGGTGCGTGCCGTTGCCGGAGGGGTGGCGCGTTCCGCCCCTGCCCCCAGCACGGCCATCTGGGCCAGACGCGCGGACCCAAAGGCCCCGCCGAAATCGCCAGCCGCAGGCACATCGATCGGCATGTCCAACACCGTGGCCAGAAGGCTCAGCCAGTATTCGGATCGGCTACCGCCGCCGACGGCAACAAGGCTGTCGATCCGGGTGCCAGTGCTGCGCAGCGCATCATAGCAATCCCTGAAGGCAAAACTGACGCCCTCCAGCACCGCACGGGTGCCTGCGATTCCATCCGTTGCGTGGCTGAGGCCCAGAAACGCCCCGCGGGCGCTGGCATCGTTGTGCGGCGTCCGTTCGCCCCCAAGGTAGGGCAGGAACAGCGTCTCGCCCGGCGCTTTTAGAGCGCCGAGATCGGCGGTCAGGCTGCCCGCGTCGGACCCGACGAGCGCCGCATACCAGTTGAGCGCATCGGTGCAGGCGAGAATGACCCCCATCTGATGCCAGGTGTCGGGCACCGCGTGGCAGAAGGTGTGCACCGCAGAGGGCGCATCTGGTTGATAGGCCGCACTGGAGGCAAAGAGCACGCCGGAGGTGCCCAGCGACACAAAAGCCTGCCCCGGTTTCACAACGCCCATGCCGACGGCCGCCGCTGCGTTGTCACCGGCCCCACCCGCAACGATCACGCCTGCCGGCAATCCCCAACGGGCGGACAGCGCCGCACGCAGCGTGCCTGAAGGTTCGGACCCTTCGACAAGGCGCGGCATATGCTCACGGGTGAGCCCGGAGGCCGCCAGAAGCGTATCTGACCAATCGCGTTTGCCGGTTTCCAGCCAGCTTGTCCCTGCCGCATCCGACATTTCCGACACCGCATCGCCGGTCAGCCAGAGGCGCAGATAATCCTTGGGCAGCAGCACTTTACGGGTTTTTGCAAAAATGTCGGGCTCATGCATCCGCACCCAATCTACCTTGGGGGCTGTGAAGCCGGGGAACACGATATTGCCGGTGATCGCGCGCCACTGCGGATCGCCGTCGAAGGCCGCCGCCTCCGCATGGCTGCGCGTATCGTTCCAGAGCATGCAGGGCCGCAACACCTCATCCGAGACATCCAGTAGCGTTGCCCCATGCATGTGACCACTGAGGCCGATCCCGCGCACCGCGCTCAGATCATGCTGCGCGGCCAGCGCCGTCATCACGGTTTCCGCCGCCGTAAGCCAATCGGCCGGGTTCTGCTCCGACCAGCCGCTCTGCGGGCGCTGCACCGTTAAGGGCGCGGTCGCCTCGCCCAACAAATGCTGATCCTCATCGATCAGCACCGCCTTCAGGCCGGAGGTCCCCAGATCAAGCCCCAGATACATCGCCTTAAGCCCCCTGATCCGGTTTCTTGCCCATGATGATCATGCTGAGGATATCATCTTCGGTCACATCCTCTACCCGCTCCGTCCCGATCAACTGGCCGTTTTTCATCACTGACACGCGGTCGCACAATTCCAGCATTTCGCGGGTATCATGGCTGATCAGGAAAATGCCCAATCCCTGTTTTTTCAACTCCTGAATAAGCTCGGCCACCATCTGCGTCTCGTGCACACCGAGGGCCGCGGTGGGTTCGTCCATGATCAGGATCTTGGCGTTGAAATAGACCGCGCGGGCGATGGCCACCGATTGACGCTGACCGCCGGACAAGGCCGATACCGGCTCCTTGAGCTTCTTGAAGTTGGGGTTGAGACGCGCCATGATCTTGCGCGTCTCCGCCTCCATCCGGTCGTCATCCACAAACCCCATCCAATTGGTCAGCTCGCGCCCCAGAAAGAGGTTCGAGGCGGCATCGAGGTTATCGGCCAAGGCCAACGTCTGGTAGATCGTCTCGATATTGTAGCGGCGGGCGTCGCGCGGGCTGGTGATGCTGGCCTTCTGCCCCTCCACGTAAATCTCGCCGCCATCGGCCTTGTAGGCGCCGGAAAGGATCTTGATCAGCGTGGACTTCCCGGCCCCGTTGTGACCCAAGAGGCCCACGACCTCACCGGGGTTCACATGGATCGACACACCGTCAACCGCCCGCACACCGCCAAAACAAATCGAGATGTCGCGCATTTCGCATAAAGGTGCCATCAGCGGCCTCCAGTCTTTTTACGGTAGATCGTGTCGATCAAAACGGCGGCGACCAGAACCGTGCCCACCACGATGTTCTGCAGCGGTGCGTCGACGCCAACCATCGCCATGCCCGATTGCAACGATTGCATGATCAGGGCGCCCAGAATGGCACCGTAGATCGTCCCGATGCCCCCGGCCAGCGCGGTACCCCCGATGACAGCGGCAGCAATGACGCGCAGTTCGTCCAGCGTGCCGATGTCGTTGGAGTGGTTGGTCAGACGGGCCGAGGCCACGACCGCCGAGATGGCGCAGAGCGCCCCCATCAGGGCGAAGACCTTTACCGTCAGCATCCGCGTGTTGATGCCCGAAAGCTCCGCCGCGTCCGGATTGCCACCGGTGGCAAAAATATAGCGGCCAAGTCGTGTGCGCTGTGCAATCAGCGTCATGACCACGGCAACCGCGATGAGCAACAGCACGGAGATCGGCAGGCCATATGAAGCAGTGAAGCCTTCGGGCATGACCTCGCCGCGCGCCTCAAACATGCGTTCCAGCCGCCGGGACGGGATTTCATAAGCGTTGAGAATGGCGATGAAGCCCAGAATGCCCACAGCGATGATGCCGCCGATTGTGGTTTCGGCCCAGGCAGGTTTCACCGGGAAGCCATGTGCGAGTTTGGCGCGGCGCGCGGACCAAAGCGCATAGAGCGCCCAGATGACCGCCAGCACACCAAAGATCCAGCTCCAGGTCTCCCCAAGCGTGCCGTTGATGCCGCCGAATTTCATGAAGGTCGTGTCGAGCGGGCCGATGGTCTGGCCGCTGGTTTGATACCACGCCACGTTGCGCCAGACGAGCAGGCCCCCGAGGGTCACGATAAAGGCCGGGATCGCCAGATAGCCGACCAGCCACCCCTGAAACGCGCCGATGAGCGTGCCCACGGCAAGCCCCGCGATGATCGTGATCCAGGGCGTCAGCGGATGACCTAGGCCCAAACCGAAGAGGTCGGGCAGGTAGCGCGTCTGCAGCATCGCCATGAACGCAGAGCATGTCGCCAGCAGCGCACCCACGGCCAAATCGATGTGGCGCGTCACGATGACGAACACCATGCCGGTTGCCATGATCGCCACGCTCACCGTCTGGATAGTCAGATTGAAAATGTTGCGCGCCGTCAGGAAACGCCCGTCGGTCAACACGTTGAAACAAATACAGATCACCAGAAACGCGCCGATCATGCCTAAAAGCCGGGTATCGACTTCCAGCGCCTGAAAGCCGGTGCGTTTTGCGTTTTGCGGGGCGGGCACATCCGTCATGGAGTTTGCTCCTGCGAAAAAGACAAAAGGACTGGGTTCGCGCTGTAGCGCAAACGCAGATTTGAGATGTGCGGGCCCCTCAGAGGTGAAGGGCCCGCCAGTTTCGGGAGATTAGTTACAAGGTGCCGGGCCGCCGGAGACGCCCTGGCAAAGTGCTTCCTGTGTGATCCAGCCCGCGTCGACAACGGCGGAAAGGTTTGCCGAGGTAACAGGCACAGGTGCCAGGAACCGCGCGGTCATCTTGGTGCCACCGGGGGAGGTCCATTCCTGAGCGTCGCCCACTGCGGTCATTTCGGTGCCACCGGCCAGTTCAACCGCAATCTCGGCTGCGGCTTTGCCCAGCTCACGCGCGTCTTTCCAGACCGATACGGTCTGTGTGCCCTTGGCAACGCGGTTCAGCGCGGCGTGATCGCCGTCCTGACCGGAGACCGGGATGCCTTCCATGCCCTGCGCCGTCAGCGCCGCGACAACGCCACCGGCGGTGCCGTCATTGGAGGCCACAACCGCATCGACCTTGTTGTCATTCGCGGTCAGGATCTGCTCCATGTTGCGCTGCGCATTCGCGGGCAACCAGCCGTCAGTGTAGGCCTCCGCCACGATGTTGATCTTGCCCGCATCGATGGCTTCCTGCAGCACTTCCTGCTGACCGCCCCGCAGGAAATCCGCGTTGGGATCGGTGGGCGAGCCCTTGATCATCACGTAATTGCCTTCAGGCAGGGCATCGAACACGGCACGGGCCTGCATGCGACCCACTTCGACATTGTCGAAGGTCAGATAAAACGCACGCGGGTCTTCGATCAGACGGTCATAGCCGACAACCGGAATGCCCTCGTCTGCCGCCGCTTGCACGGCTGGGCCAATGGCGGCGCTGTCTTGTGCGAGGATGATCAAGGCATCAACGCCCTGCGCGATCAGGCTTTCCACGTCTGACAGCTGCTTGGCCGAGGAGCTTTGCGCGTCAGCGGAAACATATGTGGCACCAGCGGCGTCAAGTGCTGCTTTGATGGCGGCTTCGTCTGTCTTCCACCGCTCTTCCTGGAAGTTCGACCAGCTGACGCCAACCGTCAGGCCTTCCGCCAGTGCTGTTGTGGACAGGGCCGCCGACAAAACGACTCCCATAAGTGCGATCTTCTTCATGATATCCTCCCAAAGGACAGTTCTGTTGACTGTTGATGCCGATAGTTTCTGCGGCACGTTCAAAAGGATTGACTGTTTTAATTCAGCTGTCAAAATAAATTTATGCATATTGAGCCAAAATATCAGGCGAACGCCGATAATTGCGTGGAATTTTTGATTAATTCGACGTTTTTCGATATATTATTTTTGGATACTGAATAAATGAATGTCGAAATTTCCCAATCGGAGAGCGAAGCAAATCCCGCAGGATGCGGACCGATTCGCCCGGAATCGGAGGCGATTGGCAGCAGTTTGCGGCACCGCGTATTTGATTCCGTGCGCTCTGCCGGGCAAATCTCGCGCATTGATCTGGCCAAGCAATTGCGGGTCAGCCCGGCATCAATCACAGCCCTGGTGGGAGAGTTACTGGACCTCGGCCTGCTTCGGGAAAGCAGCGACACCACCCGCATGTCCACCCGGGGCCGCCCGCCCGTCGCACTTTCGGTGCAACCGGATGCCGGTTACGTGGTCGGGATCAAGCTGGCGCGCGCGCAGCATACCGCGCTGCTGGTGGATGCGGCGGGGCGTCCGCTCGCTCAGGCCAGCCTCGCCTGCGCCCAACGCCGTCGCTCTCTGGCACAGACGCTGGAAGAGACCGGTCAGGTTCTGGATGCGCTCCTGAAAGAAGCGGGCCTGGCCCGCGCGGATATCGCCTGCATCGGATTGGGCATGCCCGGCATGATCGATCATGCCACAGGCCAGATGGTCTGGTCGCCGCTGCTGACCGAACGGGACCGCCCCCTGCGACAACTGGCCGAAGATGCCTTTGGCGTGCCGGTCGCCGTCGACAATGACGCCAATCTGGTCACGCTCGCGGAGCTTTGGTTTGGCAAGGGCCGCGCCATGGCCGATTTTGCGGTTGTGACGATCGAACAGGGTGTGGGTATGGGGTTGGTCATCAACCACCGGCTCTACCGTGGCGCGGGATCTTTGGGCATGGAACTGGGCCATACCAAGGTGCAAATGGATGGGGCGCTCTGCCAATGCGGGCAACGCGGCTGTCTGGAGGCTTACATTGCCGACTATGCGCTGGTGCGCGAGGCCTCCACCGCGCTCGATCCATCGCATGTCGATGTCGCCGCCCCCGACGTGATGCTGCAGCAGCTGTATGAACAGGCCAAGGCTGGCAATGAGGCGGCGCGCGTCATTTTCCGCCGTGCTGGGCGTTTTCTGGCACTGGGGTTGGCCAATGTGGTGAACCTCTTTGATCCGCCGCTGATCATTCTGTCGGGCGAGCGGATGCAATATGACTACCTCTACGCCGATGATGTGCTGCGCGAGATGCACGCGCTGGCGCTGAACCGGGATGCCGCGCCACAAAAGGTCGAAACCCACGCCTGGGGCGATCTGATGTGGGCGCATGGCGCCGCGGCCCTGGCCTTATCCGAAATCGCAGATGCCATGGCGGAGGGGCGTGGATGAGGGCGATTGCACTTTGCCTCATGGCGCAGACCGCGCAGGCCGATGTTATTTTTGAGAACCTCTCCACCCATCTGCCCGATCACAGCTACACCGGCGGATGGGAGCATTTCGTGGGCGGTGGCGTCGCCGTCTTTGACTGCAATGGGGACGCCCTGCCCGATATTCTGGCCGCCGGCGGCACGACCCCGGCCAAGCTGATGATCAACCGGGGCGACATGCAGTTTACTTCCACCGCCCTGCCCGTTTTTACCGGCACCACCGGGGCCTATCCGCTGGATGTCGATGGCGATGGCCATCTGGACGTGATGCTCTTGCGGGTCGGGGAAAACCAACTGTTGCGCGGCGATGGCGCTTGCGGGTTCAGCCCGGCCAACGCGCTCTGGGGCTTTGACGGTGGGGATGCCTGGTCCACGGCATTCTCCGCCACATGGGATACGTCTGGGCCTGTTCTGGCGGTCGGAAACTATGTGGACAGAACCGACCCGGAAGGCCCCTTCGAAGCCTGTGATGACAACACCCTGCACCGCTGGACCGGCGACCGTTTCGACGCAGCCCACCTGTCACCGGGATACTGCGCCCTATCGATGCTCTTTGCCCGCGATGCCAGCGGCACCAAACGGCTGCGGATTTCAAACGACCGGCATTACTACGTCAGCGATGGTGCGGAGCAGATGTACGATCTGGGTCTCTCCCGGTTTCTCGGCCCGGAGGATGGGTGGGAAACGGTTCGCCTCTGGGGCATGGGCATCGCCAGCCGCGACATCACGGGCGATGGCCGGGCGGAAGTCATGCTGACCTCCATGGGGGATCAGCTGATGCAAATGGCTGGCGCGGATGGGCGCTATACCCCTGCGCCTTTTGCATTGGGCACCTACGCGCAGCGCCCGCATCTGGGTGACGATGGCCGCCCCTCCACCGGGTGGCACGCGGAATTTGGCGACGTGAACAACGATGGCCGCCCGGATCTGTTCATCGCCAAGGGCAATGTGGATCAGATGCCGGGCCTCTCGATGGAAGATCCCAACACCCTGTTGGTCCAACAAACGGGTGGCAGTTTTGCAGAAAGTTCCATCACGGCGGGGGTTGCCACGGTGGACCGGTCGCGGGGGGCGGCGCTAGCGGATCTGGATGGTGACGGGCGGCTCGATCTCGTAGTGATGAACCGGCGGGCACCCATGGAGCTCTACCGCAACATCACAGCGGATAGCGGCTCCTGGCTGGCCATTGACCTGGCGATGCCCGGTGCAAACACCCGCGCCATTGGCGCCTTGGTCGAGGTCACCACTGGTGATCTCACCCAAACGCAGGAGCGCACCATCGGGGGCGGGCACGCAGGCGGTCAGGCAGGACCTCTTCACTTCGGGCTGGGGGATGCGCGGAGGGCAAGCGTGACCGTCACCTGGCCCGATGGGCGGGTGACCGAGCATCGCGATCTTGAGACCGGTCAGCGCCTGACGCTCACGCCTTAGCGATCAACCGGCAACCCGCTTGGCACCGCATCGGGCACCCCAAGCCTGCCCTTCAACGCTACCGGGTCGCTCAAACTGCTCAGAAAGGCAACCAAAGCGTCAACGTCAGCCCCCGTGAGCGCCACCGGTGCCATCGTGATGGCCGCACGCAGGGCCGCCTGCTCTGCCGGATCATTGATATGCCGCCAATCGTCAACTCCCGGCATCTCCGCCAGCGCAACACGCGCCGGATCAAAGCGCCCCAACGCCGCGGCGGGATCCGCGTGATCGGCGATGAAACGCGCCAGATCCGCATGGCTGCCAGTATGGCCATAGGGGCCGGTGTGCACGACATTGCGCAACGAGGGCGTGCGAAACGCATAGGCATCCTCGGCACGGCCCGTCACTCGCATCCTGCCCGTATCGCGCGCGTGGCTTTCGAACCGCGCGGCTTTGCCCGGCCCGAACTGCGGCACGGCCATTGCGTGAAAGCCGTGATCCGTCTGAAAGACACCGGCGTGACAGATGCTGCAGCCAGCCGCGCCGTAAAAGAGCTCCATCCCACGGCCTGCATCCGCAGGCAGCGTCGCTTGCCCGCGCAGATAAGCGTCAAAAAGGCTGGTGTCGGAACGCCATTCAAAAGCAACAAAAGCGGCGATGGCATCCGATATATCGGTGAAACTCAGGGGATCTGCATCTGGAAAGGCTTCGGCAATCAGCGGCGCGTATCCCGGCGTCCCGGAGACCCGCGTACTGAGCTTTGCCCAGGCGCCCTCTGGCCCGGTGATGCGCCCTTGCCGGACCGCCTGACTGATGTCGTTTTCACTGTAATGCCCGGCCATCTCATCGGCGCTGAGCACGGGAAACATCGTCTGGGCCGAGAGCAGATTGGCAAACCCCTGGGTCATCTCGGCCCCCATCGGCGTGCGCAAGCCACCGGGCTTGGTCGCATCAACCTCGATCCGCCCGTCATGAAACATGACCGTGAATTCATACGCCCCGAGATTGAACAGCGCAGGCGCATTGCGTGGGATGCGTTGTTCGGGCGTGTTTTCGGCCCCCGCGCGCCGTTCCGGCCCTAATCCGACCCCCCCCTCACCGATGGAAAGCGCCACACCATCGGCGGTCGCGAATTTGGGGTGGTGGCAGGTGGCGCAGGAGATGTTGCGGTTCCCCGACAGGATCGGGTCATAAAACAGCATCTGCCCCAGTCGCACCTGCGCCATGTCCAGCGGTGCATAGTCGGCGTCCGTGACAGGCGCGGGCATCTCGGCCCCGGCCGCAGATCCCAAAAGAACCGCCGTTAAGATGTTCAATATCCGCATCAATAAAGCCCGAAATACTCCGCCTGTTCCCAATCCGAGACATGCGCCAGATAACGTTCCCATTCAGTGCGTTTCAGACGCACCAGATAGTCCACAACCCCGTCGCCCAGGGCCGCGCGATAAAACGTGGACGTCTCGAATGCCTCAATGGCAGCGCCCAGAGAGGCAGGCAAGACCTGTGCGGCATCCGCATAGGGGTTTTCCACGGGCGGCGGTGGGGTAAGGCCGCGCGTGATCCCATCAAGCCCGCTGAGGATTTGGCTGGCAAAGGCGTAATAGGGATTGGCCGCCGCCTCGGGCACCCGATTTTCCACCCGCGACGCAGGGTCGCCCGGCGCCATCAGCGCCCGCAGCATCGCACCGCGATTGTCGCGCCCCCAGACCACCCGGTCTGGTGCCAGTTTGAAGGGCTGATAGCGCTTGTACCCATTGACGGTCGGCGTTGTCAGCAGGCAGCTTTCCACCGCGTGGTCGAGCAGCCCCGCGATCCAGCCCGCGGCCTGGGGGCTCAGCGTACCGTCCTGCGCGGGCATCATCACCGAAGCGCCGGTGTCATCCAGCAGCGATTGATGCAGGTGCCAGCCCGAGGCACAACCGTTTTCGACCTTGGGGCGGCTCATGAAGGTGGCGTGCAGCCCGTCTTGAGCGCAGATTTCCTTCACCAGCGTGCGCAGCATGACCAGATGATCCGCATGGGTCATCGGGTCCGCAGGATCAAAGGTGAATTCCAATTGGCTCGGCCCCATCTCGACCTCCATCGAGCGCAGCGGCAGGCCCACCGCCTGTATCATCCGGCGCAGTTTCTCGGCGAAGGGTTCAAGCCGGGCATAGACCGTTTCGGTGAGGAACTGGTAACCGGGCGCGAGATTGCGGGTCTGGGGCGGCGCTGGCGGCATGGTCGCCTCGACATGAGACAGCGCGTCATCGGTGACCGCGAAGACGTGAAATTCCACCTCCAGCCCGACGCGCAGTTGCAACCCGGTTGCGGCCAGTTGTGCGACCGCGCGGCGAAGCACGGTGCGCGGCGCAAAGGGAAGCGGCGCGCCCGACTTCATCACCGCATCACAGAGGATCCAGGCCGATCCCGGCGCATGTGGCAGCACGCGGAACGTCGCCGGATCGGGCACCAGCAGCACGTCGCCTGCGCCCTGAACCGGGCTGTCACCGGACGCGTCCCAGACCGGATAGACGGTGCGATGCGCGGTGTCCTTCAGAAAGAGCGTCGAGGGCGCGGCAATGCCGCTGGAGACAGCAGAGGCAAAGGCGGCGGCGACAATGGTCTTGCCACGCAAGACACCGTGCTGATCGGGAAAAAGGATGCGAATGGTTTCCAGATCGCTGTCCTGCACCTGCGCCAGCAAGGCCTCTGCCGCCGCAATCGCATCGACATCCAGCAGCCCAAGTCGCGCCAATGCCCCATCAGAAATCTTTAGCTTATCGCCCATGTGGTCTCCTGCCCCGATGGGAACCTAGCCGCAGAGACCGCGAGGCGTCACGCGAAAAAACACTGTTTCACCCGATGGTTGCATCCCACTGCCTGCACCCGGCCCGGCGTTCTGCATCACTCGCCGTGAAGGCGGCTTTCCAATCGGAGGTCATGGCGATGGTGTCATTGCTGATCGGCCCCTGCACCGTGGCGGGGTCTGTGCTGTTTCGCATGGGCAAGCTGTCTTCCTCCCCTTTTTCCAGCGCCGCCATTGCTGCGCGCAGCATGCGACGGTAGCGGATGATCGCCACATCGGTTTTACCCAGATGTTCGCGCGTCCGGTCAAAGATCGCGCCCGGGCTTTCCACCGCCCACTGGTCATGCACATTGATGTCCAAGCCCATACCGGTATAGGTCTCGCCCGCCTGTTCGTCCGGGTCGTAGCCGTAGTTGTTGCGCTTGTTCTTCAACGGTGCGTAGTCCGGCAAACGGTGCTCCTTCAGACGCTGATCGCGCATCCTATCCTTGTCCACGGGGCCGTCAAAGCTGGTGAACATCGCATACCAATAGCAGGTTTCATCATCGACCGGCACGTGCCACTGGGTGATGATCATCTCGCGGCTCATGGGGATGGAAATCGCCTGCGGAAAGATCTGATTGGTCACCCGCACATGGGTGCGCCCGTCGTCCAGATGGCGCAGCGCGATCAGGCGCAGACCATATTCCGTCTCCTCGACAGAGATGTCAGGGCGGGGATAGTCGCGCAGCAGTTTCGTCATCGGGATTTCGGTATTCGCGGCCACGTCGCGGAATTGCTTGCCATAGCTGTCGGCCGGGTCCTCGTCCTGCAGGAAACGGTGCAAAAAGGAGGCATGCGCCGGATCAATCCCCACTTCCATCGCCTGCAGCCAATTGCATTCCCACAGGCCCTTGAAGGTAAAGACATGGCTGTCCGGCGCGCGAAAGCAGTCAAACCCCGGCAAGGGCGGTGGTTCACCGGGGCCCATATAGGCAAAGACGATGCCGTTTTTCTCGATCACCGGGTAGCTCTGGTTGCGGATCTGCTCATGCATGGTGGAGCCTTCGGGCTCGCCCGGCTGCTCGACACATTGCCCGGTGCGGTCAAAATGCCAGCCATGAAACGGGCAGCGCAGGCCGTTGTCTTCGAGCCGCCCGTAACATAAGTCAGCGCCCCGGTGTGGACAGGCGCGCGCGATCAGGCCCAGCTCACCCTCGCTGTCGCGAAAAAGCACGAGGTCCTCCCCCAGCAGGCGCACCGGCACCACCGGTCGTTTGACCGCCAACTCATCGCTCAGCGCTGCGGGCTGCCAATACCGACGCATGACCTCTCCGGCAGGCGTACCCGGCCCCGATTGCGTCAAGGCTTGGTTCAATTCCTGGCTGATCATGCTGGGGCTCCGCGACGCAGTGGTAAACTGCGCCAATGCTCTGCGAGCCGCGCGGAGCTGTCAAGGAATTGAAGGCGTTGCGCCTAAGTCTTCACGTCCGGGTCGGTGCGCCCGATCCGTTCCTGCATGTCGGTGATGCTGAGCACCGCAGCCCGCACGGCTTTCAGGGCAACATCTGGCGACAATCCGTGATCCGCCTCCGCCGGGGCATATTGCTCCAGGTAGACCCGCAGCGTTGCCCCTTCCGTCCCGGTGCCGGACAGGCGCAGCACCGCGCGCCCCTCACCCGCAAAGCCGATGCGCAGACCCTGATTGTGGCTGACCGAGCCGTCCACCGGATCGTGATAGGAAAACTCATCCGCCGAGGTGATCGCCAACCCGCCATGGGTCGTGCCCGGCAGCGCCTCCAGTTGATCGCGCACCCCTTGCATCAGCGCATTTGCCGCCGCCACCGGGACCGCCTCGTAATCGTGCCGCGAATAGTAGTTGCGCCCGTAGGTCGCCCAGTGATCGGTCATGATCTCACTCACGGATTGACCACGTTCGGCCAGAATGTTGAGCCACAACAGAACCGCCCAGAGACCATCTTTTTCTCGCACGTGATCAGACCCCGTGCCCGCACTTTCCTCACCGCAGAGTGTCACCTTGCCCGCATCGAGCAGATTGCCGAAGAATTTCCAGCCGGTGGGCGTTTCAAAACAGCCCAGCCCCAGACGTTCGGCCACCTTGTCGCTCGCTGCACTGGTAGGCATGGACCGCGCAACCCCGGCCAGCCCGGCCTTGTAGCCCGGCGCAAGATGGGCGTTTGCCGCCAATACCGCGAGGCTGTCGGAGGGGGTCACATAAGCCCCCCGCCCCACGATCATGTTGCGATCGCCGTCGCCATCGGAGGCCGCGCCAAAGTCAGGCGCTGTGTCTGACATCATCTCATCCATCAGCACCTTGGCCCAGACCGGGTTCGGGTCAGGATGGCCGCCGCCAAAATCCTCGCTCGGCACCGCATTGATGACGGTGCCCGCAGGGGCGCCCAACGCGCCTTCCAGGATCGCTGTCGCATAGGGGCCGGTGACCGCATGCATGGCGTCAAACCGCATGGTGAACCCGCCCGCAAAAAGTGCGCGGATTTTGTCAAAATCAAAGAGCTGCGCCATAAGTGCCTGATAGTCGGTCACCGGATCAATAATCTCGACCTGCATCTCGCCAATCTGGGCGGTGCCGAGGGTCGACAGATCAACATCCTCTGCCTCCAAGATGCGATATTCGGAAATCGTTTGCGTCTGCTCAAACATCGCCTGCGTGATGTTTTCCGGCGCAGGCCCGCCGTTGCTGACGTTGTATTTAACCCCGAAATCCGCGTTGATCCCGCCCGGATTGTGACTGGCCGAAAGCACAAAACCGCCGTCGGTCTTGTTCTGGCGGATCAGGTTGGACACAGCAGGCGTGGACAGCAAACCGCCCTGCCCCACGATGACCTTGGCCGCGCCATTTGCCGCCGCCATCTTCAGCATGGTCTGAATGGCTTCGCGATTGAAAAACCGCCCGTCGCCGCCGATCACAAATGTCTTGCCCTCAGCACCGCCGATGGCGTTGAGCGTGGCCTGCACAAAACACTCCAGATAGCCCGGCTCCATGAAGACGCGGGTTTTCTTGCGCAATCCGGAGGTGCCCGGTTTCTGACCGTCAAAGGGTCCTTTGGAAATGATCTGAATGCTCATGCAACGTCCTTTCAGGTCTTTTGTTTCAGCGTGCCGCGCCCGGCATCTGCCATCATCTTCGCGGTCTCACACAGCCCTGCGTGTGCCGCCATATCTGCAACGGAGACCGGCGATCTGCGCCGCCAGTTTGGATGCTCATCCACGGTGCCGGGCAGGTTTTGCGCCTCAGCCACATCCAGCACATCATCGAGTTGAACCGCGACCAGCGCCGTCGGGCCCCGGGCAAGCGCGCGATGTGCTTGCGTTGCCAGATCGGTGGCCTCAAATGCATTCACTGTCTCGGGTGTCGCACCAACCAGATCGACCTTTTCAAGCGCGCGGCGTTCTTCCGCCTTGGCTTTTTCACCTGCATCGATCCAGCCCAATTGATGCCACCAGCCAATGTCACGCCCTTCCCAGAATCCCCTGAGGGTCGGCGTATCATGGGTCCCGAAACAGGCAAGCGACTGCGGTCTCATTTCATCCGTTTTTCGAAATTTTCCGTCATCGGTTTTTTCATATTGCGCAACGGTGTAGCCATAAATCCCCCTGGCCGCCATGGTCGCGCGGAAACCTGCCGGTACAAGGCCCAGATCTTCGCCGACGATCAACGTCCGGGCCCTTTCCGCCTCAATGGCGATGATCCCCATCAGTGATTGAAAAGGCTGCCGGATGTAGCCGCCCGGCGCACCATTTTCAGGCACCCAATAGCTGCGGTTGAGACCCAGAGCGTGGTCGATCCGCAGCACGCCGCAGTGTTGCATCGCCTGTCGCAGAACCTGTCGCAGCGGGCGGTATTGCTGCGCTTGGAGTTTTGCCGGGGCAAAAGCCGCCAGTTGCCAGGTCTGACCCGCCGGGCTGAGATGATCCGGGGGGGCACCGAGCGAGACCGACTGCGCCAGAACCTCTGCAGCCCCCCAGGCTTCTGCCCCGCCAAGGCGTGACCCCACGGCCAAATCGAGATACAGCCCCAGCGCCATGCCGTTTGATTGGGCGCGGGTGTGGGCCGCCTCCAACTGGCGCGCGGCCAGCCATTGCAGCCAAACGTGGAACTCCGTGTCCACAGTACCCGCAACGGCTTGGGCGAAGGTTGCTGTCTGGACAGTTTTTGGCCAGGAGCGCCAATCAGGACCATGGGTTTCAGACAAGGCTTCAAACAGCGCGTAATCTGCCAGCGCGGCCCCCCCTTCGCGTTTGAACCCCGCCAGATCGCCGTGCACGGTGCCCTCGGCAACACTCTGAAAGGTTTCAAAGGCAGCCCGCAAGGCCGCGCGGTGGGTTTGGGCAAACCCTGCGTAGTCGATCCGCGGGCCGGAGTGTGCGGGCAGAGATGTCGACGCATCGACATGGGGGATTCGGTCCAGCGCGATATGGTTCGTGTTCAAAAACCCGCGGTGGGTCGGCGAGTAGGGGCTGATCGTCGCCACATCCGCCCATCCCAGCGCATGCACCGGGTTGATGCCCAGAAATCCTGCGCCCTTTTCG
Source organism: uncultured Roseobacter sp. (assembly GCF_947501835.1). Taxonomy (NCBI): domain Bacteria; kingdom Pseudomonadati; phylum Pseudomonadota; class Alphaproteobacteria; order Rhodobacterales; family Roseobacteraceae; genus Roseobacter; species uncultured Roseobacter sp. The sequence continues at coordinate 236,101 of NZ_CANMXR010000007.1, read as the reverse complement.
CCTAAGACCTCGGCCAGCTGCGCGAGATCTTCGAAATCTCCAAGCCCTTGATTTCGCTCGGAGCGCAACCCGTAGAGCGCCGCAACGACGCCCCATGTCTGATCGGCCCCGGCCATGTCCTGCAACGAGGGCACGCGATCCGGCGCCGCGATCAGCGTTGCGGATTGCATGTCTGACCCGCGTTGAACCTGAAGGTCATGCACCCCTGAGGGCAAGGCCGATATTTCAATATCCGATCGGCTTTTCCCTTCGGCGTAGACCTCCGAGGTGCCTTCAAGGATCACCTGCCATGCGACCCCGGACGCACAGGGCACCGTCGTTTGCTTGTGACTGGGCACCACAACGTCCCGCGGCAGGATGCGCGCGGTGTCTTCGGCACGCATCATCTGGAGCGTTTCACGCATTTCGGCAGACGATCCAATGGGCACACCCATGGCCTGCAACAACGCGCGCTGGGTGTCCGGACTTGCAGACCGGAAAATGCCATCCAGATCCTTGAATTCTGCAACGAGCCCGCAGTGATCCGCCAGATCAGACAGGATTTGATCTGCGTTCATGCGGCGTTCCCGGCGGGGCCTGGCACCAGAGCGACGACAGAGGGGCCGCGCACTGTGATGGTCCATGCATCAACCGGTGCCTGGCGCGCGTGACTTCCGGAGGTATCCAGTCCAACACACCATTGCGTGCCCTTGGCGCAGGCAGGTATCTGTACCTCGGCAGAGGTGTCGGCGCGGTTGAAAATGACAAAGACGGCGTCGTCATGATCCATTGCTGCAGGCGCTTCAGCAGAAGCGCGTAACATCAGGCAAAGGCTGGATAAACCCGGATCGCGCCAATTGAGGGGATGCCCCTGGAAGTCCATCCATTCCACATCCGGCTGACCGTCCGCAGCGCGCAGCGCCGCATGTAAAAACCGTGATTGTCTGAGCACCGGATGCGCACGGCGCAACGCGGAAAGCTCGGCAACAAACGCCGTCATCTCTACATCTGCCTCTGCCCAGTCCAGCCAGGCAATCTCATTGTCCTGACAATAGGCGTTGTTGTTGCCGTCCTGCGTGTTCCCGATCTCATCCCCGGCCAGGATCATCGGCGTACCCTGCGACAGGAACAGCGTGGCCAGCATGTTGCGCTGACGACGCTGGCGCAGGGCGGTCACGGCGGGGTCATCGCTGGGCCCTTCCACACCGCAGTTGTCGGAGTGATTGGCGTTGTGCCCGTCCTGATTGCCTTCCTTGTTGGCCTCGTTATGGCGTTTTGAGTATTGGGTGATATCCGCAAGGGTAAAGCCATCATGGGCCGCCAGAAAATTCACCGAAGACCACGCCCGCCGGCCCCCGCGGTCGAACTCTCCCGCCGATCCCAGCAGCCGCGCCCCCAGTTCCTGCGCGCTATGCGCATCCCCTTTCCAGAACCGCCGCACGGTATCGCGGTAGGCATCATTCCATTCACCGAATTTGGGGGGAAACTGCCCAAGGCGGTAGCCGCCCGGTCCAATATCCCAAGGTTCCGCAATCATCTTGATGCCCGCGAGAGTCGGATCCTGACGCAGCGCGTCGAGAAAACCGCCGTGCACGTCAAACCCGTCGTCCTCGCGCGCCAGCGTCGTTGCGAGATCGAAGCGGAACCCATCGACCCCCATGCATTCCACCCAGAAACGCAGAGAATCCATCACCGTGCGCAGCACATAGGGATTGGCCACATTGACCGTATTGCCGGTGCCGGTGTCGTTCACGTAATAGCGCGGCTGGCCATTGATCAGCCGGTAGTAAGAGGCGTTGTCCAGCCCGCGAAAGCAGATCGTCGGCCCCCGATGATCGCCCTCCGCAGTGTGGTTGTAAACCACATCAAGGATCACCTCGATCCCCGCGTCGTGAAAGCGCTGCACCATGTTGCGAAAGCCCATGATCCCTTCGGGGCCAAAGTATCGCGGCTCCGGTGCGAAAAACCCGATTGTGTTGTAACCCCAATAGTTTGTCAGACCTTTCTCAAGTAGAAAGCCATCATTGACAAAAGCATGAACCGGCAGCAGTTCAATGGCCGTCACGTCCAGCTTGTGCAGGTGATCGATCAGCGCATCCGAGGCCAGACCCTCATAGGTGCCGCGCAGGTTTTCCGCGACATCCGGGTGCAATTGTGTCGCCCCTTTCACATGCGCCTCATAGATCAGCGTGTCTTCCCATGCGTGGCCCAGATGGGACGTCATCGCCTCAAAGAGCTTTGGATCGGAAACCACTGACTTCGGCACGAACCGTGCGGAATCGCGACCGTCAAAGGACAGATCCCCGGCGCTGGAGCGCACGTCATATCCCAAGAGGGCCGGGTCGTCGATCCACCGTCCGCGCAGCTCGCGGGTATAGGGGTCCAGCAACAGCTTGTTGGCATTGAACCGGTGCCCGTGCTCGGGCGCATAGGCCCCGTGGGCGCGGTATCCATAGAGCGTTCCCGCGGGCAGCCCCGCGACGTGCCCGTGCCAGATATCACCGGTCCGTTCGGGCAAGGGCAATCGCTGTGTCTCCCGCCCGCCATCCGCAGAGAACAGGCACAGTTCGATCTTGGTGGCATGGGCGGAGAACACGGCGAAGCTTACACCGTCACCATCGACATGCGCCCCCAACCGGAACGGGGTACCAGAGGTGATTTGATATCCCATGCGGCTCAATCCTGCGGTGGTTGCACGCTTGTGAGGCCCCGATAGATGTCTTTGTAGGCCTGCGCAGAGACGTCCCAGCCCACGGGATGGCGCATCGCCCGGCGCATCATCCCTGCCCAGACGGCGGGTTGATCGAAAAGATCACATGTTCTCAGGATTGCCTGTTCCATCGCGGCCGTGGTCACCGGGGCAAATTGCACGCCGGTTGCACATTTGGTGGTCAGCGCAGCCTCATTCGCGTCGATCACGGTATCGGCCAGCCCGCCGGTGCGCGCAACCACCGGGATCGTGCCATAGCGCAACCCATAAAGCTGTGTGAGCCCACAGGGTTCAAACCGCGACGGGATCAGAATGGCATCACTGCCCCCCTGGATCAGGTGCGACAGCGGCTCATCATAGCCGATGATCACACCGACAGAACCGCTATGGGCCTGTGCTGCTGCCACGAACCCGTCTTCCAGCGCCTTGTCGCCGCTGCCCAACACGGCGAGCCTGGCGCCCCGCGCCACCAGCGCAGGCAGCGCCTGCAACAGCAGGTCCAGCCCCTTTTGCGTCGTCAACCTGCTGACAACGCAGAAAAGCGGCCCCGCGCCGTCCTCATTAAGCCCGAACCGTTTCATCACCTCCGCCCGGTTTGCGGATTTGCGTTTCAGCGTGCGTGCGCTGTAGGGCGCGACCAAGGCATCGTCGTCTTCGGGGTTCCAGACATCCAGATCGATGCCGTTCAGAATGCCAAAAAGATCCGAGGCCCGTGCGCGCAGCAGCCCCTCAAGCCCCATACCAAACTCCGGCAGCATCAGTTCGCGCGCATAGGTCGGGCTGACCGTGGTGATTTTACTGGCATAGGCGATACCCGCTTTCAAGAACCCAATGCGCCCGAAATATTCCATACCATCCGGCGTATAAAGCGCGGATGACAGCCCAAGCGCGGTCATCAAAGAGGGATCGAACAGGCCCTGAAACGCGATGTTGTGAATGGTCAGCACACAAGGCGGGGTTGGCGCGGGATGCTGATGCAGGTAGGCGGGTACCAGACCGGCCTGCCAGTCATGAGCGTGAACAACATCCGGTATCCAGCCCTCGACGCCCTGCCGGGCCACCTCCGCCGCGACGTAGGATAACGCCCCGAAGCGTTGTGCGTTGTCCGGCCAATCCTGCCCGTCCGCGCCCAGATAAATACTGCCGGGCCGGTCAAAGAGATGGGGCGCATCCAGCAGCAAAAGATCGATGCCCTCTGCCTCACAAGCGATCAGGCGCGCCGGTCCGCCGTGTAGCTCCGCTGTTTCCCAGACAGATTGCCCCTGCGCCACCAGATCGCCAAGCGCGGGATAGGCCGGCAGCATCACCCGCGCCGCAACGCCCAGCGGCGCCAATGCTTTGGGCACGGCCCCAATCACATCAGCCAGCCCGCCCGTTTTGATGAAAGGGGCGCATTCAGAGGCAACAAAGAGAATTTTCACGTCAGGGGTCCAGTTTGTCGATCATCGGTTGCGTAATAAGACAAATGCCGTTTTCGGTGCGGCGGAACCGTCGGGCGTCCTCTGCAGCGTCCTCGCCCACCACCAGGCCCTGGGGAATAACCACGCCCCTGTCGATCACCACATTGGTAAGCCGCGCCTTGCGGTTGATCTCGACATAAGGCAGGGCGACCACCCCGTTCAGTTGTGAAAACGAATGGGTTCTGACCCCGGTAAAGAGCAAACACTGGTCCAGGCTGGAGCCGGAGATGATGCACCCGCCCGAGACCATGGACGAGACCGCATGGCCGCGCCTGCCCTCTTCGTTGTGGATGAATTTCGCCGGGGCGGTCAGTTCTGAATAGGTCCAGATCGGCCATTCGTTGTCGTAAAGGTCAAGTTCGGGTTTGAAATCCGTCAGATCGATATTCGCCTGCCAGAACGCATCAACCGTCCCCACATCACGCCAATAGGCTTTCTCCTCGATGCCCGACCGCACACAGGACCGGCTGAACGGATGCGCGATGGCCTTGCCGTCCCGCACAATCTGCGGGATGACATCGCCGCCGAAATCGTGATTGTATCCTTCGCTGCCCGCGCATTCATCCAGCAGTTTGAACAGGTAGTCCGTGGCGAACACATAGATACCCATGCTGGCCAATGCGTGGTTTGGATGGCCCGGCATCGCAGGGGGATCGCTAGGTTTTTCGACAAAATCAAGGATGCGGTCTTCGGTATCGACCTTCATCACGCCAAAACCCGTCGCCTCCATGCGCGGCACCTCAATGCAGCCCACGGTCACATCTGCCCCGCTTTCGACGTGGTGGCGGATCATCTGCGCGTAATCCTGTTTGTAGATGTGATCGCCCGCAAGGATGATGATGTATTTGGGCCCGTATCCTTCGATGATGTCACGGTTTTGCGCAACCGCATCTGCTGTGCCTTTATACCAGTTTTCATTGTCCATCTGCTGCGAGGCTGGCAGGATATCCAGCGATTCATTGCGTTCCGCGCGGAAGAAACTCCACCCCCGTTGCAGATGGCGGATCAGCGAATGCGCCTTGTATTGTGTGGCCACGCCAATGCGCCGAATACCCGAATTCACCGCGTTGGAGAGAGGGAAGTCGATGATCCGGCTCTTGCCCCCGAAATACATTGCCGGTTTGGCGCGTCTGTCCGTCAGATCGTAAAGCCTGCTGCCCCGACCGCCGGCCAAAACGAAGGCCATGGTTTGCTGCGCGAGCCGCTGCGTTTCTCTGTCCATCTATCTTCCTCCCCAAAAGATCTGTTGAATTAAAATTGAAACACTAGTCCCGCTCCAACTCGAAAAAGAGTGTCGTCAAAGGCGGCAGCGTGATCTTGATCGACTGCGCCCTCCCTGAGGCTGCGATCTGTTCGCTATGCACGCCGCCCATATTCCCTCGGCCATCGCCCCCGTAAAACTCCGAATTCGTATTCAAACGCTCACCCCAGTGCCCTTGTTCCGGCACACCGACGCGGCGCTCCGCCCGCTCAACGGGCGTGAAATTTGACACCACAAGGATCGGCGGCGCACCGTCGGTCCCATGGCGCACCCAGGCCAGTACGGATTCGTCACCGTTGTTTTCCTCAACCCATTCAAATCCTTCGGGTCTCGTGTCCTGCGCATAGAGCGCAGGGCGTTCACGGTAGAGCATGTTGAGGTCGCGGATCAGGGTCTGGATGCCTTTGTGCAGATCAATATCCAGAAGATGCCAGTCGAGGCTGCTGTCGTGGTTCCATTCGGCACCTTGTGCAAATTCACAGCCCATGAAGATGAGCTTCTTGCCCGGGTGTCCCCACATGAACCCATAATAGGCCCGAAGGTTGGCAAATTTATCCGCGCCCTCGCCCGGCATCTTGTCCAGCAGCGAGCCTTTTCCGTGCACTACTTCGTCGTGGCTGAGCGGCAGAATGAAGTTTTCTGAAAAGGCGTAGTGCAAGCCGAAGGTCATCTTGGAATGATGGTATTTGCGGTGGATCGGGTCCTCGGCCATGTAGCTGAGCGTGTCGTTCATCCAGCCCATGTTCCACTTGAACCCAAACCCCAGACCGCCCGCATCCGTGGGCGCGCTCACGCCCGGAAAGGCAGTGGATTCCTCGGCCACGGTCATGATGCCATCAACCTCGCCGTAAGCGGTGGTGTTCATGGTCTGCAAAAACGCGATGGCCTCCAGGTTCTCCCGCCCGCCGTCCTTGTTGGGGATCCACTCGCCATCCTTGCGGCTGTAGTCGCGGTAGAGCATCGAGGCCACCGCATCGACGCGCAGCCCGTCCACGTGATGCTCCTGCAGCCAGTAAAGAGCGTTGGCGATCAGATAGTTGGAGACCTCCGCGCGCCCGTAGTTGAACACCATCGTGTTCCAGTCGGGATGAAAGCCCTCCTTGGGGTCCGCGTGCTCATAAAGGGCTGTGCCATCGAATTTCGCCAGCCCATGCGCGTCCTCAGGGAAATGCCCGGGCACCCAATCGAGGATCACGCCGATGTCGGCGGTATGTGCCGCCTCGATGAAGGCGCGGAACTCCTCGGGTGTGCCGTGCCGGATCGTGGGGGCAAAAAGACCAACCGGCTGGTAGCCCCAGGACCCATCGAAGGGGAATTCGGAAATGGGCATCAGCTCGATATGAGTGAAGCCCATCTCCTTCACGTAAGAGATCAACTGTTCGGCGTGTTCAAGGTAACTGAGTGGTCGGTTCCCCTCTTCCGGCACGCGCCGCCAGGAGCCCAGATGCACCTCGTAGATGGAAATCGGTTGATCAAAGCGCTGTGTGGCGGCGCGTTTGCTCATCCATCCCCTGTCGGCCCAACTATGGCCAGAGAGCTTGCGCACCACCGATCCGGTGCGCGGCGGATGCTCTGACCCGAACCCAACCGGATCCGCCTTTTGCGGCAAAAGATGCCGATTGCTGTCCAAAATCTCGAATTTATAAACGTCGCCTGCGCCGATGGCGGGCACGAAAATCTCCCAGACACCGGTCTGACCCCGCCGACGCAACAGATGGCGCCGCCCGTCCCAGGTGTTGAAATCGCCAACAATCGACACGCGCGACGCATTGGGCGCCCAGACCGCGAAATGCGTACCCTGGACACCTTCATGTTGCATCACATGCGCGCCCAGCACGTGCCAGAGTTGCCGGTGTGTGCCCTCCCCGATCAGATACTCATCCCATTCGCCCATGACTGGACCAAAGCGATACGGATCGTCTGCGGTCCAGTGATGCCCGTCCTGCGTGACGCTAAGGTGGTAGGCGAACCGCTTCTTACGCCGCGCCGCGATCCCTTCGAACAGGCCCTCCGCCCCGTCAACCGGGCTCAGCGCGGCAATCTTGCGGCCGGTTTTCGGATCTATCGCCTCAACGCTTTGCGCACCGGGCACAAAGGCGCGCACCACAAGCTTGCCCGCCACCTCGTGAAGCCCCAGCACCGCGAACGGATCCCCGTGACAGCCTGCAACGATATCCTGTGCGTCCTGCGGTGTAAGTGCCACGCGGGTCTCCCTTTTTTGCTACGCCACGTCTTGGCGCGACCGTCTTGACCCAATCATGCTGGGGGTTTTCCAGATGTCGCGGGCATAGCCGCTGATCGTCCGATCGGATGAGAACCATCCCACACGTGCGGTGTTGAGCGCGGCCATACGCGTCCACGCGGCCTGGTCCGCAAATGCGGTATCCACCATGCGCTGGGTGTCGAAGTAACTGTCGAAATCGCAGGTCACGAGGAAATAATCGTGGTTCATCAGCCCCTGCACCAACCCGCTGTAGCGCGCTGGATCGCTGCGGCAAAACGCGCCGCTCTCGATCTGTTTCAACACGCGCGCGAGGCGTGGGCTGGCCTCGACAGCGCGGCGCGCATATTCCGGTTCGGCACGGCGGGCGGTCACTTCTGCCGCTGTCAGCCCGAAGAGGAAGAAATTATCGGCGCCAACGCAGTCGCGAATTTCGACGTTCGCCCCATCCAGGGTGCCAATGGTTGGCGCTCCATTCAGCGCAAACTTCATGTTGCCGGTGCCGGAGGCTTCCTTGCCCGCCGTTGAGATTTGCTCGGACAGATCCGTGGCCGGGATCAGGATTTCGGCCATCGAGACATTGTAATTCTCCGGATAGACGATCTGGAGATAATCGCGGGTAACCGGATCGGCATTGATGGTTTTGGCAACGTCGTTGATCAGATGGATGATCTCCTTGGCCACCACATATCCAGGGGCCGCTTTGCCGCCAAAGATCTTGACCCGCGGCGTCCAATTGCCGTTCGGATTGTCGCGAATGTCATTCCAGAGCGCGACTGTCTCCAGCAGGTTCATCAACTGGCGCTTGTATTCGTGGATGCGCTTGATCTGCACGTCGAACATCGCAGAGGGGTCCAGATCGACACCATCGCGCGCCTTCAACCAATTGGACAGGCGGGCCTTATTGGCATCCTTGGCCGCTTGAAACTGCTCAAGAAACGCCGCATCGCTCGCATGGGCGCTCAGCGCATCGAGCTGCTGCAAATCATCCGGCCAGCTTGTGCCGATGGTTTCGTTGATCAGATTGCGAAGCGGCGGGTTGCAGGAATAAAGCCAGCGCCGCGGCGTGATGCCATTGGTCTGGTTGATGATCCGGCCCGGGTAGTCGCGGTGCAGATCGGCAAAGACGGTTTCCTTGACCAAGTCGGAATGCAGCGCCGAGACGCCGTTGACGTGATGCGCCATGACGAAAGCCAATTCCCCCATCTTGACCTCACTATGTTCCAGAATGCGCACGTCACTGCCCGTCGACGCCAGATGCGCCGCTTCGATCAGTTGGATGATCCGGTGATGGCGCGGCAGCACGCGGATGAACAGGTCCTCAGGCCAGCGCTCCAGCGCTTCGGGCAAAAGCGTGTGGTTGGTATAGGCAAGACACCCGCGCGCGGTCGAGATCGCCTGTGACACCTCAAACCCGTGTTCATCGATCAGCAGGCGCACCAGTTCCGGCCCGGCAATCGCCGGGTGCGTGTCGTTCAACTGAATGGCGACGTAGTCAGGCAGGTCCCGCAGATCGCCGTCTTCGCTCAGGAAGCGGCGCAGCAGGTCCTGAATGGAGGCGGAAGTGAAGAAATACTCCTGCTTGAGCCGCAGTTCCTTGCCGGTGTCGGTGGTATCATCGGGGTAGAGCACGCGGCTGATCGTACGCGCCAGCGCCTCTGGTGCGCTCGCGCCCATGTAGTCGCCGCGGTTGAAGCTCTCCAGATCAAAGGCGGTGGTGGGTTTTGCCGCCCAAAGACGCAGCGTGTTGGCCCATTGGGCCTGCCAACCGATCACCGGGGTATCGTAGGCGGAGGCCATGACCGTCTCCCCCGGATGCCAGACGGTCTTGCCGTCTTCCTCGGCGACATGACCGCCAAAATCGATGGGATAGCTGACTTCCGGGCGCTCGAATTCCCAGGCGTGACGCTGCGCGAGCCACGTCTCCGCCGTTTCCATCTGCGCGCCGTCTTCGAAATGCTGCTCAAAGAGGCCGTGCTCATACCGGATGCCATAGCCATAGGCGGGAATGCCCAGGGTCGAGAGCGAATCCATGAAGCAGGCCGCCAACCGGCCCAAACCACCATTGCCCAGGGCCGCATCCGGCTCATTGGCGACAACAGTGCCATAGTCCTGCCCCAGCGCGGCCAACGCCTCTTCGGCGATTGCATCCAGCCCCAGATTGATCGCAACATCTTCGATCAACCGCCCGATCAGGAATTCCATCGACAGGTAATACACCCGCTTGCCGCGCGCCTCATAGGTCTTGCGCGTGCTGTCGAACCACGGATCAACCACCCGGTCCCGCAGGGCCAGCGACAATGACATGCGCCAATCATAGAGCGAGGCGTGGCTGTCATCCTTGCCCAGCGAATGTTTGAGGTGGCGCAGGATGTCCGCGCTGAAATCTTGGGCGGAAACAGGGGGGATGCTCGGTGCGGGCATTGGATCTCTTTACTTTGATACGTCGGGTTACGGATGCCCAGGATTGGGTCTGGATCAGGCTATCAGGTTTTCAGGGCGGGCAAAAACCCGTTTATGGTATTTCATGCGCCCAGGGAGGATTGGCACCGGCCCGGGATACCGTGACAGCGGCGACTTTGACCCCATGGCGGAGCGCGTTGTGCAAGGTATCTGCGTCGATATCGGCCAGACGCGATTTTGTCAGCAAACCGTTTTCGGCGAGTTTTGCCAAAACGCCGGCGTTGAAGGTGTCTCCCGCACCGACGGTGTCGACGATGCTGACCCGCTCGGCGGGGACTTCGACGGCTGCGCCGTCTTTGAGGAAGGCCTGCGCACCATCAGCGCCGCGTGTCACGATCACCACTCGCGGACCCTGCGCGCACAGGTTACGGGCCTCGCTTTCAAGCCCACCTGTGCCAGGAACAATCCAATCGAGATCTTCATCCGACACTTTCACGATATCCGCGACCGCAATCATCCGATCCAGGCGATCACGATATCTGGTCTCATCTTTGATGAATGCGGCTCTGATGTTGGGGTCCATGACAATCAGGCGGGCGGCGGCCTCGCGCAGCGCCAGCGCCGCGTAGAAATCGGCACAGGGCTCACTGATTAGGCTGATCCCACCGAAATAAAGCGCTTGTGCCGCGTCCGGCAAATCGGGCATCAGCTCCGGCGTCAGGCTACGCCCCGCCGTGTTTTCATCATAGAACGTATAGCTGGCCTGCCCGTCCTTTAGCTGCACAAAGGCCAATGTCGTCGGCAGATCGGACTGGATCGCCAGGCTGCAATCCACATTGCTATCCTCAAGGGATTTCGCCAATTGAGCGCCAAAGAGATCTCGCGAGAGACCAGTGATGAACCCGGTCTTGCAACCGAGCCGTCCCAACGCAATCGCGGTATTGAAAACGGCACCGCCCGAATGCGGCACAAAGCTCGTCTCATTCTGATCGGAGACCTTTGGGATCATGTCGATCAATGCTTCTCCGCAACACAAAATCATCTTCAGCCTCCGGGGTAAGACGCTTGTTTTGGGCCGCGCCACCCTGTTGCGTTACCGCTACCATAGCCACAAAGTCAAATGCTATGCGCGCTGTTTGAGCCGAAAATCAGCCATTTTGGCCATGACGTACCGGCCCATCGTGCAAAAACGTGCCAACGTTAAGATAGCGGCGCAACGTATCCTCGGCCCCATTGTTCTGAAGCGACGTCAGACAGGCCGCAAACAGATCACGGAACCCGGCGTGGGTGCCCACGTCACCATAGATCGCTTCCTGTTCCAGCCATACATCCGGGTTGGTTTGCGCGGCCACCGCCACGGGGTGCAACACCTCCCAATTGGGATCATTCGCAGCAATTTCAGCGCCCTTATCGGTGCTCCCCGCGCAATATCTGCACCACAGCGCGGCACTCAACGCGAGGCCAACGGGCTGCCTGCCCTGCGCCAGATTATCGCGCACGGAAGGAATGGTGAATTTGGGTTGCCGGTTTGAGCCATCAAAGCACAGGCGCGCGATTTGATCGGCCACCCCGATGTTCTCGATCCGATGACAGATCAGATCAAGGTATTCCGCTGGTGTATAACCGGTGACATCGGGCACGAGATGCAGCACATCGTCGGTGAGCACCTTGCGCAGATACGCGCGGATGACCGGGGTTTTGATGGCCTCATGCGCGAATTCGACCCCCATCAGGGCGGCCGGATAGGCCAGTATCGCATGCCCGCCATTCAGAATGCGGATTTTCATCTTTTCAAAGTCGTGGATGTCCTTGGTGAAGGTGACCCCGACGGTTTCCAAGGCAGGTCGCCCATTCACGAAATTGTCCTCCAGCACCCATTGCCGGAAAGGTTCACAAAAGACCGGGAAATTATCGGATATCCCGAAGTTATCCGCCAGCAGGGCGCGCTCACGATCACCGGTGGCGGGGGTGATCCTGTCGACCATGGCATTGGGGAAGCTGACGTGATCGCTGATCCACGCCGCGAGATCCGCATCAATTGCCTGTGCGATCCCCAGCACGGCGGCCCGCGTCGCATCGCCATTGCCCGGCAGGTTGTCACAGGACATCACTGTGAACGGCGCGGTGCCCGCGGCCTTGCGGATCGCCAGGGCAGAGACAATGCCGCCGAAGACCGTATGGGCCGACCCCGGGGCGGCGATATCGGCGGCCACCAGCGGATGGGTCAGATCGAACTGGCCGCTTGCGCTGTCGACAAAATATCCGCCCTCGGTCACGGTCAGGGAGACGATCCGCGTCTCCGGGTCGGTCATTTGCGCCAGGACCGACGCATTTGCCGATGGCTCTACGTCCAGGAAATTGGTCATGCAGCCGACAACACTGGCCGTGAGCGCCTCACCATCCACCTCCACGACAGAATAAAGCCAATCCTGCTCCGACAACTCCGCCCGCATCCGCGCATCCGGAGCCCGCACCCCTGCTCCGCAAATCCCCCACGCGGGATCGCTTTGCTGATTGTGCAGATCTTCGAAGTAAATGGCCTGATGCGCGCGATGGAAATTGCCCACGCCCACATGCAGGATACCGGGCCGCAGTGCCGCGCGATCATATTGTGGCACGGATATGGTGCCGGCCAGGGAGGCGAGCGATTTTTCTGTCAGCTTGATCATGTCAACTCATCCAGTTCCCGCCGTCCACATTGTAGGTCTGCGCCACAACGTAATCTGCCTCTTCAGAGGCCAGAAAAACCGCCATGCCTGTGAGGTCCTCTGCCGTCCCCAACCGCCCGTAAGGCACTGCAGCAGCGACCTGACGCTTCTTCTCGCCTTTGGGGATCTTTTCGTATTTCGCGAAATGCGCATCGACCTCATCCCAATGGGCGCCGTCCACCACGCCCGGGGCGATGGCATTCACGTTGATCCCATGCTGGATCAGGCTCAGCCCCGCCGATTGCGTGAGGCTGATCACCGCCGCTTTGGTGGCACAATAGACCGTCACCACGGCCTCGCCGCGCCGACCGGCCTGGCTGGCCATGTTGATGATTTTACCGCCCTGGCCCTGCGCAATCATCTGATTTGCCACCGCCTGCATCATGAAGAGACAGCCCGAGACATTGATCGAAAAGAGCCGATCGTAACTCTCGCGCGTCACATCCGTGATCGGGGCCAGGTCAAAGACCGCTGCGTTGTTGATCAGAATATCGACCCGCCCCAGTTCCACGACAACCTGCGCCATGCAATCGTCGATGGAACTCTGCCGGGTGACGTCCAGCGCCACCGCTGTGGCGCCCTCACCCAGTTCTTCCGCAGCGCGCCGAACGGCTTCAAAGTCAATGTCCGCCAAAGCCACCTGCGCCCCTTCATGCAGATAGGCCTTGGCGAACGCCAGCCCGATCCCTCGGGCCGCACCCGTGATCAGCGCCGTTTTGCCGGACAGTCGATTCAAATCGTCAGTCCCTGGGCGTCAAAGCGGTGCACTTTATCCTCCTGCGGGCTGAGGAAGATTTTCTGGCCATAAGCCGCTTTCAACTCGCCGCTGGCCCGCACGTTGATCATGCTGCCATCGGATAGTTTGACGTGCAGGAAAGTGTCGGAGCCCAGATGCTCGGAGACGCCGACGATCCCTTCCCACTCACCCGCATCCGCCGAAACGGTGAGGTGTTCAGGACGGATGCCGATGCTGTCAGCGTCACGTTTCTTTGCCGATGCGCCGGATACGAAATTCATCTTGGGGCTGCCAATAAAGCCCGCCACGAATTTGTTGACCGGGCTTTCATAGAGCTCAAGCGGGCTGCCCACCTGTTCGATGTAACCGTCGTGCAGCACCACGATCTTATCGGCCATGGTCATCGCCTCGACCTGATCGTGGGTCACGTAGATCATGGTGGTGGCCAGCGTCTTGTGCAGATCGCAAATCTCCAGACGCATGTTCACCCGCAGCGCCGCATCGAGGTTTGAGAGCGGTTCGTCAAAGAGGAACGCCGATGGCTCCCGCACAATCGCGCGGCCAATCGCCACCCGCTGGCGCTGACCACCCGAGAGCTGACCCGGCCTGCGATCCAGATAATCCGTCAGGTTGAGCACCTTGGCGGCTGCATCGATGCGTTTGTTGGCCTCTGCCGGATCCATCCCCGCCATTTTCAGCGGGAAATTGATGTTCTTGCGGACCGACATATGCGGATAAAGCGCATAGGATTGGAAAACCATCGCCAGGCCGCGCTTGGCTGGCGTTGCATCGGTGGCGTCTGAGCCGTCGATCTCGATGGCGCCGGATGTCAGATCCTCCAGCCCGGCAATCAACCGCAGCAGCGTGGATTTACCGCACCCGGAAGGGCCGACAAAGACCACAAACTCACCGTCGTTGATTTCCAGATCCAGTGGCGGAATGACCTCCACATCACCGAAGCTTTTGGAGACTTTTTTGAGTGTAATGCTTCCCATGGTCTTATTCCTTTACTTCACCGCGCCGAACGTCAGGCCGCGCACGAGTTGTTTCTGGCTGAACCAGCCCATGATCAGGATTGGTGCAATGGCCATTGTCGAGGCCGCTGAGAGTTTCGCGTAAAAGAGCCCTTCAGGACTGGAGTAGCTGGCAATAAAGGCGGTCAGCGGTGCCGCCTTGGCAGCGGTCAGATTGAGCGTCCAGAAAGCCTCGTTCCAGGCGAGAATGAAATTCAACAGCAGTGTCGATGCGATGCCCGGAACCGCCATGGGCGTGAGAACATAGATGATCTCTTTAGGCAGCGACGCGCCATCCATCCGGGCCGCCTCAAGGATCTCGCCGGGAATTTCCTTGAAGTAGGTGTAGAGCATCCAGATGATGATCGGCAGGTTGATGAGCATCAAGACGATGGTCAGCCCAAGGCGTGTGTCCAGCAGGCCCATTTTGATGAAGAGCAGGTAGATCGGATAGAGAACACCCACCGCTGGCAGCATCTTGGTCGACAACATCCACAGCAAGATGTCCTTGGTCCGCCTGGAGGGCACAAAGGCCATCGACCAGGCGGCGGGCACCGCGATGATCAGACCCAGGATGGTCGACCCGCCCGCGATGAAGACCGAATTCCAAAGGAAACGCATGTAGTTGGAGCGTTCCTGCACAACGGCATAGTTCTCCAGCGTCCAGTCAAAGAACAGAAAGACGGGTGGGTTGCTGATGGCCTGGGCTTCGGTCTTGAAGCTGGTCAGGATCGTCCACAGGATCGGGAAGAAGATGACCAGACCGATGGACCAGGCGATTGCGGTGTTCAGAGCTTTGCGATTGTTTGTAACAGCACGTGCCATGATTTGCTCCTCACGCGTCCAGGTTTTTGCCGACGATGCGCATCAGGAAGATGGCAACGATATTGGCAAGAATGATGGCGTAGACACCGCCCGCGGACCCTAATCCGACGTTCTGACTTTCCAGCACTCGCTGGAAGATCAGATAGGAGAGTGTCTTGGTGCCGAACGCACCGCCGGTGGTGACGAAAATCTCCGCAAAGATCGACAGCAGGAAGATCGTCTGGATCAGCACGACAATCGTGATGGCGCGCGCCAGATGCGGCAGGATGAGGTACCAGAACCTGCTCATGAAGGACGCGCCGTCCATCTCAGCTGCCTCCAGTTGCTCGCTATCAAGCGACTGCACGGCGGTCAGCAGGATCAGGGTGGCAAAGGGCAGCCACTGCCAACTCACGATCATCACAATCGATTGCATCGAGGCCTGGCTGAGCCATTCGACCGGGGTGGCGCCGAAGAATTTCCAGACATAGGCAAAGAGCCCGTTGACCGGATCCATGAACATGTTCTTCCAGACCAGCGCTGACACGGTCGGCATGACAAAGAAGGGTGCGATCACGAGGATCCTGACGATGCCCTGCCCCCACATGGGCTGGTCCAGCAGCAGGGCCAGAATGATGCCGAGGACGATGGTGATGATGAGCACGCCGCCCACGATGACCAAGGTGGCCTGTACACTTGGCCAAAAGGCGCTCGAACCTATGAAACGTGTGTAGTTATCGAAGCCCGCCCAACCAAGGTCGCCGCCGCGCAGTGGCAGGTATTTGCGGAATGAAAACCAAAGGGTCATCGTCAATGGCACGAGCATCCAACCCAAAAGAAGGATCACGGCAGGTGCCATCATCAATCTGGCTGCGGATCGGGATTGTTGGGTCGCCATAACACATCTCCTCTGTTGACGGACAAATCTGCCGCCTGGAAACAATCAGTCGAATGGAACGAGTGGTAAATAAGTGTCCAGAGGGCGGCGGACCGCCCCCTGGTAAGTCGAAGGGGGCCTTACCTGTAGCCTGCCGCTTCCATTGCGTCGTTGGTCAAAGCCTGAGCTTTTGCCAACGCTTCTTCTACTGTTTGCTGACCTGCATAGACTGCCGAGAATTCCTGGCTGACCTCTGTTGCAATGCCAGCGAATTCAGGGATCGCTGCGAACTGAATGCCTACGTAGGGGCTTGGTTCCACGGTGGAGTCGTTCGGATCAGCTGACAGGATCGAGTCCAGCGTTTTCTGAGCGAAAGGAACCTCCTGATAGTTCGGGTTCTCATAAAGCGAGGCCCGTGCGCCCGGAGGCACGTTTGCCCAGCCTTCGTTCTCCGCGACCAGCTCGATGTACTCTTTGGACGTGGCCCATTCGATGAACTCTTTTGCTGCGTCTTCTTTCTGAGTACCGGCAGGAATTGCCAGAGCCCAGGCCCAGAGCCAGTTCGACCGCTTGCCAAGACCGGTATCGGGGGCCAATGCAAATCCAACCTTATCCGCGACGGTGGAGTCGTCGGGGTTGGTCACGAAGGACGCCGCAACTGTCGCGTCGATCCACATGCCGCATTTGCCCTGCTGGAACAGCGACAGGTTTTCGTTGAACCCGTTTGTGGCATATCCCGGAGGGCCCGCGTCGTTCATCAGGTTGACGTAGAAGTTCAGCGTGTCGGCCCAGGGCTGAGTGTCGAACTGGGCGTTCCAGTCCATGTCGAACCAACGGGCGCCAAAAGAGTTTGACATCGCTGTGATGAAAGCACCACCTTCACCCCAGCCGGCCTTGCCGCGCAGGCAAATGCCGTTGATCTCGTTGTCGCGGTCCGTCATCGCGCGGGCGGCTTCGCCGATGAAATCCCATGTCGGGGCATCGGGCATTTCCATGCCAGCCGCTTCCATCAGATCGGTGCGGTACATGATCATGGACGATTCGCCATAAAACGGCGCCGCATAGAGCGTGCCGTCGTGGGACAGACCACCAGACATGGCGGGCAAGATGTCACCCACGTCGTATTCCTCGGACAGACCGTCCAATGGAACCAGCCAGCCATTCGCACCCCAGATCGGCGTCTCATACATGCCGATTGTCATGATGTCGAAAGCACCGCCCTTGGTTGAGATGTCAGTCGTTACCCGCTGACGCAGCACGTTTTCTTCCAACGTCACCCACTCAACGGTGTGCCCCGTCTTCTCGGTGAAGTTGTCCGTGTAGCCTTGCATGCGGATCATGTCGCCGTTGTTGACAGTAGCGATTGTGAGCGTCTCTGCGGTGGCAGCAGTAGACAGCGCTGCAATAGCGCAAGCGCCCATAAGGCGGCTTACCGTGTAGATCATTAGTTCCTCCCAAAACGTCATATGAGCTTTTGCTCACCGTGATGACAATTATTCACAACTATGTGCGCGCGAGTCAACCAAATTCTTGGCGCCATATGTATTCTAGGTTGAATTATGCCAATAAATGGCGGGCGCAGGTCTCGTCGGTAATCAAACCCGAAATGAGCTGGCCTTTCAGGGCTGCCGCAAGCGCTTCGTATTTGCGGACGCCCGCGGCGATGCACACAATCGGTGATCCGGCCGTGTCGGCGCGCACGCCGTTGATCAAGGCATTTGAGCCGCCCTCCAGGTATTTGCCATCACTGTCGAAGGCCCAGCCAACAATCTCACCGACAGCCCCCCGTGCCAGCAGCTCATCGATTTCGGCCGTGTCGATGAACCCGTCAATGATCATCGGCGCCGTGTGGGACACATCGCCAATACCAACAAAGGCAATGTCACACTCGCGCGCCAGCTTCAGCGCGGTTTGCGCGTGGCGCAAGCCGAGATAAAAATCCCTGTCGGCCTCGCTTTCGGCATGCAGCGGCAATGCCAGTGGAAAATGGCGGGCCCCCACGCGGTCCGCAAGGCGCATGATCACCTGATACACCGTGGCCGAGCCGTCGCGCGCGGCGTTGCCAATCAGGGACACCAGCCTGTGATTTGGAAAATCAAGCACGGGCATTTCGTCGACAACCTGGCGCAGGGTCCGTCCGGTTCCGAGCGAAATCACCAAGTCTTCGCTGTTTTTCAAAACGCGCTCGATTTCCTTGGCAGCAACAGGTGCGATGGATTTCACGGGATCCATACCTTCGGGCAACGCGGGCGCGACCCGCGCAAGGGTCAGACCGAACCGTGCCTTCAAGGCGCGCTCAAGCTCCAGACAAGCCGCGATCGGGTGGTTCAGGCGCACAGCGATCAAACCATCCGCAACGGCCCTCGCGACCAGACGCTGCGCGCGTTGACGCGAAATGCCGAGCTCGCGCGCGATGTGATCCTGCGTCATACCCCCCAGATAGTACATCCAACCCGCACGGGCCGCGAGGTCGACCGCGGGCTCGTCTGTGCCTGATTTAGCTGCCATGTACCTCTCCGTCCGGTCTCCGCCCGATGCCCGGCGCATGGTCGAATAACTCATCAAATGCGCTGACCTTGAAATGCGGCCCCTTCGGAAACCCCGCGATCTCGATGTCAGTGTCGGCCATTTTGCGCATATGTGCCCCCCCTGTAAACCAGGCCGCATGCATGTCCGCGGAAAGGGCCGCCTGCAAGCCCACGCTGCTGTCTTCGACAACCAGGCATTTGTCGGGGGCGGCATTCATCTTTCGCGCGGCGTGCAGGAACAGATCGGGCGCGGGCTTGCCATGGGCTACTTCGGAGGCTGTAAAGACCCGGTCGCCAAATCGGGCGCGCACGCCTGTCAGCTCAAGCGAGCGCGCAACCCGAATGGGGCTGCTGGAGGTGGCGATGCAAAACGGCACGGTGAGATGATCGAGCAATGCCTCCACCCCCGCTACTAGCCGCAGATCGGTCTCGAATGTCTCAAACAGGCGCTGGCGGTAGTCGCTTTCGAACCGGGCGGGCAAGCGCACGCCGAAGAGATCGTAAACGCATCCGGCGACGGTGGGAAAACTGCGGCCCAGAAAATGCTCGCGCACAAATGCGACGTCAATCTGGATGTCCCACCCGCTGAGCAGTGCAATCAGGGTTTCTGCGCTGATGACCTCGCTGTCGATCACTACGCCGTCGCAATCCAGGATCAACAAGTCAGGCTCCAAAAGCCGGTTCCTTGCAGAATGATCCGTTTTGCGCTGCATCTATGATGACCCCGAGTGAAGCCCGGAACATCGCCAGAAGTGACGGGAATTTCAACAGCAAAGCCAGAATTGTCGGCAATCAGACCTTGAGCGTGCTGGCGTCCCGGGCCAAAGCTTCGATCCCGGTCCAGTCACCCGCCAACACCATATCCGCCGGTGCGACCCAGCTGCCGCCCGCACAAATCACATTGGGCAATGACAGATAGCTGTCGGCGTTTTTCGGGCTGACCCCCCCTGTCGGGCAAAAAGAGATTTGCGGCAATGGCCCCCCGATGGCTTTGAGCGCGGGCGCGCCTCCCGAGGCTTCGGCGGGGAAGAACTTGAGCACATCATAGCCTCGCTCAAAGAGCCGCATGGCCTCTGATGCGGTCGCCGCCCCGGCAAGCAAGGGCAGGTCTTCTGCCTCGCAAGCATCAAGCAAGGCGTCAGTTGCCCCCGGGGACACGCCGAACTTGGCCCCGGCGGCTTTGGCGTTCTTGACGTCCTGCGCTGTGACAAGCGTGCCCGCCCCAACCACACCGCCAGGAACTTTCGCCATTTCCGAAATCGCCTCGAGCGCGGCCGGGGTGCGCAGGGTGACCTCCAGCGCGGGCAATCCACCTGCCACCAGTGCTTTGGCCAGAGGCCGCGCGTGACCTGCGTCCTTTACAACCAGAACCGGAACGATGGGGGCCAAACCGCAAATCTCTCGGGCCTGCTTGCTGGCGTCCTGCGGCGTCATGGCAGGTTCCTTTCCTTAAAAGAGCACACTTGCGCCGGTGTCGGCAGTGCCAACAGACCGGCGGAATTGCGCAAAAAGCTCACGGCCAAGACCGAATTCATTGGCGCCCAGATTGACCCGCACCGCCGCACGATCAAGCACGCCCGGTGTCAGAATGTCCAGATCCCCCGCCACCGCATCCACACGCAGGATATCGCCGTCCTGCAATTTCGAAATTGCGCCACCATCCAAGGCTTCGGGGCTGACGTGAATGGCCGATGGTACAGACCCTGAGGCACCGGACATCCGCCCATCGGTGACCAGCGCCACGTTGATCCCCTTGGCTTGCAGGTTTTTCAGCACCGGGGTCAGGCTGTGCAGCTCGGGCATGCCGTTGGCTTTCGGCCCCTGAAAGCGCACCACGACCACGGTATCTTCGGTGATTTCACCGGCCTTGCAGGCGGCTTTCACGTCTTCCTGATCGTTGAACACACGCACCGGTGCCTCCACGATCTGATGTTCCGGTTTCACGGCGGAGACCTTCATCACCGCGTTCCCAAGCGACCCGTTCAGGCGCTTCAGCCCGCCCGTCGGCTGGAAAGGGTCGGAAGCCGGGCGCACGATCTTCTCGTTCAGGCTTTTTGCCGTGCCATCCTCCCAGACGACCACACCGTCGCGCAGCTTGGGTTCTTGCGTGTAGACCTCGAGGCCACCCCCACCGACGGTTTTGGTATCCGGATGCAGCAGACCTGCCCCCAGCAATTCGTGGATCAGATATCCCAGACCGCCTGCCGCGTGGAAATGGTTCACATCCGCCAGACCGTTCGGATAGACCCGCGCCAACAAAGGTGTGACCTCGGACAGATCGGAGAAATCCTGCCAGTCGAGGATGATACCCCCCGCGCGCGCCATGGCGATAAGGTGGATCAGCAGGTTGGTCGAGCCGCCTGTCGCGTTGAGCCCGATGATGCCGTTCACATAGGCCTTTTCATCCAGCACATCGCAGACCGGCAGATAGTTGTCCCCCAGATCGGAATGCGCAATTGCACGCTGTGCCCCCGCCTGGGTCAGCGCATCCCGCAGGCCGGTGTTGGGCGTCACGAAGCTTGACCCCGGCAGGTGCATGCCCATGAATTCCATCAGCATCTGGTTGGTATTCGCAGTGCCATAAAAGGTGCAGGTGCCGGGGCCGTGGTAGGCGCCCATTTCCGCCTTCATCAAGGCGTCACGACCCACTTCGCCGGCGGCAAACTTCTGGCGCACCTGGCTTTTTTCATCGTTGGACAGGCCCGAGGTCATCGGCCCGGCGGGCAGGAATACCGTCGGGATATGCCCGAAGGTTTGCGCGGCAATGATCAGCCCCGGCACGATCTTATCGCAAACACCCAGATAGACCGCAGCGTCAAAGGTGTTGTGGGTCATGGCGATGCCGGTCGCCATCGCGATCAGATCACGCGAAAACAGGCTCAGTTCCATGCCGGGCTCGCCCTGGGTGACACCATCGCACATCGCGGGCACGCCGCCAGCCACCTGCGCCGTGGCCCCCATGGCACGCGCGGCCTCACGGATCAACTCTGGGAACCGCTCGAATGGCTGATGCGCGGACAGCATGTCATTGTAGGTGGTGACAATGCCGAGGTTCGGCGCGGTTTCATGGGCCATGGCCGACTGGTCCGGGCCCGCTCCGGCATAGGCGTGCGCCTGGCCACTGCAGCTGAGGTGCCCGCGGGCGGGCCCCTTGACCCGCGCATCGGCCATGCGTCTCAGATACTCCCCGCGCGGTCCTTCGCTGCGCGCAATGATGCGGTCCGTGACGCGGGCAATCGTGTCATTCAAAGTCATCTCGGTTCCCTCCGAGCTTGGGCGCTCAGGTGCTGGTGCCAGATGTTTGGCTTCAGGTTTTGGACAGTTCCGCCAGCCTGCGCCCGGTGTCGATCATCCGGTTGGCAAAGCCCCATTCGTTGTCATACCAGCTGACAACCCGCACCAGCCCGTCCTGAGTGACGCTGGTTTGTGGGGCCGCAAAGCTGGAAGAATGCGGATCGTGATTGTAATCGATGGAGACGGTCGGGTCAGTTTCATAGGACAGGATGCCCTTCAACTCACCTTCGGCTGCGGCCTTCATCGCCGCGTTGATGGCGTCCTTGGTCGCTGGCTTTTCCGGCACAAAGGCCAGATCGACAAGCGAGACATTGGGCGTCGGCACCCGCACGGCGGACCCTTCAAGGCGTCCCTCCAGATGCGGCAGGACCAGCGAAATCGCTTTCGCGGCCCCAGTTGATGTCGGCACCATCGATAGCGCCGCGGCACGCCCCCGGTAGAGGTCTTTGTGCGGGGCGTCATGGGATGGCTGATCGCCGGTATAGGCGTGAATGGTGGTCATGTAGCCGGTCTTGATGCCGAATGCCTTGTCCAGCACATAGGCCACTGGGGCGAGGCAATTCGTGGTGCAGGACGCGTTGGAGATCACGATATCGTCCTTGCTCATGTCCTTATGGTTTACACCATAGACAACGGTACGATCCGCCCCTGCCCCGGGTGCGGAAATCAGCACGCGGCGCGATCCGTTCTCAAGGTGTTGTGCCGCTTTTTCCCGTGCGGTGAACAGTCCGGTGCACTCCATGGCGACATCAACGCCATCCCAGGGCAATTCCGCCGGGTTGCGGATCGCCGTCACCTTGATGGTGTGGCCGTTGACAACAAGCGCGTCGCCTTTGACCTCTACATCCGCTTTGAAGCGGCCATGCACACTGTCGTATTTCAGAAGATGCGCCAGCGTCTCAGGCGAGGACAGATCATTGATTGCGACGACTTCAACATCGCCGATGTCGTTTTCGACCAAAGCGCGCAACACGCCACGCCCGATGCGGCCAAACCCGTTAATTGCAACTGCGTGTGACATCATCTTCCTCCAGAATTCTTCCTGCTCAGCGCATCAGACGCGCGAAAGGGCCTTGTTAGCGCTAACGAACATATTCCAACCGAAACATCAATGGCTGATTTTGCCGCAGACTGGGCTGGCATGGTAATTCGGTGGCATGATGCTTGTTCAACGTCCCAGTGACCGCAGACACCGCCAGCCTAACACGAATTTGAGCCTAAGGCGCCACCTTATCGCGAATCAAGTTCAGGCGACCGGACTGTCGTTTTCAAAGACGACATCACAGGGCAGGCTTTCGGATAAAACGCGACGGGCATTTGGCAAATCATTCCCCTCCGCCCGGGCCGCGGCATCCTGGGGCGCAAGCCCCTGATCCAACCACCTCTCGGTCAGTCTTTGCCGCAGGACAGGTTCTGGAACGGATAGCGCGATCCGCACATCCCAAAGCGCCGAAAGATCGCGCCAGTGCGGCGCGTCCAGCAAGAGGTAGTTGCCCTCGACAATCACCGTATCGCAGGTTTCTGCCAGCACATCCGCGCCTGCAATCGCAATGTCACGAGATCGGTCAAAAAGGGGGTAATACACCGGGTTGCCCGCGCCGAGCGCAGGGACCAGACGGGCAAAGCCCGCCACATCAAATGTCTCCGGCGCGCCCTTGCGATGGCGCAATCCCATGCCGTCGAGCAGGGCGTTATCCAGGTGAAACCCGTCCATCGGCACCACCTGCGCCAGGCTGCCCTGCTGCGTCAGATGATGCGCCAACTGCGCAGCCACAGTCGATTTACCGCTGCCGGGCGCGCCCGCCATCGCAACCAATCGACGCTCGGTCCTGCGCGGCGCGGCCAGGACATACTCTGCCAAGGCCGAAAGACTATTCATTGAAACGCTCAAGCGGCAACGGTCTCAGTAGGCGGTTCCTTGGCCCCCGTCATGAAGGCCACGGCGTCAGACATCGTGTAGTCCTTAGGATCAATCACGCAGAGCCGTTTGCCCAGGCGGTGCACGTGAATGCGATCTGCAACCTCAAAGACATGCGGCATGTTGTGACTGATCAGGATGATCGGAATGCCGCGCGATTTCACATCCAGGATCAGCTCCAGCACCCGGCGGGATTCCTTTACCCCCAAAGCCGCCGTCGGCTCATCCAGAATGATCACTTTCGAGCCAAAAGCCGCCGCCCGGGCGACGGCAACCCCCTGCCGCTGACCGCCGGATAGTGTTTCCACCGCCTGGTTGATGTTCTGAATGGTCATCAGTCCAAGTTCCGTCAGCTTGTCCCGCGCCAGACGTTCCATCTCCGCGCGGTCCAGCTGGCGCAACCATTTGCCCCGAAACCCCGGCTTGCGGATTTCGCGCCCCATGAACATATTGTCCGCAATCGACAGGGCGGGCGACATCGCCAATGTCTGGTAAACCGTTTCGATCCCCTCATTGCGGGCATCAATGGGCGATGTGAAATTGACCCGCTTGCCCTCCAGCCAGACCTCGCCCTCGTCCGGGATCACGGCGCCGGAAACGGCCTTGATCAGCGAGGATTTACCCGCGCCATTGTCGCCAATCACGGCGAGTATTTCGCCCGGCATCAGATCGAAATCACAATGATCCAATGCGGTGACCTTGCCGTAGCGTTTGACGAGGTTGCGGCCTTTGAGAATGGGTTCCATCACACCGATACCTTTCTGATCCATTGATCCACGCCCACGGCGGCAATGATAAGCACGCCAATCAGCAGATAGGTCCACTGTGCATCCGCCCCCAGCAGGCGCAGGCCCAGCGTAAAGACCCCGACGATCAGCGCGCCAAAGAGCGTGCCCATGATGGAGCCGCGACCGCCGAAGAGTGAAATCCCGCCAATCACCACCGCGGTGATGCTTTCGATATTGGCCAACTGGCCGGACGTAGGCGACACCGATCCGATGCGCCCGACCAGCGCCCAGCCCGCGAAGGCGCAAATCAGCCCCGCAAGCATATAGACGGAGATCAGCGTTTTCTTGACGTCCACGCCCGAGAGCTCAGCTGCCTCCGGATCATCCCCGACCGCATAGACATGCCGCCCCCAGGCCGTGTGTTTGAGGGCATAGGCCAGAACAAAGACCAATAGCAGCATGAAGACGACGCCAAAGGTCAGCCGCGCCCCGCCCAGCTGGATGGTGTTGCCGAAGAATTGCAAAAGCGGCGCTTCCGCTTCGATCTCCTGCGAGCGGATCGTCTCATTGGCGGAATAGAGGAAATTGGTGGCCAGAACGATCTGCCACATGCCCAGCGTCACGATGAAGGGGGGCAGTTTGACGCGCGCCACCAGCCAGCCGTTGATAAAGCCGATCAGGGTGCCGCAGAGCAGACCGCAGGCGACGGAGATTTCGACCGGGATACCATAGCGGAAGGTGAATTGGCCCATCACCACCGAAGACATCACCATGATGGCGCCAACACTGAGATCAATCCCGGCGGTCAGGATCACGAGGCTTTGCGCCGCCGCGACGATGCCGACGATCTGCACCTGTTGCAGGATCAACGTGAGCGCAAAGGGCGAAAAGAACTTGGTGCCCAGCAGCAGACCAAAGATCACAATCGATGCAATCAGGACGATCAGTGGCACCAGCGAGGGGTTCACATGCAGCAGGTGTTGGATTGTCCCGACAAACCCGCGGTGCGTGTCTTCGAATGCCGCCACCGCTTCGGGGCTTTTCTTCAACTCGCTCTCGAATTCTTGCGTTTTTCCCGATGCCTCAGACACGAGATCCCCCTCCCATTCAACGGGTGCTGGCCCATCCATTTGTTGTGATAGTGTGACAGACCGGAACGAAATTGTCGCGGTCGGATGCGGCGCGCGCTGTCACGCACGCCACATTTTTTACGGGTTTAGCCCCAGCAAAGGTCTTTGCCTTCGGAGACAGAAATTGACTCCACGCCATCGGCGGGCGCATCCGTCACAAGGGCCACGCCTGTGTCAAAGAATGCCTTGCCCGGGGTCGGTTCCGGCTTCACGCCTTCGTCTGCCCATTTCTTGATGGCTTCAACACCCAGCGAGGCCATCAACAGCGGGTATTGCTGTGATGTTGCGCCGATCACGCCATCCGCCACGTTCTGCACGCCGGGGCAGCCGCCATCGACGGAAACAATCAGCACTTCCTTTTCGCGCCCGATGGCCTTCAGCGCTTCATAGGCGCCAGCAGCCGCGGGTTCGTTGATCGTGTGCACAACGTTAATCGAAGGGTCCCGCGCCAGCAGGTTTTCCATCGCGCGGCGGCCACCTTCTTCGTTGCCGTCGGTCACGTCACTGCCAACGATGCGCGCATCGCTTTCATCACCGATGACGTTCGGGTCTGCCAGATCAATGCCAAAACCATCGAGGAACCCCTGGTTGCGCAGCACGTCGACGGTGGGCTGGCTGACATTCAGATCCAAGGTCGCGATCTTCGCACTGTCCGCCGCATCGCCCAGTTGCGCACGCGCCCATTCACCGATCAGAACCCCGGCCTTGTAATTGTCTGTAGCAAAGGTTGCATCCGCCGCATCGATTGGCTCCAGCGGCGTGTCGAGCGCGATCACCAGAAGGCCTGCATCCCGCGCCTGGGTTACCGCCGACACGATGGAAGATGTGTCTGATGCCGTGATCAGGATGCCCTTGGCCCCGTCCAGAATGCAGGTCTCAATCGCCTGAACCTGAGTTTCATGATCGCCATCCACTTTACCGGCAAACGCCTTCAAGGTCATGCCAAGCTCCGCGGCCTTGGCCTCGGCACCTTCTTTCATTTTCACAAAAAACGGATTGGTGTCTGTCTTGGTGATCAGGCAGGCAGTCACGTCGTCGGCCGCAAATACAGCGCCGCTTGTTGCACCCAATGCGCTCAGACCAAGGATTGTGCTGGCGAGAAGTTTTTTCATGTTTTCCTCCCAAGGAAACTTAAAAATTATTTTGATTGAGACGCTGGCAGCGCGCCTCCCCTGCGGAATCCTCCCCAACAGGTCTCGGTTAAGACACATCATTTCAGAACGGCTGTCAATAAATAAATAAACTTGATTTATTAATTCGAAAAGTCGATATTGCCCAAGTAAATATGAGTATGGGCGACCTTATGGATGGCAACAAGGTCAAGGGATTAAGCAGCGGCGTGAACCAGCGCGGGGTGCGCAATTATAACGAGCGCCTGCTGCTTTCCATGTTCATGCGCCATGGCGCGATGCCCGGCAGCGACCTTGCACGCATGGCTGGCCTGTCCCCTCAGACCGTATCGGTAATCCTGCGCAAACTGGAAAAAGACGGCCTTTTGGCGCGGGGTGCGCCGCAGCGGGGGAAAGTAGGCAAACCCTCCATCCCGATGGATCTCTCGGCAGAGGGCGTCTTTTCCTTTGGGCTTAAAATCGGGCGGCGCAGTGCAGAGCTGTTGCTGCTCAATTTCAAGGGGGACGTGATCAGGCAATTGCATCTCTCCTACCCCTACCCTTTGCCCGAAACCGTGTTTGGATTTCTCGAAGATGGCATTGACCAGCTGATGGAGGAAATGAGTGCCGCTCAGCAAAACCGGATTTGCGGGATCGGCGTCGCCTCCCCGTTCGAGCTTTGGAAATGGCACGATCTCTCGGGTCCGCCGGTCGAGGATTTCAGCTCCTGGAAAGACATCCATTTTGCCGAAGAGGTGGCCAAGTTCAGCACCCTGCCAATTTTTGTATGCAACGACGCGACGGCGGCCTGTCGTGCGGAGCACCTCTACGGGCTGGGCAAAGAATATCGCGACTACGCCTATTTCTACATCGGTTCGTTCATCGGCGGCGGCGTGGTGCTGAACCACACGGTTTTTGAGGGCAATCAGGGCAATGCCGGGGCATTGGGGTCGCTGCGCACGACGGGTCCCTTGGGCGAAAGTCGCCAACTGATCGACGTGGCCTCACTGCATTTGCTGGAAGGTCGGCTGGTCGAAGTCGGGCTCGACCCCAAGCAGCTCTGGCAGATGCCGCAGAATTGGCAGGCCCTGTCGCGCTATGTGGATCCGTGGATCGGTGAAACCGCCCAGGAACTGGCCAAGGCGGCGCTTTCCATCTGCTCGGTCATTGATTTTGAGGCGATCCTCATCGATGGCGCCTTCCCGGACGCTGTGCGCACGGAACTGGTGGACCGCGTGCGGCGCTATCTGATCACTCAGGACACCCGCGGTCTGCTGGCCCCACGGATCGAAGAGGGCGACATCGGCTTTAACGCGCGCGCAATCGGGGCCGCGAGCGGACCGATTTTTTCGCAATTCTTCTTGAACACCAACGCCGGTCTGTCCTCGGTCTGACGGCTCAGATTGCCCGTTGCATGGCCTGAACAAGCGCTTCAGTGCTCAATACGCAGGGGTTCGCCTTCATGGAGGATGCTCCGGCGGCCTCTCGCGCAATGGCTTCCAGATCGGTCTCTGGCGTCAGCCATTGCGCCAGTCGCGGCACTTTCCAGCTGTCCAGGAGTGTGGGCAGATCCTCGAAAACAGTCGCTGCATCACGTTCGAAGGCAATTCCCAGCCACTGCGCCACCGCCTCGAAACGCGACAGATCAGCCCCGGCCTCGGCGATGGCCCGCGCGTTTGCGGCCAGCACGGGGCCCATCAAGCGCCCACAAATCAACCCATGCGGCGCACCCAGACGTCCGCCCAACACCCCCGCGAGCCCGTGCACGGCGCCCAGCCCGGCATTGGCCAGCGCCAACCCGCCCGAGAGGCTGACAAAGGCCATGTCATCGCGGGCCTGAGTGTCTTCCCCTTTTGAAAGCCTCGCCAGCGCCATGGCCCCCAGTGGTATCGCCGACCGGCACAAAGCATCGGTGAGCGGGTTCGCCCGGTGCGACAGAAAGGGTTCGATCACCTGCGTCAGCGCATCCAGACCCGAGGCCAGCGTTTGCGCGCGCGGTGCGCCGTCGGTCAGCGCGGCATCAACGATCGCAACATCCGGCACCATGCGGTCGTCGCGCAGGCTGACCTTGCGCCCGGCCTCCGGCACCGCAATCACCGCGTTTTTCGTCACCTCCGCCCCGGTTCCGGCGGTCGTCGACACTGCGATGAACGGCAAGGGATCGCCATGCAGCGGCTTGGCCGCGCCGACGCCTTCCAGATGATCCATGATGGCGCCGGGACCGGGTGCCAAAGCGGCCACGGCCTTACCCAGATCGAGCACCGCACCACCGCCCACGGCAACCACGACCTCGGCGCCCCTGGCCCGCGCTTTCTGCAACGCCTGTTCGACACCCGATACGGTTGGTTCGCCCGAATTGAAAACCGAAGTGACCTCGGCGCCCATGCTGTGCAGTTCTTCGGTCAAGGCGTCGACCCAAGGCACCGACCGACCGCGCACCAGCAAAATCCTTTTGCCATGCGCAACAGCACGCTGCGCAGTCTGTGCGCGCACCCCACGGCCGAACTCAATCCGCCCCGGCGACAGGAAGCTGAACGGCGGCAGGCTCAAAAGCTCATCGTCGCTGCCACCGCGCGTTTCCACGCGGCATATTTTTGATCGCGATCTGGGGCATCCATTTTCGGCGCAAATTGCTGCTCCAGCGCCCAGCTTTTGGAAAAGCCGTCCTGGTCCGGGTACAAACCCGCGCGCTGCCCGGCAAGCCAAGCCGCGCCAAGCGCCGTCGTTTCCAAAACCTGCGGACGGTCCACCGGCGCGCCGATGATATCGGACAGAAACTGCATCGCCCAGTCAGAGGCCGACATGCCCCCGTCGACGCGCAAGGTGGCCCCTGCCCCTTCGCCCTGCCAGTCGGCCTGCATCGCCTCCAGCAAGTCGCGGGTTTGATAGCCCACGCTTTCCAAGGCGGCTTTGGCATATTCCTGCGGGCCGGAATTCCGGGTCAGACCAAAGACCGCGCCGCGGCATTCCGCGTTCCAATAGGGCGCGCCCAACCCCACAAAGGCTGGCACCAACACGACGTTCTGATGGGGGTCCGCCTTTTCGGCCAAGGGCTGCGTTTCAGCCGCCTCCCGGATGATCTTGAGCCCGTCGCGCAGCCATTGCACCACCGCGCCCGCCACAAAAATGGACCCTTCAAGCGCATAGGTCGGCTTGCCGTCAAACTGATAGGCAATGGTGGTCAGCAAGCGGTTGTTGGAGGTCACGGCAGTCTCGCCCGTGTTCAAAAGCGCGAAACACCCTGTGCCATAGGTCGATTTCAACATGCCCGGCTCAAAGCACGCCTGGCCAATCGTGGCGGCCTGCTGGTCCCCCGCGACACCCAGAATGGGGACCTCGCGCCCAAAGAGATCGGCGCGCGTCATGCCGAAGTCCGCCGCACAATCCTTCACCTCCGGCAGCATTTCCTGCGGAATGTCGAAGAGGGCGCAGATCGACGTGCTCCAGCGCCCTTTGTGAATGTCGTAAAGCAGCGTACGGGCGGCGTTGGTGGCATCGGTCACATGGGCCGCACTGCCGGTCAGCTTCCAGATCAGGAAGCTGTCAACCGTGCCAAAGAGCAACTCCCCCGCCCGCGCGCGGTCGCGCGCGCCGTCCACATGGTCCAGAATCCATTTCAGCTTTGTACCCGAAAAATACGGGTCCGCCAGCAGGCCGGTCTTGGCGGTGATCATCTTGTCATGCCCGGCTTCACGCAGCGCACGGCAATACTCGGCGGTCCGCCTGTCCTGCCAGACGATGGCATTGTGGATCGGCTTGCCGGTGTCTTTCTCCCAAACCACCACGGTTTCGCGCTGATTGGTGATTCCAATGGCGGCGATGTCATCCGGGCCCAGACCCGCCTTTTCAATGGCCGCGCGACAGGTGCCTGCCGTGGTGGACCACAAGTCGCCCGGGTCATGTTCCACCCAACCGCTGTCGGGGAAATGCTGAGGGAATTCTTCCTGCGCACTGGCTTTGATCGCCATATCGGCGTCGAAAATGATTGCACGTGAGGAGGTCGTCCCCTGGTCGATCGCAAGAATATGGGTCATGGCCGCCCCCGGATGTTGTGATGTCTGTCAGGCAAATCTGCCCGAAAAAATGGCCGGGGCGCAAGACAGCGCCCCGGCCGAAGGTCAAAGACTTACTGCCAGGATTTGATCAGCTCGTCATAGCTGACGGTCTGTGGCTCTTCGTCTTCGTTTTCCAGTTTGGCGTAGGGCGCGCCTTCACGGTCGAACCACGCCTGAGGATCTTCTTCCTCATTCATGACCGGACCCAGGTCGCCCTGAACACCTGCACGCTCCAGACGTTCCAGCACGCGTTCCTGATCAGCACAAAGTGCATCAAGCGCTTCCTGAGGGGTCTTGGCACCGGACATCGCGTCGCCGATGTTCTGCCACCACAGTTGCGCCAGTTTCGGATAATCTGGAACATTGGTGCCAGTTGGGGACCATGCTACGCGCGCAGGCGACCGGTAGAATTCCACCAGACCGCCGAGCTTGTCCGCACGTTGCGTGAAGTGATCCGCATCGATGGTGCTCTCGCGGATGAAAGTCAGACCGACGTCAGATTTCTTCAGGTCGACTGTCTTCGACACCACGAATTGTGCATAAAGCCACGCGGCCTTGGCACGGTCCACCGGGGTGGATTCCATCAGCGTCCAGCTGCCTGCGTCCTGGTAGCCGATCTTCTGGCCTTCTTTCCAGTAGACACCGTGTGGCGAAGGGGCCATGCGCCACTTGGGCGTGCCATCTTCGTTCATCACCGGCAGATCCGGCAGAACCGTTGCCGCGGTGAAGGCGGTGTACCAGAACATCTGCTGTGCCACGTTGCCTTGCGCCGGGATCGGACCCGCTTCAGAGAAGGTCATACCGGCAGCGGCGGGTGGCGAGTACTTCTGCAGCCATTCGATGGCCTTGGTCACAGCATAGACAGCAGCAGGCGAATTCGTCGCACCACCACGGGCCACACAGGAACCGGTTGGCTGGGAATTCTCGTTCACACGAATGCCCCATTCATCGACCGGCAGACCGTTTGGCTCACCGACATCGCCCATGCCCGCCATGGACATCCACGCGTCCGTGTAGCGCCAGCCCAAAGACGGGTCTTTCTTGCCGTAGTCCATGTTGCCAAAGACGTCTCCCTCGACGCCCATATGGCTCAAGTCACGCCCCGTGAAGAACTCAGCGATGTCTTCATAAGCGGACCAGTTGACCGGCACACCAAGCTCATAGCCGTATTTCTCCTGGAAATCGGCCTTGTTCTTCTCGTCGTTGAACCAGTCGTAGCGGAACCAGTAGAGGTTCGCGAACTGCTGGGTCGGCAGCTGGTAAAGCTTGCCATCCGGACCGGTTGTGAAGCTGGTGCCGATGAAATCTTCCACATCCAGCGACGGAAGGGTCACATCCGCGCCCTCACCCGCCATCCAGTCGGTCAGGTTGCGCACCTGCTGGTAGCGCCAATGCGTGCCGATCAGGTCGCTGTCGTTGACATAGGCGTCATAGATGTTCTCACCTGACTGCATCTGTGTCTGCAGCTTTTCAACCACATCGCCTTCGCCGATCAGGTCATGGGTGACCTTGATGCCGGTGATGGCCGTAAATGCAGGCGCCAGCACCTGGGACTCGTATTCATGCGTTGTGATCGTCTCGGAAACCACCTTGATTTCCATGCCTGCGAACGGAGCCGCCGCATCGACGAAGAATTGCATCTCCGCTTCCTGTGCGGCGCGGTCGAGCACGGACAGCCCGGCGATTTCGTCGTCAAGAAACGCCTTCGCCGCCTCCATGTCGGCCCAGGCCGGCAGGGCCATGCACGCGACCATCGCGCCCACGGCTGTGGTTGATTTTAGTGAAAAGTTCATGTGAGTCCTCCCAAGACATTATTGAACTGTTTTAACTGGCCCCCCGGAAAATACCCGGATCGACCATTCTTCCCATCTACACCCAGCGGAAAACCGCAACGGCATAGACCAGACACGCCAACAGCGCATAGGGCTGTGGTGCGACCTCAAGACCCAGCCAGATCAAGTTGATGAAGGCTGAGCCCAGCAGGGTGATGAACAAACGATCCCCCCGCGTGGTTTCGATCCGAAGAATGCCCACGCGGGGCGTTTCCGGATATTTGATGGCGAGAATAGTGAAGGTGATCAGCAAGCAGGCGATCACACCAAAGAAAATTGCGGTGGGTATGGTCCATGCCATCCAGGCCATTGTCTTATGCCTCCCCTTCGTTGCTATTGAATTCGCTCACCGCCTGCACAAGCTTCAAAAAGACAGGGTAGTCCTGATACTGAAGCTCCCAGGTGGAACCGTTCGACATGCTCAAGGATATCAGATTCTGCGGCATGACAGTTCTCGCCCAACACACCTGTGCAAGGTTGATGTAGGTCGGCGGTTGGGCCTCCTGTCGCCCCCCGTGCGAGATGAACACAGCCGTGCATTGGCCGGAGAATATCTGGACGACGCTCATTATACTCTCCCCATGGCAAAGCCCTTGGCGATGTAGTTGCGCACGAAATAGATCACCAAAGCCCCCGGCACGATGGTCAGCACACCGGCAGCCGCCAGCACGCCCCAGTCGATGCCTGCCGCCCCTTGCGTCCGCGTCATGATGGCCGCGATGGGCTTGGCGTCCACGGTGGTCAGCGTGCGGCTCAACAGCAGTTCCACCCAAGAGAACATGAAGCAGAAGAAGGCCGCCACACCGATCCCGCTGGCGATCAGCGGTGTAAAGATACGGATGAAAAAGCGCGGGAAGGAATAGCCATCCAGATATGCGGTTTCGTCGATTTCCTTGGGCACACCGCGCATGAAGCCTTCGAGGATCCAGACCGCCAGCGGCACATTGAACAGGCAATGCGCCAGCGCCACGGCGATATGTGTATCGAAGAGGCCGACAGAGGAATAAAGCTGGAAGAACGGCAGCGCAAAAACCGCAGGCGGGGCCATCCGGTTGGTCAGCAGCCAGAAGAACAGATGCTTATCCCCCATGAAGCTGTAGCGCGAAAAGGCATAGGCCGCAGGCAGCGCCACGGTCAGGCTGATCACCGTGTTCATCACCACATAGATCAACGAATTGATATAGCCGATATACCAGCTCTCATCCGTGAGGATTTTTACGTAGTTCGCCAGCGTCAGATCGCGGGGAAACAGGGAAAACTGACCCAGAATTTCCGTATTGGTCTTCAGGCTCATGTTGATCAGCCAGTAGATCGGCAGGAGCAGGAACAAGAGGTAAAGCCCCATGACCACAGCAGACCCATTGATTTTGGGCGTCTTGCGCCGCGTCACCTGGGCGTCACTTGCCGACATTTGCCCGGGGGCGGTCGCCTGAATGCTGGTATCGGTCATTATACGCCATCCCGTTTATCAAGGTTGGTCATGACGGTGTAGAACACCCATGAAATCAGCAGGATCACGAGGAAATACATGATCGAGAAGGCCGCCGCCGGTCCGAGGTCAAACTGCCCCAGCGCCATCTTCACCAGGTCAATCGACAGGAAGGTGGTGGCATTGCCGGGTCCGCCGCCGGTAACCACGAAGGGTTCGGTATAGATCATGAAACTGTCCATGAAGCGCAACAGGATCGCGATCATCAGAACACCCGCCATCTTGGGCAATTCGATGTAGCGGAACACCTTCCAGCGGCTGGCCTGATCGATCTTGGCCGCCTGATAATAGGCGTCCGGGATGGATTGCAGACCGGCATAGGCGAGCAAGGCCACAAGCGAGGTCCAATGCCAGACATCCATCACGATCACCGTGATCCAGGCGGCAAAGATATCCTGCGTATAGTTATAGGAAATGCCCATCTTATCAAGCGTGTAGCCGAGCAAGCCAATGTCAACGCGGCCAAAGATCTGCCAGATGGTGCCGACCACATTCCAAGGGATCAGCAACGGCAGAGACATCATGACCAGACAAAAGGACGCCCAGAAGCCGCTCTTGGGCATGTTCAGCGCCACATAGATCCCAAGCGGGATTTCGATGGCCAGAATGATCCCGGAGAACATCATCTGCCGCCAGAGCGCATCCCACATGCGCTCCTCTTCCAGCATCTCCTTGAACCACTCAAGACCGGCCCAGAAGAACTGATTGTTCCCAAAGGTGTCCTGCACCGAATAGTTCACCACCGTCATCAGCGGGATGACCGCGGAAAAGGCGACCAGCACCAGCACCGGCAAGACCAGAAACCATGCTTTTTGATTAACCGTCTTGTTCATCAGGCGGCCTCCCCTTGCGGCGCAATCCGCCAATCATCGGCGTAAACATTTATGCCCTGTGGATCGAATGTGATTTTCTGGGAACCTTCTGAAATCGCGTCATCTTCGCCAGCAATCGCGCTGATCTCACGGCCTTCTACATCAAGGCGGATGATCTTGTGACGACCGACATCCTCAACACGTTTAATCCGTGCCGGCACCCCCGTTTCGCCATTGGTGAGTTTGATAAACTCAGGACGCACCCCAACCTGAAGTTTCCCCGCCGTGGGCGCGTACCCTGCCCCCAAGGGAACTTTGACACCGGCAATGCGTGCCACCGCGCCGTCAATTTCAGCGTCAAAGAGGTTCATGCCGGGTGAGCCGATGAAGTACCCTACAAAGGTATGCGCGGGCCGTTCGAAGAGTTCCTGCGGCGTGCCGATCTGCACCACGCGCCCGTCATACATCACCACTACCTTGTCGGCGAAGGTCAGCGCTTCCGTTTGGTCGTGGGTCACGTAGATCATGGTGTGACCAAACTCATGGTGCAGCGATTTCAGCTGCGTGCGCAGTTCCCACTTCATATGCGGGTCGATCACCGTCAGCGGCTCGTCAAAGAGCAACGCATTCACATCCTCGCGCACCATCCCGCGCCCCAGCGAGATCTTTTGCTTGGCATCCGCCGTCAGCCCGCGCGCCTTGCGGTTCAGCTCTTCCTCCATGCCGATCATCTTTGCGATCTGATCCACGCGCTGCGCGACATAGGCCGGGTCCGCGCCCCGGTTGCGCAGCGGGAATGCAAGATTATCGCGCACGGTCATCGTGTCGTAGACCACCGGAAACTGGAAAACCTGCGCGATGTTGCGCTCCGCGGTCGGTGCATGGGTCACATCCCGGTCGTTAAACAGAATGCGCCCCTGACTGGGATGCAAAAGCCCCGAAATGATGTTCAAAAGCGTGGATTTGCCACAGCCCGACGCCCCCAGCAGCGCGTAGGCTTCGCCGTCAACCCAATCGTGGTTCAATTCCTTCAGCGCAAAATCATCCTCGGATTTCGGAACCGGCAGATAGGAATGCGCGAGGTTATCAAGGGTAATCTTGGCCATTATGCCGCCTCCGCATAGGGTGCTGCGACGACAAGGTTGCCATCCTGCCCAAAGATATAGACATGTGCAGGATCGAGGAAGACTTCGAGATCCTGCCCGGGTTGCAGAATTTGCACGCCGTGCACCAGACCGACCCAACGCTCGCCGTGGTGATCCAGGTGCACGAAGGTCTCTGATCCGGTGATCTCGGTCACCGTCAGGCTGGTCTTGAAGGACATCGCGCCCGCGACATGGGGGGACAGTTCCAGATGATTGGGCCGGAAACCCGCCGTATAGACGCCATCGGGCAGTTGTGCTGCACTTTCGGCCACGGCAACGCTCTGCCCGTCCCCGAAGGACAGGGTGGCGCCCGACTTGGTGATCTTGAGAAAATTCATCGGCGGGTCAGAGAACACCCGCGCCGTCGTCGCATTCACCGGTCTGCGATAGACAGATGGCGTCGGGCCGAATTGCGTCACCTTGCCTTCCCACAAGGCCGCGGTATTGCCGCCGAGCAGCAGCGCCTCTTCAGGCTCCGTTGTCGCATAGACAAAAATAGACCCGGATTCCTCGAATATCCTGGGGATTTCGGCGCGCAATTCCTCACGCAGCTTGTAGTCCAAATTGGCCAGCGGCTCATCCAGCAGCACCAGGCCCGCATTCTTGACCAAAGCCCGCGCCAGCGCGCACCGCTGTTGTTGTCCGCCCGACAATTCCAGCGGCTTGCGGTCCAGCATCGGCGTCAGCTTCATCAGATCGGCGGTCTCGCGCACACGCGCGTCAACCTCCGCACGCGACTGGCCCAACAGACGCATCGGCGAGGCGATGTTGTCGTAAACCGTCATCGAGGGATAGTTGATGAATTGCTGGTAGACCATCGCCACCTTGCGGTCCTGCACCCGCATGCCGGTCACGTCTTCGCCCTTCCAGATCACCCGCCCTGTTGCCGGTGCATCCAGTCCCGCCATCAGCCGCATTAGGGATGTCTTACCCGATAGCGTCGGCCCCAGCAGCACGTTCATCGTGCCGGTCTGAAGCTCAATATCCGTTGGGTAAATATGGGTCGCCCCCCCAACAGTTTTAGACACCCCTTCCAAAATCAAGGTCATGTCCGTCCCCCGTTTACTCCGCCGCTTTGTCTCTACGTTCCTTCGGATCAGACCGAAGGTACAGCTCCAAAGCGGCAATTTCTTCTTTCGTCAGTCTCAGCCCCAGCTTGTTGCGCCGCCAGACGATATCCTCGGCGGTATGGGCATATTCATTGTCCTGCAACCAGCGCACTTCGCGTTCGGTCAGCGTGGCCCCAAAGCCCTGCCCCAGATCATCCGCGTTCTCCGCTCCCGCCAGCACGTCCCAGGCCTCTGTACCATAAGCACGGACCATGCGCTTGCTCCAGAAATCGGACAGAAAGGGAAAATCTGCGCGCAACCGGGCCACCAGCATGTCAAACCCGTCAACGGCGAAATCGCCACCGGGCAAAGCCACACCGGCCGTCCAATGCCCGGAAGTGCCGGGAAAGAACGGAACGATCTTGTCCATCGCATCCTCGGCAAGCTTGCGATAGGTGGTGATCTTGCCGCCAAAGACGTTGAGGATGGGTGCACCACCATTACTGTCGACCTTCAGCGTGTAATCCCGCGTCGCTGCCGTGGCACTGCTGGCGCCATCGTCATAGAGCGGGCGCACACCGGAATAGGTCCAGACGACATCCTCCGGTCCAATGTCCTGCTTGAGGTATTGGTTGATGAAATTGATCAGATAGCTCTGCTCTTCTGCCGTACACTCCGGCTTCACACCCGGATCCTCATGTTCCGCATCGGTTGTCCCGATCAGGGTGAAATCGGTTTCATAGGGGATGGCGAAGATGATCCGCCCGTCCGTACCCTGAAAAAAGTAGCATTTGTCATGATCGTAAAGCCGCTTGGTCACAATATGGCTGCCGCGCACCAGACGCACGCCTTCGGTGGAGTTGATCCGCACTTTCTGCTGGATGATGTCACCGACCCAAGGGCCGCCGGCATTCACCAGCATGCGCGCGCTCAGCGTGGTGGTTTCACCGCTATCGACGTCTTCAACCGTCACATCCCAGTGGTCGTCAACGCGGGCGGCGCTGACCACTTTGGTCCGCACCATGATCTTTGCGCCACGCGCTTCAGCGTCCCGCGCATTCAGGACCACGAGCCGGGAATCCTCGATCCAGCAATCAGAGTATTCAAAAGCCTTCTCAAACCGATCCTCAATCGGAGCCCCTTCGGCACTGCCCTTCAGGCTCAGCGTCTTGGTGGCGGGCAGGATTTTGCGCCCCCCGAGGTTATCATAAAGCAGCAAGCCGAAGCGGATCAGCCACGCCGGGCGGCGGCCCTTCATCCACGGCATGACAACGTTGAGAATGCGGGAGGTTGGCGTCGCCCCTTCAAACCGCATGTCTTTGTGATAGGGCAGCACAAAACGCATCGGCCAGCTGATATGCGGCATGGCCTTCAGCAGAACTTCGCGTTCCGCCAATGCGTGGCGCACCAGATTGATCTCGAAATATTCCAGATAGCGCAGACCGCCGTGAAACAGCTTGGTTGACGCAGATGATGTGGCCGATGCCAGATCATTCATCTCCGCCAGCGCAACACTCAGCCCACGGCCCGCCGCGTCGCGTGCAATACCGCAGCCATTGATGCCGCCACCAATGACGAAGAGGTCATATGTCTTGGAATGCATGTGCTGCTTGGACACCAGACCCTCCCAATCCCTGTGTACGTGCGACGCAGAAATGGGTAGCGCAGTGTGCATACCGGATCAAGCAGTTTTTTTCGTTTATGTTCGCTTTTGATCGAAAACGAACGCGATTTGGATCTTCCGCGACACCTGGTGCGTCGCGGAACATGTTGAACTGGTTTTGTTTTTCTCTGCATACGCGCACGCCGGAGATGCCCCGCCAAGACCGGTAAAAAAACAATGCAGGCTGAACACCCATAGAAATATGTTGGAAATTCAAACCGCTTTGGGGTATTCCAAGGACAGGAGGAGCTATATGTCTCAAACTTTTCGCCATCCGGACATTCTGAAAATTGCCCAACGCGAAGGCAAGGTAACAGTCGAAGGGTTGGCGGATCACTTTGGGGTCACGCTGCAAACCATTCGCCGCGATCTCACGGAACTGGCCGAAGCGAACAAACTCGAACGTGTGCACGGCGGCGCGATCCTGCCCTCGGGCACCACCAATATCCAATATGATGAGCGGCGCAATCTGAACCAGGCATCCAAACTGGCGATGGCGCGCGCCTGTGCCCGGCAGATCCCCGAGGGATCGTCAATCTTTATGAACATCGGCACCAGCACGGAAGCCGTGGCACGGGAATTGCTGCAGCACCGGGATCTGATGGTGGTAACCAACAACATGAACATTGCCAATATCCTCGTGGACAACCCCGAATGTCAGATCATCGTGACCGGTGGGGCTTTTCGCCGCTCCGACGGTGGTCTGGTCGGCAACATCACCATCGACACGATCAAGCAGTTCAAATTCGACATCGCTGTGATCGGCTGCTCCGCGCTGGATGAAGACGGCGATTTATTGGATTTCGACATTCAGGAGGTCGGCGTCAGCCAATCGATCATCGCGCAGTCGCGCAAATCTTTCCTGGTGGCCGACAATTCGAAATTCAGTCGAACGGCCCCTGCCCGGATCGCATCAATGCGTGCCCTGTCGACCGTTTTTACCGACAAACCCCTACCGCGCGCGCTGAAACAGAGTTGCCAGGACTGGGGCACTCAGGTCATCATCGCGCGGGCCTAGCCCTGACCTGTTGCCACCTTGGGCAGGGCCATGCCCTCCATCTTGTGCAGCAGATCGACAAACCCGGCCACTTGGTGCACGACAGTGGCTGCCCCCTTCTCCGCCGTCGCAAGATGGGCCTCGCCCACCGTACCGTCGGGGTTCAGATCACTGGCAATCCACCCGTAGGAAATTGGCCCGATGGGCGATATCGGGCTGGTTTCAGCGGTTGATCGAAAATCCTGTGCGGCGTCCATATTCACGGTTTCCGGTCTGAAATGCAGCATCAGCGAGGTTTCCACATCACCGCCATGGATGCCGAAATCGTTTTCCTGCGCGGAATACATCCCCTCTGGCGCGCCAAAGGATCCCCACTGGCACTTCACCGCCAGCATGCCCGCCTGCACCCGCAACTCGCGCGACAGAATGGACACCAGATCGAGATTGCCGCCATGAGAGTTCACAATCGCGATCTTGCGGACGCCTGCGCGCGCGACCGACAGGCCAATTTCCGTCCAGACGGCAAGCGCGGTCGCGGCGCTGAGCGTCAACGTCCCCGCCGCCCAGAGATGTTCGTTTGACTTGCCCACCGCCTGCAGCGGCAATATCCGCAGATCCATGGTGTCAGGTGCCTGCCGCCGCAACTCTTCCAGCATCCCCTGTCCGATCAGCGTATCGGTCCCCACGGGCAAATGCGGCCCATGCTGTTCAATAGCGGCCGTCGGCAGGATCGCGATGGTTTTCATCGGATCAACATCGCTGAAATCCGGCGCCCGGAAATCCGCCCAGTCACGCAAAACCGTCATAGCGCCGCCTTGGGGGCGTAGGTGGCATCGAGCCGCGATTGCAGATAATCGGCGGCGCGCACGGGCGGATATTTGGGCGTACCTGTCCCCGGCAGCGCGGCCACCACCGTGTCCGGATTGGCCTCGACAAAAAACGCAACCGAACGCCGTTGCCGTTTGGGAGGCAAGACGCGGTGCGGGGTGGAGGCATAGATGTCATTGGTCCAGCGCATCAGGCAATCGCCGATGTTGACCACATAGGCCCCCGCGACATGCGGCACATCCGTCCAGTCCCCTCCCCTTGGCTTGACCTGCAAACCGCCCTCGCCATCCGTCATCAGCAAGGTGATCGCGCCGTAGTCCGTATGCGCGCCTGCGCCGATTTCATCCGCAGCACCCGTTGCCGGGGGATAGTGCAGCAGCCGTAGTGCTGCGAGCGGGTCGTGAAAGGCTGGCGTGAAATGCTCCGGATCCAGCCCAAGATCGGCGGCAAATGCCCGGTGAATGTCGATGCCAAGGGCAAGGGCTGCCTCAAAATAGGCCAGCATCGTGTTGCGAAAACCCTCGATCTCCGGCCAGACATTGACGCCGCGAAAAGGCTCACCCTTCAGAACACGCGGATCCTCCGGGGCGAGATCGAAACCGATGTTGAAGCTTTCCTTGCGATCAATCTGGGCCGAGGTGTCGTTCAGCGACTCGTCACCCTCAGCGGCCCAACCACGGTAGTGCGGGGTGTGCAGGATCGACAGTTTGCGTTTCTCCGCCACGGGCAGATCAAAGAATGCACCGGCTTTGTCAAAAACCTGCGCGCGCAGGGTCTCCGGAACCGTGTGATTTTGCAGCAAGAAAAACCCGGGGCCGCGTACCGCAGCCCCCAGATCTGCCAGGAACGCGGATTTGTCCGTTTCAAACCGCTGCCAGTCCAGAACCGGGATCATGCACTCGCCTCCTTGCGATGAACTTGTGCCGCACCTACGAATTTTTCCATCTTCTGCGCCACCCGCGCAAGATGCGCGCGCCGCGACGCGTCGGTTGAGCTGTCCATCAGATAATGGGCGGCAAAAACGGTTCTGCACCGTTTGGCACAGATCGCGCGCACCCCGCGCAGGATGATGCGCTTGCCCGGAGAGCCGATCATTTGCGTCAGCCCCCAGCTGGCCCCGCAGGTCGTGAAAACGCCCAATCGGGTGATATGCGTCAGGCCTGGGCGGATGTTGTCATTCTCCCCATCCGGCATCAGAAACGCCACGTCGGGCAACAACACACGGTCCATCCAACCCTTGAGCATCGCGGGCATGCCGTACCACCACGTCGGGTAGACAAAGATCAGCGTGTCACACCACAACACATCCTCAACGGCCTGCGCGACAGGAGCACGGTTTTTCGCGGCATCCTCATAGCTGTCCAACTCCGCCCCACTCAAGACCGGCGCGAACCCCGACCGGTAAAGATCATGAACGCGGGTTTCGGCACCGGCCTGATCCAGCTTCTCCACCACCTGATCGCGCACCGCAGCGGTAAAGCTGGTCTCCTTGGGGTGGCAATAGACCACAAGTGCTCGCATTCAAAATGCCTCCATTTCTGTGCGCACCTGCGCGACAAATTGCGCCCGGCGCTGCTCGGTCACCCGGTTCATGTCATAGAGCGCGAGATAGCGCAGCTTCTCCGGGCGGCAGACGTGCCAGACCGCGCGCTTCACGGACCTGCGCGGCGGATCACCCGCCATGATGGCGCGCATCCGGGTGCCACCATAGGTCGTGACCGCCGCCAGTTTGCGGATATTGCGCAGGTTTGGCACAACTTTACCCTCTTTGAGTTTAAACGAGACGCCGGGCAAAAACACCCGGTCAAGAAAGCCCTTGAGAATGGCCGGGTACCCGAAATTCCAGACCGGAAAGACCATCACCAGCGCATCCGCTGCGCGCAGCCTTTCCACGTAGCTGGCAACCGGCTCCTTGTTTGAGGCCTCATCATGATAGCCGCGCCGCTCCGTCGCCGTGAGCACGGGCGAGAACCCTTCAGCGTTCAGATCGCAATCATCCACCTCCCAACCGCGCGCTGACAGGCTTTGGGTCACGCAAACATGCAGCGCAGCCGAAAAACTCTCTTCACAAGGATGGGCAAACAGAACAAGCGCACGTGCCACGGCCTATTCCGCCGCGCGCAGTTTCGGATAGCTGTACATCCGATCAAACGCCCAGTTCGGATCATCCCAGGCAATCATCTTGCCGGGATTGAGCAGCCCCTTGGGGTCGGCTTCGCGTTTGAACGCAAGCTGGCGATCATCAACCGTTTGCCGCCCCCCTTCTTCCAGCGTGTAGCGATGCGGGTTGAAAATCATCGCGCCCGCGTCTTCATGCATTTTCACGATTTCGTCCAGGCGGTCTTCGGTGGTGAACTTCACCAGGCTGAGCCCGGCAAAAATAACTTTGCCGTTTTCCTTGAGCACTTCGAGATGTTGCAAAACCTCGGGGCTCAAGGCATCGCGCATCTTTTCGATCAGTTCCAGATGCTGCGGGAAACCGTAGCGCACCTGCAGATAGGTGATCGACGGGTCAACCTTGAGCGCCCGCAGCGTCGTGTGGTTCCAGCCATATTCGAAAACCATGCCCGGCTGACGTTCCCAATCTGAGGCGTCGCTGCGGTAAATCAGGCGCGCCGAGGGCCTGCGGCCCAGAAAGGTCTCGAACCCATCCATGGAGTGCGGTGCGACCATCAATCCAATCAGGTTGGTATCCTTCTCCACATGGGGGGCGACGCGCTGGAAGTAATCCTTGGCAATGGGCGCCTCGAACACAGTGGCCAGTTTGATCAGAATGCCATCTTCATTCGCCAGTTCGTCGGCAAAACGCGCGGCTGCCATGAAATCATCTGTCGCCACGAACATCTCGACCCAATCATAGGCCGGGGCAAGCGGCATCTCGATCTCCGTGATGATCCCGTTGGTGCCGTAAGCGTGGCTGACGCGTACCAGTTCCTCGCCCCGAAATTCCAGCACGCGCGGCTCTTCTTCCATTGTGACGACACGCAGCCGGATGATATTGCCCAGATCGCGCAGCGACCCCCAGGTGCAGGAACCAACGCCACCCGAGCCACCGGCGATGAAGCCCCCGATCGTCGC
Source organism: uncultured Roseobacter sp. (assembly GCF_947501835.1). Taxonomy (NCBI): domain Bacteria; kingdom Pseudomonadati; phylum Pseudomonadota; class Alphaproteobacteria; order Rhodobacterales; family Roseobacteraceae; genus Roseobacter; species uncultured Roseobacter sp. Next base: position 192,274 of record NZ_CANMXR010000007.1, on the reverse strand, counting down.
CGTCGCCCAGGTGGATGAGAACATCCGGATTTCCTGACCTGAATGTTCTTTGCACGCAGCGTCGAGATCTTTCAGCAGGCACCCCGGCTCCACGATCACCCGTCCGGGGTGGACCTCCTTGACGGCCGCCATGTGCCGCAGATGCATGACACAGCCGCCCGCCAGCGGCATCGCCTGCCCATAGTTGCCGGTACCCGCCCCGCGGGTGGTGACCGGCACGTCATGGGCATAGCAGGTTTTCAGCACCTCGATGACCTCGGCCTCGTTTCGCGGGCTGACCACGAAGTCCGCAACCACATCATCGAGCCGCGCCTTCAGAACGGGGGAATACCAGAAGAAATCGCGGCTTTTGGATTTGATCGCGGCGTCATTCTGCTCAACGTCCAGATGGGCAAGGGCGGCTTTGGCGGCGGCAACGTTCGGGGTCATGGCGTCCTCATCAGATGGTCAAGTTCGGCATAGTCAGGCAATGTGCGGTCAATCTGCACACCGTCCCGCAGCACAATCCGGTCGGATTGCGGACGGGCGAAAAGCTCGGTCCAGCCGCGCGCGCGGCAGATCACCAGGTCGGCAGGTGCGCCCGGCGCGAGGCTGGGCGCGGCAAATCCGCAGGCCTTTGCGGGGTTTGTCGTGAAAGCATGGGTCCAATCGGTGTCGGAATGATCAAGATGCCCAATGCGGGTGGCCTCGCGCATGACCTCGATCATATCCAGATCACCATAGGCGTAGAAGGGATCGCGGGTGTTGTCGGAGGCAAAGGACAGATTGATGCCGCGTGCTTTCATCTCATGCACCTGGGTGATCCCGCGCCCGCGCGGCGTGCCCGGCTGGCGATCCTGAAGGTAGAGGTTGCACATGGGCAGGGACACCACATTGAGGCCCGCGCGCGCAACCAGATCCATGGTGTCCGCAGCGCGGCGCGGCTCCTGCGCGCTCAGCGAACACAGATGTCCAACCGTCACGGGGGCGTCAAAGCCGGTCTCCAGCACGGTTTGCGCAACCACACGCAATGTCTCGGATGATGGATCGAGTGTTTCGTCCACATGAAAATCAGCCGCCAGTCCCCGCGCCGCGGCCATGTCGAGAAACAGCCTGACCCGGTCTTCGATGTCCGGGACGGGATAGGCCACCATGCCCAAAACGCCACGCGCTTCGGCCACGAGGTCTGCGGTATGTGCAAAAGGGCCCTCTGCGGTAACGGCATCGCATCCCACAAGGCAGGCCGCCTGCAGATCGATCCGCCCCTGCCAGGCCGCACGCAATGCCTTGAAAACGGGCCATGAAATATCATCTTGCGGCGCGATGCTGTCGAGATGTGTGCGCACCGCGCGTGTTCCGTGGGCATAGGCGCAGCGCAACGCGAAATCCATCCGTGCGCTCACGTCCTCAGCGCTCCAATGGGCTTGTCGGTCGGCCCTCACGGTCGCCAACGCCCCCTCGAAACTGCCATCGGGATTTGCCGCACGGGGCCAGATATGCCCTTTATCCAGATGCACATGCATGTCGACAAAGGCTGGGAAAACCATCGCCCCCAGCATGTCGACCACCTGCCCCGGCTGATCGCTGATCTTGCCATCCCGGATGTTCAAGCTGATGGAGGAAAGATCTCCAGTGCCCCCAATCAGGCAATCCGGCACCGTCAGGTTTTGCAGGGTCAACGGCCCCGTCGGAAGTTGCATAAAATCCATCAGGGGTCTCGTTTCAATGCGCTTTCGTGCCACTTGCGCAGCAACATATGACTGAGAAAACTAAGACCTGCGAAAATGATCACACCGGTGACCGCAATGAGGATCAGCGCGGCGAACATGCGGGGGATGTTGAGCCTGTATCCCGCCTCCAATATGCGAAAGGCCAACCCGGATTTCAGACCGCCGGTGCCCGCCACATATTCCGCCACCACCGCGCCGATCAGGGACAATCCACCGGCAATGCGCAGCCCGCCCAGAAAATAGGGCAAGGCGGAGGGCAACTGCAAAAACCGCAGGGTTTGCCAGCGCGACGCGCCATAGATCCGGAAAAGATCACGCAGATTGTGATCGGCTGAGTTCAACCCAAGCGTCGTATTGCTGAGCACCGGAAAGAAGGCCACCAGCCAGGCGCAAAGCAGCAGTCCGGCAATGCGACTGTCCACATAGATGAAAATCAGCGGTGCGATGGCCACAATCGGTGTGACCTGCAGGATGACCGCATAGGGGTAGAAACTCATCTCCACCAGCCGCGATTGCGTAAACAGCACTGCCAGCCCGACCCCACCAATCACCGCCACGGCCAGCGCCATCAAAGTGATCTGCACTGTGACCAGTAATGCTTCAAACAACATCGCCCAATCTTTGATCAGCGTCTCAAACACCAACCCCGGACCGGGAAGGATGTAATGCGGAATTTCGTTCCACACCACGATGCGATCCCAAATGAGCAGCATCAGGACCAGCACCAGAAACGGCAAAATCCATTTGCCGAATTTTTCAAACCTTTTGCGTTTCAGGCGCGCGGCTTCATCCGCGTCAAGGGTCATCGGCTGATCGCTCTGATCGGCAAGGCTCATGCCGCTTCCCCCATCGCTTCATGCAGCGCATCCGTGGCCCGGCGGGTATAGGCGGCGTATTCAGAGGACGTGCGAAAATCCTCGTCGCGCGGATAGGGTGCATCAACTTCCAACTCGGAAATCACCCGCCCGGGCCGCGCCGCCATCACCACGATCCGATCAGACAGAAAAACGGATTCGAACACGGAATGGGTCACAAAAACGACGGTGCATCCGATGGCGGCCTTCAGTTTCAGAAGATCATTGTTCAACTTGAAGCGGGTGATTTCATCCAGCGCGGCAAAAGGTTCATCCATCAGGATCAGACGCGGCCGGGTAACCATGGCTCGCGCAATCGACACGCGCATTTTCATGCCGCCCGAAAGCTCCCGCGGATAGCTGTTCTGAAATTTCTCCAGCCCGACGAGTTTGAGCGCCTCAAGCACGTCGTCCTTGACCTCTGCATAGGTTTTGCCACGCAGTCGAAACGGCAGCCAGACGTTTTGGGCAACCGTGGCCCAGGGCATCAGTGTCGGTTCCTGAAACACAACGCCCAAATCCCCGGTGTCATGCCCGCCAGACCAGCTGATCCGCCCGGCCGTTGGATGGATCAGATCGGAAATCAGGCGCAGCGCCGTGGATTTGCCGCACCCGGACGGCCCCAGCAGCGAGATGAAATCCCCCTCGCCCACCTGCAACGACATCCCCTTCAACGCAACGATGTTGCCATTGAACGTCTTGTCCACCTGCTCCATCCGCAGCAATTCAGGCCGCGATCCCAGCGGCTTTTGCAGTTCGGTCATAGATCCCCCGCCTGTCCCCGTCCGAGGGCTATTGCGCCCCCGGTGGTCACCCTGCTCAACTAGGGCTTGATGTCCTTGCCAACAGATTTATTCGTGAATTCAAGGGTGTAGGCAGATTGCCAATCCAACCCGTCCTCCAGCACACCGGCAGAGACCATCTTGGCGTAGAAATCCCCGATCACCTCATCGGTCATCGATCCAATGCCTGTTTCCAGCGCCGAGCCGCTGTCAACGATACCTTCTTCGAGCATCATCTTTTTGGCAAAATCGATCTTGTCCTGCGACATGTCCGGGTTCGCGGCCAGGATCAATTCATCTGCTGCGGCGCTGTCCCCATAAAGGTAGTTGTACCACCCCGTCAGCGACCCATCGACGAAGCACTCAACCTTTTCCGGCGCGCTTTCGATTGTGTTCGCCATCGTCTCAATCGTCGTGGCGTAAGAGGAATAGCCGGCGTCCGCGATCAGGAAGACATTGGGTTGGAACCCCGCCTCCTTCAACACCGCGTATGGTTCGGAACTCAGATACCCCTGCATGCCCTTTTCTTTATCGGCGATGAAAGGGGCTGGATTGAACGTATAGGGTTGGCGTTGTTCGACCGTGAAGCCATGTTCCGCGATCATCCACTGGTAGTATGACGTAAAACCATTATCGCCGATCAGCAGGGTCAGATCCTTGAGGTCCTCCCAGCTTTCAGCTTCTCCGGGATGTGCCAGAATGACCTGCGGGTGCTTTTGAAAAATCGCCGCGACCGAAACGACGGGTATCCCCTCTTTGACAGCATTGAAGGCCTGCAACATGTCGCCGCCCATATGGAAATCAATCTTGCCTGCCAGCATCAACGCCCGGTTGTTAACCTGCGGCCCGCCGGAAATGATCTCGACATCCAGACCACAGGCCGCATAGGTCCCATCCGCAACCGATTGGTAGAAGCCACCGTGCTCCGCCTGAGCGAGCCAGTTGGTCCCGAAGACAACGGGCGTGAGATGACCATCGGCGAAACTGGCGGACGCGCAGAAACTCAACGCGCAGACGAGATGGGGAATTTTGGACTGAATCATGGCAACCTCCGGTTTGTGCTTTGGCGCAAAGCGTCCGGAGCAGGCTGCCGGAAGGGAAGCCTGAGGCGGGCGAATTGGCCGAAGACCCGTATGTTCGCCCAAAAAGAGTGCAAATTCCACGTGTTTGTTCAGAATTTAGTCAGGATATATGCCGTAGCCGCCAAAATGCTCAAACAAGTGGCAATTCGGATTATGGGCCTAGTGAAGAGGTCGGCACGGTTTCCGATCACGGCGCAGGTGCGAAGGCTTCTATCCAGCAAGCGAGACAGGCATCAAGGTTGTCGGCTTCAAAAGCCAGCCAGATGCGTCGCTGATTGCGAACAGCCAGCAAAATCGACGGGTCATCCGGCATTGCACCAGACCAGATTGATAGGCGATCCTTTCCTACACCGTCGCGCAGCAGTTCAGCATCGAGCAAGCGAAGCGAGGCACCAAGATCACGCTGGCCGATGATTTGGTCTGGTTCAGCAGCATTGCTGTCCAGAACCGCGAGGGCGAAATCCTTGCTGCCGGAAACGGCAGCATCAAGTGATATCGGTTCGACCGCCGCACCGTCAACGCCGCCCAAATGAGATTTCAGCGCGCTTAAAGATAAACCCACTGCGTCAACGGCCAGATGGTCAGAAATCAACTCGGCCCTTACCCATATCTCCGATGCATCTGCGCAAAACGCGACCAGACTTGCCGCTACCTGGGCGAGGTCGTCTGCGGATCCATCCTTGAGCAGGTTCTGGCTTAGGGCGCCCTCCTCAACCAGGCGCATTCGGGTGATCCGACGCTCCGCAACCGTCAACACAAGCTCCGATTGAGCCGCAGCGCAGAAGTGCAAATCTCGCGGCAAAACAGTCTCCTGAACCTCCTGCAAAATTCCCAACAGCGCGGACTCTTCGCCAGCGCTTGTGATGAGCCGACCGCCCGCCTTCTGAACTGACGGCGCCTCACTCAACTGTTGTAAGACCGCGGTCAGACGCAGGGCTTCTTCATGGTGGCTCTCGGGCATCCCTTATGCCTCCCGCCCGATATCGGCCAGCAACTCTGCGCCCTCCGAAATCACCGCGCTCAATGGCATCTGAGGATCGCACAAGATGCACAAAGCCTCGTTTTCAGCAGTCGGAGAGCGCAGGAAGCACGCCATCTCACCGCCACTCAGGGCCACCGCATGCTGAGGCATGGAATTTGTTGCCAGAACTGCGCCGGGAAGCTGCTGCGCGATGTTACCATTCAGGCTGTCCGTGGCCGAATGGCATAAAGCATCCAACCGTTCCTGCACGGTTTTCGCGCCGGAACTGTCGGCAAGCACCATGCCTGTGGAGAGATCAGCAAAGGCCACGACAAAACACCCCGGAAACCGGGCGCGAAAGCGGTCCAGCCGATCCCCTACCGTCATGTCATCCACCGTGATCCGATATGCACACGTGCTCTGCCTTTTCAGAATGCCTCATGCATAGCGGCAGTTGATGTGAATCCGGTTAACGATTTCAGGAGAATTTGGGACTTAAACTTAGCTCTTCCTCAACCTCTGGCGGGGGCACCGGGCGCGCCCGGACTGACTTTGCCACCGGCCTGCGCGGCACAACGCGATCCGTCGCGTTTTCCGCAGAGATGGGCTCCTCCGGCTTTGCATCCGGGAGTGTTTCCGGAGCGCATAGACCCGAGGTATCGAAAGGTTCAGTGCCCTCACCTTCCGCCAGTCGGTCGGCCAAGCCATTGACGATGCTCAAGAACTCAGCGACGAACAACTCCGCGCCGCTTTGATCCCACAGATCAGCATCATCTTCCGCATCACGCGCCTGCGTGAGCGACATGATCATGCTGCTGGCAAACAGTCCTTCGGTCTCCGCGCGCACACGTCTGAGCACCTTTTTACGGTCCCTTTCAGAGACCAGCATATCGCCCCGCGTCAGCAGCAGGATGGAGTGTTCCTGAATGTGCGGCGGCACATTTTCCCAGACAGAAGCCTCGCTTTGCCGCCAGGCCTGCGTTGCCGGGCTGCACCAGATGACCCCATCCGCCAAGGGCAGAATCCGCGCCCAGACATCAGATGGCATGTTCGGATCGGATATGCCCGGCATGTCGATCACATCACACATCTTCAGAATTTCCTCTTCACTCTGAATGCGGATGAAGGCCGTTTCCTGGGTCGAGATTTCCTGCAGCGTTTCAAGATCGCAGGGGGTCTCATTCCCCTGCAGATCGACAATCACCGCAGGCTCTGATCCGTAGCTGATCCAGACGGGTGGCAGCTGTGTCGCGATGACCTGAACCGGCAAGGGATCAGACCCGATCATGAGATTGGCAAGCGTGCTTTTGCCCGCGCTGAATTCGCCCATAAGCGCCATACGAGGGCGTCTGGTTTTGCTGACGCTGTCAAAGAATGCAGGTCTTTCTATCGGCGATGCTTCTGACGTCATGATGGGTACTCGTTTAGCGTTTTCAACGTTTTATCCAACAGCGCCTTGCGATCAGGCGGTGCATTCCTGGCGGCAATCGCTTTGAGTTCTTCAGGATCGGCCTGCGCCATTCGATCAAAAGTGGCAAAAACAGAATGCTGTTCTTCAATAAATACATCGAATGCTTCGAGGGCTGTATCCTTGACGGATTGCGCCAGATCATCGCGCAGCTCTTCGACAAAGGGATTGGTTTCAGCCTTGATCAACTCGTAAAAGCTCGACGCGTAGGCTTTGTACCCCCGCCTGTGCAACCACCACCTTTTCCACCAGCTACCATTGAGATCAAGCGCGATGGTCCGCCCCAAGGTCACCGGTGCCGGCACTTGCGGCGCGCGGGGCACAACCATGCCCACCTGCTCCGCCGATAGCCCGAAGGCAGCCGTATACAGGTCCCCCAGATCCTCTGAGGTTTGCTGCACGGCGGCCTCAAACGCCGCCTTGCTTTTGCGCGCCAGGACCTTATGCGAGGATCCCAGCAACATCCGCAGGCCTGCGGGATCATAGGTCCAGGGCGTGGCGTCGCCAAATTGCTCCAGATGCACGATCAGGGAGGCGGTCGCACGCTCAAGGAAACTGGCCTGCACCCGGTCCATACGTCCCGAAAACTCCTCCAGTATTGCTGTGAAGCTGGCATCCAAATCGGTTTTCCGAGTTGCAGAAATCTCGGATAACCGCGCCTGCGCGGCAGGTCCTTGCAGTTTCTCGCCAACCCCAACAGCCTTGTCCGCACCGCCCATCTGTTGGGTCGCGGCAATAGCGTTGATCAGGTTGAAGGCACTGCTGCCAACACGCTGCAACGTGGTCTCAGCGATCCCGTCGACAATCCGCTGTGACAGTGCCCGCTGCAGCGCTGGCACGCCGGACAAACCCCATGCCATTTTGATCGGATCGCGACGATCTTCCTCATTCAGGATGTCACCCAAATCGGCGGTTTCCGACCATTCCCGCAGGACATCGGCGCTTGCTGGAGGCAGATCCGCCAGGCGACCGTCAAGCGCATAGCCGGCCCAAAGCGCGCTGCCAAAAATCACCTGCGCATCCTCCGGCCCCTTATGCATCGCCAGCGTATCTGCAATGCTCTGCGCGATTTGCGGGATTTGCGTCTGCGGATCAGACAGCTCATCAATCCGGTTCACGAAAATCACGATATCACGCGATTTTACATGTGAAATCAGGCGAATGAGCGCGAGATCCGTGGACGACAGCGCCTGATGCGCGGACAGAACGACAACGCAAATCCGGCTCTCACGGATCGATCGGATGGTGATCTGCTCCCGCATCATGAAGGTGTCGTTCACGCCGGGGGTGTCACGCAAACACAGCCCGATGGGCAGTGCTGCACGTTCCATATTCAGGTCAGCGGATTTGGTGATATCGGCAAAACGGCCCTGCTCGTCCGAGATGTCGGGGTCATCTGCATCAGGCTCTTCGCCCAGACACACGTAGCGCTCAATCAGATCCTTGTCGAAATAGCCATAGTCACGCTGCTGTCCCAGCAACATTTCGAATTTCTGGCCCAGGCGCGCCTGTGACTTTTCGCGCATTTTCGCCACTTCCAGTTTGATCTTTTCCAGCTCCTCATCCGCCCCGGCGCGGCTGGCCAATTCGCCAATGCGCCCTCCACCGGAGACCAGACGATCCCATTCATCTTCGTCGAAAAACCGGAAAGAGGCGCTGTTTTTGAAGCCCGGTGTTTCCGGGTGCAAATGCAGCGACGTGACGACCGAGGTCCACGGGTTCACATCCGCCGGGAGCAGATCGGATTGGCCCACAATCGCGTTGACCAGAGAGGTCTTGCCGGATTTGATCTGCCCGACCATTGTCACACTGGGCTCAAATGCATCAAGTTGGCGGCGCAACCGTTCGACCCGTTTGGCCGTGTTCTCAGAGCCCAGAACTTCCAGCGCATCCAGTGCTGACCGCAGATCCGAAATGGACTGCGCAACATCGTGCAAGGGGGCCAGCCCCATGCTCAGCAGATCAGCCTGCGCGGCTTTCCTGAAGTCCTGCTCCGCCGAGGCGTTAAGAACGTTCATGACGCCTCCTCAATGCACAAATCCCCGCAGGCATGTACATTTTTCAGAATGCGGCAGGTTAGAACGACCATCATGTTTTCAGCCCCAAAAATACGTCTTCACCGTTCAGAAATGGCCGTCAATTGTGCGGTGATTGTGACCTTCGGCAGGCTCAAATGCTGAGAATTGCTAAGCTTTTAGTGAACCAGCCGGGCTTCGAGGTCGCGGGTCAGCTGCAGAATGATCGTTGCCGCATCCGCTGCCGATCGCAGGTCGTTTTCAAGGCTCATCAGCACGACTTTATCGCTCGCCTCATAAAGATCATTGCGCCAGGCATCAAAATCAGGCGCGCTGTGCGTTTCATCAGCAGCAATTTCGGCCAGGTCTTCGGCAAGGGTCCCGCAACAGCCCAAGATCGCTTCGGGACGAAGCTCGTCGGGATCCGCTGAGATCGCCGTCAATTCCGGCGTGCGTGCCCGCAACAAGGCCAGTGCTTTTTCGTAGGTGGCCATCTCCGCAGGCGCGCGGTCGCCTTGATCTGCGGCATTGTCGATCTGTGCGGCCTCAATTCCGTTGCGCTGCAAGAACAGCCACGCATTGTCGAGATCGGCGCGCTGACCGGAGGTTGCAAGGTTTGATAGGGTTCGCATCAACGCCTTCACGCCGCTCGCCGCAAAGAGCTGCTCCGGAATCTCACCGTTTTTGCAAAGCGCCTGATGCGCGTGGAAAGTCGAGGTCGGGAAAAAGCTATGAAACTCCTCGCCCGCAACCATTTGCAGCGCCGCGATCCGCTCCGGCAGCGTGCCACGCTCGGCAAACTGATCGGCCTTGGTCAGGACCAGGAAACTGTGGTCTTTCAGATGATCCGAGGCCTGCGCCCAGACTTCCGCCTCCGGCTTGGAAAACTCCTGCGTACACCAGAGCACCACATCGGCTTGCTTCATCGCGTCGAGCTGCGCTGCATCAATGGCCTCCGCCGCGGGGCCTGTGTCCGTCAGGGTAATGACCTGCAAGAGCGGATGATCCATTGATACGTTCTGCGCATCAGCGGCGGCATCGCGAAAGTCTCCGGATTTGTAGGTCACTGCCCCCGCTTGCACATTCGGCTGCAACACCTGATGCAGCAACACACTGCATAGCTGCGATTTGCCCACGCCCTTGGGTCCCAGAACCACGACCCTGACACCGGTGCGCAACCGCTCCAGCAACTGGGTCGCCTGCTCCGCCGGTGCGCCCGTCAACACGCGGTTGGCAAGGGCTTGCTCCAGCTCGGCAATTACGCGGTTTGGGGTGGTGTCATCCAACACAGCGGATCCCCGTCAGCTGGCTCTTTTCCGACTGTGCTTTGCAGTCATCAGCATCTTGCAGCTGCACCACCGAGAAGGACACGTTGTCGAGATCCGGATCGTTCTGCTCGCGCAGCCGGTCCAGCAAACGGTCGGCAATTTCAGCGCTTTGTGCCCCACGGGACGCACATAAAACCTGCGCAATCTCCTCATCGGTCAAAAACTGCAGACCATCGCTGGCCACGATCAGAATATCGCCCGCCTGCAAGGCTGCAGGGTCGGTGGGACAGTCGATTTTGGGAATGTCCTCGCCGAAGAGCACAGAGGTCAATGTGTTCCGATCAGGGTGGCACTGACCCTCTTCCTTGTCCAGTAGTCCCGATTTCACCATATAATCGATCTGTGGCGCCATGGAGTGATCTTCGTTGAGTTGCGACAATTCTCCATCCCGGAACAGGAACAGCGGCGAATCCCCAATGGAAATCCAGTAAAGATGCCGGTTGATGATCACCGTCGCCACCAGCGTCGCCCCCATGCCATGGGTCTCCGGGTAAGAGGCAACATGATCGCGCAGGCAGGCATTCGCCGCCATCGCCGCCTCGAACAAATGCGTCGTGACCTTGTTTTCAAACGCATCGACATCGCCGCGCTGGAACATCAACTCGCTGAACACCTCGGTCACAACGATCTTGCTCGCGACATCGCCCGCCGCATGTCCCCCCATCCCGTCCGCCAGCACGGCGACGCCAACCTCCGAGCCGCGGGAGAAATCGGCAATGACCGCATCCTCCTGATAGCTGCGGCGGCCTTTGCTCAACGCTGAGGCTGCATCGAAATCAAAGGGCGGGCGCATCGCCGCCCTCCGTGGTCTCCCATTTGAAGTCAGACCCGCAGAGCGCCACAAAGCGCAGCGTTGTCTCGCCAATGCGGATCAGGTCCGCATGTTGCAGCTCCTCGGTGCTCAGAACCGGGCGCGCATTGCGGCGGATGATGTTCGATTTGCCACCGTGACCGATGTAGAATTTGTTCTCTTCTTCATCGTAGGCGATGGCCGCGTGATTGTGACGCGAAATGCTGTTGTCCCCGAAATCGAGTTTGATCACCTGATCGTCACCGCGCCCGATCATCGACGCACCTGTAAAGATACTGAAGGAATGCCCGATGCCGGGGCCCTCCACGACGACCAGCCAGCCCACCGGGAATTTGTCATGCTGTGGTTTGGCGGTGGCGTTTTCTGCACTGCCAAAGGGGTCATTGGCATCCGGCTCCGCGCGATTGAACCCCAGGAGACGTGTTTTCACCCGACCGGCCCGACGCCCAGCCCGGCCTGGCACCGGCGCCGGTACAGCAGAGAGCGGCGTGGTGTTGGACAGATCAACAGGCGCGGGATCACCCGCTGGTTCGGCACTTTCAACGGCCTGCAATTGCTGCTGGGCGAAGGCCACAATGTCCGGGTTGTCTGCGACTGACGCATCTGTTTCGGTAGGCTCCTCCTCGAGAGCCACAGCCTCTTCGGGCATTTCCTCGTCTTCGGACCAGCTCTCGGCAGGCATTTCTTCCTGTTCCGCTTCAACCGTCGGTGCGGTTTCCATCATCCGGGTCTGGGCGAGAACGGCTGCGATCTCCGCGCCGCCATCATCCTCTTCCTCAGCGAGGTTGTCTTCCGCCGTGTCGGCCGCGCTGAACGCTTCCACAAAGTCTTCTTCGGCCTCGACGTCGTCCTCAACCACTTCCGGCGCGTCATCAATCTCAAATGAATCGTCCGCCAGAGGCGCTTCCTCCGCGCCAAGGCCCAATTGATCCATCACATCCGGCTCAAGCTCTTCTTCAAAGGCTTCAGGATCATCCTCTTCACCCGCCACGGCAAATGGATCGAGCGGCAGCACCCGCTTGTCCGACGTTTCCATGAAGGCTTCGCGCAACGCGTCTTCGTCGAGCGCCTCATCCTCGGTGGCGGGTCTTGACTGGTTCTGAAATACCTTGCGGAAGAGTGTCATATCGTGCCTTTCCAATGTCGCCTGTTGTCTCGCTGCCCGGACCACCCGGGGGTTATGGAGAGTGAGTGTGATCTACGCGGCCAATTCCCGGGTCAGCCCCCTGCCGTGTAGCGTTGGTTAATCGTCCAGTAGCCGTAGTCCTCACCCATGTTGAGCAGCTTCCCCACGGTAACAGCATGAAAATCGTCGAATTGCAGGGCGGCCTGCCCCAGCATGAAATAGGCCACCAGGATGACCGGCAAGGTCGCCCACCTGCGCCAGATCGAAGAGCGCGCCACGGACCGTTCCGCTGCCATCAGCGCATCGAAATCCTGCTGGGAAATGACATCCGGCAGGGTCTTGTATTTCTTTGGCCTTGCCTGTGACACTTCCTTTTTGGCCGCCGGTCGCGGCGTCGAAATCTCTTCCTTGAAGATCCGGCTTTTGGTGGTAACCACCGCCGCTGGCGTGACAGAAACCTTTGAACGTGTTTGTTTTTCCCCGCTCGGTGCCGAGACTGAGCTCACTGGATCGGCGGCTGCAGCTTTATCCGAAACGCGGTCGATCATCTTGCGGTCCGCAGAGGACATATCCTGAGCTGATGCTTCTGGAACAGCGGTGTCGCCCTGCTCTTCCGGCGTCTCGCTATCGTAGAGATCTCTGAAAAATGCCGCGTCGTATTTCGGATCGACCGGCTTTGTATCCCAGGGCTCCGGTATCTCGGCTTCGGGTTTAACCTCCGGCACAGGTGCGACCTCAACCGGCGCGGCATCTTCTTTGTCGTCTTGAACGGACTGGATCAGATTGCTGATGGTCAGGTTGATCGTCTGATCATCGCGCGCCCGCGCCCGCGCAATTTCCGCGCGCCTTGTCGGGTCGATCATCAACGCCCATTCTTGGGCGGATTGAATCCGATCCGCGGGCACGATGTTCATGGCTTTGTCGATCGCAGCCAGAAAATCATCGTCATAGGCCGGGAAGCGCCCGCGCAGCGGTTCGTAGAGATCCGGCTGGTGCGATGCCAGTGCAGCAAGCCGCGCCTGGCTGTTGGGCGGGGCTTTGCCAGAAATCAGATGGGTCAGGGTCGCCGCAAGCGCATAAAGATCGCTGCAGGGGTATTGCTGACTGCCGGCCACATAGAATTCCTGCGGGGAATAGCCGTCTTTCACCACCAGAACAGCAGAGAGAACGCGGCTCTTGCGGCTGGCCTCTTCCCGTGCCGCCCCGAAATCAATCAGCACCGGACGCCCCGATTTGTCGACCAGAATGTTGTCTGGCGAGATGTCGCGGTGCAGCAGGTCCTGACTGTGCACATGCGCGATGGCATCAAGCAGCGACAGGGTCAGCGACTGCACCTGCGCTGCGGACATCGCAGGCGCGCCACTTTCGATGATCTCCAACAGGTCTTTGCCGTCCACCAGGTCGAGCGCCATATAGGCGGTCTCATTATACTCAAACACCTGATGCACACCCACCACGCTGGAGTGATCCAGACGTGACAGCGCATGCGCCTCACGGATGAACAGCGCCACAATCGAGCGGAAATCATCGACGTAGTTTTTGGTTCTGGCGCGCACCGTTTTCTTCACCCGGCTGCAGAATGCCTCGGGAAAGCATTCCTTGATCACCACGGTGCGGTTGAGGCTGTCCTTGGCCAGATAGGTGATGCCAAAACCGCCGCTGCTGAGATAACGCACGATCTCATATTGCCCGCTCAGCAGTTTGCTGCCGGGGGCCAGCGCCTCGCTGTTGGCCTCGTCGTGTAGTGTTTCGTCCTGGGTGCTCATCTTGCTTTCAGTCTTTCGCCTCTCGCCACCAACCCATCGCTCCTCTGGTGAGGTGCAAAGGGATTAGGCGTCGCATCAAAAAGGCCGAAATGCTGTGTCCAAAACATGGCCGACAGGAGGAACAGGCGTGCCATGAAACGACAAGTTTATGCGAATTTATGAAGCCTTAACGGGCATTCAGACCAGAAAAACACCCAACCGCAATGGCTGCGACCGGGTGGTTTTTTCTTGCAAGGTCAATGATCTAGGTCAGAGCGCGACCCGCGTGGCCTTGCCCTGCTTTTCCGCCTGCTCAGCCGCGACCGACGCCACCGCCAGATCCTGCAGCCCGACGCCCGTCCCATCAAAGAGCGTGATTTCATCCGCAGAACTGCGCCCCGGATGATCACCATTGATCACGGCGCCAATCGGCGTGATTTCGGTTTTGCCGATGAGGCCCGAGGCAATGGCATGCTGCGCCTCGCCGATGGTCGTTGATTGGGCGATCTCATCCGCGAAGGCCGTCGCGGTGGTGAAGATCTCCGGATCGATTTCCTGTTTTCCCTTGGTGTCGGTGCCCATACAGGCGATATGCGTCCCCGGTTTGATCCAGCCCTTCATCAGCAGCGGTTCAAACGCCGAGGTGATGGTGATGATCACATCCGCCTGCGCACCAAGCTCTTCCTGGGTCACGGCCTCGAATTCCAGCCCAAGCTCCTCGGCCACCGCCCCGAGACGCGGCAGCATTTCGGGATGCGGGTTCCAGGCGACAACCTTCTCAAAATCGCGTTGCTGTGCTGCGGCGCGCAGTTGGAAGGTCGATTGATGCCCGGCGCCCACCATGCCCAGCACCTTCGCATCCTTGCGCGCCAGATGGGCGATGGAAACGGAGGAAGATGCCGCCGTACGCACCGCCGTCAGGTAGTTGCCGCCCACCAGCGCCTGCAGCATGCCCGTATCCGGGTCAAAGAGGAAAATGGTGGATTGGTGGTTGGTCAGCCCCTTGTCCATATTGCCGGGCCAGTAGCCGCCCGATTTGACCCCTAGCGTCTTGCCCGCCTTGTCGAACCCGGATTTGAACCCGTAAAGCGCGTCGGCATAGCCGATGGCCTCCCGGATCACCGGGAAATTGTAGGCATCCCCCTTGGCCATGGCACCAAAGACCGCTTCAACGGCGGTGAATGCATCGGCGCTGCTCACCACCTCCGCACAGACGTCTTCCCCTACAATCAGCAATCCTTCGGCCATGTCTTCACCCTTCAGTCTGTGTTCTACGTGAAAACGCGCCCGAAGCCGTCGGGCGCGCCCATCTTTTCCGGTGCCGTTTTGGCTCAGTAGGCCTTGCCGCGCGCGGACACCGGCCAGAGCGTCTCAACCTTGCCGTCGCGCACGCCCACGTACCAGTCATGCACGTTGCAGGTCGGGTCGCAGTGGCCCGGCACCAGTTTCAGCTTGTCGTTGACCTTGAGGACCCCATCCGGATCGGCCACCACGCCGTGCTCGTCGGAGCATTTGACGTATTCGACGTCCGTGCGGCCAAAGATCACCGGCAGACCGCTGTCCACCGATTGCGCCTTGAGGCCCGCGTCCACGATGGCCTTATCCGCCTTGGCGTGGCTCATCACCGAGGTCAGGATGAACAGTGCGTTTTCCCATTCGCCCTGATCGATCCGGTTGCCGTTTTCATCCAGGATGCGCCCATAATCTGCGTCCATGAAGGCGTAGGAACCGCATTGCAATTCGTTGAACACACCCGAATTGCCCTCGAAATAATAGGAGCCGGTACCGCCGCCACCGACGATGTCGCACGTCAGCCCTTCGCCTTTCAGCGCGTCGACCGCCTCCTTCACCATGGCCACCGCCACGTCGATCTTGGCTTTGCGGTCGGCGTAGCTGTCCATGTGCTGCATCGCGCCCTGATAGGCTTGGATGCCCGCAAATTTCAGACCATCGGCTGCATCGATGGCCTTGGCAATCTCCACCACCTCAGGCGTTGTGGTCACCCCGCAGCGACCCGCACCGCAGTCGATTTCGACAAGGCATTCGATTTCCGTCCCATGGCGCACCGCCGCCTCCGACAGGTCCCCCACGTTCTCAATGTCATCCACGCAGCAGATCGTGCGCGCGCCCAGCTTCGGCATCCGCGCCAGGCGATCTATCTTCTCGGGCTGGCGTACCTGATTGGAAACCAGCACGTCTTTGATACCGCCGCGCGCAAACACCTCTGCCTCTGACACCTTCTGGCAGCAGACCCCGCAAGAGCCGCCCAGCTTTTCCTGCAACAGCGCCACATCAACCGATTTGTGCATCTTGCCGTGCACCCGGTGGCGCATGCCGTGCGCCTTCGCCCAGTCGCCCATCTTCTTGATGTTGCGTTCCAGTGCGTCGAGATCGAGCACAAGACACGGCGTCTGGATCTGCGCCTCGTCCATGCCAATTGCGGCCGGAATGTCGTAGCCCACTTCAAAATCTTCGAATTTGACCTGCTTGTTCATATCGCGTCCTCCTTAGCCCTTCATCCAGGGCAGTTTGTTCAAATCCACATTGCCGCCCGTGATGATCACCCCCACGCGCTTGCCCCGGAACACTTCCGGATTGCGCAGGATCGTCGCCATCGGCACGGCGCAGCTTGGTTCCATGACGATCTTCATCCGCTCCCAGGTCAGTTTCATCGCATCGATGATCTCCTGTTCGCTGGCCGTCAGCACATCGGTCACGAAGCTGGAAACGAAGTGCCAGGTATTCTCCTTCAGCGGCACCTTGAGGCCGTCCGCGATGGTCACCGGCGCATCGTCGGCAATGATATGCCCCGCCCGGAAAGAGCGCGCGGCGTCATCCGCCTGATCGGGTTCCGCCGCGTAGATCTCCATCTTCGGTGCCAGGTTGGAGAGCGTCAGACAGGTGCCCGAGATCATGCCACCACCGCCGATGGGCGCGATCACCGCGTCCATGTTATCAACCTGCTCCAGCAATTCCAGCGAACAGGTCGCCTGCCCCGCAATCACGCGCGGGTCATTGTAGGGGTGCACAAATTCTGCCCCCGTCGCGTCCTGCACCTCGGCAAACACCGCCTCGCGGCTGGTGGTCGAAGGCTCACATTCGGTAATGATCCCGCCATAGCCGCGCACCGCAGCCTTCTTTGCTTCGGGTGCCGTGCGGGGCATCACCACATGGCACGGGATCCCGCGCCGACCTGCTGCATAACTGAGCGACAGCGCGTGGTTGCCGGAGGAATGCGTCGCCACGCCTTTCTCGGCCATCGCATCGCTGAGGCCAAAGACCGCATTGGACGCCCCACGAACCTTGAACGCACCAGCTTTTTGAAAGTTCTCGCATTTGAAGAACAGCTCCGCCCCGGTCAAGTCGTTGAAATAGCTCGAAGTCAGCACCGGCGTGCGGTGGATATAAGGCTTGATCCGTTCATGCGCGGCACGCACGTGATCGATGGTCAGATCCGGTCCGGTCAATGTATCTAGCATACCGCCCTCCTACGCTGCTGTCTTGATCAACGCCGCGCGGTGCGCACGGAAATAATCCTGGGCCGCTGCGACACCGCTGCCAAGCTCGATGGGATAGTCCAGATCGGCCATGGCCATTTCAATTGTCGCCAATCCCGACAACACCATCACATCCGTCAGGCTGCCCAGATGGCCGATGCGGAAGGCTTTGCCGTTCATCTCCCCCAGGCCGACGCCGAAGGATACACCATAGGCGTTGAACGCCTGATCCGTCAGCGCATTGCTGTCGAACCCTTTGGGTACATAAATTGCGCTGACCGTATCGGAGTATAGCGCGGGGCTTTCCGCGACCAGTTTCAGCCCCCAGGCATCAACCGCACGCCGCACCCCTTCGGCCAGTCTGAAATGGCGCGCATAGACGCTTTCCAGACCCTCCTCAAAGAGCATCTTCAGGCTTTCGCGCATGCCATAGATCAGCTGCAGGGGCGGTGTATAGGGAAAACCGCCTGACGCATTGGCGCCCATCATATCGCGGAAATCAAAGAAAGTGCGGGGCAGCTTGGCCTTCTCCATGGCGGCGAGCGCCTTGGGGCTGACACCAAGGATCGCCATGCCCGTCGCCAGCATGAAGCCTTTCTGGGAGCCGGAGACTGCGATATCGACACCCCAGTCGTCCATCCGAAATTCCATCGACGCCAGCGAGCTTACGCAATCCACAAACATCATGCCTGGATGGCCGGCCGCATCCATCGCCGCGCGGACCGCCGCGATGTCGGATTTCACCCCGGTCGCCGTTTCGTTGTGCGTGACCAAAACGGCCTTGATCTCATGACCCTTGTCCGCGCTCAGAACCGCCTCGAACCTGTCGGCAGGCGCCCCCGACCCCCATGCACATTCAATAATGTGAACATCCAGACCATGGCGTTGGCAAAGATCGATCCAGCGGTGGCTGAACATGCCGTAGCGCGCCACCAGAACCTTGTCGCCGGGGCTGAGCGTATTGCAAATGGCCGCTTCCCATCCGCCTGTGCCACTGGCCGGAAACGTGATGACAGAGCCCTTCGTCGTTCCAAATACTTTCTTGGTGTCTTCCAGGATTGGTGCGAAGGTTTCGACAAAATCAGGCGCACGGTGGTCACGGGTCTGCACTTGCATCGCAGCACGCAGCCGATCAGGAATATTCGTTGGCCCGGGAATGAACACTGGGTTTTGGTCTGACATGTCGGTCTCCTCATACGTCATGCAGCAACATACCAATTAGCGCGCGCATTTCAATTTTCTCGAAAATGTTTTCCATTAGTCAATTTAATTATACATCACTATGTTTTTAATCACTTTTACATTTTTCAAAAATCGATTAAATGAATTTATTGAAATTATTTTTCATTCATGCCATAAATATGGGAACAGATTCTCAAGGACGTGTCCGTGACAATTCAGAAACGCCAGCGTGGGAGACCAAAATCCCAATTTCGCGAAAGCTCCGCAGGGACGCTGCAGTCGCTTGATCGCGCGCTTGGCATTCTGACGGCAGTGTCTCGGGCAGAACGCGCGACGCTGACCGATTTATCCATGTCGCTTGGCGTCCCGACCGCCACAACCCATCGCATTCTGACAACGCTGCAAAAGCACGGCTTTGTCGCCTTTGACGAGGAACGTCAGGATTGGGTCATTGGGATCGAGGCTTATCGGACGGGCGTGTCTTTCATGAACCGCACTGGGCTGAGCACGGTCAGCCGACCGGTCATGCGTCATCTGATGGAAAAGACTGGCGAGACCGCAAACCTCGCAATTCCCGATGGGGCTGAGGTGGTGTTTGTCGGTCAGGTCGAGACCTTCAATCCGATCCGCGCCTTTTTCGCACGTGGCACGCGCACCTCCATGCACGCCTCCGGGATCGGCAAGGCTATTTTGGCTGCGATGCCGCCGGAGCGGGTGCGCAAACTGCTCATGACCTCCGGCCTCACGCCTTTCACCGACAACACGCTGGTGTCGCCGGAGGCGCTGTTTGCCGACCTCAATGAAACCCACGCACGCGGCTGGTCTTTTGATCGCGAAGAGCGTCACGCGGGCATGTCCTGCATCGGGTCGGTGATTTACGACGAACACGGTGACCCGGTTGCGGGTGTGTCCATTTCCGGGCCGAGCACGCGGTTTGACCCGCTGCGCGTGCCGGAGCTTGGTGCGACGGTTGCCGCGGCAGCCGTGGAGATTACCGACCTGATTGGCGGTCGGTTGCCCGCAACAAACACACGCTCAAATGGCGAAATCACAGCAACGAAAACAGGCACGGGCCCGCTGGCCTAAGATCGCAATTGGACGCGTGCAGAAGGAGAAACGGTTAAAACAAACGGAAATCGGATGAAATTCCCCCAAAGGTTGCACTAACGGGTTGTTTTTGAGGCAAGTTTTGCTTGCCAGCGCCTGCGAAACACCTAGCTTTACGAATGTAAATTCGGGGAATTGGTTTTGTTTGGCGCCCGAGGAGATTTGCGCCGAATGACACCACCAGACGCCCAACCGCGTTTCCAGAGTTTTCACAGAATGGCGCTCACCGCGCCTTACGACAGATTCGGGCGCTCATGCCCGTTCTTAAGGGAGGAAATATGACAGATAATCTTAACCGCAGAAAGTTCCTGCACGGCTCGGCCGTCGCAGGTGCGGCCGCTCTCGCCACGCCAGCCATTGCGGATGGCCACGGCACCACCTTGAAAATGCAAGCGGCCTGGGGCGGCGGTATTTTCCTGGAAAACGCGCAGTCCTTCGCGGCGCGCGTGAATGAAATGAGCGGCGGCTCACTGACCATCGAAGTCCTGTCGGTCGACGCCGTCGTGAAAACCAGCCAGATGCAGGACGCGGTGCACCGCGGCGTGCTGGATGCCGCGCATTACGTGCCCGCCTATTGGTACGGTAAATCCAAAGCGGCCTCGCTCTTTGGCACGGGCCCCTGCTTTGGCTGGTCGAGCCAGGAAGTGCTGGGCTGGGTCTATGCCGGTGGCGGTCAGGAGCTCTTTGACGAGCTGATGGCCGAGTTGCGCCTCAACGTTGTGTCGTTCTTCAACTCGCCGATGCCCGCGCAGCCGATGGGCTGGTTCAAGGAGCAGATCACCGACGCCTCGCAGATGGAAGGGTTGAAATACCGGACCGTTGGTCTGGCCGCGGACGTTCTACTGGAAATGGGCATGTCGGTGGTGCAGCTGCCCGGCGGTGAAATCCAGCCGGCGATGAAATCCGGCCTGATCGATGCGGCGGAGTTCAACAACCCAACATCTGACCGTGACTTCGGGATGCAGGACGTGTCCAAACATTATCACCTCGCCTCCTTCCACCAGAGCCAGGAGTTCTTTGAGGTTACGATCAACAAGGACAAGTTCAACGCGCTTTCCGATGATCACAAGGCGATCATCAAAAACGCGTCGATGGCGGAAAACTCCGGCTTCTACTGGGGCAACACAAAGCGCTATTCCGACGATCTGCTGAAACTGCAGGAAGCCGATGGCGTGAACGTATACCGCACACCGGATTCGGTGATGGCGGCCCAGCTGGCAGCCTGGGACAAGGTGACAGCACGTATCGCGGAGGACGATCCGTTCTTTGCCAAGGTGATGGAATCACAAAAGGCCTATGCCAAGGACGTGATGAACTACCTGAACCTGAACCAACCTGACTACAAGCTGGCCTACAACCACTACTTCGGTTGATCTAGTGTAAGTGCAGATCGAGATCGGGCGCCCAGGCGGGTGCCCGGCCTCTACAGCTGATGATCGGGCCCTGACCAGCAGGGCCTGCCCAGCCACGACAGGGAAATCAAAACCATGAAATTCGTTCACGCCATAGAAGGATTGAGCCTTTGGGTCGGTCGGGCCTTCGGCTGGTGCATCCTGATCCTGACGCTCTCGGTGTCGTATGAGGTCTTTGTACGCTACGTGCTCAATGCGCCCACGGTCTGGGCGTTCGACATGATGATCCAGATGTATGGCGCGCTGTTTCTGATGTGCGGCGCTTATGCCCTGGCGCAGGACACGCATGTGCGGGCGGATGTGGTCTACCGTCTCTTCCCTGTGAAGGTGCAGGCGAGCCTCGATTTCCTCCTCTACTTCCTGTTTTTCTTTCCGGGCGTTACCGCCCTTGTCTGGTTCGGCTATGAGATCGCCTCGGACAGCTGGCGCTATAAGGAAGTGAGCTTCAACAGCCCCGCCAGCATTCAGATCTACTTTTTCAAATCGCTGATCCCTGTCGCGGGTGCGCTTTTGATGATCCAGGGCGTCGCCGAACTGGTGCGCTGTGTCATCGCCATCCGAACTGGGGAATGGCCCGAGCGGCTGGCTGATGTGAAAGAGACCGAAGATCTGCTCTCGGACGCAGATATCGCTGAAATCCAAGCCATACATCCCGGCAAGCAATAACGACGCGCCAGCAGGAAGAAAGATACAAAAATGACAAATCCCGAAGTCGCCCTGTTGATGCTGGGCCTGTTTATTCTGCTGGTTTTGCTTGGGTTTCCGATTGCCTTCACGCTTTTGGCGATGGGCGTGGCCTTTGGCTACTACGCCTATCATCAGGGCGGACCCATCGAGAGCTTCAGCGATATCTTCAACAACAATATCTTCTATCTGCTGAACCAGAACACCTATTCGGTGATGGAAAACCCGACGCTTGTGGCGATCCCCTTGTTTTTGTTCATGGGGTATGTGGTTGAACGCGCCAACATCGTCGACAAGCTGTTCTTCTCGCTCTACCAGGCCGCGCGCAACCTGCCCGGCTCGCTGGCGATTGCGGCCTTGCTGACCTGCGCGGTGTTCTCCACCGCCTCCGGCATTGTGGGCGCCGTTGTGACCCTGATGGGCCTGCTGGCCTTCCCCGCCATGGCCAACGCCAACTACAACAAAAGTTTCGCCTCGGGTGTGATCTGCGCGGGCGGGACATTGGGCATCCTGATCCCGCCGTCGATCATGCTGATCGTCTATTCCGCCATCGCGGATCTGTCGCCTCTGCGGCTCTACGCGGCGGCGGTCTTCCCGGGGCTGCTGTTGGCCGGGCTCTACATCGTCTACGTGATCGTGCGCGTCTGGTTCAATCCTGCGCTGGCGCCAAAACCGCAAATGGATGATGTGCCGCCCCCGCGCGAGATCTACTGGAACCTGCTGGTCAGCTTCGTGCCGCTCACCGTGTTGATTGCGCTGGTGCTCGGCTCGATCCTCGGCGGCCTCGCAACACCGGCGGAAGCGGCGGCCATGGGTGCCCTCGGCGGCATGATCCTGGCGGTGCTCTACCGGTCGATGACCTGGACCAAGCTCAAGGAAAGCGTGTTCCTGACCGCCAAGGCCACGGCCATGGTCTGCTGGCTCTTCGTTGGCTCTTGGACCTTTGCGAGCGTCTTCTCCTACCTCGGCGGGCATGACATCATCGCCGATTGGGTCGGCGGGATGGACCTGGAGCCCTGGCAGTTCCTGGTGTTGGCGCAGATCATCATCTTCCTGCTGGGATGGCCGCTCGAATGGTCCGAGATCCTGATCATCTTCGTACCGATCTTCCTGCCGCTCTTGGAAGTCTTCGGCGTGAACCCCTATTTCTTCGCCATGCTGGTGGCGTTGAACCTGCAAACCTCCTTCCTGACCCCGCCCATGGCCATGTCGGCCTATTATCTAAAAGGGGTGCTCAAGAAACAGATCGAGTTGATGGAAATCTTCCGGGGCATCATGCCGTACCTTGGCATCGTGATCTTCACCATGGTGTTGATGTATCAATTCCCCGGCATCGCGCTGTGGTTCCCGGACTATCTCTTTGGTGAATACATTCCGTGAGCAAGATCAAACCTCATAGCCTGAGTGCGACGGAGGCGGCATCCCATATCGCCTCCGGCAGGCTAAAATCCGTGCAGTTGGTGCAATCCTGCCTCGACCGGATTGCGGAGACCGATGGCGCGATCCACGCCTGGGCCCATCTTGACCCTGAGGCAGCGCTGGCCCAGGCAGAGGCATGCGACCGTCAGCGCCAGCGCGGGTTGGCGACCGGCCCTCTGCACGGGCTGCCCATCGGGCTCAAAGACATCATCGACACCCGTGACATGCCCACCCAACGCGGCACGCCGATCTTTGCGGGGCGTCAGCCGGACCAGGATGCGCGGATCGTCGAGATGCTGCGCGAAGCCGGGGCGGTGATCATGGGCAAGACGGTCACAACGGAGCTGGCCTTCGTTCATGCGAATGAAACGCGCAACCCGCACAATCCAGACCATTCCCCTGGAGGATCTTCCAGCGGGTCGGCGGCGGCGGTGGCGGCAGGCCATGTGCCGCTGGCCATCGGCACTCAAACCAACGGCTCCGTCATCCGGCCAGCCTCTTTCTGCGGCACCTTCGGGTTCAAACCAACGCGGGGGACCATCCCGCGCAGCGGCGTGTTGCAAACCTCCGTGTCGCTGGACCAGATCGGCACCTTCGCGCGCACGCTGGAAGACGCCGCCCTACTGGCCGACGCCATCAGCAGCTACGACCAACGCGACCGCGAAAGCTTCGTGCATGCGCGGCCTGTCATGGCGGCGGGGGCGCGCCAGGACGCTGAGATGGAGCCGGATTTCGTCTGGTTCAAACTGCCCTTCAATGATCGCCTATCAGAAGCCACTCGCGACGGGCTGGATGGTGTGATGGAGATCCTCGGAAAGCGTGTCACCCGCATGGACCCCGCCAACCAACTTGGGGAACTTGTCGCAGTACAGGCCCGCATCCATGAATATGAAATCGCGCGGCATCAGACAGAGGTCTTTGAAAATCACTGGGATCAGGTGAGCGAGACGCTGAAACCCATCATCACCCGCGCGCGCCAGATCAGTACAGCAGAATACGAAGACGCCTTGGCGGTGAAAGCTTCCGCTGAGGCGTTTTTCGAGGATTTCTTTACCGAATACGATGCGATCATCGCCCCCGCCGCAGCGGGCGAGGCGCCGCTGTTTGGTGATGGGACAGGGGATCCGATTTTCTGTACACTCTGGACATTGGCGGGCCTGCCTTGCGTGACGCTGCCGCTGCTTGTCGGGGAGACCGGCCTGCCGGTCGGCGTGCAACTGATCGGCCCCGCGCATAAAGACGACCGGCTCTTGCGCACCGCGCGCTGGCTGCAAAACCATATCGCGGCGGCTGCCGCCTGACCGAAAGGACGCAAAGATGTCATATACCGTCAAACTGATCGTCGGGCTCATCGGCACCGCATTGCTGGTGATCTTTGTAGGCGAGCTCTCGCACAGCATCTCAACCGGTTTTGCCGGGTTCTGGGGTGGCTTTCCCTTCATGGTCATTGTGATCATCGTCTGCGCCATGGCGATCTATGACTATTGGGACGAGTGCATTCGAAAGAAGAAGTAACCCATGACCAAACCCCGCCTTTGGATCACGCGCCGCCTGTCCGACGCCACCATCGCCCGCGCCGAGCGGGACTATGATACCGTCGTCAATCATGCCGACACGCCCGGCAGTGCGCAGGACCTGATTGCGGCGAGCGCCGATTTTGATGCGATCATCCCCTGCCATTCCGAGCATTTCAGCGCCGAAGTCGCTGCCCAATTGGACCCGCGCCTGAAGATCATCGCCAATCATTCCGTGGGCGTCGATCATTGCAACCTGCCCAGCCTGAAAGCGCGGGGCATTGCTGTCACGAACACACCGGATGTGCTGTCGGACGCCACAGCCGAGCTGGCCATGCTGCTGATGCTGGGGGCCGCGCGCCATGCGGTGGCGGGCGACCGGATTGTGCGGACAGGGGCCTGGGATTTCTGGTCACCCTCCTTCATGGTCGGCAAGCAACTGACCGGCGCGCGTCTGGGGATCGTCGGCATGGGGCGTGTGGGCCGCGCGTTTGCCGCCAAGGCCCGCGGCTTTGATATGGACATCCACTACTACAACCGCAGTCCGCTGCCGGAAAAAGACGCGCAGGGTGCCACCTACCACGAGACTGTAGAAAGCCTTCTCGCCGTCGCCGATTTTCTGTCGCTGCACTGCCCGGCCACGCCGGAAACAATCGATTTGATGAACGCCGAAAGGTTTGCCCTGCTGCCGAAAGGCGCGGTTCTGGTGAACGCCGCACGCGGCGCGCTGGTCGATGAAGACGCGCTGCTGTACGCCCTGTCCAGCGGGCATCTGTCGGCGGCGGGCCTGGATTGTTTCAAGGTCGAACCCGGCGGCAACCCCGCCTTTGCGGCCCATGAAAACATCTTCATGCTGCCGCATATCGGCTCAGCCACAACAAAGACCCGTGACGCCATGGGGTTCCGGGCGCTCGACAATCTGGATGCGTTTTTTGCCGGGAAGACGCCACAAGACCTGCTGTGACGGTCAGGCGCTGAAAAGCTGCCCGTATTCTGCGCGCAGGACGTTCTTTTGCACCTTGCCCATCGTGTTGCGCGGCAGTTCGGGCAGGACAATCAATTTGCGCGGGTGCTTGAAGCGGGCCAGATCTGCGCGGGCGGCCCGGTCAATCCTTTCCAGATCCGGTTCCTGGCCTTTCTCTGGCACCAAGAACCCAACCACCGTCTCCCCGAAGTCCGGATGCGGCACACCGATGACGGCGCTTTCGAGCACGCCGGGCTGATCATCCAGCAGAACCTCGATCTCTTTGGGATAGATGTTGTAGCCACCTGAAATAATCAGATCCTTGTTGCGGCCCACGATCTGCACATAACCCTGATCGTCGATCAGCCCGAGATCGCCGGTGATAAAGAACCCATCTGCGCGCAGCTCTTCGCGGGTCTTTTCAGGCATCTGCCAATAGCCTTTGAAAACATTCGAGCCCCGCACCTCGATCTGACCAATCTCGCCTTGCGGCAGCGCGTCACCTGTCGCCGGATCGGTGATCTTGAGCTCAACCCCCGGCAGCGGAAACCCGACCGTTCCCGGCCGCCGCGCGCCGTCATAGGGGTTGGAGGTGTTCATATTGGTTTCGGTCATGCCGTAGCGTTCCAGAATGCGGTGGCCGGTACGGGCCTCGAACTGCACATGGGTTTCGGCGAGCAAAGGCGCGCTGCCGGAGATGAAGAGCCGCATATGCGCCACCAGATCCCGGTCAAATCGCGCATCGTCCAGAAGGCGCGTGTAGAACGTCGGCACGCCCATCATCGCGGTGGCCTGCGGTAGAAGGTCAATGACCGCCTCCACATCAAATTTAGGCAGAAAGATCATCGCGCCACCCGTCAGCAAGGACACATTGGTCGCAACGAAAAGCCCATGCGTGTGAAAGATCGGCAGCGCGTGCAGCAGCACGTCTTCTTTGGTGAACTGCCAGACATCAACCAGTGTTTGCGCATTCGACAGCAGGTTCGTCTGCGTGAGCATCGCCCCCTTTGAGCGTCCGGTGGTGCCGGATGTATAGAGGAAGGCGGCCAGATCATCCGCGCCGCGTGCCACCGTGTCGAACTGCGTCTGCATGCCCGCCGCACTTTGCTGCAGCGTACCCGCGCTCGCTGCATCCAGCGTCAGGATGGAAGCACCAGCGGACTGCGCAACCGGATTCAGATCAGCGGCCTTGGATGGGTCACAAATCAAAAGCCGCGCGCCGCTGTTCTCCATGAAATAGGACACTTCGGAAGCGGTGTAGCCGGTGTTCAGTGGCAAATAGACAATGCCCGCCTGGATGCAGGCGGCGTAGACGGCAAGGGATTGCGGTGATTTCTCTGCCTGCAGGGCCAGCCGGTCCCCCGGTTGCAGGCCAGCAGCGATAAAGGCATTGGCGTATTGGGCGGCACGCGCCAGAAACACCGCGTGGGTCACGATCGATCCGTCCTGAAGGTGCAGGAACACCGTGTCTTTCCCTGCATGGCAGCCAAAGAGCGTGTCGAAAAGCGGATTTGCCATCTCGTTGTCCTAGTGCTGTGTCTTTTCCATCGCCGCCGCCAGAGACTGCACCCGGGCCGAGGCCGCAACCCTATGCTCAGCGGCATAGCCTTCGTGGTTTTGTGCAATCAGGGACAGATCGTAAAGATAATTCACCATCACACCGAAAGATTGCGCCATCCCGTTGGGTGACAGATCTGCGCCCGCGTGTACGTCATGCACCAGCGCACCGTTGCCCAGATGAAAGCGCGCAACCGGGTCACGGGGGCTGCCATCGCGCCGTTTTTCTGCCAGTAGATAATGTGCGGCGATCTGGCATTGCATGTCGGCGTCATCCGTCGTTTCGATCCCAGCCTCGCGCGCCCATGTGGTCAGGCCCGGAATGGGCGAGAGCGTCACGAATGTCTCAAGCCCGGGCAATTCCCGCGACAGGTCGGCCACCACCTGCTTGATCAGTGAATTGCCAAAGGAGATCCCCGCCAACCCCGACTGGCAGTTCGAGATCGAATAGAACACCGCCGTGTCTGCATCGACCGCCGGCAGCGCTTCGCGTTTTTCGGAGAGCAATTCCTGGACGGATCCGGGAACACCACGCGTCAGCGCGATCTCGACAAATATCAGGGGCTCGTTGGGCATGGCAGGATGGAAAAACGCAAAGCAGCGGCGGTCGCCCGGTTGGACCCGGCGGCGCAAATCCTCCCAGCTGTCGATCGCATGCACGGCCTCATAGGCGATGATTTTCTCCAACACGTCCGCCGGGCTTTCCCAATCAATCGGGCGCAAAACCAGAAAGCCACGATTGAACCAAGACGACAGAAGGTGGCGCAAATCCTGATCAACGGGGCCAAATTCAGGGTGCTCGGCAGCAAAGCCCAAAAGATCATCCCGCATTTGGACAAGCTGCGCCGTGGCACCCGGCACCTGGTTGAGGCGGCGCGCCAACTCCTGACGTTTTGGCTCGGCGGCGATGGAGAACGCGCGATAGCTCTGTTTGGAGGGGGTTGCCTCAAAAGCGCTGAGGGTCGCGCGCACGGCTTCCGGATCAATGCCCATCTCATCGGCCAGAAACGCGAAAAACGCCTGCTTTTCCGCGCGGTCCATCCCTGCGTAGCGATCGAGAATGTGGCTCGCGGTCACCGCCCCCGATATTTCACCCGAACTGCCCAGCAGGTCGTTGCATAGCTCCTGGATGGAGCGCCCGGTGAGATCTGGCTCCAGAGCGCTACGGTATCGCCGCTCAAACACCGTGGAGAGGATATCCGCGAACCAGCTCAAAACGAGGGGCCCATCACCGCGTCGGGCAACCAGGTGGCGAGCCCTGGGAAGAGACACAGCAGGATGATCGCGATGACCATGCAGGCCACAAACGGCAGCGACCCCTTGAGAATGGTTTTCAGCGAGATATCCGGCGCAATTCCGTTGATCACATAGAGGTTGAGACCCACCGGCGGGCTGATCAGACCGATTTCCATGTTGATCGTGAGCACCACCGCAAACCAGATCGGATCAAACCCGGCGGTGGTGATGATCGGCAGCAGGATGGGCGCGGCCATCAGGATCACCGCCACGGGCGGCAGAAAGAAACCGGCGATCAGCAAAAAGACATTCACCGTACCCATCAGCACCCAGCGGTTGACCTCCAGCGTACCGATCCACTCCGCGATGGATTGGGTGATGAAAAGGCTCGACAGCATGTAGGAAAACACACCGGCGGCGGCGATGATGAAGAGGATCATCACGCTTTCCTTGGTGCTGTCGCGCAGCACATGCCAGAGCGCAGACGGGCTCCAGAGTTTGTAGATGACCATCGCGATGATCAGACACAAAAGCGCGCCGACGGCGGCAGTTTCCGAGGGCGTCGCGATGCCCCCGTACATGGCGTAGAGCACGCCGATGATGATGCCCAGAAACGGCAGAACGCGCGGGAGGATTTCCAGCTTTTCGCGCCAGGAATAGCTGCGGGCGGTCAGCAGGTTTGCATTGCCGGATTGCCATGTGGAATAGAGCGACCACGCCATGAAGAGCGCCACCAGCATCAGCCCCGGAATGACACCGGCGAGGAACAACCGGCCAATCGAAGTCTCGGTCGCGATACCGTAGACGATCATCGTGACCGAGGGCGGGATCAGGATACCAAGGGTGCCCCCTGCGGCGATGGAGCCCGCGGCGACACCGTCGGGGTAGCCGCGTTTGCGCATCTCGGGGATGCCCATCTTGCCGATGGCGGCACAGGTGGCCGGGCTGGAACCAGACATCGCGGCAAAAAGCGCGCAGGCCCCGAGGTTGGAGATCACCAGGCCACCGGGCACGCGCGTGAGCCAGCGTTCGAGTGCTTCGTAAAGATCGGCACCCGCCCGTGTCGAGGCGATGGAAGACCCCATGATGATGAACATGGGGATCGAGAGCAGCGCGAAGTTATCGAGCTTGCCAAACAGGATCTCGGGCATCAGCTCAAGACTGCGCATGCCGTCGAAGATCATCAGGAACCCGGCGGAGACAATCAGCAGCCCAATGGCAACTGAAACGCCGGAAAACAGCACGATGATGGTGGAGACAGCCACCAGCGCGCCGAGCACAAGCGGGTCCATCAGCCGTCCTCCAGACCGAAGGGTTTTTCGGTGCCGCTCAGGACACCAAAGAGATCAGCGATCAGCTGCAACAGCAGCAGACCGAAGCCCACGGGCAGCGCCAGATAGGGGATCCACAGCCGCACGCCCCAGACCGTGTCGGACTTCCACCCCCGGTCCCAGGCGAAATGCCAATAATCATACCCATACCACAGCATGACACCAATGATCGCGATGGAGAGCGACAGCGTCAGCACTGCCAACGCGCGGCGCGCCTGTCTCGGCAGCGCGAGCGGGATCAGATCCACGTTTACGTGACCCCGCAACCGCTGCACATAGGGCAGGCCCACCAGTGTCGCGCCAATCACCAGATAAATCACCATTTCCGTCTGCCAGACGGTCGATCCGTTGAGCACGAAGCGTACGAAGATCATCTGGCAGGTGATCGCAACGGCCGCGACAATCATGGCGGCAGAACACCAGCCAGCAAGGGTCGACAGAGCAGCGACGGCGCGCAGGAACGGGTGATCCCCGACGCGGGTCTCGGCAACGGAGTTTTGGCCAGCCATAAGGACTATCCTGAAGCAGAAAAGAAAATGGGCGGTGATTTCTCACCGCCCGGAGTAGATCATTCTACGGCCAAAGCCATATCGAGCAATGCCTGACCGTCCGGCACCTCATCGACGAAGGCCTTGAACGAGGTCTCCTTGG
Source organism: uncultured Roseobacter sp. (assembly GCF_947501835.1). Lineage (NCBI taxonomy): Bacteria > Pseudomonadati > Pseudomonadota > Alphaproteobacteria > Rhodobacterales > Roseobacteraceae > Roseobacter > uncultured Roseobacter sp. The sequence continues at coordinate 161,839 of NZ_CANMXR010000007.1, read as the reverse complement.
CGATCTCCTGCCACGCGGCGAAGTCCTCAGCCGTCATTTCAGCAATTTCTACACCGGCGTCCTGGAACACCTTGACCGAGGCCGCGTCCTGTTTCTTGGCTTCTTCCAGGTAGAAGGCTTCGGCCTTGGCGGAAGCCTCCAGAAGCGCTGCTTGCTGGCCTTCAGTCAGCCCCTCAAAGGTGGATTTGTTCATCAGAACCGGCTGGTACATGAACCACAGCGCCACATCTGAGGCGGGCGTATAGCAGGCGACCTGCTCGTAAATCCGGTAGGATACAAACGACGACGACGAGGTATTCGCGGCCGTCAGCACCCCGGTTTGCATCGCATTGTAGATCTCCGAGGACGCCATCGAGGCAATCGACGCCCCTGCCCCCGCAAGCATCTGCTCAAAGGCCTTGCCCGCCGCCCGCGTTTGCTGACCCACGACATCTTCGGGCTTGGTGATGCATTTATCCTTGCCGACAAAACCACCGGCGAGATAGCCGTGGACCAGCACCATCACATCGTCATCGGCCATCTTCGCTTCGAGTTCCGCCATGAAGGGGCTGTCGCTCAGCCGCGCTGCGTGATCGTGGTTTTTGACCAGACCCGGCATCAAAGTGAGGTTATAGGCCGGCTGTTGGCCGCCCGCATAGCTCAGCGGCAGCACGGTCATGTCCAGCTGGCCCCGGCTCAGGGGTTTATATTGCTCGCGCGGCTTGAAGAGCGACTTGGACCCGAAAATCTTGATCTCCAGATCGACATCGGCGGCGGCAACTTCATCCGCGATGATCTGTGCCACCTGATGGCGCACATCCTTATTGGACCATTGATGCGACAGGCGCAATTCTGTTGCCTGCGCCGAGGCGGCAACCGTTGCAAGAGCAGCTGCAAGAGCTGCGGAAAGCAGTTTCATTTTCATTGTCATCCTCCCAGAGTGCTGGCGTTCGATGCCCAGCTCATGGATCAGCATTCAGATTCTCGCATCCAGAGTCAATATTTTTGTATACAATAATGGGATTGTTGCGTGCGCAAATCTTTCTTATAGTTCGCGTATGGACATTAGACATGCAGACAGGATCGCCGACGCCTTGGAAGAACTGGTCTTTACCGGACAGTTCAATGACGGTGATCGTTTGGACGAGATTAGGCTCGCCAAGCAATTCGGCGTCTCCCGCACCCCGATCCGCGAGGCGCTACAGCGCCTGGTGGCCTCCGGCATTGCCGAGCAGCTGCCCCGGCGCGGCGTCTTTGTAAGGCAACCCGGTCCCGTCGAATTGATGGAAATGTTTGAAACCATGGCCGAGATCGAAGGGGTTTGCGGGCGTTTGGCAGCCCTGCGGATTTCGGACGCGGCGCTGGCCGAGCTGGAAGGCGCAAACGCCCGGTGTCGTGACGCCATCGCCTCACAGGATACCGATGGCTATTATCGTGAAAACGAGCATTTTCACCACACCATCTATGCCCAATCCGGTAACAGCTATCTCGCAGGACAGGCGTTGCGCCTGCACCGCCGGCTCAAGCCCTTTCGGCGCTTGCAACTGCGCTTGCGCGGGCGCATGGCGCAATCCATGGCCGAACACGAAGAGATTGTCGCATCACTCAAAGCCGGAGACGCACCGCGCGCGGCAAATGCGCTGCGGGATCATGTGGGCATTCAGGGTGAAAAATTCCGCCACCTCATGACGGAACTGCGCACCGCGGCGCAGTAGGGCCCGGGCAGTAGGCTTAATCGTCCAGCCGCACCGCCTGCCCGGTGGTCTGTTCCTCGGCGGAAAAGCCAGCTTCTTTCAGCACGAAATTTGCACCGATGGAAATCACGACCATGGCGAGCGCTGCGAGAACAATCTCTCTCATGTGGAACTTGCCTCTGACTTGGCCTTTTCGACCTCCGCCGTCCAGATGCTGTGGTGCTCACGCGCCCACTGCAATTCGACCTCGCCCTTGCCCATCGCGTCATAGGCGCCTTCCATACCGACAGAGCCGATGTAGATATGGGCAATGACAATCACCATCAGCACGAAGCTGACAATCGCGTGCCAAAGCTGCGCGTATTGCATTTCCTCATGCGGGGCGAGCGCGGTATTCAGCTCCCCCAACCCCACCAGCTGCGGCAATCCCAGCGCATTGAGCTTGTCAAAGGTGGCGGCGAACATCGGCAGCTCAAACGGGAAGAGCAGTGACAGGCCGGAGGCGGCAATAGACCCGCCCAGAATGATCACCGACCAGAAGATCAGTTTTTGACCGGCGTTGAATTTTTTCGCGGGTGGGTGACCGCCGCCCAGGATACCGCCGCCCTTGAGGATCCAGTTGATATCGGTGCGGTCCGGCAGGTTGTGCACAACCCAGAAGACAAAGACCAGCACCAGCGCCAGGATAAAGGCCCAGGCGACATTGTTGTGGATCCATTTGGAGGCCACAGCTACGGTGGCAAAGGCCTCATGTCCAAAGAGCGGGATGAAAAACTTGCGCCCGGCCAGCGTGATGATGCCCGTGATCCCCAAGAGGATGAAGGACCCCGCCAGCAGCCAATGCGCAAACCGTTCCGCCGATTTGAACCTCAGGATGGTCTGTCCGGTCTTTTCACCATCGATCCGGATTTTGCCCCGGATCAGATAGAAGAGCACCAGCAACACGACCATCACCCCCAGCGACCCCATGCCATAGGTCAGCAAAGGACCTTCGCGGAACAGCAGCCAGCGCATCCCGCCATCCTGGATCAGCACGTCAACCGCAGGCCCCCGCGCTTGCGTGGTGATGGCCGCGGAATTGTAGCGATAGGCGCGCCAGAGATCAGGGTCTGACGCCCCGCCCAACGTGCCAAGCTGGTCGGAAATCGGCGCTGCATTGTCAGGGCTGCCCGTCACACCACTGCGGAAACTGTCATCCAGTTTCAGCCCTTCCTGACGTTTCATGATGTCTTCGAGGGTTTGCGCCCCACCTGTCGCGCTACGATCAGTGGGCTCGGCCTCTTGTGCCTGCGCCGAAACCGTCAGCGTCATTGTGAACACCAGGAGGCAAAGAAGACGAAGCATTGGAAACTCCAGTTTGGCTAAGACATCCGGGGCGGCCCGATGAGCCGCCCCTGAGATCGTTCAAGCAGTCGGTCGGCCGTCAGCCGCCTTTCTGATCGTAGGCGGTGCCCCACCCCCAGGCGCCGGAGCCGAAGCCGCGGGCCACGACCCGCTCGCGGTAGATGTTGGCAACAATGTCACCGTCGCCCGCCAGCAGCGCCTTGGTGGCACACATCTCCGCACAGATCGGCAGCTTACCCTCTGCGATGCGATTACGACCGTATTTGGCAAACTCCGCTGTGGAGTTGTTTTCCTCTGGTCCCCCGGCACAGAAGGTACATTTGTCCATCTTGCCACGGGATCCGAAGTTGCCTGCCTGCGGAAACTGCGGCGCGCCGAAGGGGCACGCGTAGAAACAGTATCCGCAGCCGATGCAGAGGTCCTTGGAGTGCAGAACGACACCTTCTTCGTTCTGATAGAAGCAATCCACCGGGCAGACGGCCATACAGGGCGCGTCCGAACAATGCATGCAGGCCACGGAAATCGACCGTTCCCCGGGCGAGCCGTCATTGATTGTAACGACCTTCCGGCGGTTGATGCCCCATGGCACTTCATGTTCGTTTTTACAGGCGGTGACGCAAGCATTGCATTCGATGCAGCGTTCAGCGTCGACGAGAAATTTTGCTCTAGCGGCCATTTTTCATGTCCTCCCTTATGCTGCCCAGATTTTGCAGAGAGTCGCTTTGGTCTCCTGCATCTGGGTTACGCTGTCATAGCCGTAGGTCTGCGCGGTGTTGCTGCTTTCCCCCAAAACATAAGGGTCGGCGCCTTCGGGATATTTATCCCTCAGATCAACACCTTCCAGGTGCCCACCGAAGTGGAAGGGCATGAAGGCCACACCCGCCTCGACCCGCTCGGTGACCATGGCCATGACTTTGACCTTGCCACCTTCGGGCCCCTCGACCCAGACCTGCTCGCCGTCCCGGATACCAAGGTTGTTGGCATCGCGGGTGTTCACTTCGACAAACATGTCCTGCTGCAGTTCCGCAAGCCACGGGTTGGAGCGCGTCTCGTCCCCGCCGCCTTCATATTCGACCAGCCGCCCGGAGGTCAGCACAATCGGATAATCCGCAGAGAAATCCTTGTCCTGGATCGACTTGTACATCGTCGGCAGGCGCCAGAATTTCTTGTCCTCATAGGTCGGATAATCGGCCACCAGATCGCGGCGGTTGGTGTAAAGCGGCTCACGGTGCACCGGCACCGGATCGGGGAAGGTCCAGACAACCGCGCGGGCCTTGGCGTTCCCGAAGGGCGCGCAGCCATGCTTGATCGCAACCCGCTGGATGCCCCCCGAGAGGTCGGTTTTCCAGTTGGTCTTAGGTCCGGCCACGGCATCAATGGATGCCCGTTCCTCGGCGGTCAGATCACCGTCCCAGCCAAGGTCCATCAGCATCTGCATGGTGAATTCCGGATAGCCATCCTGAATTTCCGCGCCGGGGTTGGAGACCCCTTCCGCCAGCAGATTGTCACCATCGCGTTCCACGCCAAAGCGCGCCCGGAAGGCCAGGCCACCTTCGGCCACCGGGATCGACATATCATAGAGATTCGCCGTGCCTGGGTGGTTCATCTCGGCGGTCCCCCAGCTTGGCCATGGCAGACCGTAGAAGTCCCCATCTGCCGGGCCGCCGACCGCCCGCAGCGTTGTGCGGTCAAAGGTGTGCTGGTTCGCCATGTGCATTTTCAGACGCTCCGGCGATTGACCGGTATAACCAATGGTCCACATGCCGCGGTTGAATTCGCGGGTGATATCCTCGACCACCGGCTCGTCACCATCCATCGCGATGTTGCGGAAGATCTTGTCGTGGAAGCCGAATTTCTTGGCGAACATCGAAATGATCGTGTGATCGGGCAGCGATTCAAACAGTGGATCAACCACCTTGTCACGCCATTGCAGCGACCGGTTGGAGGCCGTGACGGACCCGCGTGTCTCGAACTGCGTGCAGGCCGGCAGCAGGTACACACCATCCTGACGGTCCTGAAGCACCGCCGTCACCGTTGGATAGGGGTCGACAACGACCAGCATGTCCAACTTCTCCATCGCCGTCTTCATCTCTTTCTGACGGGTCTGCGAGTTCGGGGCGTGCCCCCAGAGGACCATGGCGCGGGTGTTATCGGGCTGGTCGATGTTTTCCGCATCTTCCAGTACGCCGTCGATCCAGCGCGACACCGGGATGCCGGTCTCATTGATCATCATCCGGTCGCCGCCATCCTTGCCAGCGCCTTCCATGACGGCAAAACGGCCCTTCAGCCAATCCAGATCCTCTTCCCAGACACGGGCCCAATGCGCCCATGATCCGTCCGAGAGGCCATAGTAGCCTGGCAGCGTGTTGGCCAGAACGCCAAGGTCCGTGGCGCCTTGCACGTTGTCGTGGCCGCGGAAAATATTGGTGCCGCCACCCGCAGTGCCCATGTTGCCCAGGGCCAGCTGCAGCACGCAATAGGCACGGGTGTTGTTGTTGCCGTTGGTGTGCTGCGTGCCGCCCATGCACCAGATGACGGTGCCGGGGCGGTTGTTGGCCAGGGTGCGCGCGACGCGCTTGAGCTGGCTGCCCGGCGCACCGGTGACCCGCTCCACCTCTTCAGGTGTCCATTTGGCCACTTCGGTTTTGATTTGATCCATGCCCCAGACACGGGTGCGGATGAACTCCTTGTCTTCCCACTCGTTGTCGAAGATGTGCCAGAGGATCCCCCAGACAAGCGCCACGTCAGTGCCCGGACGGAAGCGCACATATTCATCTGCATGCGCTGCTGTCCGTGTAAACCGCGGATCGCAAACGATAAAGGGCGCGTTGTTCTGTTCCTTGGCCTTCAGCATGTGCAGCAGCGACACCGGATGCGCCTCTGCAGGGTTGCCGCCAATGAGGAACATCGCCTTGGAATTGTGGATGTCGTTGTAGCTGTTGGTCATGGCGCCGTAGCCCCATGTATTCGCCACACCGGCTACCGTGGTGGAGTGACAAATCCGCGCCTGATGGTCGACGTTGTTGGTGCCCCAATAGGCGGCGAATTTGCGGAACAGATAGGCCTGTTCATTGTTCGATTTCGCGGATCCCAGCCAATAAACCGAATCCGGTCCGCTTTCTTCGCGGATCTTCATCATGCCATCGCCGATCTCGTTGATGGCCTCTTCCCAGGAAATGCGTTTCCACTCCCCGCCTTCCTTCTTCATCGGATACTTCAGGCGACGCTCGCCATGAGCGTGCTCGCGTACAGCGGCCCCTTTGGCGCAATGGGCCCCAAGGTTGAAGGGGCTGTCCCAGCCGGGCTCCTGCCCGGTCCAGACGCCATTGGCCACCTCGGCAATGACCGTGCAGCCCACGGAACAGTGCGTGCAGACCGATTTGATGGTCTCAACCGCACCGCCCACAGCAGCGGCAGCCGACGCTTGGGTGACAGAGCCCCCCGTCGCGGAGATGGCGGCCAAGCCACCGATGGCGAGACCAGATCCGCGCAAAAATGCCCGGCGGTCCACTGATTTCGATCCGACCTCGGACAGGATGTTGGTGCGTCCTGCGCGATGTGAGACCCGATTGGTCTTTTTCCTTAGCATGTTGTCCTCCCTTGCTGCCCCGGTAAGGTGGCTGGGTTATCTATTATCGCTCAGCCCATAGCTGAGACGTGAAAGGCTTCAGAAGCGTGTGCTGTCGAAATACGCGCGCGTATGTGCCGTGTCCTGCATGGTGTCAGCAGAGGGATCCACCTCGGATGCCGCAGCAGCGCTGGAACCTGCGGCGACCGCCGCAACGGCGGCAGGGGCTGCCGTGCCCGCCAATTTCAGGAAATCCCGGCGGTTGGTATCGCCTTCAGATGTCTTTGCCATATCACTTCTCCCTTTCGTCTTGTCCTGGGCGGCGTCCCGCCCCTTGTGGCAGATCAATCTGCCGTCAGTCTGAATGCTTCTTTCTCGATGGCCATGAATTCGCGCCCGACCGCACCAACGGAGGCATAGAGAACCGACGCTTTGGCCGCCTCCAGATCCGTATAGAAATGCGTGGCCCATGGGGCGATGTGGTTGTTAAAGAATGTCCGCTGCTGATCGAGTGCCGCGGGTTGGCCAAACCGACCCACGATCATGCCGCCCATCATTTCCATCAGCGCGGCCATGCTGTCTTCGGGCTCAAAGACGTTATCCGCCCGGGCCATCTGATGCGCCACCATGTCCTGGCGCAGTTTGGCCAGAGGCTTTTCGTTCAGGAAACCGGTCAGATAGTAGCTGGCATAGGGCAGCAATTCACCGCGCCCCAGGCCGATAAACAATGCGTTGAACTCGCGTTCGGCTGACTTCGGTTTGGTGGCCTTGGCCACGCGCGCCAGCCCGTTGATCGCCTGACCAATCGGACTGTCGTCGCCCGCAAGCCCCGCCGTCTGGTCCAGCAGCATCTGATCCGCAGGGCGCGCCAGCAGCAGGCCGAGATAATTGTAGAGATCAGCCCGCAGGCGATCTTCGGGCGCGATATCCAATGTCTCGGCGGTTGCGGTCATGTGGTCGCCTCCTCGAAGCGGAAACGCATCCGGCGCGGCGCGGGTGCCTCATCCATCGCTTCGTCCATCGCGGGCGCCGGCGCCTCTGCAATCGGCTCTGCCGTTGCCACATTTTCTTCGACCAACGCTTGGGCGTCACTTTCCGGCGTTTCTTCTGCCAGATCGGGCGCTTCAGCCACCTGTTCCGCGGCTTCTTTCTGGCGCGCCATCTCTTCCAGATGCGCCATCATGCCCTTACCGACCTGATAGGCGGTTTTGATCGGTTCAGCCGCGAGCATGGCCGCGCGGTAATCATCATCATATTCGTTCAGACCATCGACACAGGCCAGAACCGGATTACTGCGCCACAGCTTGCGCAGGGCCTTGTTCTGCAAATGGCGAGGCACATCCCGCGCCATGAAGGCGGCAAAGTCATCACCCGCCTCCAGACCATCCGGGTCTGGCAGCCCCATTTCCTGAAGCAATGTCTCGTCGTCTTTTTCCGCGTGATCCGCAGCGCGCTCGGCTTCCGCCGCCAGTTCTTGCGCACGCAGTTCCGCCTGCGCCTCCGCCTGCACCGCCGCGCGGCGACGCGCCCAGAATGACGGTTGCGCGCTCATTCTGCAGCCTCCCGTGGCCCGCCGGTCGGCGCCCGGTAGACATCCGTGGCCTGTGCGATCCGGGCATCGCCGATGCCGTCATCCTTGCGGTCGACATGCAGCTTGTCGCGACGGCGCTTGATGAATTCTTCCTCGACATGGTGTTCGTTGACGAACGCCCCGACCCAGGCATGAACAGCAGCGGGCATCGCCACGCGCTCCACGGTCTCTTCACCGCTGTCGCAATAATCCTGCGCCTCATAGGGCGACACGGTCACGTGCAGAATGCTCAGGGGCATTTCGGCGTCGTCGACCGTCCGCATCACCACGTAAACCGATGGCTGGTCCGCCTGAAGCTCATGCGCATAGGCTTCGGTATCGGAAACATAGAGCGTCAGTTCATGGGTAGAGGCGTGATACTCGGTGGTCTCGCCCTCTTCGCGCAACAGTTTCCAGGAGGCCTGTGGCGCGCCCGGAATAACCGAAGTTGCGGTCCAAATCCACTTGGCCCAGGCGGTGACACCCGGCGACCGGCGCAACACAACACCAAGCTTCAAAGATTGTGAATTTGGATAGACGACTCCCAAAACTTCTCCCCAAGCGCGCTGTACTTGTCCTTACCTTACCAAATCATCCCCGTTATCCTAGAAAAATATGCATGCACCTGTACACATTCCGTTGTTGCCAAGTCGTTGGTGTCTCTTGCATTTTGCCAAAGGCATGAAATCTCTGCCCTTTGTCGATCCTGCATTTGCAACGCCCTGGAATTAAATGGATAATAGCAGGCAGATAATTCATGGCTTGAAACACCTGCGGGGTCGAATCCAGTTTACGAGACCCTAAATTCCTGAATAGCTATGCATCGGCGCAGCGCGGGACCCCGCAACAGCGCATCGCGTCATTGGGGGAGAGATGACCAAAACCATTATCCTGTGTGACTGCCTCGGCAGCCAGACCGTTGATGCGCAGAGCGTTGCGGAAGCAACCGGGCTGACCTGTTCCAAGATGTTCACCCATGCCTGCGGCGCGCAGATCGAAGAGACGGCAGCACTGATGGCCAAGGGCGAGACGATGGTTGCCTGTCAGCAAGAAGCACCGCTTTTCAGAGAGTTGGCCGAAGAGATTGAGGTCGCAGAGCCTGCATTTGTCGATCTGCGCGACCGCGCGGGCTGGAGCGATGAGGGATCGCAGGCCGCCCCGAAAATGGCCGCGCTCGCCGCAGAGGCGTTGTTGCCGACGCCGAATGAACGCACGGTGGATGTGGTTTCCAACGGTGCCTGCCTGATCATCGGGTCGGGTGACGTTGCACAGCAGGCCGCGCGGGATCTGTCCAAAATGCTGGCGGTAACTTTGCTGACCCCCACGCCGGTGGACACCAGCCCCGGCCTGCCCTTCGATAGTGTCAGCGGGACCCTCGCGCGCGCCACCGGCACGCTTGGGCGGTTCAGCCTGCGCATCGATCACTTCCAGCAGATCATCGCCGGAGGGCGCGGGGCAGCGGATTGGACACCCGCCAGTGACGGTGCGCTTTCGGAATGCGATGTCATTCTGGATCTGAGCGGCGAGGCGCCTCTGTTCCCGGCGCCCGAAAAACGTGACGGTTACCTGCGCGCAGATCCCGGCAGTCAGACCGCCGTGGCGCAGGCCGTGCTCAACGCCTCGACGATGATCGGCACCTTTGAAAAGCCGCTCTATATCCGGTTGGAGGAATCGCTATGCGCGCATTCGCGGGCGGAACAGGCGGCCTGTTCAAAGTGCCTCAACATTTGTCCCACGGGTGCAATCACCTCCGCCGGGGAGCATGTGGCCATCGATCCGATGATTTGTGCAGGCTGCGGCGCCTGTGCCGCCCTGTGCCCGTCAGAGGCCATCACCTATGACGCGCCGCCCGTCTCCAGTCTGTTTGCCCGTCTGAACACACTGGCCAGCACCTACCGCAAAGCGGGCGGAACGGACCCGCGCGTGCTGGTGCATGACGCGGAATTCGGATCGGAATTGATCTCTCTCGCGGCACGGTATGGCCGGGGTTTGCCAGCAGATGTCATTCCTCTGTCGGTATCGGCACTTTCCGGGTTTGGTCATGCCGAAATGCTGGCCGCCCTGGCCTGCGGTTTCAGCACTGTTTCGATTGTGCTCGGCCCCCGCAGCGAACGCCCCGTGCTTGAGGATGAAGCCAAGCTGGCCCGCGCCATCGCCGGGCGGGATGCCATTGCGCTGATTGATGTCAACGACCCTGATGCGCTCAGCGACGCCTTATATACCGCAGAACCCGGAGCCGCCGTTGAAACGCCGATCCTGCCGCTCGGATCACGGCGTCAAGTGACGCGCCTGGCCGCACAGGCGCTGCAACCGGAGGCGGAAACCATTCCCCTCCCAGCCGCAGCGCCCTATGGGGCCATTCTGGTGGATCAGGACGCCTGCACCCTGTGCCTGTCCTGCGTATCCCTCTGCCCCGCGGGCGCTTTGGGCGACAATCCCGACAAGCCGCAATTGCGCTTCCAGGAAAGCGCCTGCCTGCAATGCGGGTTGTGCAGCAACATCTGTCCCGAAGACGCCATCACCCTGACCCCACAGTTGAACCTGACGGACGCGGCCTTTACCCAAGCGGTGGTGAATGAGGAAGAACCTTTTCCCTGCGTCGAGTGCGGCGCGCTCTTCGGGTCAAAATCCACGGTCGAGCGGATCATGGAAAAGCTCGCCGGCAAGCATTCCATGTTTGCCAATCCGCAAACCGCGCGCATGATCCAGATGTGCGACAATTGCCGCATTCAGGCGCAATACCATTCGCAAAACAATCCCTTTGCCAGCAAAGAGCGCCCGCGTGTCCGCACCACGGATGACTACCTGAGCAAGCGCAAGGATCACTGAGTTTGCAAAGGCGCACCAAGATCCGCTGGGGTGATCCCGGAGACATAGGCAAGGATCGCCTCAAGATCCTTCTGCGTCATCTCCATTGGCACAATGGGGGGCGGCAGTGTGGGGTCAAAGGGGTCCGTAATGTCTTCGATCTGTGTGAAACTCGGGTGCGGATTGCGCAGATGAAACGTTGCAAACCGATCATCCCAATCACTCAGGCCCCGCAACACCGCAAAGGACGGGGTGGCGCCCATGCCGTTCATCCGGTTCTTTTCGTTGATCACATGGCACCGCCCACACATGCTGAGCGAAAGGGTCTCACCTGCGACCGGGTCGCCGTCGTAGCGCAAGACCGGCGTGACCGCCACCGCCTTCACCTGTACGGAAAAACGGCTGCCGTCAGGCGCGACAAAGCTCTCAATTGTGCGCTTGCCGATGTCGGATCGCAGCCAGGTCGCAAAGCGTTCAGCCCCCTCCCCGCCATCATGCTCAAAGCCCCAACGCGCGCCCAGCCCTTCAAAGAGCGCGCGCCCCTCGGTGGTAAACCGCATCCCCGCGGCCTCGCTCTCCCCCACGCGGGTGATGCGAACGCCGGTTTTCAACACAAACCGAGGGACCACAAATTGGGCGAAACCCGATTGTTCCAGCAGGGTCGGAACCGCGAGCCGCAACTCTTCTTGTGCAGCAACAGGCCGCATCGCACAGATCACCAGCAAAGCCGCCAAGATCCCCCGCACAAACCCTCCCAAATTCAGCTGGTAAGAGGTTCAACGTAGAACCAGCCTCGCCAAACCGTCAAGTTTTCCAAAGCATCCCCTCTCAAAGCAGCCAAAAGGAGCCCAGAATGAGCGATGATTTCAACATGTCCATGCGCAAATTCCTCAAGCAGGTCGGTGTGACCTCCCAGCAAGCCATCGAGGAGGCCATGCGCACCGCCGGTGACACCAGCGGCAAGACGTTCAGCGCCAAAGTGGTGCTGACGGTCGACGGTCTTGATCTCGAACACACAGTGACGGGCCAGATCACTGGCCGGGAAGACGGATAACCCCATATGAGCCTGACGCGCGACGACGTTTTGAACGTTCTGAAGACGGTAACCGATCCGGTGACCGAAACCGATGTCATGGCCGCAGGGCTGGTCAAGGCGCTGACCGTCAGCGACACCTCTGACGTGCGTTTCGTGCTAGAAGTGCCCCCCTCGCAGGCCACGCTTTACGCGGATGTTCAGACCGCCGCGGAAACCGCCGTGAAGGCGATGCGCGGCGTCGGTACCGTCTCTGTCGTCATGACGGCGCATAGCACGCCCGCCGCCCCACCGGATTTGAAACCGCAAAAATCCACACCCAGCGGCCCGCAGAAAATCCCCGGTATTGACCGGATCATCGCCATCGCCTCGGGCAAAGGGGGGGTTGGTAAATCCACCGTAGCATCGAACATTGCCTGCGCGCTGGCCGCCGAGGGGCGGCGCGTCGGCCTACTGGACGCGGATGTCTACGGACCCTCGCAACCGCGCATGTTGGGGGTCTCCGGGCGTCCCGCGTCCCCGGATGGCAAGACCATTCTGCCGATGCGCAACTTCGGCGTGACCATGATGTCCATCGGGCTGATGACAAACGATGATCAGGCGGTGGTCTGGCGCGGTCCGATGCTGATGGGCGCTTTGCAGCAGATGATGACCCAGGTGCAATGGGGCGCGCTGGATGTGCTGATCGTCGATCTGCCGCCCGGCACCGGTGACGTTCAGATGACCCTGACGCAGAAGTTCCAGGTTGACGGCGCTGTGGTCGTCTCAACACCGCAGGATGTGGCGCTGCTGGATGCGCGCAAGGGGATCGATATGTTCAACCAGTTGGGCACACCCCTCCTGGGCATGATCGAAAACATGTCGACGCATATCTGTTCCAACTGCGGACACGAAGAGCATGTCTTTGGCCATGGCGGCGTGGCCAGCGAGGCGGAAAAGCTCGGCGTGCCGCTGCTGGCGGAAATCCCGTTGCATCTTGATATCCGGATGGCCGCAGATGGCGGCGCCCCGATTGTGGTATCCAAGCCGGACAGCGCCCAGGCGGATGCGTTTCGCGCCGTCGCCCGCACTCTGATTGACAACGGGAAAGCATGAGCGGCCCACAGTTCCCACCGCTTTTCCAGGCGCTTGCAACTGCTGGTGCGGATCCGATGGCCGTGGCCTGCGCAGAGGCGCGCGCGGGCTGTGACGCAGGCCTCGTTGCCTATGACATCACGCTGGATGCCTTGCGCGCGGCCATCGTCTTTGCCCCCGAGGTTCCATTGCACAAGGCGATGATCATGCTGGCCATTTGCGGGATCGGCTTTCAGAATGCGCTAGGCGCATTGGCTCCGCCCGAGGTTTCCGTGCATCTGGAATGGGGCGGCGGCATCCGCGTGAACGGCGCCAGGTGCGGTGCCCTGCAGGTAATGGCCGCTCCGGAGAACCCAAACATTGAACCCGATTGGCTGGTCGTTGGCCTGATGCTTACCCTCTGGTCGGAGGGGTCGGAAAAGGGCACCACGCCCGATGAAACCACGCTCTTTGACGAAGGCTGCAGCGAGGTGGATGCCACTGGTTTACTGGAGGCCTGGGCGCGCCACACGCTGGTCTGGATCAACCGATGGAGCGACGAAGGCGTCAAACCGGTGCATGACGAATGGACCGGCCTGGCCCATGGCATCGGCGAGAGCGCGACGATTGGCGCGCAGTCGGGCAGGTTTCTGGGTGTCGATGAAAGCTTCGGAATGCTGTTGCAGGGCGCGGATGAGACAGCGATGATACCGATCACCCAAACTCTGACGCCCGCGACCTGATGGAGGTTTCATGAAACTGGCCCGTGCCATTCATTTCGACGACAGCGACACCCGCGTCTTTCACAGCCCCGCACGCACTGGCGAATGGTGCATTTCGGGCGGGTTTGAATTTTCCAACTGGTCGGACGGCGATCTGACCGGCAAGGCAAAACAGGCCTTCACCAATGGCTGGATGGGGGTGGAGACCTTTGGCCGCGCCAGCTTTGTCGCCGTCACCCAGATCGAGGAAAACGAGCGCGACGCGATTGCGGCCGTCCTCGCGCAGCATTTCGTCGACATCTACGGCGCCCCTTCTGTGGAGGCTGCAATGGGGGTGGCGATGGAAGAAATCAGCCAGATGGTCGCGCTCTGCGAAGATCAGGAGTTCAATACGCTGCTTACCGTCACGCGCGAGTTGACGGATGCCGGCGTGAAAGAGAGCTACCGCGTAATTGAGCCGCAAGATGCGGGTATCGAGCAGTTCGCCATCCACGGATCACTGGACGACGAACCGCATCAGCATTAGAGGCAGCTGAGCCAAAACCCGTTGATGCTGACAAACAACCGCACATCAACAAGCGTCGCGAAGTAGGGGACGGCAAGCGGGACAAAACCGCCGTTTAGCGGCTCATGGTGTTATGGTCTTGGGACTCCAATGCGGAAATACCTGCCTCGCCCGTCTGGCGACGCATCGGAGGTAACATCAATGTTCGGTGGTATGTCCACACCCCAATTCGCTGCATTCTTCGTAACACCTGTTGCGAGTTCGGAAACTGTTTCATCGATGCTTAATTCAGACTTAAAGACCAGAGAACATCCATAGTCGCTGACCTTTATTGATAGATCCGCGAATTTGTGGAAGTAGGTTCCGGTTTTTTGGTCTTGGACAAACGGCTCACCTGCAATTGCTTGCTGGACCTTCTCGAAGCTTGGTGCTGTGGTCAGACAAATCTCTGTGAAGAAGTTACCTGCAAAACTTGGTGGCAGGAGGTCTGAGCCTGGGCGGGCATTTGGGCTTTGTGGAGTCCATTGTCCCTCCGCACAGCCAGCTAATACGAGGGAAAATAAAATGACAGTGCATCTTGGGTTGAGCATTCCTTAAGTCCAATAGCTTGCAGGCACAGGCCTCCGGCTACCACGTTCCAACGGGCGCTGATAGATGTCACTTTGGGCTCAAAGCAGTCATTGCGTCCTAGCCGCCCTGACCGCTCTGGGATCACTCAGGCGCCGCGTTGAAGGTAAAGAGCGTCTCGCCGTTGATCGTGTAGCTATTGATCAGCTCTGCCGCGCGCGGGCTGACCAGCCAGTCTTCCAGTTGCACCGCCAGATCATTGCGCACATGTGCTTGCTTTTCGGGGTTCACAGCCAGAAAGGCGTATTGATTAAAAAGTGCTGCATCCCCCGCATAAAGCAGATCGAGGTTGGCCTTGTTGCCAAAGTTCAGCCAGCTCGCCCGATCGGCCAGAATATAAGCGTCCAGACCCGCAGCCGTGTTCAGGCTAGCGCCCATGCCAGCGCCCACCGCGCGATACCACGCGCCAAAGGTCTCAGGCGCAAGATCGGCAGCCCGCCACAACGCGATTTCCTTTTTGTGAGTGCCGCTGTCATCGCCGCGGCTGACAAAGGCGGGCTTGGTTACGCCGATGCGTTTCAGGACCTCGACTGCGGATGTCGCCTTGCCAACGCCCGCGGGATCATCCTTGGGGCCGATGAAAACAAAATCGTTGTACATAATCTCGCGGCGGTAGGTGCCATAGCCTTCGGCCACGAATTTTTCCTCCGCCGCACGGGAGTGCACAAGGATCGCATCGACATCCCCCGCCTGCCCTAAACGCAGCGCCTGCCCGGTGCCGACGACCAGCAATTGCACATCCAGATCAAGGTCTTCCTTGATGGCCGGCAACAAGATGTCGGCCAGACCTGAGTTCTCAAACGACGTTGTCACCGCCAGCTTGATGTCCTCTGCCAGAACGGTGGTGCTCAATGAAAGCGCGGTGAACAATGCAGCGATGCGCGTGATCATGCGATGATGTCTCCTCTGAAAAACGCCTGCAATTCGGCGGTCTGCGGCGCGCTGAAAAAACCCGTTGCGAGACCGGTTTCATGCACGACGCCATGCAACATGAAGATTGCATCACGCGCCAACCGTTTGGCTTGACCTAGATCATGTGTGGTCATGATAATGCGGGTTTTTTCGGAAAGGGCCGTTTGCAGGATGCTTTCGATGTCCCGCGTCGAGGCGCCGTCCAGATTGGCGCAGGGTTCATCCAGAAACAGCACATCCGGCTTGCGGATGAGCGCCCGCGCCAGCGCCAGTTTCTGCTTTTCTCCGCCGGAAAGCCGGGTGGCCTGCAGACCCATGCGCTCTTCCAACCCGATGCGCTTGGCCCAACGGGCGATGCGCGTCTCGATTTCCGCGCGTGGCGTAGCGATCAATTGCAGCGGATATCGCAGGTTATCAGCGACGGTCCGGCGCAGCATGATCGGCGTCTGAAAGACGTAGGACTGGCGGTGGCGCGCTTCCGCCTCGGCGACCGCCCATGTCGCCGAGCCGCTGCTAAGCCGTTCGACACCGTGCATCACCCGCAGCAGCGTGGTTTTGCCGCTGCCATTTGGGCCGACAATCATGGTCAGGCCCTCGGATTTCAGCGTCAGATCAACCGGCCCCAGCAGGCGTTTGCCGCGCCGCCGCACGGCCACATCCTTGAGGATCAGGGGAAGGATCGTGCTCACCAGCGCCCCTCCCGTTCCGTGCGGGACAGCCAGTGGATGCAGATATTGATGCCAATGGCCAAGGCAATCAGGACAAAGCCCAGGGCCAGCGCCAGAGCGAAGTCGCCCTTGCCCGTCTCCAGCGCGATGGCCGTGGTCAGCACGCGGGTGGCGTTATCGATGTTGCCACCGACGATCATGATCGCCCCCACCTCACCAATCGCCCGCCCGAAACCCGCCAGTGAGGCGGTCAGCAGGTTGCGCCGCCCGTCCCAGATCAGCGTCTTGATCCGCTGCCGGGGGCTGGTGTTGAGCGAGATCAGCAGGTCGTGGTATTCCGCCCAAAGCTCGCGCATCGCCTGATGGGTAATGGAGGCAATGAGCGGCGTGATGATGATCACCTGCGCGATGATCATCGCCGTGGGCGTGAAGAGTAGGCCCAGCACACCAAAAGGCCCGGAACGCGACAGCAGGATATAGACAATCAGCCCGACAACGACCGGCGGCAGCCCCATCAGGGCGTTCAGCAATGAGATGACCAACCGCCGGAACCGAAACCGCCGGATCGCCAGAAACGTGCCAAGCGGCAAGGCAATGGCCGATGCGATGAGCAGTGCCGAGAGGCTCACCTGCAGCGAACGCAGGCTGATTTGCATCAGGTCGGAATCGAGGGTCACAACCAGCCAGAACGCGGCGACCAGCCCTTCATAGATATCGTTCATGTCTCAGGCCGGGTCATCTGCAACGCGTTCAAAAATCAGTTGCACAGTCCTATGACATGCCCGCCTGCTGCGCAATCGGATCAGACCAAATCCGCATCTGTCATGATCTCCACCAACGCCGGGCCGACATGCTCCAGCGCTTCCTTGATCGCGCTTTCGATGTCCACCGCATCGGTGACTTTCACGCCGTAGCCGCCACAGAGGCGGGCGAAGGCGGCAAAGCCGGGGTTCTGCAGATCGGTTTCCCAGACCGGCCATTCGCCGGAGCGCTGTTCCTTGGAGATCTTGCCCAATTCGCCGTTGTGCAGCAGGATATGGGTGATATCCATGCCGTATTTGACGGCGGTGGTGAACTCCATCGGGTACTGGCCAAAGCCGCCATCACCCGAGATCGACACGACCTTGCACCCCTTCAGATCATCCTTATCCTGCGTTGCCGCCCAGGCCCCCATGGCGGCGGGCAGACCGAAGCCGATGGAGCCCAGATAGCCGGACATGAGCACTCTTTGTGTGCCCTTTGTCTCCAGATAGCGGCCAAAGGAATAGGTGTTGTTGCCCACATCCACCGCAAAGATCGTGTTATCGGGCACCAGCCGGCCCAGAACCTCGAAGATGGCGAAGGAATGGATGCCTTTGCCCAGATCTTCTGCCAACCGCTGCTGTTTCTCGCGCCGCCAGATGTCCCAACGGTCGGCCAGTTCGGCGATCTGGTCCGTCGCCCCCGGATTTTTGCAATCGGCGCGGGTGATCGCATCACAAAAGGCGCCGACATCGCCCCAGATGGGCAGGGCCACGGGGTGGAATTTACCCAGCTGCATGCGCTCATGGTCGACCTGAATGATCTCTTTGCTGCGCTCAATCCCGGTGTGATTGGAAAAGCTGGTGCCAAGCGCGATGATCAGATCGGCCTCGTTCATGAACCAGCTGGCAATCGGCGTGCCGGAGCGCCCCAAAACACCGCCCGCACAGGCGTGACTGTCAGGCAAGAGGCCCTTGGCCTTGAAAGTGGTCAGCACCGGCGCGCCCAGTGTTTCGGCCAGACCGGCGATGTCGTCGCGCACCGGATATGCGCCATGACCCACGATGATGATCGGCCGTTTGGCGGCTTTGATCATCGCCGCGGCCTTGTCGGTCTCGCTTTGCGCAGGCGTCACCGGGGCGGCGGTCACACGGCCCTGCGGCGCTCCGGCAGCTTGATCGGAGGGGTTGGTCTGCACATCATCGGGAAAGATCAGATGCGCGACATTCTGCTCCACGATCGCCGTCTTGCAGGCCAGTGATGCCAGCTCCGCATGATTTGAGCTGCCCAGCACCGGTTGCGAGAAACTCGTGACCGCCTGGAACGCCGACAAGAGATCGATGTCCTGAAACGCGCCCGGCCCCATCACCTGGGTCTGCACCTGCCCGGTCAGCGCCAGCACCGGCGCGCGGTCCACCTTGGCGTCCCAGAGGCCAGTCAACAGGTTCGTGGCCCCCGGACCCGCGATGGTCAGACAAGCCGCAGGCGTGCCCGTGAGCTTGCCATAGGCCGAGGCCGCAAAGGCTGCGGCACCCTCGTGACGAATGCCAAAGTAGCGCATTTTGCCGTCACCGACGGCCAGCCGGATCGCATCCGACAGCCCCAGATTGGAGTGGCCCACCATGCCAAAGACCGATTGCACACCCCAGTTGGTCAGCGTCTCGACCATGACATCGGTGACCGTGCGCTCATGGGGTGGTTCGGGTGCGATACCGACGAAAATCTCGCCGTTGCGGATATCGACGGGGTACATCTGCTGGCCGGTGTCCTCATGCCCACCGGGTGGTTTGCCGGTCAACGGGTCGAAATCCCAACCGTGCCAGGGGCAGCGGATCCAGCATTTGTCGTCGATGCCCTTCTCGATGGAGCCTTCGCCAAGTGGTCCGCGCTGGTGCGGGCAATGGTTGTTCATCGCCGCCCATTGCCCGTCGAAATGCACAAGGCAGATGGACGTGGTGCGCGCCGTGACGGTTTTCACCCGGCCCTCCGGCAGATCATCAATCTGGCCCACACTGATCCAGTCGAGGGTTTCATCACTCATGGGGCTCTCCTGCATCGGTTGGCGTGGTGAAAAGGTCATAGATTTTTTGGGCAATGCTCAGCACCGCAAAGCACCCCAGCGCCCAGATCAGCAGCTCAAAAGGGGCGGCGTCGGTGCCACGCACCCATTGCCCGACCAGACCGCCCTGTGGGCGCAGCTCTTCCAACCCGAAGAGGCCCGGACGGTCCCAAAGCGACAGATACCAGAATCGCGAGAGGTAGAAGAAAATCGCTGCCAGAACGGCGGCAATGAGCAGCATGATAACGCGGCGCATCAGTCCAGCACCTCCAGCGTATCGGGGTCCATCCGCAAGACAAGGAGGTCTCCGCGCCGCTCGACATCCCCCTCCAGAGAGATGAATTGCGCCACGTAATGGTATGCTCTTTCGGGTAAATGCTCTCCGTTCGGGCCCGTTACCAGCAGGAATTCGGAGCCGTCCACGGGTTGGGTCGAGACAAAGACGGGTGGCACCTTGCCCAGCAAACAAAGGTTCGCGCAGGCCTTATGCGCCAACCCGCGCCCCGGGCGCATGGCCCCGGCCAAACATTTGCCGTCACAAATCTCGCCCGCGAGCTTCCAGCGGCCCAACGGTACGGTCTCAATCTGCGGCACCTCACCCTCCGCCGCACTGATCCCATTGGCACCGCCGCGCAGTTGCAGCATATCGAGCGCACCCCGCTGCAGCATGGTGCCCGAAACCTGTGCGAGCTGCCCCTCCAGCGGGATCGCCCGAGTCTCTACGTTGGTCTTGCCACCGCCCGCGAGCATCAGCGTGTGGCCCGCCGGGATACGTTCATTGCCTTCGGTCACGCGCAGCAGCGGATAAGGCGTGAGCTCCACCACACCGGTCACCGTTTGACGGCCGTAATCGAACCGAAATGCGCCATCGCCGGGATCATCCTGCGCCACCCCGAGCGCCAGACCAAACCCGGCGAGCCCGCTGATAAAGAGCACACAGACCGCCAGCAAAAGACCGCGCAGGGCCTTGGGTGTCGGCAGGTATCCGACAAAGAACGGCTTGTTGTCATCGCTCATGATATCCCCTCCTGGCCCGGCGCGGGCACGGGTTCGACATAGGTGCCCGGCGGGTTTGCCTTGACGTCCACCAGGACAGCGGTGCCCTCGGTTTTCAGATTATAGGTCGGCACCTTTTCGGTGAAAGGTGCGGGCGACCGGCCAGAGGCCACATCGTATTGGAAGCCGTGCCAGGGACAGGTGACCAGGCAATCGATGATCTTCCCCTCACCCAAGGGTCCGTTCTGATGCGCGCAGGCGTTGGAGATGGCGCTGAGCTTGCCCGCGTTGAGATAGACGGCCGCGCGGTCGCCGCCCGTCAGCAGCTTGATCTTGGCAAACCCGTTTTTCATCTCGGAGACATCACAGACATGCACCCATTCGGTCGCTGGCGCCAAGAGCGCCTGATCCGCGCGCCGCTCCTGCAGCGCTGCCATCAGATGCAGCCCGCCAACCAAGACCGCACCACCAATGAAAATTCCTGTGAAAACATGGTTCTGCTGGTCTTGCAGGATGCCAAAAGACACATGCGCGACAACCGACAGATAGGCGGGGTAGATCAGGTAATGGATGCGTTTCCACAAGGGCGGGCTGAGGAATTTCATCCAGAAATCATGGCTCGTGGCCGCCAGCACGATCAGAATGAAGAGCGCAAAGATCCCGAAGGCCTCAAACGGAAACCCGGCCAACTGGCCGTAGCTGGTATTGGCAAAGAGCAGCGCCTCGTATTTGTTCGACGACGAAAAGGCAAAATACCAATCCACAATGTAGCCCGCGTGGGTGATCGCCACGAAGGTGGTCATCACACCGAAATGCCGCCGGTTGTAGAGCAGCGGCAGGAACCGCGGATCGAGCCGCGCCAGAGGTCCGATGCACAGGATCACCGTCAGCATGACAAAGGCACAGGCCCCGAAGGCGCGCGCGTTGTGCACCTGGCTGTTGATCGGGCGCTCATGGCTCAGAATGTCCGGCGCAGCGTAGAGGAAGACATAGAGGAACAGCGCGACACCCAGCAGCATCACCGCGTCATAGATATACTTGTTGGTGTTCCACTGAACGGGAATGTACTTGACGCTCATTGGCTGACCTCCGCTGGCGCGGACAGGCGCACCGGGGCAATCTCCACCGGCCAGGTCTGGCGCAGGGTGAGCCCGGTCACAATGATCACGCAGATGCCAATGGGCAGGATCCATCCAACGGCGAAGTGCGATTTGCGCGGCGGATCATAGCGGCGGGTCCAGATCTCCCGGCCCGTCTCGTAGAGGTACCACCGCCACAACACCAACGGCCAGATGACCAGAATGCCGGGAATGAGCAGCGGCCTGAAAATATAGGCCTCGCGCGCATCCTCATCGATCCGGTCCATGCCGATGGTCAGGAAAATCGCGGCCACCACCGCCCCGATGCTACCCCATATCCGCAGCCCCATCAGGATCGCCTCTGCCTGGTTCATGCAACGCCTCCGAAAGTCACGCCGGAGATCTCCGACATCTCCTTTTTCCATGTGGTCAGGTCATCATGATTGAACTGCGACAGATGACTGTGACCACAGGCGCGGGCCATCACCTGCATCAATTCGACCGATGCCTCAAAGAAGTTCGCCAGCTGGCGCGCGGATTTCTCGACAACGATACGGTCGACCAGATGCGGCTTTTGCGTGGCAATGCCCACGGGGCAATTGTTGGTATGACAGGCGCGCATCGCCAGACAGCCGATCGCCTGCATCGCCGAATTCGAAATGGCAATCGCATCCGCGCCAAGCGCCATGGCCTTGATGAAATCCGCGGGTTTGCGCAGGCCGCCGGTGATGACCAGCGTCACGTCGCCCCGCTCCAACCGGTCCAGATGCGCCCGCGCACGGGCCAGCGCGGGGATGGTCGGCACCGAAATATTGTCGCGGAAAATCACCGGGGCGGCCCCTGTGCCCCCGCCGCGCCCGTCCAGAATGATATAGTCCACCCCGACGGCGATGGCCCCGTCGATGTCTTTCTCGATATGCTGCGCGCTGAGCTTGTAGCCGACGGGAATGCCGCCCGTGCGGTCGCGCACCTCATCGGCGAAATCTTTGATCTGCGCAGGCTCTGTCCAATCGGGAAACCGCGGCGGCGAGATCGCGTCCTGCCCTTCATCCAGGCTGCGAACTTCGGCGATCTTGCCCTGGACCTTGGTCCCCGGCAAATGCCCGCCGGTGCCGGTCTTGGCGCCCTGCCCGCCCTTGAAGTGAAACGCCTGCACCTTATCGAGCTTGTCCCAGCTGAAACCAAAACGCGCGGACGCGAGTTCGTAGAAATACCGCGTATTGGCTTCCTGCTCTTCGGGCAGCATGCCGCCCTCCCCGGAACAGATGCCCGTGCCCGCGATCTCCGCACCGCGCGCCAGGGCAATCTTGGCAGGCTCAGAGAGCGCGCCAAAGGACATGTCAGACACGAACAGCGGAATATCCAGCCGCAGCGGTTTTTGCGCATTCGGACCAATCACCACCTCGGTGCCGACCGGCGCGTCCTCCAGCAGCGGCGGTTTCGCCAATTGCGCGGTCAGCAACTGGATGTCATCCCAATCCGGTAATTCCGCGCGCAACACTCCCATGGCATCGACAACGCCGTGATGACCGGTCTTGCTGAGCCCGTCGCGGGCATATTGCTGGATCAGCCCGGTGTAGGGCTCGCCTGTGTCGCCATGGCTCGGGTCCGCATAAAGGCCCAGATAAGCATCGCGGTTGTAGGGCTGCGGATTGTCAAAACCCCATTGGTTGATCTCATCGGCATCGACCATGATCCGGTCGTCTTCGATCCAGGATTTGAACTTCGGCAGCGCTTCGTCATTGGCATAGGACGACACACCACTGTCCAGCCGGTAATCCCAGTCATGCACCCCGCAAATCAGATCTTTGCCGCGCACATGGCCATCCGCCATCAGGGCACCCCGGTGCAGACAGCGCCCGTAGAACACCGAAACCTCATCGTCGAAACGCACCACAACCAAGTCAACCTCGCCCACCAACGCATATTGAGGATCACGGTCCGGCAAGGTGGAAAGGGTTGCAACGGGCGTCGGTATCATAGTCAAAATCCTTGTCATACCTGGGGTCTTGGCCGCACCGCTGCGGGCACATATGCCTGAGTTTTCCCAAGATGCTATGCAATCTGTCGCCATGCCAAATCACAATTTCTGCCTGCGGGGTATTTTTGGCGCTATTGCGCCTGTTGTTGTTTTTCCGCGTCAGTGCGGTGGTGCCGGTCGTCCCGGAGGGTATGGCGCTCCCGTGGCAACCCGACGTCGATCAACCACCCCCCCCCGCGTTACCGACCTGATCGGCCAGACAACAGCGGATTGTTTTTGACCGCCCGCACCCCTGCGCGGGCAATTGCGACAATCGTCAAAAGGGTCAGCGTCCAGAAAAACCAGGTGATCGGACCGCGCACCAGGATCGTCGGATCACTCCCCGACATCAGCATGGACTGGCGGAAGTTATCCTCCAGCAAAGGCCCCAGAATGAAAGCAATCAGAAAGGGCGCCGCCGGGATGTGATAGCGCACCATCAGATATCCGACCCAGCCCATCGCGAACATCACGCCCACGTCGAAGATATTGTTGTTCACCGCAAAGACGCCGTAGATGCACAGCACCAGCACCGCCGGGATCAGGATGCGTTTGGGAATGTCGGCCACATATTTGAACCCGCGAATGGCCACGGAGCCGATCATGAAGAGGAATACGGAACTGACGATCAACCCGATAAAGAGGCCATAGATGATGTCCACGTTCAGGATGAACATCATCGGGCCGGGCTGCAGACCGTGGATCATGAAGGCCCCGATGATGATTGCGGTGATGACGTCGCCCGGCACCCCAAGGGCCAGCAGCGGGATCAGGGTGGCGCCCGCGACACCGTTGTTGCCTGCCTCGGACGCCGCGACGCCCTCGATTTCGCCCTTGCCGAAGTTTTCCTTGTTTTTCGAGGTGCGGCGCGCCTCCGAATAGCTGAGGAATGCTGACGGGGCGGCACCGATGCCCGGGATGGACCCCAGAAAGACGCCAATGAAACTGCCGCGCACGATGGATTTGAAGCTGCGTCGGTAGTCGGCGAAAGAAACCCAGTTCTTGCCCAGCGAACGGGTCTTGCCGACATGCGCCGTGGGATGCCAGACCATCGCCAGAATTTCGGGGATCGCGAAAAGCCCGATCAGGACAGCGATGAAATTGAGACCGCCCATCATGTTCGGATCACCGAAGGTGAAGCGATTGGTGCCATAGACCAGATCAAGCCCGATGGTGGCCAGCAAGAGCCCCAGGAGCGCAGAGAGCGCCCCGCGCAACAAGCTTTCCCCCGACACGCCCGCGATGATGGTCAGGGAAAACAGGATCAGCGTGAAAAATTCCGGCGGCCCAAAGCTGAGCGCGAAAGACGCCAGCCAGCCTGCAAAGAGAATGAGCGCGAGGTTGGAGATCACATCCGCCGTGCAGGACGCCCAGAGCGCCATGCCCAGCGCCCGGCCCGCCTCACCCTTTTCCGCCATGGGATAGCCGTCAAGGATGGTGGCCGAAGAGGCCGGTGTGCCCGGTGTCTTGATCAGGATCGCCGGGATCGACCCGCCAAAAATGCCACCCTTGTAGACGCCAAGCAGCAGCAGAATGCCGGTGATCGGCTGCATCGCAAAGGTGAAGGGCAGCGTCAGCGCTACGGCCATGGTGGCAGACATGCCGGGAATTGCACCGCCGACCACACCGATGGCGACGCCGACAAAGAGCGCAAGGAACGCTTCGATGTTGCCGACAAGGCTCAGGCCCGCCGCGATGCTGTCGAGAAAACTCATGGCAGCCTCAGAAACTCACCCTGCGGGATGGCGACCCCCGCCACATGGGCAAAAAATGCATAAAGCACCAGCGGTACAATCACCGCACAGACAATGGCGGTGATCGGGTGGCGCGTGCGCACCAGAAACGCGGAGGCGACAAACACCAGCATTGAGGTGAGCACCATACCGAGCCTGGGCAGCAGGAACATCGTCAGCCCCATGAGCACGGCCATAGCCGCAAGTCTGAGCCAGGCCGCGCCGGTATCCTCGATCGGGTCATTGACCGGTTCGTCCGCACCTTGCATCCGCAGACCGGAAAAGATCAGGCCAAGCCCGGTCAGGCCGGTGAACCCCGCGAGCGCATAGGGCCAAAAGAGCGGCGACAGGACGATATTGCCCACATTGCTGGGCGAGGAAACCCATTGCGGTATGGCAAAAAGCGCAAGGAACGCAGCCACGATCACGGCACCGCCCCCCAGACGCAGCTGCACCTGTCGTTGTGTCATCTACACCCCTCCCATCCGGAGTCCGCACCATAAAAAACGCCGGACCATCGCGCGGTCCGGCGTTTCAGCGTCGTGGATCGGCAAGGCCGCCCGCCTAGCCTTCAATCCTCATACCCAAATCGTCAACAAGTTTCCGGAAGGTGTCGTATTGCGCCCGGATGAATTCATTGGCCTCCTCCGGCGACATCACCCGAATGATCGACCCGCGCGCCTCCATGGAGCTCACGAACTCCTCATTCGCAGCGGCGGCTGTCATCCACTCGCCCCATTTGTCAGCGACCTCATCCGGCAACCCTGCAGGCCCGGCAATGCCGGTCCAGCCGACCATCTGCTCCAGTTCAGGATGCCCCAGCGATGTCGCCGTTGGCGCATCAAAACCTTCGACAGGCTCGGCTGTGGTGACCATCAGCGCCCGCATCTGGCCATTGGCCACAAAGCTCGCCAGCGCCGAGCTGTTGGTGCAGAGGAAATCCGCCGTCCCGTTCAGAACAGCCGTGGCCGCAGCCCCGCCGCCCTGCTGTGGAATATGCGTCGCCGCATTGGCCGCATCCTCCAGCCCAAAGGCATTTAGGACCATCGCCGCCGCCAGATGCGGCCCCGAGCCGACACCGGAAGACGAAAAGCTCAGACCGTCGCCCTTGGCCGCCGCCAGCACGTCCTCCATCGACATCAGGTCGGAGGTCGCCGACACCACGCAGGCAAAAGGGTTGATCTCGTAAACGGTAACAAAGCGGAAATCATCCAGCGTGTAAGGCAGCGTCGCCTTCATCGCCGGGTTCACTGAATGCGACCCCACGCGCGCAAAGAGCATCGTGTAGCCATCTTCCTTGGCGTTTTGCACGGCAACCGATCCTGTCGCCCCGCCCGCGCCCGTCACATTTGCCATGACCAGAGGCTTGCCCACCGCCGCCCCCAGCGGCTCCGCAATTGTCCGTGCGGAAATATCGGTGGCACCGCCCGCACCGTAGGGAATAACCATATTAATGGGCCGTTCAGGATACTCCGCAAGCGCCGCGCCAGCGATCCCAAGGCTCAAAGCGCAGACCGCGCCGATTGTTCTAAAAGACATCGTATTCCTCCCAGTATGACCGGCCATTCGGACCCCCCGGGCGAAGCCGATGGCGCCCTTGACAATTGGTAACGTTAAGACATGCTTTATAGAAGTAATAATAAATTACAAAATCCGTTAGCCAAGCTAACACAAAAGGCACGTATCACATGTCCATTCGCACCTTGCGAACCCTCATCGCCGTGCATGATCACAAAACCTTCAGCGCGGCGGCGGATGCCGTCTACGTGACCCATGCTGCGGTCAGCCAGCAGATGCGCGGTCTGGAAGAAAGCTGGGGCGTGCAGCTTTTTGATCGATCGAAACGCACGCCGGAACTGACGCCGCTGGGCCGCGCATTGGTGGCCAAAGCGCGCGATGTGGTGCGGGCCTATGATCAGATGCTGCCATCCGTGCTGGGCGAAAGCAGCGTCAGCGGCGAGGTCAAACTGGGCGCGCTGCCGACCACGCTGACGACGCTGGTGCCCTCTGCCATCTCGATGCTGGTGAAAACCTACCCGCAGGTGCATGTCAGGCTCTTTCCCGGTCTGACGAACCAATTGATGTCGCAGCTGGAACGTGGTGCACTGGATGCCGCCCTTGTGACCCGTCCCCAATTGATGCCGCCGGGGTTTGAATTCCGCGAGATTGCCGAGGAGCCCCTGCAACTGCTGGCCTCTCTGGACACCGGCAGCGATGATCCACTTGAGCTGATCGCGAAACACCCCTTTATCCGCTTTAACCGCGAGGCCGTGGTGGGCCATATGATCGAAAGCTGGCTGCAACGAAAGAATATCCGCGTGAACGAGGCGATGGAACTGGACAGTCTGGAGGCAATCTCAAGCATGGTCTACGCTAATCTTGGCGTCGCAATCGCACCCAGACGCGCGGTGCAGCCAAACAACCCCCTGCCGCTCAGACGTTTACCCCTTGGCGAAGACGCGCCCATCCGGCGCCTGGGCCTCGCCTACCCGCAGGATACCGCGCGCGGTCGGGTTCTGAGCGAATTGCACAGCATCTGCCTGCGCTCGGTCACCATCGGTGCCTTCGGCCCCTCCCCTCCGGCCACCGCTGAATGACATCTCAGGAAATGACATTTCTGATCATTGGCGGTCTCGCGGGCGGCTTCATCAACGGGCTTGCCGGATTTGGCACGTCCCTCTTTGCGCTGGGGTTTTTCCTGACGGTGGTGCCCGCCGTCGAAGCGGTTGCGATCACGGTTGCCATCTCGGTCGTCAGCGGATTGCAGGGGTTGTGGATCGTGCGGCATTCGCTGACGCAGAACCCGCGCCGCCTTGCGCGTTTCCTGTTCCCGGCCATCCTTGGCATCCCGCTGGGCGTCGCCTCGCTGAAGCAGGTCGATGTCTCGGTGCTGAAATACCTCATCGCCTTCTTTCTTATTCTCTACGGCGGCTTTTTTACTTTCCGGCGCAACCTGCCCAAAATCGACCGGCCCACGCCGTTCATCGATTGCACGATTGGGTTCTGCGCCGGGATATTGGGCGGCGCGGCATCGCTGTCGGGCGCGTTGCCTACCATGTGGTGTTCCATGCGCGCCTGGCCCAAATATGAAACACGCGCTGTATTGCAGCCCTTTAACGTGACCGTCCTGGCACTGACGGCCCTCGTACTGGCCTGGGGCGGCGCCTATCATCAGCGCACGCTTTTGCAGCTCTGTATCGCCATGCCTTCTGCGATCCTCGCCGCACAGGTCGGGATCATCGTCTTTCGCAGGCTGACAGACGATATCTTTCGCAGATTGCTGATCGCCATTTGCCTGATCTCAGGCACCGTCTTGCTCTTGCGTGAAATACTCTGACGCCAAAGCCGCCGCATCGGGTGCCCTTAGCCGATAACCTCGTCGGATCGGTCGTCGGTCTCGCCATAACGCTTCAAGACGGCGGGTTTCGTGCCTTCATAAACCCGGTCGAGGTTTTGCACGATCTTGGCGTTTTCACGCTCAAACAAACACTCACCGGCCATGTTTGACGCCACGATGAACGGCCCCATGCGGCGCGCCCGGATCACCCACATCGCCTGCGCGATGCCCAGTTCCTCATGCCAATGCACGGCCTCCACCGTCTCCACCCCGCGCCCCAACAGCGCACCGGTGCCGTAGCCGACGGTGGACAGATAGACCGCGCCATTCGGCACAAAATACTCCTTGTAGTCTTTGGACGACATGCCGCCCTTGCCGATGATCAGCCGGGCGCCGGTCTTGGCCATCCATTCCGGCAACCACTTGGCAAAACGAAAGCTCGCCGTGGCCGTCACCGCCCCCAGATCGAAGGAGCCATCCGCGCGGATCACGGCCGCGGGGGAGCAATGGAAGTTGGCGGCGCTTTGCGAGGGCAGTTCCATCGGGATGTTGGCCTTTTTCTCCAGCGCGCGCATGTAAACGCCTTCGCGCGCGGTGTAGATCAACCCGTCAAGGTAGACGATATCGCCAAGGCGCAGATCGGCAATTGCTTCGGCGGTGGGCGTGGTTGACAGTGTCACTTCGCGAATTTTCATTCTGCCGCCTCCCGCGCCGGGTCCCATTCGATGGTTTCGCGGCGCTGATAATCGGTGAACCAATCCGGGTCCGTGCGATGTTCGACCCGGCCATCAGGAAAGACACGCGCCACCGCCCGGCGCGACGACAGACAAAACGCATGCACCGACATCTGCATACCGCCGGTGTGGCAATAGCCCACTTCAATATTGCAGTCTATAACCATGTTTTTACCAACAAATCCCATTGCCCCCATACCGATTGAATTGCCCAGTTCCTTGAATTCATCCTCCATCTCCGCAATCCTTGGGTCCGAATTCCGGCTGCCCACCGTGCGCAGGACAGAGGCCCGTTTGCCCAGCACCATGCAGGTGTCTTTCGATCCGCCCAGCCCGATGCCGATAATCGCGGGCTGACACGCAAGGCCGCGCTTGCCAAAAGCCACGAGGCTGTCGAGATAGAACCGTTTGATCCCCTGAATGCCGTCCGACGGGAAGAGCATGCGGTAATCGGTGCCAAAGAGCCCGCCCTTGTGCACAGTGATCAGGTCAATCCACTCCCCCTCCGGCTCAAAGCCATATTCAATCTCCGGCGCGCCAATGCCGACGTTGTTGTTGTGATCCGTGCGCCAGAGCGGATGTACCCGGTTGGGGCGCAGCGGCACGCCGGTGGTGGCATTGGCCGTCGCCCGCCGCAGGGCCGCTTCCAAGGCGATCGGGCCGCCTTCAATGCGGGCGTCATTGCCCATTTTCACGAACCAGCGCGGCACGCCGGTATCGCCACACATCGCGCGGCGGTCTTCCTTGGCGGCCTCGTAATTCTCCAGCATGGCCTGCAGCACAAATGACGACAGATCGCCATCTTCGGTTTTTGCTGCCGCGCGCAGCCCGTCCAGATAGTCTTGCGGGATTTCGACGGCGGCCTTGTCCATCAGGGTTTCCGCGGTCGATTGAATGAGGTCGATTGAAATCATTGTGCCGCCACCAGGGTTTCTGGCTCGCCTTCAGGCAGAATCGTTTCGCCTGGGCGAACAATTGAAAAATCAACGTCTTGCCGCGTGACATTCACCTTGTCACCGGCGCGTTTCGCAACCGTGAAATAGGAGGCCGCCATCTCTCCGGCTTCCGGAAAATCTTCGCGGTAGTGGGCACCGCGCGAGTTTTCCCGCGCCAGCCCCGCCAGAGCGATCACTTCGGAGACATCGCAGAGGCTCGCCATGTTCAACCAGTCATGCCACGTCAAATTGAACGCCAGCGTGTCCGATGCCACACCGACATCCATCAGGTCGCGGCGAATGGCCCGCACCCGGCGCAAACCGCGCGTCATCCCGGCTGCCTCCCGCATGACGCCGACATCTTCCCACATCGCTTCCTGCAGGCGGTTGCGCAGCGGCTGCACCAAATCAGGGGGCCGGGAAAGCGGATGGCGCGCGCGTTCATATTCTGCCATCAGCACGCTTTCATCAGGATCACGCAGTGTCGGCATTTTGCGGATGTCCGCGCCCATCGTATCGCCCGCAATCCCGCCATAAACGGTGGAATTGGCAACACCGTTGCCGCCCAGCCTATTGGAGCCATGCGCGCCACCCGCATCTTCACCCGCAACATAAAGGCCCTGAAGCCCCGTGCGCGTATCCGTGTCCACCACCACGCCGCCCATGAAGTAATGCGCGGTCGGCACCACTTCGACCAGACCACCCGCAAGGTCAAACCCGCTGTCCTCGCAGCGCTTCACCATACCCTTGAACTTGGCGCGCACGTTGTCGGGGCCGAGGTGGGACATGGAGATAAACATGCCCACCTGATCGGGATCATTGCTCTTGCGCATTTCCGCATAGATGCCGCGACTGACCACATCGCGCGTTGCGCGTTCGCCTTTGCCATCATAATCGAACATGAAGCGCTGCCCCGCGGCGTTCAGCAACTGCCCGCCGGCGCCGCGCAGCCCCTCCTCCAGCACCGTGCCGGTCATGCGACTGTGTGCGCCCGCCAGAAGCCCGGTGGGATGGAACTGCACCATCTCCATATCCCGCAATGGCAGCCCGACGCGCAGCGCCATAGCCAGCCCATCCATCGTCTTGTCGCCACTGGGGGTGTGGTATTTGTACATGGTCGGGCCGCCTCCCGTGGCCATCAACACGGTCTTGGCCCGCACAAAGCGGAATTTCCCGCTGCGCATGTCAATCATCAACACCCCTGCCAGCGCACTGCCATCTTTGGTCGGGATCAGACCAACCGCGCGATGCTCCTGCAGCTTTTCGACCGGGCGGCTCAGCACCTGCTCCATCAGCCGGTTGATGATCTCGATGCCCGTCAGATCACCCTTGTGCACTGTGCGGTCCGCCGTCTGCCCGGCAAAGGCTTTCTGATGCAGCGTGCCATCGGGATTGCGGTCAAAGAAGCAGCCGATCTCGTTTTCCAGCTCGCAGATGCGCACAACCGCCTGCTCGCACAGCCGCCAGGCCATGTCCTGATTGGGCAGCCATTTACCGCCCTCGATCGTGTCCATGAAATGCCGCTCGACCGTGTCGCCGCCGCCAAGAGCCACGTTATAACCGCCCTGCACCATCCGTGTGCAGCCGCATTTGCCAATCAGGCCCTTGACGGCAATGGTGATCTTGGTGCCTTCAGGGGCGGCTTGCTGCGCGTGCAGCGCTGCGAAAAGCCCCGCGCCGCCGGTGCCGAGGATCAGGATATCCGTGTCTTGGCGGTCGATGTCCCTGCTCATATTCACACCACCTGCAACAAGAAGGTGCCGGAGATCAGGACGGCGACCCCAACGGCGCCCGCTGCCAGTGTCTTTTGCGGCGCGGACCAGGGCAGCCATTCCATCGCCATGAGCCGCGACCCGCCAAATACATGCACGGCGAGCAGAAAGATCAACCCAAACTCTGCCAGTTTAACAATAGGTTGTTCAGCAAAGCTCAGAAACTGGTTCAGCTTTTGCGGCTGCGTCAGCGCCCAGGACAGCACCCAGAAATGCAGCGGCAAAAAGAGCGCAAGCGTGAGCCCGGACACCCGGTGCAGCACAAAGGCCAGCCATAGAGGATGCGCGCGCGCCAGTCTCATGTTGCACCCGGCCAGGTAACCGCGACCAGCGCCTGTGTGCCCAGGCCCAGCAACAGCAGACCAACGCTCCAGGTCAATCCAACCAACGCCGTGCCCCGCAGCCCGAAGGTTTCATGCACGATCACCCGCAGCCCGATGGCCGCATGCAGAGACACGGCAAGGACAAAAGAACCGTAGAACAGGAACCAAAAAAGGGACCCCTGCGTCCGACCCAAAATCTCCTCCGCGGTCAGCCCGCCCTGCACCGCGTAGATCATCACCGCGATATGGCCGAGCGTCAGCGGCACCATGATCAGCGCGGAGAGGCGTTGCAGCATATAAAGCCTCAGATCGAGCATCAGCTACTTACGCCTCCCGAAAAACGACCTGGTGGTTTCCCGTTTGAGACCAGCGATGGCGGACATGGGATCAAGGTCGTTGGGGCAAAATACCGTGCAGCTGCCCATGGAATGGCAATTGTGGCACCCGCCCGTTCCAGACACCGCATCTAGGATGGCGCTCCGGCCCTCGTGTTTAGCGTCCTTCAGCAAGGTCCAAGCCCGCTGCAACGCTGCGGGTCCGAGGTAATCGTGGTTGCCCGCCACCGTGTCGCAGGCCGCATAGCAAATGGAGCAATTGATGCATTCGATACCGGCGCTGGCCTCAACCCGCGCGCCGTCTGCGGGGTCAATGGGCGGGATCGGATCGTCACGACTGGCACTTGGCGTATGAGCACCGCCCGCAGCGATCCACTTGTCGAAAAACGGATCCATGTCCGCCGCCAAATCCTTGATTACAGGCAGGTTTCGCAGGGGCGCTATTTCGACCTTACGGTTTTTCAGCACTTTTTTGACATGGGTGCGACAGGTCCAGCGCGGTTGCCCGTTCACCATCATCGCGCAGGAGCCGCACATGCCGACACGGCAGGCAAACCGGTAGGTCAGGGTCGCATCTGCGTATTGCTGTATCCACGACACCACATCGAGAATGGTCTGATTTTCAAGCGCGGGCACCTCAAACTGCTGAAAACTGCCACCCTCTGCGTCGCCGCGCCAAACGGAGACTTCCAAAGGGGCTGTATCTGCATCCACCACGCGTTCCTGACTTGTGACTGTTCACATTGCGATTATGATATAACCGCCAGAAATGCTAACGAGAAGGAATATGTTCTTATGTTTTTTGTAAGAGATACTTACGATAAAGGAACAATTCCGCATGGCTGACGCTCCACTCAGAAACCTGTTCCAACAGCGTTTCGGAGACGCCCCGGACCTACCGGAATTTCTGGCAACAAACCCGGAGATCACTCGCCTGGCCGCGCGCGGGTCCTGCCGCGACTTCAGGCCCGATCAGATTGATCCGGCCATATTGGAAACACTTTGCGCCGCGGCACTCTGCGCCCCGTCCAAGAGCGATCTGCAACAGCGCGACATCCTGATCGTGACCGATCCTGGGCTATTGCGGGACCTCAAATCTCTGCTCGACGCGCAGGCATGGATTGCCGATGCGCCCGCGATGGTCGTCTTTCTGGCGAACAACCGGCGCCAGCGACAGCTGCAGGCCTGGCACGCACAGCCCTTTCCCAACGATCACCTGGACGCCTTCTTCAACGCCAGCCTGGACGCGGGCATCGCGCTTGCATTCTTAATGGTTGCGGCGGAGGCGGCAGGCCTGGGGTGCTGTCCGATCAGCACCATCCGCAATCACCTCAAAGAGGTAAGAGGCCTGCTCAATCTGCCGGATCATGTCTTCCCTGTTGCTGGGATGGCCGTGGGACACCCCCTTCGAGTGCCAGAGATCAGCGCGCGCCTGCCGTTGGCAAAAACGGTGCATCACAACCAGTTCGCCGATATCACCAAAGCGGACGTATCGGCCTACGACACGCGGCGGCTTGCAGGTGCCGATGGTCCGGGCTGGTCCGAAGCCAAGGCAAAAATGTATGCGTCCCCCCAGCGCACGGATTTCGCCGACGTCATGCGCGAGATCGGTTTTAATCTCGACTGAGCTCCTTACAGCACTGTATCAAAAGTCTTTTTCAGCTTCGACACGATTTCATCCACGTGGCAGTCTTCCATGATAAAGGGCGGTGCCAGCAGCACATGGTCGCCGTTCTGCCCGTCCACGGTGCCCCCCATCGGATAGCAGGCCAAGCCGTTTTCCATCGCGACCTGCTTGATCTTTTTGTTGATCCCTTTTTCCGGGGCAAAGGGGCGTTTGCTGGCCCGGTCCTCGACAATCTCCAGCCCCTGAAACAGGCCGCGCCCACGAATGTCACCGATATGTGGGTGCTGACCAAACGCGCCCTGCAATGCATTGTGCAATTTCGCCCCCATCTCCGCGGAACGGTCCACCAACCCGCCGGTCAGTTTTTTCAAAACCGCATTGCCCGCCGCACAGGCGGTCGGGTGGCCGATGTAGGTGTGACCATGTTGAAAGAACCCGGATCCATCCGCGATGGCCTGATGGATTTGCGCGGTACACATCATCGCGCCGATGGGCTGATATCCGGCCCCGAGGCCCTTGGCGATGGTCACGATATCGGCCGTTATCCCCTCCTGCTCATGGGCAAAGAGACTGCCAGTGCGCCCCATGCCGCACATGACTTCGTCGAGGATCAGCAAAATGCCGTATTGATCGCAAATCTCGCGCACGCGTTTGAAATAGCCCTCCACCGGCGGCACCGCCCCAAGCGTCGCCCCGACAACGGGTTCGGCGACAAAACCGATGACCGTCTCAGGCCCAAGGCGCTGCAGTTCTGCCTCCAGCTCATTGGCGACTCGCTGACCATAGTCGAAGGCGCTCTCACCCTCCGCCTGCCCTCGATAGGCATAGCACGGCGAGATCAGCGCAGTGTCCACCATGATCGGCGCAAAGGCCTGTTTGCGCCAGACGTTGCCACCGGTCGCCAGCGCGCCAAGCGTATTGCCGTGATAGCTCTGCCGCCGGGCGATGAAGTGACGCCGGGCGGGTTGCCCGATTTCCACAAAATACTGTCGCGCCAGTTTCAGCGCGGCTTCGACGGCTTCAGAACCACCGGAGACAAAGTAGACCTTATCCAGATCGCCGGGGGCTTCGGCGACCAGCCGGTCGGCAAGCTCTTCGGCGGGGTCGGAGGTAAAAAAGCTCGTATGCGCATAGGCCAGTTGTGCGACCTGTTCCTGAATGGCGGCAATGACATCCGCATCGCCGTGGCCCAGGCAAGACACCGCCGCCCCACCTGATCCATCAAAATATTCTTTGCCATCAGCATCATAGAGGTACGCGCCTTTACCTATAGACGCGCGTCGAAGATTGGCCTTAGAGTGACGGGCGAATACATGTGACATTCGAAACCTCCCTAGTTTAGCTGCCATTTGTGAAACATACGGGGCCTTCGTTGACAATGCACTGAAACAAATGAGTCCTCGCCATGGGACTCATTGTGGCTGGGGAGCGTGCATGGCGCAGCCGCTTGATATCAGGATACCTGAGAACGACGCCTTACTGGGTGCCCCGAGGTGTTCGTTGTGATATCGCAGACACCTTTTTCAGCCCTCCACGCACGCGACCCTGAACCGGCGCGCATAAGTCGCAGCTTTGGTGTGACAATCGCAGACGGCCCCGCGATCAACCGCGCCGCTGCAGGCTTGATCGCCCCCTCAAGAACGCCGCTTTTCTTTTCCTTTAACGCAGCCGCGCGTTTCTCTCTGGAAACGCTGAAGGGCATGCTTGCCCAAATCAAAGGCGAAGTCTTTTGCACAGGTCCTGCAGAGGCCGAACTGTGTAACCGCCGTTTACAAGAAGTTCTGGACGGCTAAGCTACAACCAATAATCCACATAAGGG
The DNA here is from genome assembly GCF_947501835.1 of uncultured Roseobacter sp. Lineage (NCBI taxonomy): Bacteria > Pseudomonadati > Pseudomonadota > Alphaproteobacteria > Rhodobacterales > Roseobacteraceae > Roseobacter > uncultured Roseobacter sp. The sequence continues at coordinate 125,846 of NZ_CANMXR010000007.1, read as the reverse complement.
AGACAACAATGTTCAATGGATTAAAAATGACGGTCGCAGGTGCGGCATTGGCGATGATGGCAGCGCCTGCCGCCATGGCCGAAGAGTTCATCACCATCGGTACGGGCGGTGTTACAGGGGTCTACTACCCCACGGGCGGCGCCATCTGCCGTCTGGTGAACAAGGGCCGCAAGGAGCATGGCATCCGCTGTTCCGTCGAATCAACCGGGGGTTCGGTCTACAACATCAACACCATCCGCGAAGGCGAGCTGGAATTTGGTGTGGCGCAGTCCGACTGGCAGTACCATGCGTATAACGGCACCTCGAAGTTCGAAGATCAGGGCGCGTTCGAAGATCTGCGCGCGGTGTTCTCGGTGCACCCTGAACCCTTCACCGTTGTGGCACGCGCGGATTCAGGCATCAAAACCTTCGCCGATCTGAAGGGCAAGCGCGTGAACATCGGCAACCCCGGCTCCGGCCAGCGCGGCACGATGGAAGTTGTGCTCGACAAAATGGGGTGGTCGACGGGCGATCTGGCTCTGGCCTCCGAGTTGAAGGCGGCGGAACAATCCGCAGCACTTTGCGACAACCAGATCGATGCGATGGTCTACACCGTGGGTCACCCCTCCGGCTCCATTCAGGAAGCGACAACGGCCTGCGATTCCGTGCTTGTGGAAGTTTCCGGCGCGGAAATTGAGGCGCTGATCGGTGAAAACTCCTACTACCGCTCCGCAACCATTCCGGGCGGCATGTATCGCGGGTCCGATGCAGACACCACCACCTTTGGTGTGGGCGCGACCTTCGTGACATCGGCAAGTGTTTCCGAAGATGCCGTTTATGCCGTTGTTGCTGCGGTCTTTGACAACTTCGAAGACTTCAAGAAACTGCATCCGGCTTTTGCAAACCTGCAAGCAGAGGAAATGGCGACAGCGGGTCTGTCGGCGCCGCTGCACCCAGGCGCAGCGAAATACTACAAAGAAAAAGGCTGGATTGAATAATCCACCGCAACGATCCCACAGAGGGCGGACAGCCGCCCTCTGACGCCCCGCCAAGAGGGCCCATTCTCAGAACAAAAGCCGTAAACAGCGGCATCCCAGGGAGACAGTCAAATGGCAGATAAGTCCAGCGGCGGCCGTGCGCTGACCGAAGAAGAACTTCAGGAGCTCGTATCCTCGTCGGATGCCGGTGCCCGTGACCCCGCCGGTGCGGTGGGGACTTTTCTGGCTGTCGTGGCCATTGTCTGGTCGCTGTTTCAGGTCATGCTGGCATCGCCCCTGTCCAATCAGCTGTTGCCCGGTTCGGTGATCAATAACTCGCGCCAGATCCACCTGGCGTTTTCGATATTTCTGGCCTTCATGGCCTACCCGATGCTTAAGTCGAGCCCCCGCCATTACATCCCCATCCACGATTGGGTGCTGGCCATCGGCGGCGCGTTCATCGCGATGTATGGCTATATCTTCTACGACAAGATCGTGAACTCCGGCGGCCTCGCCGATCATACGGATAAGTGGTTCGCGCTTGCCGGTCTGCTCATCCTGTTTGAGGGTGCGCGCCGCGCGTTGGGCCCGGCCATGGCGATCATCGCCACGATCTTCCTGCTCTATGTCTTCTTTGGCTCCTCCACGGCGGTGCCGGATGTGATCCGCTGGAAAGGCGCCTCGTTGCAAAAGGCGATGAGCCATATGTGGATCACCTCTGAAGGGGTCTTCGGGATCGCGCTTGGCGTGTCGACCAAATTCGTCTTCCTCTTCGTGCTTTTCGGCGCCCTGCTCGATAAAGCGGGTGCGGGGAATTACTTCATCAAAATGGCCTTTGGGGCATTGGGTCACCTCAAGGGGGGGCCCGCCAAAGCCGCTGTTGTGGGCTCTGCTGCGACCGGCCTGATTTCCGGTTCCTCCATCGCCAATGTGGTGACGACGGGGACCTTCACCATCCCGCTGATGAAGCGCGTAGGCTTTTCCGCCGAAAAAGGCGGCGCGGTCGAAGTGGCCTCTTCCGTGAACGGCCAGATCATGCCCCCCGTGATGGGCGCTGCGGCCTTCCTGATGGTGGAATATGTGGGCATCTCTTACGTCGAGGTGATCACCCATGCCTTCCTGCCCGCGACGATTTCCTACATCGCGCTGGTCTACATTGTGCATCTCGAAGCGGTGAAGAACAACATGCCCACGCTGGGCAATCGTGTGGTGTCGATGGGCAAAACCATCGGCGGCATGGCGGCCTTCTTCGTGGGCTTCGCAGCGCTTTGCTACGGCGTGCAGTATCCGGTGAAATGGATCACGTCGCTGCTGCCAAACTCTGGCTTGCTGCTGTCGGCGCTGGTCTTCCTGTCCTATGTGTTTTTGCTGTTCTTTGCAGCAAAGGTCCCGGACCTGCAGCCCGATGATCCCAACGCCGAAGAGATCGAATTGCCGGTTGTGGGCGAGATCTACAAGGCCGGTCTCTACTTCCTGCTGCCGATCATCGTGTTGGTCTACTTCCTGATGATCGAGCAGAAATCGCCGGGCCTCTCCGCCTTCTGGGCGACCTCGCTCTTGTTCGTGATCCTGCTCACGCAGAAGCCGCTCAAGGCGATGTTCCGGGGTGAAAGCGAGATGGCAAATGCCTTCAAGGACGGCGTCGCTGACCTGCTGCAAGGCCTCATCGACGGCGCGCGCAACATGATCGGCATCGGCCTGGCCACGGCCACTGCCGGTGTGATCGTGGGCACCGTGACGCTGACTGGTGTAGGTCAGGTCATGGCCGATCTGGTGGAGTTCCTCTCGGGCGGCAACCTAATCCTGATGCTGATCATGGTGGGGCTTTTAAGCCTCATCCTCGGCATGGGTCTGCCCACCACCGCGAACTATATCGTGGTTTCCTCGCTGATGGCGGGGGTTGTGGTCGAACTTGGCGCGCAATCCGGGCTGATCGTGCCGCTCATCGCCGTGCACCTTTTTGTCTTCTACTTCGGGATTATGGCGGATGTGACGCCACCCGTGGGGCTGGCAAGTTTCGCGGCGGCAGCGGTTTCCGGTGGGGATGCAATCCGCACCGGGTTTGTGGCCTTCTTCTATAGCTTACGGACTGTGGCTCTGCCCTTCGTCTTCATCTTCAACACCGATCTGTTGCTGATCGATGTCGGCTGGGCGCAGGGGATCTTGGTGTTCGTCACCGCCACCATTGCCATTCTGGTCTTTACCGCCGGCACCATGGGCTATTTCCTGACCAAGAACCGCATCTATGAAAGCGTCGCGCTCGTGTTCATCGCCTTCATGCTGTTCCGTCCGGATTTCTTCATGGACCGCATCTCGCCACCCTTCCAGGACGTGGCCCCTGCGGCCTTTGCCGAACGGGTCGAGGCGGCGCCGGTTGGTCGCGAATTCAGGGTCGTTGTCAGCGGTCCGGACTTCGACACGGGCGAGATCAAGGAAACCACATTGCTGGTGCCCATCGGTGACGAGCCCGAAGGCGCGCGGATGGAAGCCTACGGGCTGCTGACCCTCGAGGAAGGGGACCAGATCGCCCTGGAGGAGCCGCTCTTTGGCACGCCCTTCGCGGAGACCTTCCAGAGCTATGATTTCTACGGCGAGGAATTTGTCACCATCAAAGCGGTCAAAGCCCCGGCGGACCAGATGCCCAAGGAGCTGATGTTCCTGCCCGCATTGTTGCTGCTGGGTCTTATTGTCCTGCTGCAGCGCGGCCGGGCCGGGAAAGAAGAAACAGAAGGAGTGACCGCATGAGCCGTCCCGTTCTATGCGCCGTCGATGTCAGCCACAAAGGCAGGGATGCTGAGGTTCTCAAGATTGCGAAGCGCCTTGCCGATCTGGATGGCGCCTCTCTGGACGTTGTGACCGTTGTTCCGGATTTCGGGCAGAGCATTGTCAGCACCTACTTCGAAGCGGATCACCATGAAAAGGCCGTTGCCGAAGCGCGGCAGTTACTAAGTGATGAAATCACTGCAAGCCTTGGGGCGGATGCGGACGCGATGGTGCGCCATATCGTGGCCACCGGAAACGCCTATGAGGAAATTCTGCATGTTGCTGCAGAAACCGACTGCGGGCTGATTGTGATCGGGGCGCATAAGCCGGATTTCAAGGACTATCTGCTGGGGCCCAATGCGGCCCGAGTGGTGCGCCATTCCACCTGCAGCGTACACGTCGTCCGCTAAAAGCCCCTGCTTCTAAAGACAGTAACGCGCCCGATATCGGGCGCGTTTTTTTGCGTACGAATCTCTTGAATTTCTCTTTATTTCTAATATTCATGAAATATGGAAATAGAATCCCTTGACCGCCTTTCTGCCCTCAGCCATCCGCAACGGCTTGCGGTCTTTCGCCTGTTGATGCGCCGCTACCCCGATGAGGTCCCCGCCGGCGAAATCGCCGAAGCGCTTGCCCTGAAACCCTCGACAACATCTGTCTACCTGTCATCGCTGGGCGATGCGAAACTCATCACGCAACACCGGCTGGGCACCTCCCTGCGCTACCGCGCCCGGACCCAGGCTGCGGGCGAGTTGATCGATTTCCTCTTCAACGAATGCTGCCGCGGTCGCCCCGAGCTTTGTCCCCCTGTCCCCTCTTCCCCCCCAAAAGGAGCGCTGACGATGACTGACACCACCTACAACGTTCTCTTTATCTGCACTGGCAATTCCGCACGATCCATCTTTGCAGAAGCAATCCTGCATGACTTGGAAGGATCCCGGTTCAAGGCCTACTCCGCAGGCACGAACCCAGGGTCAGAGCTCAACCCCCTCGCTGTGGAGATGCTGGCGTCCAAAGGGCATGACACATCCCTGTTACGCGCCAAGCATATCTCCGAATTTCAGACACCGGAGGCGCCAAAGATGGATTTTGTATTTACCGTTTGCAATCGCGCCGCCAACGAAGACTGCCCTGCCTGGGAGGGTCAGCCGATCAGCGGGCATTGGGGTCTGCCCGATCCGGTAAAGGCCGAGGGCAGCCTCGCTGAACGCAGGCTCGCATTTCAGCAGACCTATGGCGCGTTGAACAACCGTATCAAGGCCTTCGCCTCCCTGCCGATCGAGACACATAATCGCATATCACTGCAAGCCGCCGTTGATGAGATCGGCGCGGTTGACCTGGAAGGAACTCATTAATGACCGTTTACGCCCTCAATGGACTGGGCCGCATTGGCAAGCTCGCGCTGCGGCCCCTGCTTGAACGCGGGGCGCAGATCGCCTGGATCAACGATGCGGTGGGCGATGCGGCCATGCATGCCCATCTGCTGGAGTTTGACACGGTCCACGGGCGCTGGCCCGCGGCCTTCAGCGCGGATGCAGACAGCATCACCGTCGATGGCACCCGGCTTGCCGTTCATAACGAGACTGAACTCGACAGGTTACCGCTTGAGGGTGTCGATATGGTGATCGACTGCACCGGCGTCTTCAAGACCGAGGCGACGCTCGCCCCCTACTTCGCCGCCGGTGTGAAGAAGGTCGTGGTCTCCGCGCCTGTGAAGGACGGACCCACCGCAAACATCGTCTACGGCGTGAACGACGACATCTATGACCCAAGCGTGCACGACATCGTCACCGCGGCCAGCTGCACCACCAATTGCATCGCGCCCGTGGTCAAGGTCGTGCACGAAAACCTTGGCATCAAGCACGGCTCGATCACTACGATCCACGACGTGACCAACACCCAAACCATCGTGGATCGCCCCGCCAAGGACCTGCGCCGGGCCCGCTCTGCCCTGAATTCGCTGATCCCGACCACCACGGGCAGCGCCACCGCAATCACCTTGATCTACCCGGAACTGACGGGGCGGTTGAACGGTCATGCGGTGCGCGTGCCGCTGCTTAATGCGTCGCTAACCGATTGCGTGTTTGAGCTCGAGCGCGCCACCACGGTGGAGGAGGTAAACGGCCTCTTTGAAGCCGCCGCCAATGGCCCGTTGAAAGGTATTCTGGGCTACGAAACCCGCCCATTGGTCAGCACGGATTACACCAACGACCCTCGTTCCGGCATCGTCGATGCCCCCTCGACCATGGTGGTGAATGGCACCCAGCTCAAGGTCTATGTCTGGTATGACAATGAATGGGGCTACGCCAACCGGCTCGTCGACGTGGCCTTCATGGTGGGCGGATCCTTGTGAGCATGGAACGCGCCGGGGCTGCTTACGTCGCCGTCACGGCGGCCTATTGGGCGTTCATGCTCACGGATGGGGCGCTGCGCATGCTGGTGCTGCTGCACTTTCACACGCTGGGCTTCTCGCCGGTGCAACTGGCCTATCTCTTTGTGCTTTATGAGGTCGCGGGCGTGGTTACCAACCTGAGCGCGGGATGGATTGCCGCGCGCTTCGGGCTGACCTCGACGCTTTATGCGGGGTTGGCCTTGCAGGTCGCGGCCTTGGTGGCGCTGGCGCAGTTGGACCCGTCGTGGACGGTCGCCGCCTCGGTGGTCTTCGTGATGGCCGTGCAGGGCGCATCGGGCGTGGCCAAGGACCTTGCGAAGATGAGCGCCAAATCCGCCGTGAAGCTGCTGGCCCCGGCTGAGCAAGGCGGTCTCTTTCGCTGGGTCGCGCTTCTGACCGGGTCGAAGAATGCGGTCAAGGGCTTCGGCTTTCTGATCGGTGCGGTGCTGCTGGGGCTGGTCGGGCTTAAAACTGCTGTGCTGGGCATGGCTGCCATCCTGGCGCTGATCCTTGTCGCCATCGTCGCAAAAATGCCCGGCGGCCTGCCCGTTGGGCGCAAAGACGCGAAGTTCCGCGAAGTCTTCTCCAAGAACGCCAACGTCAACTGGCTGAGCTTTGCCCGCGTTTTCCTCTTTGCCGCCCGGGACGTGTGGTTCGTGGTCGGCATTCCGATCTATTTCTACGCGGTTCTCTCCGATGGGTCAGAGGCCGGAAACCGGGCGGCGTTTTTCACCATTGGCAGTTTTATGGCGCTGTGGATCATCCTCTACGGCGCGGTGCAGGCCGCAGCCCCAAGGCTCCTCAAAGCGCGCGCCCGGGACGAGGCGGAGATCATCAAAAGCGCCCGACATTGGGGCGCGAGCCTGATTGCGATCCCCGCGCTGCTTGCTGCCCTGGTCTATGTCACGCCTGAACCTGCGGGGTGGCTGACCCTGACCATCATCGCCGGGTTGCTGGTGTTTGGCGGGCTCTTTGCCATCAACTCAGCCCTGCATTCCTATCTGATCCTGGCGTTCAGTTCGGGCGAGCGGGTCACGATGGATGTGGGGTTTTACTACATGGCGAACGCGGCAGGGCGCCTGTTGGGTACGGTGCTTTCAGGTCTGAGCTATCAGATCGGCGGGCTGCCCCTATGCCTTGGCACCGCCGCTCTGCTCTTGATCCTCAGCACGCTGGGCGCCGCGCGCCTGCAGCCCGTCGCTGCCGCGCCCCTCACACCAGAACGCGGCTAACCCGTGCTGGTGGCCAAAATCCGGCTGATCTCCTTCAAAGATCGACCCGAAGTTTGATGCCAGTCGGCAAACGCCGCCTGCACCGCTTTCATCGCGCCTTTTGAGGTGGGCGGTTTGTCGATCACGCCCTCGGCAATCAACCGGGCAACCACATCGCGGGACAAGATGTAGCCATCCACCCCCATGAACCGCAGAAAATACTGCCCCGTTGTGCCCCCGAGCCGCGTGCCATTTGTTTTCAGATGTGCGAGCAGACCGGCGAAATCCTCAACCGGCCAATTGCCGATAAAAGCACCAAAACTGCCGTGAGCCTCCGCCTCTGCTCGGACGAACACGGCATTTTCCTGCACTGCCCGGATTTTCGGCCCGTGGCGCACGATATCCGTGTTGGTGATCAAGGCGTCAAACCACACATCGTCCATCATCGAACAGGGGCCAGGCTCAAACCCCTTGAAGGCCGTCTCAAACCCCGGCCACATCGCGTCGACGACCTTCCAGTTGAAACCCGCGTTGAAGATCGCGCGCGTCATCGCCGCCAGCCAGCGATCATCTGGCGTGGCCTGCAGTTCAGCGCGCGATTTTGCGGGCGTAAACCCGTCAAATATGGCCTCGACGGACCCTTTGCGCCCGACACTGATTGCCAGAATATCGTCCAATGTCCGCATCCTCACCTCCTTTGGTTCAGGTCACGAGTTTACCCCGGCCCGCGCTTGCGAAACAGAATGATTGTGTCACAACCGGTTGTGCGAAAATCGCACCTCCTTTTCAACGGCTTGAGCGGGCAAAGCCTTGAAACATCGCGGCGCGTGCAAGAGGGTGTCAGGTATGAGTTTCGAATTCGGGTTCATAGCGGTGAGGGATCACCGCCTGTGGTTGCGCAAGCAGAAAACAGACGGCGCGCCTGTTGTGCCGGGCTGGGCAAGCGCGCTGCGTGGTATCAGTCTGGGGGTGATCGTCAGCTTTGGAGGGGTCGCTGCAACCACTGCATCAGCAGGGGATGTCACGGTTTTTGCCGCCGCCAGCCTGAAAACCGCGCTGGATGAAGTGGCGCAAGGGTTTGAACGTGAGACCGGGCATGAGGTTGCCATATCTTATGCGGGCACGCCGGTGCTGGCGCGGCAGATATCGCTGGGCGCACCGGCGGATGTCTTCATTTCTGCCAGTGCGGATTGGATGGACTGGCTGCAAGAGGCGCAAGCCATCGACAATGACAGCCGCTTTGACCTTCTGGGCAATCAGCTTGTCCTGATCGCCCATGGCAACACATCACCGCCGGTTGACCTGCAGGCGACCGCCCTGATGCCGCGGCTTCAGCAAGATCGCATTGCCATGGCGCTGGTCGAGGCCGTGCCCGCCGGGATCTACGGCAAGGCGGCCCTGGAACACCTCGGGGTTTGGGAGGTCCTCTCCGCACAGATTGCGCAGACGGATAATGCGCGCGCGGCGCTGGCGCTGGTGGCCACCGGCGAGGCGCCTTTTGGCATCGTCTACGCAACGGACGCAAAGGCCGAACCACGGGTCAGCGTGATTGCAAGCTTCCCCGCCGCGAGCCACCCCGATATCCGCTACCCGGTTGCCGCTGTGGCGGGCCACGGGTCTGCCCCGGTCGATCAGTTTATCGAGCATCTGCGCAGCGAAGCCGCCACGTCGGTTTTCGAAGCCCAGGGGTTCGTGGTTCTGGAGCCGCCCGCGTGACGGATTGGCTGGGTCCTGAGGAATGGCGCGCGGTTGCGCTCTCGCTCAAAGTGTCATTCTGGGCGACCTTGCTGAGCTTGCCGCTCGGGCTCTGGGTTGCCTACCTGCTTGCACGCCGCGAGTTTCCCGGCAAACAGATCGTCAACGGTCTGGTGCATCTGCCCCTGATCCTGCCGCCGGTGGTCACCGGCTATCTGCTGCTCACCACCTTCGGCACCCAAGGGCCCATCGGCGGTTTTCTGGAAAGCTTTGGCGTGGTCTTTGCCTTTCGCTGGACCGGCGCTGCGCTGGCGGCGGCTGTCATGGCCTTTCCATTGATGGTGCGCGCGATGCGCCTGTCCATCGAGGCAGTTGATCCGAAACTGGAACAGGCCGCAGGCACGCTAGGGGCATCACGCCCCTGGGTGTTTCTAACGATCACCCTGCCCCTGATCCTGCCCGGCATCATCGCCGGTGCGATCCTCGCCTTTGCCAAGGCCATGGGCGAGTTTGGCGCCACCATCACCTTTGTTTCCAACATTCCGGGGCAGACCCAGACCGTGCCTTCGGCGATCTATGCCTTCCTGCAGGTGCCGGGCGGCGAAGCCTCCGCCTGGCGGCTGGTCATTGTCTCTGTCGTTGTCGCGATGAGCGCACTGCTGTTGTCGGAATGGCTGGCCCGACGGGCTGCTGCCAAGGTGGGGGGTATATGACGCTTTCCGTCGCCTTCGCGCACGAATTCGACGGGTTTGATGTGGATGTGGCGTTTGAGGCCCCTGCCGGCATCACCGTGCTTTTCGGGCGATCCGGGGCGGGCAAATCAACCATTGTAGACGCGGTGGCGGGCCTCTTGAGACCGCGAGAGGGCCGGATTGCGTCCCAAGACTGGGTGCTTTTTGACAGCGCCGAGAGACAATGGACGCCCCCTCACAAACGCAGGCTGGGCTATATCTTTCAGGACGCGCGGCTGTTTCCACATCTCAGCGTGCGCCAGAACCTCGCCTATGGTCGGTGGTTCGCCCCCAAATCTGCGCCGCGAGAAGACATGGATCGGATTGTCGAGATGTTGGGGATCGAGCACCTGCTCAGCCGCAGGCCTGCCGCGCTCTCGGGCGGAGAGAAGCAGCGCGTTGCCATTGGTCGCGCCCTTCTGGCCAGCCCGAAACTGATCCTGGCAGACGAACCGCTGGCCGCGCTGGATGAGCAGCGCAAGGCAGAAATCCTGCCCTATTTCGAGCGGATGCGCGATGAGGTGTCGGTGCCGATCCTCTATGTCAGCCACGCCGCAGCCGAGGTCGCCCGGATCGCAACAACGATCGTGGCGCTTGACGGGGGGCGCGTGACGCGCCAAGGGCCCGCCGCCGATGTTCTGAGCGATCCCGCCGTCACCCCGCTTGGAGTGCGTTCCGCGGGCGCCATGGTGGAGGCGCGCGTCAAAGAGCATCACAACGATGGTCTGTCGACGTTGGAGGCAGAGGGCGCATCGCTCTTGTTGCCAAGGGTAAGCCAGGCCCCCGGCACGCCCCTGCGCGTCTGGATCGAAGCGCAGGACGTGATGCTAGCGACGGAGCGCCCGCAGGGGATTTCCGCGCTCAATATATTAGAGGTGACCGTGCGGGAGGTGCGTTTGGGCGCGGGTCCCGGCGCGATGGTTCAATTGTCCTTTGGCAATGCGCTTATTCTGGCGCGGGTCACGCGACGGTCCGCGCAGGCCTTGGGGCTGGCGCCGGGGCGACAGGTCTTTGCCGTGCTCAAAGCGGTATCGGTTGCACGCGATGCCATCGGAGAGCTGCCGCAAAAGCCAGTGTGATCCTGCACCGCCATGCCTTCAGGGCACCGCCACGGCGCCCTGAAAGCAAGGATGGCGCCTCAGACAGCCCCAAGGTCCTTGACATAGAGCAGCCAGTTTTCGCCTGCGTAGTCCCATCCCTCTTTGACGATGCTTTCCTGCGCCACCACCCGAAATCCGAAGCTTTCATAGAGCGACCGCGCGGGGTTAATATCCCCTGTGATCAGGCTCAGGTGCTGGTATCCACCCGCATGGGCCCTGGTCTCGGCAGCGCTCAAAAGCGCCGTGCCCGCCCCCCTGCGCCGCGCCGCCTTGACCGTCGCCAGAACATTCACATACCAGCTCGGTACCACAAGGTTTTCCATTTTCACCAAAGGCTTGAAGAGCTCAGGCACTGTTGCCAGATCCGACTGGGATGTCTTTTCGGTCAGAGGATAGGAGACAAGCGCCGAGATCACCTCGCCCTCATCGCGGATGACATCCGCATTGCGGAAGGAAAACCCACCTGTTTCCCGTGCCGCGCGCGCCGCGCCAATATCCATCAGGCTTTCATCCCCCTGACGCATGCCCTCCCACACCACGAGCGGCAGGCCATCGCCCGCGATGACGATCAATTCGGCCAGGCGCGCCGCGTCATCCTGGGTTGCGGGTTCCGGGTTTTGGGTCAGATTGTCCAACATGGTTTACTCCTTAAATGCCGCACGCGACCCGCCCAGGGCCGCGTGCCTAAAACGTGCCTTATTCAGTCTTCGAAATAATCAGCGCTGTCGCGTATCTTCGCGATGTCCGCATCATTGGCCTGCAGCGCATGACCGGCAGGCGCATGGCTGTCGACACAGGGTTTGTCACCCCCGGCCACGGTTGTGCTGGCGTAGGCGATGAATGCAATTGCGGTGAGAATGTTGATCTTTAACATGGTTTTTCCTCTTAAAAATAATCGTTGAACGCGTTCAGGCCGCGCTCATTTTCCGGCGTTGTGCGGCAATGCAGCCGACGTGTCTGTGATCTGTGCCACAGCACCCGCCGATAACCTTGAGGTTGGGCAGAATGCTGAGCAGCTCGCCATTCAGCGCGCCCAACTCTTCGGGATCGCCCGCATCCAGGGTCTCGCTGGCATCAAGCTCCGCGTGGCTCATCCGGGAGGCATTGGCGCGCAAGCCGCCAATCCGCGCCGCCCAATCCGCTGTGCCATCCATCGCATCGCGGAAATGATCCGGATGAGCGCAGTTGATCATATAATAAAGCGGCCCCGCATGTGTGATCGCGTCCACTTCGGCAATGGCTTCGGGCAAGGGCTGACCGGACGGCAGATGTCCGTCCGTTTCCAGGGTGAAGGAAATGACGACCGGCACGCTGTTGTCACGCGCTGCCAACGCAATGCCCGCAGCCTCGCCCGCATGGGTCAGGGTCATCGCACTGATCATATCCACGCCTGCATCTGACAGCGCAGTTATCTGGGTGCTGTGCAGCTCCCGCGCGTCTTCCGCCTGAAACTGGGTTTCGGTGGTATAGGCATCGCCCCCCGGCCCCACGACACCGTTCAGAAGGATCGGCAAGCGAGAGGTTTCATGCCGGTCCCGGATCACCCGCATGAAATCAACCGCGCGCGCGTTGAGAGTGATGATCTCTTCAAGGCTCATCCCCAGCGCATCGGCCCAGGCCGCACCCGCCCGCCATGTGGGCGTATCGAGCACAAAACCGCGCCCGGTTTCGCGCGCCAGATCGATGTACCGCTTGGCGTAGGCGGTCAGTTCCGCGCGTCCCCGCGCATCGTCGAGCAGACTTGCCGCAGAGAAGCACGGCAGGTCGAACCCTTTCTCAAAAATCATATACGTCTCCAACCCGCCGTCAGACAGATAGAACCGGGACGTGTTTGCAAATTTTTCCAATCGCATTTTCAAACTCCATTTTTTGCAATACGACTGATGTAGCCGAGCGGGTTGCATCATGGACAGTGAACGCGTGGTGCATCGCGGCAGAATTTTTTTATGAATAAAACACAATCGGTTAGCGTAACTGAATCATGGGTTTCACCGGATAAGCGATGTCAACTGGACTCGCGGTACACTTAGGAGGGTGACATGAGCGCAAAGCAGGAAACAAAATCCCTCATCCTCGATATCGCGGAAAGCGCTGTCCTGGCGAAAGGGTTCGAGGCCACGTCGATTGAGGAGATTGCAGCAGCGGCAGAGATTTCCCGAAGCGGATTTTTCTACCACTTCAAGGACAAGAACGAACTCGCCCGGGCGATGATCGAACGCTACATCGAAAACGAGGATAAGCTTTATAACGACCTCTTCGACCGGGCGCGCCAGCTGCATGATGATCCGCTGCACGCGATGCTGATCGGTCTCAAACTGCTGGCGGAGCTGCTGGATGATATGCCGAACGGGCACCCCGGCTGTGTGATCGCGTCGACCACCTATCAGGACCGTCTCTTTGATGCAGGCGTCCGGGAGTTGAACCGCCAGGCCATTCTGGGATGGCGCAAAAGATTTCGCGGCATGTTCGAAGAGATTGCCGAGGCTCACCCGCTCCGTGTTGAGGTGAACATGGATGCGCTTGGCGACATGGTATCGAGTGTCGTCGAAGGCGGGCTGGTGCTGGAACGCGCCCTGGGCGAGCCGCGCACGGTGTCGTCACAGATCATGCATCTGCGCACCTATATTCGCCTGTTGTTTCTGGGATAGCCGCGCCGCGATCAGGATTTGAGCAGCGCGTCGACCTCCGCCCGATCCGGCATCGAGGGTGCTGTGCCCGCGCGCGTCACCGAAATCCCGGCTGTGGCACATCCGATCCTGACCGCGTCGAGTGCGGATTGTCCTTCGGCCAGCGCCGCCGCAAAGCCGCCGTTGAAGGCGTCCCCGGCTCCGGTTGTCTCGATCACGGCACCGGCCTTGATGGCTGGCACCAACCCGTGCCCGTCCAGAAACACCCCCTTCTCACCCATCGTAATGATGGGTTTTGCGACGCCAAGGTCGCGCAAGGCTTTGGCGGCGCGGGTGGCATCCTCTTCGGTCTCCACCGTGATCCCGGTCAGGGCTTCGCATTCGGTCTCGTTTGGCGTGAAGTAGTCGCAGAGCGCCAGCATCCCATCGGGCAAGGGGGCCGCAGGGGCCGGGTTCAAAATGGTCGTGACACCCGCTGCCTTGGCAATCTCAAGGGCGCGTAGGGCGGCGGCCATCGGTTGCTCCAATTGGGTTACGAAAACATCCGCACCCCGGATCAGATCGGCCTGCGCATCGATATCCTCCGCGCTGATGAGCGCCGCAGCGCCTGGCGCGATGATGATCGCATTGTCCCCTGTGCTCTCTTCAATGAAGATATAGGCGGCACCCGTATAGCTGTCGCTGACCTGCTCCACATGCGGCACAACGCCGGCGCCCGCCCAGGTGTCGAGCGCCAGTTTGGCAAAATCATCCTGACCAAGTTTCGAGATCATATGCGTGTCCGCGCCGATCCGCGCACAGGCCACCGCCTGATTGGATCCCTTGCCCCCGGGCCCCAGCGCAAAGCTATTGCCCAGGATCGTTTCGCCCATGCGGGGCATGCGGTCCGCACGGTAGGCGGTATCTGCGACGAAGACGCCGAGAATGACAACCTTTCCCATCAATCAGCTCTCCGTATCCGGGGGCACGACGCCTTTGCGTAGGGCAAAACAGCCATAAAACCGCCGCTCGCCGGTCTGAATGACGGCATAGGCCTGTTTGGCGCGGTCATAAAAAGCAAACCGCTCGATGCCCAGCATCGTGGGACCCTCAACTGCGCTGACTTCGGCCTGCACTTCCTCCATCACCGGCAGGATGGTGTCCGGCTCGCCGACCACTTCCATCCGAGCCGCCGCGTCATCGACGAAGGTATCGACCGGATAGACAGACAGCACCGCCCGCACCACCTCTGCCGCCGGACGGTCAATGCGCAGCACCTCCCCCAGCACCGTCTCGCGTGCCACGCTGTCGGATGGGAAGTTGGTGTCTGCGATGATCAAATCGTCGCCATGCCCCATCGCCCGCAGCGCATAAAGCACATCCGCATTCAAGATCGGGTCTATTCCTTTGAGCATGTGGCGTCCTTTCAAATCATGTGACGGGTGCGTCGTCCGGTCGGATGATTTGCGCCGAGGACAGCCCGTTCAGATAGTCATTGAGCACAGGGCGCACATGGGTGTCAAACCAGCTCGCGGCAAAAAAGACCGCAACCCAGGCCACCACGAAAAGGGGGGCTTTGGTCAAGGGGGCGGCGGCCAGAACCATCAAGGTAAAGAGCGCGAAGAAGAAGGAGGCAAGCGTGCTCCAACTGTAGAGGTTGATCATGTTGGCAATGGGCCCCTTGATCCATCCGGGCAGTCCGCTGTTCAGCACCACATCGGCCAGGCTGGCATCCAGAAACCAGAAAACGATCAGGATCACGCCAAAGATGAAGGAGAGAAACTGGTTCACCACAAACATGCCCATGAGACCGAAGCACGCCAGCCAGATGAGGTTCACCGGCAGGTAGAGCACAAAGATTGTGAGCACGGTCAGAAGGATCAGCCCGAAGGCCTGATAGATCCCTGCAAAGAACCCCCAAGCCTCATATCCGGTGACCACCAGTGCGACGGCTGCAAGCCCCGCGAAGTAGTAGTACCAGTCCTTGGCCGCGTATTCATAAATCAGCTTGCCGCGACAAGCTTCAAAGATCACGGGCACGATCAGCAGCGTATAGGTCGACAGGATATTGGGGTCATAATCGATGCGAAACGGTACGACCCAAAAGACCAGCACCCAGAAATCCGCGCTGACTTTCTGAAATTGCAGCGCAAGCTGTTCGAAGACCTGCAGAACGCCGAAACGTTCCATCAGAAACCCGGTCAGCAGCATGGCCCCTGGCAGCGACGTCGCAAACTGGACGAAGCCGCGCATGGCTCAAATCCTTTGGCCGGTGGTCGCGTCAAAGCAATGCAGGTGATCGGGATCGGGCGCCAGATGAACAACCTGGCCCGGCGCAAAAGCATGACGTTCGCGGAAGACGGCGGTGATGTCCTGCCCCTCGAACCGCAGGAAAACCATGGTCTCCGATCCGGTGGGTTCCACCACCTTCACCTCCATCGGAATGCCCGCGCCCTCCTGCACCAGATTGAGGTGTTCGGGGCGCACGCCAAGGCGCACCGCACCCTTGTGAGAGATCCCCGCGAGCGGCACCTTGTGGCCGGACAAATCCACCGACGCGCCGTCAAACGTAGCGTTCAGCAGGTTCATCGAGGGCGCCCCGATGAAGGTGGCGACAAATTCATTGGCCGGGTTGTCATATAGCTCCAGCGGGGTGCCGATCTGCTCGATGACGCCCGCCTGCATGACCACGATGCGATCTGCCAGCGTCATGGCTTCGATCTGATCGTGGGTCACAAAAACCGTGGTGGTTTTCAGACGCTGGTGCAATTCCTTGATCTCGGTGCGCATCTGAATGCGCAGCTTGGCGTCAAGGTTCGAGAGCGGCTCGTCAAACAGAAACACCTGCGGGTCGCGCACGATGGCCCGCCCCATCGCAACGCGCTGACGCTGCCCGCCCGACAGATGCCGGGGTTTGCGGTCGAGATATTCCGTCAGGCTCAGGATCTCCGCCGCCTCCTGCACACGTCTTGCGATTTCGGCGCGATCCGCCTTTGCGACCTTCAGCGCAAACCCCATGTTTTCGGCCACGGATTTATGCGGGTAAAGCGCATAGGTCTGGAACACCATCGCGATGTCACGCTGGGCGGGCGGCAGGTTGTTCACCACCCGCTCGCCAATGGCGATGGTCCCGCCGTTGATCGGCTCCAGCCCGGCAATCATCCGCAGCAAGGTGGATTTCCCGCACCCCGATGGCCCCACCAGAGCAACGAATTCACCATCCGCAATATCGACGTTCACACCGTGAATGACTTCGGTCGCCCCATAGGATTTTCGGATATCCTGAATTTTGACGCCGGCCATTCGCAACACTCCCCCCGAGTTCGAATTTCGATGCTAGAGAAAGGAATTTGCCTTGTCCACGCCCGGCTTACAGCTTTGTTGACTTAACGTAATTCTCGACCATAGTGATGGCTCTAAGGGGGGGATCATGCGGCGCGACAATCAAAAACACACCGACATAATTGCGCCCGGCCATCACCCCAAGGACGAAATGTATCACCAAGTCCCGGGAGGATGGAAATGAAAGTAGACCTTTATAATTATATAAAAGCGGCGCAGAAAATAAACCGTCGCCAGATGTTGAAAGGCACCGCGGCGGTGGGGGCCGTTGCGATGATGCCCAAGGCTGCGGCTTATGCGGACGGGCACGGCAATGTGCGCGCCGAAATCCTGAAAATCCCCGGTGTTGGCGCCGGTTCGCCCACCGACAGCGATTGGCAAAAAGTGGGTGAGATGTGCCTCGGCGCGACCAAAGAGAACGTCGCGGAAGGTGAGTTTGCCGGGGTTGAGCTGACCTTCATGGGGCTCAACAACCAGAACCTGCACAACTTCCTATTTCGCGGATTCCTGAAGCCCTGGGAGGCCTACACGGGGGCCAAGATCAACTGGATCGATCTGGCACAGGCCGACTATAACGCGCGGCTGCAGCAATCGATTGCCACCGGCACCGTCGATTTTGACATCATCGAGATGGGCGCACCTTTTGAGGGTGACGTGCTGGGGCGCGGCATGGCTTCCGAAATGCCCGATTGGGTCAAAGATCAGATCGACATGGATGACTATGTTGATTACCTCAAGGCGCCGGTGGGCACTTGGGACGGCAAGACCTATCGCGTCTCCATCGACGGCGACACCCATACGTTTGCGTATCGTAAGGACTACTACGAAAACGAGGAATTCGCGCAGGCTTGGGCCGATGCGGGCAACACCACGCCCTGGGCACAGCCGACCACTTGGGAAGAGGTCAACGCGCAGTCCAAATTCCTCGTGGGCAAGACCGATCCGCTGACCGGACTGGATGCCCACGGTTATCTTGATCCGCTCAAAGGTTGGGGCGGCTTTGGCTTCTATTTCCTCGAAAACCGGGCAGCCCCCTATGCCAAGCACCCGGATGATCCGGCTTGGCTGTTCGATCCCGACACGATGAAGCCGCGTGTGAACAACCCAGCCTTTGTGCAGGCCATTCAGGATGTGATGGACCTGATCGCAGCCGATGCCTACCCCGCCGATCAGATCAACGCCGACCCCGGCACCACCGCCTTCCAGCAGTTCCTGGCGGGCACCGGCGGGATGCTGAACTGGTGGGGTGACGTGGGCTCCTCCGCGCGCACATCTGATACTTCGGTGGTCGGCGATGTGGTCGGGTTCGACATCAACCCCGGCTCGGCGAAGGTGTGGAATTCGCAAACCGGTGCCTGGGAAGAGACGCCCAACGTTTCGCCCAACAACGCCTACATCGGCTGGGGCATCTACGTCATGGCCACGGTGGACGGCGACGAGAAAAAGAAGAAGGCCGCATGGTCGGCGGCGGCCCATCTGGGTGGCAAGGACCTGTCGCTCTGGGCCTCCGCCTATCCCTCCGGGTTCCAACCCTATCGCAACTCTCACTTCCAATATGACGAGTGGGAAGAGGCGGGCTATGACCGTGCCTTCGTGGAGGATTACCTGTCGTCGAACGCCGACAGCTACAATCACCCGAATGCGGCGATTGAACCCCGTATTCCGGGCATCTTCCAATACTATTCCGTTGCCGAAGATGAGCTGGCCAAAGGGTACGCCGGTCAATACGGTTCGGCTCAAGAAACCGCGGATGCGATCGCGGCGGCCTGGGAGAAGATCACCGACCAGATCGGCCGGGACAGCCAGATTGCGCTCTATAAGGCGTCGCTCGGGCTGTAACATCCTCAATCTAAATCAGGGCGCGGCATGGAAGTGTCGCGTCCTTTGTATTTTCCGGTTTTCGCATCGAAATTTCAGGGTTAACAGCCTCCATCTGGCTCGCTACAGTCATGTGATGAGTACCGAAGGCGACCTCCTGCACACCGTCACAGCGGACACGATCACCGACACCCGCAGGCGCGTCGGCCGGGCGATGGTCTGGGGCGCAGGCATGCTCTTTTGCGTGATGGCCGCGATGCAGTTCATGTATGACACCGATCGCTCCATTGTTGGTTTCAATACGTGGCGACCGGTACTTTTCGCCTACCTGCTCTGGGCCACGGCGCTTTGTGCGGCCCAGGTGATCGTGAATGGCGAAAAGGGCAAGCGCACGCTTTTCGTACTGCCCGCTGCGCTCTTTGTCATAAGCCTGGTCGTCTTCCCTTTGCTCTTTGCGCTCTATGTGTCGTTCACCGACTGGAACCTCGCCTCCCTGAACGGGCCCCAGCCCAACGGCTGGGACAACATGCGCCAGATGTGGGGTGACGCCTTCTACTGGAACGCGCTGAAAAACATGGTCTATTACGTGCTCGCCGTCGGTGTGGAATATGTGATCGCCTTTGGCCTCGCCCTGCTGCTCAATGCGCAAATCCGGGCGCGCAAGTTCTTCCGCGTGGTGTTTCTGCTGCCGCTAATGCTCAGCCCAGTGGCCGTGAGCTGGATGGTCGGTAAGTCCATGTTGGAGGTGCGCTTTGGCCCAGTGTCGCGGCTGGTGCGCGAGTTGGGGTTCGAGCCAAGCTTCTTTGGCACGCCCGAAATGGCGCGTTTCATGATCATGGCCATGGATGCCTGGACGTTCATCCCCTTCATGATGATCATGCTGCTGGCCGGGCTACAGGCCCTGCCCCGTGAAGTGATCGAAGCCAGCAAGGTCGATGGCGCCACCGGCTGGCAGAGCTTCAAGGAAGTCATTTTCCCGCTGATGCTGCCGGTCTCCGTCACCGCCATCGTGATCCGGATCATCTTCAAACTGAAGCTGGCGGACATCATCATCAACGTGACCTCCGGCGGCCCGGGCGGGGCCACCGATAGTGTGACCAGCTTCATTTTCCGCGAATATCGCGACCGCTCCAACGTGGGCTACGGCACATTGCTGGCGATGGTCTATCTGGTGCTGATCGTCCTCTTCATCACCGCCCTGCTGAAGCTCGTCAGCCGCTGGATGGAGCGTCCGGCATGAGTGCCGTATTCAAAGACCACGAGGCCGACCGCAAGGTGCAGGTCAAATGGTGGACCAGCCGCATTGCCATCTATGCCGCCCTGATCACCTGGGCGGTCATTTGCCTCTTTCCGATCTTCTGGACGATCACCACCTCTTTCAAACTGGCCCCCGACGTGATGCGCGGTAATATGATCCCCTGGTGGGATTTCACGCCAAAATGGAAAGGCTGGGAAAGCCTCGGGCTTTCCCCGCGCCTCATTGGCGAGGTTTCCACCGTGCGCGAGGAATTCCTCAAACGTTTCTGGAATTCCGCCATTGTCGCGGTCTCCGCCTCGACGCTTGCAGTGATCCTTGGATCGCTTGCCGCTTATGGGCTGTCGCGGTTCAATTACCGTTTCGGCTTCATGCGCAATTCCGACATCTCATTCTTCTTTCTCAGCCAGATGATCCTGCCGCCTGTGGTCTTGGCTCTGCCGTTCCTCGTGCTCTACAAATCCCTCGCTCTGCTCGACAGCCGTGTAGGTCTGATCCTGCTCTACACGCTTATGGTCCTGCCCATCGTCATCTGGATCATGCGCGATCAGTTTCAGGGCATCCCCGTGGAGTTGGAAGAGGCGGCTTTGGTGGACGGCTTGGGCATATGGGGGGCCTTTATCCAGATCGTGCTGCCCATCGCCCTGCCCGGCATGGTCGCGGCCTTCATCCTGAGCCTCGTGCTCTGCTGGAACGAGTATTTCTTCGCCGCCCTGCTGACCTCCACGGACGCAAAAACCCTGCCCGTCATGGTGGCCTCTCAAACCGGCTCTCAAGGCATCAACTGGTGGTCCATGGCGGCGCTATCCTCTGCGGCCATCCTACCGCTGGTTGTGGTGGCCATCTTCCTCGAAAAATACATCATCAAAGGCATGGCCGCCGGCGCGGTCAAGTAAGCGCTGCCGCGATGTCCTTGGTCTGTTCATAGAGGCGTCGGAACAGCGCGAAGTTCTTTTCGTAGGCGGCGTCAGGTCGCGCCTCGATAACCTCCGACACCGGGTTCCAACCTGCGATATCTCCGCGCGTCACCGCGCCAATCGCCAGCGCCGCCATGAAAGCATCGCCATAGCTGGCCCCGATGGTTTTGTCGCAAACCACCTGATCGATCCCGGTGATATCAGAGGTGGCCTGCAGCCAGAGCCGGTTTTTCGTACCGCCCCCAACGGCCAACAAACGGGTCGGTTTTTGCCCCAGTTCCGCGAAGGTATCTGTCACATGGCGCGTCCCATAGGCGATCCCCTCGATCAGCGCCCGGTACATATCGCCGCGCGTATGCGTGAGGTTCAGGCCAAAGAGAGCCCCCTTTGCATCCATGTCGTGGATTGGCGTCCGCTCGCCCGAGAAATAGGGTAGCAAAAGCAGCCCATTTGCGCCCGGCGGGGACGATGACGCCTCCTCGGCCAAGGCCGGAAAAGCCTTAGCGGCATCGAGATCGCGCGCCATGTGATCGCGGAACCAATGGGTCAGCGTGCCCGAGGTCGCCAGCCCGGCCATGGACGCATGCTCGCCTGCAAAGAGCCAGGGCGCGTACCAGATGCGCGGATCGCTGACTGGCTTGGCCGCGCGCAGGATGATGAAGATGGTCGAGCCATACATCATCATCATATCGCCGGGCTGATCCACACCCACCGAAAGCGCCTCAGCCGCAGCGTCGATGGTGCCCGCGGTGACCGGGGTGCCGACAGCCAAGCCGGTCTGCTCCGCCGCGGTGGCGGTGATGTGGCCCGCGACTTCATCGGACCACAGCAGCCGGGGCAGTTTGTCCAGCGGGAGGATGTCATCCGCCAGATCATCCACCCAGGATTGCGTCGCCACATCATAGAGCGGCGAGAAATTGGCGGCCGTATAGTGATCAATCACCACTTCACCGGTCAGCCGCTGCACCAGAAAGCTGGTGGAGGTCAGGATATGCGCCGTTTTGGCATAGATCTCGGGCCGGTGCCGTTTGAGCCAGAGGATTTTCGGCCCCACCGATTGCGAGGTCAGCGCATTGCCGCAGCGCGCAATGATCGTCTCTGCGCCGATGCGGTCCGTCAACTCCCGCACCTCCGTTGCCGCCCGGCCATCCACGCCGTAGAGAACTCCGTTCATCAGCGGTCCGCCGCTGCTGTCCACCGGCAACATGCAGGGGCCGATGGCGCTGCAGGCGACGGCTTTGATCTCCGCTGCCGCCACGCCGCTTTCCTTTAAAATCGCTCGGCAGACAAAGACGAAATCGCCCCACCAGTCTTCTTCGGGTTGGTGCTCCGCCCAGCCTGCCTGCGGCACCAGCATCTTGTGACCCCGTGCGGCCTGTGCAACGACGCGCCCGTCGTGGCCGACCAGAATCCCCTTGGTTTCATAGGTGCCGATGTCGATGCCCAATGTGTAGCTCATCAAGTCACCTCATCCCGGTTCAATGAGAAATCCGGACCAATACGAGCAAGCGCCGTGGTCAGCAGGTGGGTCAACCCCACCAGATCATTGAGGTCACACAGCTCGCGGGCGGAATGCGAATAGCGCATGGGAAAACCCAGATCGATGGCGGCCACGCCCTTGCCCACCAATTGCACGTAGGACAGATCCGTCAGCACGCCCACCTGCGCGCTGTGTTGCAGGGTCAGATCGGCGGCCTCTGCCGCTTCCTCGATCAGTCGAACCATCGCCGGATGCGGGATCACGCCATTGAGCGTGCCGCGCCCGTGAAAGGAATAGAGGCTCATCCCCGGCCCGCCGCCCAGGACCATGTCACCCCGCGCCGCCATATCGGGGGTGTCGCTTGCCAGCATCAGGTCGATCTGGATGGCGATATCGGGCTGCAATTGCTGCGCCAGAGGTTGCGCACCGCGCAGGTTGAATTCCTCCTGCACGGTAAACGCCAGATGCACCGGCGGTCCATTTTTTCGGCGCTGCAGACTGCGCGCGACCTCCAGAAGCACAGCGCAGCCTGCGCGATCATCGACGCTTGTACCGCAGATCCTGTCTGGCCCCATGGCCAGCGCGCGCGGCGCATAGACAACGGGGGTGCCGATCCGAATACCCGCCGCCTCGACATCCGCCCGCGCGGTAAAACCGGCATCGACGAAGACTTCCGCATAGGGCAGAACCTTGTACTTTTCGTCGGGCGTCGTGGCGTGGTGGCTCTTGTTGGCAATGATGCCCGGCACATCGCGCCCCTCGCCCACGCAGATCAACACCTCTTGCGCTGCGAGGGCGCGCTCCGGCACCCCGCCGAGCCGTTCCAACCGGATCAAGCCATCGGCCTCGATCCGCCGCACGACGAACCCCAATTGGTCCATATGCGTAAAAAGCATGACCGACGGACCCGTCCCCTCGAATGTGGCGACCAGATTGCCCAGCACATCGGTTTCGCTGGCGATGCCGATGTCATCCAAGCTTGCGCGAATGGCCCGGCGCACGCGATCCTCGTACCCGGAAAGACCCGGCACCTGCATCAAGGTCAGAAGATCCTGTCTGATCCGTTCTTTCATCCGCGCGCCGCCCGGACCCGCGCCATGAAATCAGCCGCCCGGTCCGGATCGACCGCGTTCCAGGTATCTCCATCAACCTTGAGCGACGATCCCACGATACAGCCATCTGCGATGCGCAGAACATCCGCAACCGTATCGTGTTTGACACCGGTATTGGCCATCACCGGCGTGCCCGGCAGCGCCGCCTTGACGGCCTCCAGATCACCGAGCGTCGCGGCCTCGCCGGTGATCTGCCCCGACACTAGCACCGCGTCGGGGATGGATGAGAAAACCGCTGAGCGGGCACGATCCGGCAAAGGACGTGCATCGAGCGAATGCGCAAATTCGGCGGATACGTTGAAGAGCATCGCCATGTCGGACCGCCCCAACCGGGCGCGGTAGCGCAGGGCCTGCCCGGCATCCGGCGACCAGACCCCCATATCGGACGCATAGGTGCCGGTGAAGATTTCGCGCACGAATGCAGCACCGGTTGCCGCGCCCACCGCCACGCTGGCCATCGGATCCCAGAGCATGTTGACGCCGAAAGGTACCGTGATGTCGCCGCGCAGCTGACCGATGACATAGGCCATCATGGCCGTCGACGCGGCATCAACCTCGAATTCGTAAGGCCGATCGTTTTCATTGCCGAACATCACCGCGTCGAACCCTGCGGCCTGCAGGCTGCGCAGATCGGCCCGCGCGGCGGCCACCAGATCAACGGACGGGTCATAGAGCGGCGCCCCCGGCAAAGCCCCCAGATGCACCATCCCGATCACCGGTTTTTCCTGGGCAAATACCGCCCTGAACCGTGCTGTCATTCCCGCTCCCCTTTTCCTGTTTCAGCTTAGGTTTTGTGACCTGTTCACGCAAAGGGAAACTGGGTTAGGGTGGCGCTAACAGAACGGGAGGCCGGCATGGCATTGAAAACGCGACACTGGGACCGGATTGGCAATGGCGGTGTGACATTTACCGAACTGGGCTTTGGCACGGCCCCGCTTGGCAACCTCTACAAAGCCATTTCCGATGAGGATGCGCGGGCCACGCTGGATGCGGCCTGGGCGGGAGGTGTGCGCTATTTCGATACCGCGCCGCTCTACGGTCTGGGGCTGTCGGAGACACGTCTGAACCCGTTTCTGCGGGGCAAACCGCGCGATGAATATGTGTTGTCCACCAAGGTCGGTCGCCTGATCCAACATTGCGCGCCAGAGCATCGCTCAGGCGTGGGCAAATGGTTCGAGGTGCCGCAACGGCGCGAGCACTATGACTATACCTATGACGGCGTCATGCGCTCGGTGGAGCATTCATTTTCGCGGCTGGGGGTGGACAGGATCGACATTCTTTATGTGCATGATCTGTGCATCTTCAGCCACGGCTCGAAGGAAGTCTCCGACATGCGGATCGAGGAATTCTTTGGTGGCCGAGGCTATGACGCGATGATCAGCCTGCGCGATCAGGGGATGATTCAGGCCATTGGCGGCGGCATTAATGAATGGGAGGTCTGCCAGACCCTCGCTGAACGAGGTGATTTCGATCTCTTCCTGCTCGCCGGGCGCTATACTTTGCTGGAGCAGGAGGCCTTGAACAGCTTCCTGCCGCTTTGCAAAAAACGCGGCATCGGGATTGTCACCGGTGGGCCCTATAACTCCGGCATTCTGGCGACCGGCGCGAAACCGGGCGCCTATTACAATTATGATCCGGCGCCGCAGACAATCATCGACCGGGTGAATGCCATCGAAGCGATCTGCACAGATCACGGGGTGCGCATGGTGGATGCAGCCTTCCAGTTCCCGCTGCTGCACCCGGCCCATGTGGCGGTCATCCCCGGCGGTCAGGGGGTGTCGGAGATGCAGGGCAACCTCGCGGCGGCCCAGGCCGACATCCCATCGGCGCTTTGGGAGGATCTGAAAGCCAAAGGTCTGATGCGTGAGGATGCGCCGACGTGAAGATCGACGCGCACCAACACTACTGGCAACCCGCACGGGGTGATTATGATTGGATGTCGCAGGATAATGCCGTCCTGAACCGGCCCTATTGGCCCGCAGATCTTGCACCCTCACTCGCACGTCATGACATTGATGGCACGGTGCTGGTGCAGGCGGCAGCGACGGTGGAGGAGACCGAATACATGCTGGGCCTGGCCGATGCCACCCCGAGTGTCAAAGGCGTCGTTGGCTGGATCGACTTTGATGATACCTATCACCTTGCATCCCTGAAACGGTTGGCCAGACATCCAAAGTTTCTCGGCGTGCGCCCGATGATCCAGGATATCCCCGAAGTCGACTGGATGCTGCGTGATGAAATCCAATGGGCCTATCGGACGATCGTCGATCTGGACCTGACCTTCGACGCGTTGGGGTTCCCGCAGCATCTGGCAAATTTCCAGACGCTTCTGGCGCGCTATCCGTCGATGCGCGTGGTGATCGATCACGTGATGAAACCGCAGATCCACGAGGCAATGGCGGGCCGGGAGGCCTTCTCTGACTGGGCTGCGGGAATAACGCGGCTCGCCAAGGATACGAGTGCGTATTGCAAGCTCTCCGGCATGGTGACCGAAGCGGCAGATGGCTGGACCATCGAGGACCTGCGCCCCTTCGCAGAACATGTTATCGACGCGTTTGGACCGGCACGGGTGATGTGGGGGTCGGACTGGCCGGTCTGCAGGCTGCAGGCGGAATATGACGTCTGGCATGACACGGCGCAGGCGCTGACGGCGCATCTCAGCGCGACAGAGCGCGCCGACATATTTGGCGGCAGCGCTGTGCGGTTTTACCGGCTGCGCTGAGCCGCCAGAAAATCTTCGACCTTTCGGGCGGTGATGTCTGCGCGCGCGTGCAAGGGCGTGGCAATATGCAGCGCGGCCGCAGCCTGCGCAAAGGAAATCGCCTGGGCGACATCTGCGCCCGACACCACACAAGAGGCCAAGGCACCGACGAACATGTCCCCTGCCCCATGGGTCGATACCACATCAACCGAATGCCCCGGGTAGAATTGCCGATCATAGCGCACGCCGTCCGCGCCCAGGGTCTCCAGCAGGGGCACGCCCGGCGATGGATATGCCGCGGCCTCAACCCGGTTCACGATGATCAAATCGATCAGGCTGACAAAGGCATCTGGCAAGGCACGCACAGGCGCTGCGTTCAACCAGACCTGAACGCCGAGCGCCTTGGCTTTTTGCGCAACCGCCGTGTTGACCGCCTGCGGGATTTCATTCTGCAGCACCACAAGCTGCGTGCTTTCCGGCACGATAATGGCGTCCGCATCGATGTTCAGATTTGCCGCCGATACGATCACTGCGCCGTACTCGCCCTGATCGTCCACGATGGCCCCACTCATACCGCTTGGTCCTGCGTCGCTTTGCAACTGGCGGTGATCGAGGCCTGCGTTTTTCAGCTCCGCGCGGATCATATCGCCAAAACTGTCAGCCCCCGCCCGACCGGCGAAACTGACCTCTGCGCCCAATCGTGCGGCGGCAACCGCCTGATTGCCTCCCTTACCACCAAACACATAGTCAACCGACCTGCCGGTTACGGTTTCATCCAGCACCGGCAAATGCGGCGCACGCAGCACGACATCAAGGTGCAATGCCCCGACGACGAAGAGGCTCACGCCAGCATCGCGTTTTGCACAATCCGCATGGCCATCGGCGCATTCTGACGTGAAATCGCGTCCTGCAATTCTGCGTTTCCGACCAGACCCGCGGCAATGCCCCGCAGTTTCTGCACCACCTCGATATTGGTGCGCGCCTCTTCGACCGGATCAAGGCCGGAATGATCGGGGAAGGTGTCAAAATAGAGTGCGCCATCATAGCCGGACCGCGCAAGCTCCACCAAAAGCTCAATCGTTTGAATGGGATGCACGGCCCCTACCATCAGGCCATTGTCCCATTTGCCGTAACCATCATTGAGGTGCACCCCCAATATGCGCGCATGCCGTGCCACCAGCGCTGCGGCAAATGCTGGCATTTCATCCGCATAAAGCACATGGGCAAAATCAAGCGTCACACCGGTATTCGCACGCCCAATGTCCTTGAGCGCGAGCAAGGTTGTTGCGACATCCGGCATCAGGGCGAATGCGCGCGGCTCGTTGGGTTTGTATTCCAGCGCAATGTCTATGCTTGGATTGTGGTCGGCCACTTCGGCCATCGCGGCAAGCGTGTGGTCCCACGCCTGCGCGTAATGCATCTGGAACGAGTAATCGAAACCGTCCTGCCCCATCCAAAGGGTCATCAGACGCCCGCCCATCTCGGCCAGAACATCAAGGCCGCGTTTGGTCTCATCGATGGCGGCCCGGCGCACCGCGGCATCGGGATGGGTAAACGCCCCCAGCTTATACCCGGGATCGGTATAGTAGCGCATGGCCATCCCGTTCAGCACCATGCCGTTGTCCTCCAGGGCGGTTTTCAGGTCCGCCGGTCGGTCATTTACAAAGTGATCGGGATAGTTGAGATCGGCAGCGTTCAGGCCAGCCGTGGCCGCCCGCGCCAGCAAGTCCGCCGTTGTGACCGTGTTTTTGCCGGGCCAATAGGCATCTGCACCGATTTTGAAAGCATTCAGGCGGGCGGCGAAACGGGGCGTATCATGTGCAGTCATGCGCCGAGACTACGCACAACACGCAGCGGGTGGCAATTTGCATTTCACGCGCCGGTCCAGGGTCATAGGGATCAGGCAAATCAAGGCCCTGCGCTGGTCTTTCCATATCCCTGCAAGGCGGTGGACAGCGCCGCCCGCATCCTGTGCACGGCCTCTTCCTTGACGGGTCCAAAGCCACGCACATCCATGATCAGCCCGGCAATCCGCACCGCGTCTTCATGGTTTTCACGCGTCAGCCCAGATTTTAGTTGCTCCAGCAGGTCACGATATTCACCGATCAGCGCCCGCTCCATTTTGCGTTCACTTGTCTTGCCAAAGAGATCCCAGCGCGTGCCCCGCAAGCCTTTCATTTTCGCCAATACTCTAAAGCCTCCGCGCACCCAGGGGCCAAAGGACCGTTTGCGCGGACGCCCCCGTGCGTCTTTTCCGGCGGGGATAAGAGGGGGGGCCAGATGATGATAGACTTTGAAATCGCCCTCAAAACGTTGGTATAAACCTTCGATGAAGCCCGTTTCGCTGTGCAATCGGGCCACCTCATATTCATCCTTGTACGACATGGTTTTGAAAAGTCCCTTTGCCGCCGCTTGGGTCAACGCTCCCGGCGCGCCCAGCACCCGTGTTTCCGCCTGTTTTATGCTGTCAATCGCATCCAGATACTGCGCCGCCCAATTGTCGTTTTGATAGGCCGTCAAAAAGGCCGCGCGGAGCGCGATCAATTCCTCGATGGTTTCGGCGCTTTTCAAAGGCAGGTCGGCTGCTTTCTCCACTTCATCCGGGGCATGAACAGCGATCCGCCCCCAGGTGAAAGCTTGCTTGTTCTGCTCCGGCTTGACCCCGTTCAGATCGAGCGCACGCATCAAAGCCGCCTCGCTCAAGGGCACCAACCCCGCCTGCCAGGCGGCCCCCAGCATCATGACGTTGGCAAATACGCTGTCCCCCAACAACGCCTCGGACAACGCATTTGCATCCAGCGCGGCCAGATCCGCATCCAGAACCTGCGCAATCTGCTGCAACCGCGTGGCGGCGCTGAGGTCGGCATCGCGGTTCTGCACCAGATCGCCCGTCGGCATGAGCGCCGTGTTGACGACCCCGCGCGTTTTACCGGCGCGATAGGTCATCGACGCTTTTGGCGAGGAACTGACCACCAGATCACACCCGATCAATGCATCGGCGGAACCGGGCTCGATCTTTGCCTGATGCACCCCCTCCGGTGTGTTCGACATGCGGATATAGCTGAGAACCGGGCCAAATTTCTGGGCAAACCCCATGAAATCAAGAACGGTTGTGCCCTTCCCTTCCAGATTGGCCGCCATCGCAATCACCTGCCCGACGGTCACCACACCGGTGCCCCCCACACCGGTCACCAGAATGTCCCAGGGCGTTTGCAGCGTCGGCATCTCGGGTGGCGGAAGATCACGTTTTAGCTGATCAAATGCATCCCCAGCGGAGGCCCTGCCGCGTTTGCGGAGCGTGCCGCCTTCGACCGTCACGAAACTGGGGCAGAACCCGTTGAGACAGGTAAAATCCTTGTTGCAGGAGTTGAGATTGATCTGCCGCTTGCGGCCAAATTCGGTCTCCAATGGCTCAACGCTCAGGCAATTGCTTTCGACCGAACAATCACCGCAGCCTTCGCAGACCAGCGGATTGATGACGGCAAACCGTTTTGGGTCCACCAGTTTTCCACGTTTACGCAAGCGCCGTTTTTCGGTGGCACAGGTCTGCTGGTAAATCAGGACGGTCGTGCCCGATATCTCGCGCAGCTCGCGTTGTATCCGGTCCATCTCCCGGCGGTGTTCGATTCGCACACCCGCCGGGAAATCCGCGCGTCGGAAGTTTTCAGGGTGGTCGGAAACAACTACGACCTTTCGCGCGCCTTCTGCAATCAGACTGGCCGCGATGCCCTGCACCGAAATGGGCCCGTCGACGCCCTGCCCACCGGTCATCGCCACCGCATCGTTGAACAGGATTTTATAAGTAATATTGGTGCCCGCCGCGATGGCCTGGCGCACCGCCAGAGAGCCAGAATGGTAATAGGTTCCCTCGCCGAGGTTTTGGAAAATATGCTTGTTTCCGTTGAACCTGGACCGGGCGACCCAATTCACCCCCTCGCCCCCCATCTGGATCAGCGACGTGGTTTCGCGGTTCATCCAACTGGCCATGAAATGGCAGCCGATCCCCGCCAATGCCTCGCTGCCCTCTGGAACCTTGGTGGAGGTGTTATGCGGGCAGCCTGAGCAGAAATAGGGCGTGCGCGTCGCACCGGGGACATCGATCAGTTTTGGCGGCGGGACCGCTTTTGCCGCCAATTGCGACAATTTCAGACCGGGAGTGTTCTGATCAAGCCGCCTGGCGATGATCTCGGCCAGCATCACGGCGCCCAATTCATGCGTCCAGGGCACAAGCCGCTCGCCTTTCTCGTCCCGTTTGCCCACCATGCGTTGCGGTTTCTGGCCCGGAAAGTCGTAAAAGTGCTCCTTGAGC
Organism: uncultured Roseobacter sp.; assembly: GCF_947501835.1. Taxonomy (NCBI): domain Bacteria; kingdom Pseudomonadati; phylum Pseudomonadota; class Alphaproteobacteria; order Rhodobacterales; family Roseobacteraceae; genus Roseobacter; species uncultured Roseobacter sp. The sequence continues at coordinate 95,458 of NZ_CANMXR010000007.1, read as the reverse complement.
TGGCTTTCGATGATCCCGCGCTTTTCCTCGATCACCAGCAATTCCTGCTTGCCTTGTGCGAAGTCCAGCGCCCGTGTCGGCTCCAGCGGCCAGACCATGCCGACCTTGTAGATATCGAGACCCAGATCTGCCGCCATCTCCTTGTCGATCCCCAACAATCGCAGCGCTTCCAGCACGTCGAGGTGGGATTTTCCGGTGGTCACAATACCAAACCGGGCATGTGCGTGGCCCCATTCGACGCGGTCGATGGGATTAGCGCGGGCAAAGGCCAAGGTGGCCGCTTTCTTGGCCTCCATGCGCTCTTCGATCTGAGGGCCCGGCAAATCTGGCCAGCGGTAATGCAGCCCGGTGTCCGGTATCGCATGATCAGGTGTCAGGAAATCCCGATCCGCGGGCACTTCAAAGGACATGCCCGACTCGACGGTCTCGGAGATCGCCTTGAACCCGACCCACATGCCGGAATATCGCGACAGGGCATATCCCCATTCGGCGAAGGGCAGGAACTCAGCCACATTTGCCGGATTCATCGTCGGCATGAAAAAATTCATGAAGGCGACGTCCGACTGATGCGGCATGGACGAGGAAACACAGCCGTGATCATCGCCAGCCACCACCAGCACACCGCCATGTGGGGACGACCCATAAGCATTGCCATGTTTGAGCGCATCCGATGCCCGGTCCACCCCCGGCCCCTTGCCGTACCAGAGCCCGAAGACGCCCAAACAGTCCTTATCCGGATCGGTTTCCACCTGCTGCGTGCCGATCATCTGGGTCGCGCCAAACTCTTCGTTGATGGCAGGTAGAAAGGTGATCCCGGCGTCTGCAACGACATCCTTGTTGCGCGCAATCTCAAGATCAACACCGCCCACTGGCGACCCGCGGTAGCCCGATATATATCCGCGGGTGTCCAGACCGCGCGCCCGGTCGCGCCGGGCCTGATCCAGCGCAATCCGGATGATTGCCTGCGTGCCGGTCAGGAAAACCCGGCCGTTGGTACGTGTGTAGCGCTCCTCCAGCTCGTAGTGCTCAAGAATGGTGGTCTGATCGGTCATCCGCAATCCGCTTCCTGTTTCAGGTGGCATTTGTTGCGCGCAATTCTAACGCGGCATGGCAGGAGTAAACTCTCAAAATTTGTCAAGTTATGCGGAATAATGATAGCTATATTTCAGATACTAATCATCAAGTGAAATAAATGAAGCTACTGAACGCTCTTGAGACCCGCCTACTCACCCTGCTGCAACGCGACGCCTCCGGCAGCGTGGCAGAGCTTGCAAAAGCAACCAACAGCTCGCCCGCGACCTGCTGGCGACGGTTGCGCAATCTGGAAGATCGGGGGATTTTGGGGGCAACGGTTCGACTGGTCGATCCGGCGGCTGTGGGCCGCAGTATGGACGTGTTCTGCCAGGTGCGCATGACGTCCCAAAGCACCAAATCCCGCCAGGATTTTCAGCGCGCCATGGCGCTTGAGCCTACAATTGTCGAGGTTTATTCGATCTCGGGCGATTGGGATTATCTGCTGCATCTGCTGGTGCGGGACATGGCGGATTTCGAAACCATCCTGATGAGCCGCGTGCTAGAGCATAAATGCGTCGCCAGCACATCGACACTCTTCGCGCTGCGCCGGATCAAACACACCACGGAAGTGCCGGTTTAGGGATCGTCGTTTCCCTAGCCATGACCAGAACAGCGGGTTTCAGTTGACAAAAAAAGAGCGCACCAATGGCACGCTCCTTTTTATAGATTGTGAAATCGGTGGATTACTTCCAGCCCACTTCATTGAAAATCTTCTGCGCAGCAGGCACGTTTTTCGCGACCTTGGAGAGGTCAACCGCGTCAGGCTTGAACTCACCCAGTTTGGACACGCTTTCACTCAATGCCACGTCCGGCACAGCGGGGAATTCATCGTTGCCCGCAGAGAAATACTGCTGCGCCTGATCGGAGGCGAGATATTCCATGAACTTGATCGCGTTTTCCAAGTTCGGCGCATTCGCCGCTACGCCACCCCCCGACAGGTTCATATGCGCGCCTTCCGCATCCTGAGCCGGGAAAACCCACCCGATCTTGTCGACATCAGCGGTCACGCCGGAGACGTCTTTGCGCAGCGCCCGCGCGAAATAGTAGGTGTTGGAAATCGAGATATCACATTGACCGGAGACCAGACCGCGCAATTGATCGGTATCGCCGCCTTCGGGTTCGCGCGCAAAATTATCAACCACACCCTGTGCCCAGGCCTTCGCCGCCTCTTCCCCGTGGTTTTCAATCACGGCGGCCAGCAGGGTCTGGCTGTACACATTCGACGATGACCGGTGGCAGACCATGCCCTTGTACTTCGGATCCGCGAGCGAGACATAGTCAACCGGTGGTTCGGTCACATCCGCCTTGTCGTAAAAGACGATCCGGGCACGCTGCGAAAAGCCGAACCACTGATTGTCGCTGTCCTGCAGGTTGGCAGGGATGCGCTCTTCGAGCACGGCGCTCTCAATCGATTGCAAAACACCGGCATCCTTCGCCCGCTCCAGGCGGGAGGTGTCCACGGTCAGCAGCACATCGGCGGGTGAATTTGCGCCCTCAGCCTCCATGCGCGCAATCAGTTCGTCCGCCTTGCCTTCGATGCGGTTGATGGTGATGCCGGTCATTTCGGTGAAATCGGAATAAAGCCGTTCGTCGGTGTCATAGTGGCGCGACGAATAGAGGTTCACCTCACCTTCGGCATATGCAACGGAGGCGGCGCCTCCGAGTGCCATTGCAGTAAGCGCGGTGAGTGAAATTGTGGATCTTGCCGACATTGAGAACTCCCATGGGTTAAACCTTATTAATTTACTCAATTACTGATTCCCTGGGGGAAATCAATATTGTTGATAAAAATACTTGGATAAACGGGCGCTTTCTGATTATTTTAATCAGATATTGCGATATCGGCAAAAGCAGCGTCCATAAACGCCAACTTTTGTGATCCGGTCAGGTGGTCCCGATCTGGCGGTGAAAAAACACGCGCGCATGCTGCAGCGATGAAATGCTACATGATGCGCGCGATATGTCCGGTTCTGTCAGATCAGCCAATCGGTAGATCAGAAAACAACAAAGTCCTTCTTGCCATAGCCCCGGCGGCGGGCGCAGACCTCATAGCCCTCGCGGTCGCCGTCATCGTTGGTATTGCCCTCAAGGGTCTGAAACGAGGAGGCTTCCGCCTTGGTGACCAACCCGACGTGTGTCCAATCCGTTGAGGTGCGGCGCACCAGAAAGAGCGAACCCGCGGGCACAGTGCTGGCGGTCGCATCCCGTTCGCGCAAGAACAATCCGGCGCTCTTGGCCTGTGCTGCAAGCGAATCGCAGGAGAAGGAGCCCTTGATCGGCATGGGGAGATTGAGCATTTCACAGGCCTGTTGCATGCAGAATGTCGTGAACCCGGCGCACCACGCCCAGGGCTTGCCCTCGTTCCCTTTCATATACATGCGCACCCAGGGCCCGCGATTGGCCCCGCCAACTTCCAAAGGATGCTCTTTAAGATGCGCCTTGGCGTAGGCGATCACGGTGTCAGAATAACTCATGTTCTTCTTGATCTTGGGGCTGAGCGTGCGGAGCATCGGGGCGACAAATTTATTGTGGGTCGCTTCATCTACGACGCCTGTGACCGGCAGGCGGCTTGCAGACTGGAAATCCTGAACCGCGTCCTTGGTTACGCCGCCGAAATCGGCGTCAATCGATACCTGATGGTTGTGCAGGCAAAGCCATTCCTGAACGCGCCGCGCCGCGGTGCCACGCTTGCCGGATGCGATATTGCCGGGAAAGGCGACTTCTTTCTCGATCCAATTGGCCAGTTGAGAAATGTCGTTGTCAAAAGTATACATCGTTGGACCTCATATTTTTGAATTGAATTGGATTTGGTTCTTGAATAGAGGTCAAAAATTGCGACCTCCTCACTCAACCGAACGTTCTTATGCTATGGCGACATCTCGAAAATTCCTGATTTTGCTCATTGGCGTGGGCGTGCTGGGCGCTGCGGTCTGGTGGATGCGTCCGGACCCTGTCACGGTCGAAGCGCTGATTTCGGAGGCTGCGTCGCGCCAGATTGACCGCCCCGTGGCCGTCAAGATTGAGATGCAGAACCAGTCCGACGATTGGGCTTTTGTCTGCGGCACGGTGACCGAAGCGGATGGGACGGTTTTGGAAATCGGTACCGGCGCTTCAGAGGCAGCGTATGAAAGCGATGCGTTCTGCGCGCTGGCGAAAATCAGTGACATGACTGAACTCTCCGAGTTTGACTTTGGCTCGACGGACATGCCCGCTATGGACTGGCTGGAAAAATACAACCTAGACCCCGCGATCCTCTCTTCCGACACCCAATAATTGCGGTGTGATCGCCTTGCCGGTCGCGTCTGCTCGACCCGGGCACGGATGAGACGGCGCGCTAGAGCCCGACCGCGCCAACGGCTGCGTTGACCACAAGGCTGATCAGCCCGACACGAAATTGTTCAAGCTTCTGTTTCGCAAGGCCTTTTGCCTTCAACGCATTCAACTCAGCCAGGCCCTCGAGGCTGCGGATCAGCAGGTTGAATTCGCTTTTGGTCAGGTGACCCTGCGCCAGCGCCTTTGTCCATTTTGGCAGTTTTTCCCGCGTCATCTCGATAAACTCAGACGCGTCTTCCTTGGCCGGGTCTTTCCATTCCTGAAACAGGTTCTGCGCCAGTTCGCCAGCACCGTCCTTTACCGAATTCGAAAAGGTATCCCACACATCGTCTAGATTAGGCATTATCAGCCCTCCACATTACCCGCTGCCTTGCGTCCCGTTTCAAGTTCGATGATCCGATCGAACTGGAGCGCCAGTACGGATGAAAATTCTTCAACAAAAAACTTGCTCATCTTGCCACCCGGCGCCTTGCGCCACTGATTGACGAAATCCGCCAGCGACCCGCCATCAGGGTCCACAATGATGGCCCATTGCTTGGCCGCAGATTGCGCTGCCTCGTTGCCCCGACCCTTGGCGAATTCATGAGCAGACGCCGCATCAATTAAGAGTAGGTCAGCGGTCTGTTCGTGTTTTGAATAGCTTTCCGTGCCCTTGGCCACGAGCGCAAGGCTGCGCGCTTTCAGCGAAGTTGCCTGTTTGTAGGCTTCAGCGGAATAGGGATCTGCCAGTCGGTCGCACCCAATCAATAGTGCGAAAACCAGCCCAAACAGTGCAATCAAACGAATTGGGACTCGCCTCAAATTCATCGCGTAAACCCCCTAAAATGTGTTCCGCCGAAATAAAAAATGGGCGGATATGATAAAAAATACGGTCCCAGAAAAAAAGCTTGGGATGCTACCTAAAAGAGAACATGAAGCTGGACCTGTCAAGACTGGCGTTTTTTGTCGGTCGTATGGCGTGGCTTTCTTGGCAAAGTCAGAAGGGGCAGAAAATGACCTCAAACATCTGATAAAAAACAATTTTCACAAACACACTATCGTTCAGATCACACCCATGCAGCGGGATTGAAATCGCACAGCAAAGAGCATGGGAACCGCAAAACAAAACACCGCCACGAGGTGCGTGACTGTGTTTTTGTGCAGATCGAAAACTCAGACGGTACCGCCGAGGCTCCCTTCAAGCTCGACCATCTCCTGCCCCCCGGCCATCATATCCTGCAACTCCTCAGGCGTGATGTCTCCACGCTCTGCCGTGCCCAGCGTTTGCCCACGATTGAGGACGGTGAAACGGTCCCCCACCGCCATTGCGTGGCGGACGTTATGCGTGATGAAGACCACCGCGATGCCCTGTTTGCGCACCTTGTCGATGGTCGCCAACACGTTCGCGGTTTGCCGCACCCCCAGCGCGCTGGTTGGCTCATCCAGGATCAGAACCTTGGCACCGAAATGCACGGCGCGGGCAATGGCCACGGTCTGGCGTTCGCCGCCAGAGAGGGTGCCCACCGCCTGATCCGGCCCGCGCAGGTTGATCCCCATCTTGCGCATCTCTTCCATGGTAACGCGGTTGGCATAGTCGTGATCGAAAAAGTCGATGGGACCGATTTTCTTTACGGGTTCGTTGCCCATGAAGAAATTCCGGCTGACCGACATCAGCGGGATCATCGACAGATGCTGGTGTACCGTCGCGATACCCGCTGCCATCGCGTCACGCGGATCGGCAAAATCAAGCGGCTTGCCTTCGAAGATGATCTCGCCCGCGGTTGGTTTATGCACCCCGGACATGGTCTTAATGAAGGTCGATTTGCCCGCGCCATTGTCGCCCAGCAAGCAATGGCATTCACCGGCGAAGACATCGACCGACACGCCCGCCAAGGCAATCACGCTGCCAAAGTGCTTTTCGATGTCCTTCATCTGGATGATTGGATCGGCCATTAGCGTTCTCCCGTGATGATGCGGCGGATGTAGGTGTTCAGGATCACCGCAAAGAGCAAGATGACACCTAAGAACACTCTAAACAGGCTCGACTCAACGCCCGCAAAAAACAGCCCCTGCTGGACGACGCCGAAGATCAGCGCGCCCAGGGCCGCCCCGATCACCGAGCCATAGCCGCCCGTCAGCAGCGCGCCGCCGATGACCACGGCGATGATCGCCTCGAACTCCTTCAGCAGGCCGCGATCCGCCCCCGCCGAGCCAAATTCCATCACCTGGCATACCGCGAAAACGGTCGCACAGAAGGCGGTGAACATGAACATGAGGACTTTTACCTTGTTGACCGGCACACCGGAATTTCGGGCCGCTTCGGCGTCCCCCCCGGCAGCGAAAATCCAGTTGCCGAACCGTGTGCGCGTCAACAGAATGTGGCCAAAGACGATCAGGATGATCGCCCAGATAATCAGCATGGGGATGCCATCGACAACCGGCTGACCTGCCCGGCTGCCGCGTTCAAAAACGCCGATGATACCCATATCGCCGAGCCATTGGAAAACCGGTTGGCCGATTTTACCACCGAAGATCGGCGCCAGCCAATCGCCTTCGGCTGCGTCACGAATGCCGCCGATGATGGTTTTGCGCTCAATGGTTTGCGGGATGTAGATGGTGAAGCCCCGCAGGATAAACAGGAAGGCCAGCGTCACAATGAAGCTGGGCAGGCCCGTACGCACCACGATCCAGCCGTTGAGCGCCCCAAGCGTACAGCAGATCACGAAAGTGATGATGATCGCGATCCACATCGGCCAGGCCAGAACGACGCCGAACACGGCGATCATCATACCGGCGAAACCGATCATCGACCCGACGCTAAGATCGAACTCGCCGGAAATCATCAGCAGGCAGGCGCCGACGGCAATGATCATGAATTGCGCCGAAACAATCGACCAGTTCATCACGCCCTGGCTGTTAAACATCCCGCTGTCGAATGCAAAAAGTGCAAAGAGTGTGAAGACGGCAAAGGTTCCGACAATGCCACCCAGTTCCGGACGGATCAGGGCGCGGCGCAGCGGGGATATCTCCTTGATCCGCTCGTCTGTTTGCGTGGTCTCTGCCATAGCGTGTCCCTCAGCTTGCAGAATTGGAAAAAGGCGGCCCCCCGGACAGGAAGGCCGCCTGTGGTTTTGGGATCAGATCACCGGAATTCGCCGGCAAACTCTTCCACTTTGGCCAATGCGTCCTTGGTGACGAAACCCGGGCCGGAGTTGATGTTATTGCCGGGCAGCACGCCATAGCGATCCCAGTTGGCAAGGATGACAACAGGCATATAGGCCTGCAGGAAAGGCTGTTGGTCGATGCCCCAGTTGATGGTGCCGTCCTTGATGCCTTTGACGATTTCCTCGCCCAGATCGAAGGTGCCGAAATGGATGTCACCGGCCATGCCGTTTTCCTGCAGCGCGGCAATGGTCGGATCAGCAGAGACCGGACCCAGCGTCAGAATGCCGTCGACATCAGGATTTGCCGAGAGATAGGCCAGAACCTTGTTCTTGATCTCGGACGGGTCGGTGCCGCTGTCCATCATCGAACTGCCAAGATCAATGCCCAGGCCATCCGCATAGCCTCGGCAGCGTTCGCCCACCGTGGGCTGCTGGATGGCGTGGTTCACGCAGAGGAAATTGGTCACCCCCTCATCCTTGGCCCGCTGACCAGCGGCAAAGCCTGCGTCATATTCAGGCTGACCCACATACATCAGCGCCCCGATTTCCCGGGCCTGTTCCGGTGTGCCGGTGTTCATGATGATCACGTCGATCCCCTGATCGACGGCGGCCGTGATCGGCCCTTTCAGCACGTCGAAGTCCGCCAGCGTCGTGATGATCCCATCCGGGCCGGATGCGGTGGCCTGCTCGATGATGCGTGCCATATCGGCAATGTCACCTGTCGGCGGGTTACGGTACTCGACCTCGGCGCCCACTTGCTCACCGGCCAGTGCGATACCGTTCTTGATCGTGTTCCACCAGGTGTCGCTGTCCGGCGCGTGGCTGACCAGAATGTATTTCTCACCTTCTGCCGCGGCTGTCTGCGCGGTCATGAAGGGGGCCGCAACAATTGCTGTCGCCAACACCAGTTTCTTCATCAATGAAGTCATATTGTCCTCCCAAGGATCACCGTTCTCATGGCAAAAGAGCGACCTGCGCCGCCTCTCCGACTCAAGCTAAGCACACCCTCCGTTTTTTTGCAACCGGTTGCAAAAATACTCTTTGAATTTCATACTACCGCAAGCGTATGGCTGCGCGGCAGACGCAGAACGCCAAAGGGAACGGACGAGAGACGATGGCCATTACATTGAAAGAGGTTGCAGAACGCGCCGGGGTTTCCCGGTCTGCGGTGTCGCGCGCCTTCACCGATGGGGCGTCGGTCTCCGAGAAAATGCGCCGCAAGGTTGAGAAAGCCGCGCGTGAATTGGGGTACAGCCCAAATGCGCTCGCCTCCTCTTTGACCACCGGGCGCACCAAGCTGATCGGGCTTGTGTCGAACAACTTTCACAACCCGATTTTCCTGCAGGTTTTCGACCTCTTCACCCGCGGATTGCAGGATCGCGGATTGCGCCCCCTGCTGGTCAACCTGTCTGACGAGACCGATCCCGAAGCCTCCGTTCGGATGCTGCGGCAGTATTCCGTCGACGGTGCGGTTGTTGCCTCCTCCACCTTGCCACCCGGCTTTGCGCGCGCCTTTCGGGACGCGGGCGTGCCGGTTGTGCACAGCTTCGGGCGCTCTTCGAGCACGCCTCAGGTCCATGTTGTCGGCATCGACAACGTGGAATGCGGGCGCATGGCCGCGCGGACACTGATTGCGCGGGGGTATCGCAGGCTGGCCTTTCTGGGTGGTCCGCAAAGCGCCACCTCGACCCAGGATCGGTACACCGGGTTTTTCGATGTGCTGAACGCGCACCCCGAGGTCGAAACAAGCCATTCCTTTGCGGATGCCTATTCCTTTGACGCCGGACGCCGCGAAATGCTGCGCCTGCTGGAAACCACCCCGGCGGAAGCGTATTTTTGCGGGGATGATGTGCTGTCGATTGGCGTTCTATCCGCGATTACCGAAAGCGGGCTGAAGGTGCCCGATGATATCGGCATCATCGGGTTGAACGACATGGAAATGGCGCGCTGGCAAAACATCGACCTGACCACGATCCACCAGCCCATCCGGCAAATCGTGACCTCCTCCATCGAGCTGATGGTGGCGATGCTGGATGAGCCAGACCGCTACCCGGAGGCGCGCATCTTTCCCTGTTCCGTCATCGAACGAGGGACCCTGAGGCCCCTCCCCTGAACGACGTTACCTGAACATCGGCGGGCGGGCATCCAGCCAGGCCCCGTCCTGTTTACCCGATGCTGCCACCGCATAAACCGCCGCCATCGACCGCAGACCATCCTCCGCGCGCGGATAGAGATTTGCCGCCGGGTCCATCGGGCGACCTTCCTTCTGCGCCCGGATCGCTTCGGCCAGATCGCTGTAGATATTGGCAAAGGCGAGCGGCATGCCTTCGGTGTGCCCAACCGTCACGCGACTGGTGCGATCCGCTTCGGGGGAGAGGTTGCCCTCACCCCGCTCAATCACCTGCAATCGCCCGTTCAGCGGCATATGATAGAGCTGGTTCGGATGCTCCTGCGCCCACCGCAAGCCGCCGGTCTCGCCAAACACCTGCAGCGTCAAACCATGCTGACGTCCCAGCGCGATGGACGACGTCCAGAGCCGCCCCACGGCCCCGCCCTCCATGCGGAAATTGACCATTGCGTCATCTTCGAGCACGCGCACATCGATGCAGGACACCATATCGGCGCTCAGCCGCGTCACCTCCTGACCACAGACAAAGGATGCCATATGCATCGCGTGAATGCCACAATCGGCAAATTGCGCCGACACGCCCGCCTGCGCCGGATCATAGCGCCAGCGCACCCGCGGGTTGTCCGCATCTGCGGCATCCGCGTGATGGCCGTGGGCGAATTCAGCCTTGACCAGACGCACCTTGCCGATGTCGCCGCGCGCCACCATCGCCTTCATATGGCGCACCAGCGAATAGCCCGAATAGCCGTAGTTCACCGCGCAGATATTGCCGGTCGCGGCGGCAATCTTCACGATCTCTTCGCCTTCTTCGACGGTCATGGTCATGGGCTTTTCGCAGAGCACATGAAAGCCGCTTTCCAGAAAGGATTTGGTGATCTCGAAATGCGTGGCATTGGGCGTGGCGACCGTCACCAGATCGACCCGATCTTCACGCGCGCGTTCGCCTTCCAACATGTCCTGCCAGCTGCCATAGGCGCGATTCCCAAGCCCCATGCGACGGCCATAGTCGATGCCCGCCTCGGGCCGGTGATCCAATGCACCCGCAGCAAATTCAAAGGCTCCGTCCAGACCCGCGCCCAGACGATGCGCCGGCCCGATCTGGCTGCCTTCACCGCCGCCGATCATCCCCCATTTCAACTTTGCCATGGTTCGGTTTCCTTATTTAAAACCAATGGTTTCAAGATATTCACGATTTGCGCGGGCATCCCCGATGGGATCGGGATCCAATGTCGGATCGCAGTCCTGTTCTACCGTGCACCACCCTTTAAACCCGGCCTCCACCAGCACCTGCCGGACGGCGGGAAAATCAACATCACCCTGCCCCAGATTGCAGAAGATGCCCTGCCCGCAGGCGTCATAGAACCCGGTGCGTTTGCGGATCACATCGGCTTTGACCGCTGGATCGATGTCCTTGAAATGCATATAGGAAATACGGTCGATATGCCGCTTCATGAAAGCCACCGGATCGAAGCCAGCGTAGGAATGATGACCGGTGTCAAAGCAGATCTTGAGGATGGTCTCGTCCACTTCCTCCAGCAGCCGCTCCAGCTCCGGCTCGAAGTCCATAAAGCCCGCAGCATGGGCATGGATGCCCACCGTCAGCCCGTAGTCTTCGGCCCCCATGCGCGCAATGGTTGCGATGCGTTCGCGGTAGGCCGACCACTCGGTCGCGTCCATTTGCTCAGCCTCCGCCACACGCCCGGCCGTGGGCGCGCGCCGTGGTGAAATGGAATCGATCAGGACCAGATGTTTCGCGCCATGGGCGGTCAATGCCTTGCAGGTCCGCACCGCACCATCAAGCACATCATCCCAAGCAGCCGGATCGTGGAACGGGCGGAAAACAACGCCGCCGATCAGCTCAAGATCATGCTCGGACAGAGCATCCGCCAGGACCGCCGGGTCCTCGGGCATGAACCCGACAGGCCCCAATTCAATGCCTTTGTAGCCTGCTGCCGCGCAGTCCTTGAGCACTGATTGCCACGTCGGATTGCGCGCATCATCCGCAAACTCGACCCCCCAGGAACAGGGCGCATTGCCAATTCTGATGTTCATGTACAAGCTTCTCCCATGCTCAGGTTGTTCACACGTCTTGCCATTTTTCAGACCGCGCAGAGCGCAATGCCGCGTCGATCACGATGTTCACTTCATGACCATCCGCGAAACTCGGCCAGACTTTTTCGCCGGTCTCGATCGCGTGCAGAAAATCGCGCGCCTCGATGATGATCTGGTCCTGATACCCCGTGCCATGGCCCGGTCCCTGGCAAAACGGCAGGTAGTCCGGATGGGCGGGACCGGTCAGGATCTTGGTGAAACCGCGCTCCGCTTCCGGGCCCTCCATCCGGTAGAGCCAGATCGCGTTCTGGTCTTCCTGATCAAAGCGAATGGCACCCTTTGTACCTGATATTTCATAGGCATAGCCCATCTTGCGACCCGTCGCGATGCGGCTGAAATACATCTGCCCCATCGCGCCATTGGCAAAGCGGCACATCATTTGCGCATGATCATCGTTGGTGACCGTGCCGCCCGGGCGCGTGACATGCACGGTCTCGACCTCGGCCATCACCCGCGTGATCGGTCCCATCAGGGCCAGCGCCGCATTCACCATGTGCGGGGCCAGATCCCCCATCGTGCCGTTGGCTTGCCCGGTCGTGCGCCAGGTCGCGGGCGCGTGCGGATCCGCGTAAAAATCTTCTGTGTGCTCCCCCCGAAACCAGGTGATCTCGCCGATCTCACCCGCGGCAATCAACTGGCGGGCAAACTGGCTGGCGGGCGTGCGGATATAGTTGAACCCCACCATATTTGGCACACCCGCAGCCTGCGCCGCGGCGACCATCGCATGGCTATCTTCCAGCGATGCGCCAAGGGGTTTTTCACAGAACACCGGCTTGCCAAGCGCAAAAGCCGCCTCGGCAACCGCGCGGTGCGTTTCTTGGGGAGAGGCGATGACGATGGCCTCCACTTTCGGGTCATTGACCAGAATGCGCCACTCATCGGTTGCGCGTTCGAACCCGTAAGCGACCCGGTATTTCTCGGCGCTCTCACCGCTTGAGGCGCAGACCATTTCCAGCTTTGGCCGCAGGGTGGTGTTGAAAACCGCGCCAACCGCCGACATGGCGACCGCATGCGCCTTGCCCATGTAGCCACCGCCAAGGATACCAATTCCGATCTGTGGCATCGCAGGGTTCTCCCAATTTCGAAATTCAATTTGCAACCGGTTGCAAAATCAGTATCGTGGGAATCGACATCCCGCAAGTCGCATTCGGCAACGCACTGAATTTTCCTGAAGGGTTCATGGGACCATGACAGCCATATCCGACACCATCCGGCTCACCACGGCGCAGGCTATTATTCGCTGGCTTTCCAATCAGTTCATCGAGATTGACGGCACTGAAATGCGCGCCTGTGGCGGCGGTTTCGGCATTTTTGGCCATGGCAATGTCACCTGCCTTGGCGAAGCGCTGTACGGGGTGCAGGACGCCCTGCCGCTCTACCGGGGACAGAATGAACAGAGCATGGGATTTGCCGCTGCCGGCTATACCAAGCAATGGCTGCGTCAGCGTTTCATGTTCTGCACGGCGAGCGCCGGACCCGGGACATCAAACCTGCTGACAGCGGCGGCTCTGGCCCATGCCAACCGGCTGCCGATGCTGATGCTTTGCGGCGACACGTTTCTGACCCGCCTGCCCGATCCGGTGTTGCAGCAGATGGAAAACTTCGACGATCCGACGTTCGGTGTGAACGATGCGTTCAAGCCCGTGTCCCGCTATTGGGATCGGATCACCCATCCGGCGCAGGTGATCCAGTCGCTGCCCGCCGCACTGGCCACCCTGCTGGACCCTGGCGATTGCGGGCCCGCGTTTCTGGGTCTGCCGCAGGATGTACAAGGGTGGACCTATGACTATCCAACGGTGTTTTTCGAGAAGAAAATTCACCGCATTCGGCGCATTTCGCCGGATGCCGCTGAAGTTGCCGATGCGATTGCACTGCTAAGGGCTGCTGAGCGCCCAATGATCATCGCGGGCGGCGGTGTCCAATATGCCCGCGCAACCACGGAGCTCACCGGTTTTGCGGAGGCGCATCAGATCCCCGTTGTCGAAACCATTGCCGGACGGGCAAACCTGCTGAACGATCACCCCCTGAACATCGGCCCCATCGGTGTGACCGGCTCCGACAGCGCCAATGCCATTGCCGAGGCCGCAGATGTGATCCTGGCGGTGGGCACGCGGTTGCAGGATTTCACCACCGGCTCCTGGACCGCCTTTGCCAAGGACGCACGGATCATTTCCGTCAACGCCGCGCGCCACGACGCGGGCAAACACCGCTCCCTGCCGGTTGTGGGTGACGCCAAGATGGCGCTCACCGCGCTGGCGGGCGCGCTCGACTACCAAACCCCTGCGACATGGGTGGATTTCGCGCAGTCCGAGCGCCACAAGTGGAACGCCTATGTCGCGGAGAACGTGGCTTACGGAAACCGCCCCAATTCTTACGCGCAGGCGATTGGGGTGGTGAATGCGCTTTGTGATCCGCGCGACCGGGTGGTCGCCGCCGCCGGGGGCCTGCCTGCGGAAGTCACCGCCAATTGGCGCACACTGAGGCTGGGCACGGTCGACGTAGAATTCGGATTTTCCTGCATGGGGTACGAGATCTCAGGCGCCTGGGGCGCGCGGATCGCGCAGGTCGAGCGGGAAGCAGACAAGGACACCATCGTCTTTATCGGCGATGGCTCCTACATGATGTTGAATTCCGATATCTATTCCTCGGTGCTGAGCCAGAAAAAGCTGATCATCCTAGTACTCGACAATGGCGGCTTTGCGGTGATCAACAAGCTGCAAAACAACACCGGGAACGAAAGCTTCAACAACCTGATCGCCGATTGTCCGACCATCCCCGAACCCTTTGGCGTTGATTTCGAAGCCCATGCCGCAGCACAGGGCGCGATCTCGGAGACGGTTTCAAACCCTGCTGAACTGGGCGAGGCGTTCATGCGCGCCAAAGCCAGCGACCGCACCCATGTGATCGTGATGAAGGTGGATGCCTATGAGGGCTGGACGACGGAAGGTCACACCTGGTGGGAAGTCGGCACGCCACATGTGAGCGCCAGCGCCAAGGTCACGGCGGCGCATGAAGACTGGGAAGCCAGCCGAGCCAAGCAGCGGAAGGGCGTCTGATGGCGCTGGAAGGCATCGCAGAGCGCAATTTTCTGGTGGTCGGGCGGGTCGGTATGGATCTGTGTCCCGATCCACCCGGCACATCAACGCCGGATGCAACGACAATGGTCGTCGGCATGGGCGGCAGCAGCGCCAATATCGCCGCGGGGCTGGTGAAGCTGGGGTGCAAGGCGGCATTGGTGACCTCAGTCTCCGATGATGCGGTGGGGTGGTATTGCGAGGGTCAGTTGGACCGCTACGGCGTCGAACGCACCTATGTGTCACGTATTCGCGGCGAGGAACGCACCTCGCTCGCGGTCTATGAAACGCGTGTCGAAGACCATCAAAGCGTCATCTACCGCAACAACGCCGCCGACTTTCAGATGACCGTCGCGGATGTCGAAGCCGTCGACTACAGCCAGTTCGGCGCGCTGATTACCGCAGGCACCGTCTTTGCTGCCGAGCCCTCGCGCAGTGCGGCCTTTCGCGCTTTCGACCTGGCGCGTGCCGCCGGCTTGCCGATCATCTTTGACGTGGATTACCGCCCCTATAGCTGGCCCTCGCCGGAGGTTGCCGAAGACGTTTTGTCCCGCGCAGGCGCGCTCTCGGATGTGATTGTCGGCAATGACGAGGAGTTCGGTTTCATGGCGGGTGATATCGGCAAGGGTCTCGCCAAGGCACGTGATCTCGCTCAAGGCGCGGCCTCGATTGTCGTCTATAAGATGGGTCATGAGGGCGCGATCACCTTTGCCGACGGCGCGGAATTCCGAACCGGGATTTACCCGGTAGAGGCCGTCAAACCCACCGGGGCCGGAGACAGTTTCATGGCCGGGTTCCTGGCCGGTCTGTCTGAAGGCCGCCCGATGAAAGAGGCGGTCCTGC
This sequence comes from uncultured Roseobacter sp., assembly GCF_947501835.1. Taxonomy (NCBI): domain Bacteria; kingdom Pseudomonadati; phylum Pseudomonadota; class Alphaproteobacteria; order Rhodobacterales; family Roseobacteraceae; genus Roseobacter; species uncultured Roseobacter sp. The sequence continues at coordinate 79,751 of NZ_CANMXR010000007.1, read as the reverse complement.
GCGGCTCTGCCTGCGCCTCCATCGTCGTTGCCCGACCGGGCTGCGCCCCCGCGATGCCCGACACAAACGGGCTCGAGGATTTTCTGGCCGCGCATCCCGGCCCCACAGAGTGCTGAAAGGAAACGCCATGCATATTGCGCCCTATGACAACCAGAACAAACCGATTGTGGACACGGATCACGATCTGGTGCCGCTGAACTACTTCAACATCGTCAAGCTGAAGCAGGGCGAGGTCTTTGAATATGCCGTACCGGGGTATGAGACCTGCATTGTCCCGGCCACCGGCACCGTGGATGTGGATGTCGAGGGGGCGGCGTTTGCAAAACTGGGCAACCGCACGGTGGATGTCTGGGACGGCGAACCTGAAGGGGTCTATGTGCCGGTGGGCGCCAAAGTGCGCATCACCTGCCTGACGGAGGCGACCGAAACATTCATTGCGGGTGCGAAATACGACAAGGTGCTGGAGCCGTTCGACGTGCGCGCAGACGGGCTGGACAAGGTGCAATACGGCTCCGATGACACCAAGACCCACCGCAAGATCAAACATATCCTCGGCGCCAGCCACCATGACAAGGTGGGTCGCCTGCTGGTCAGCGAGCTTTACACCGTGGGGCAAGGCGGCTGGTCGGGCTTCCCGTCGCACAAACATGATACCGACCGCCTGCCGGAAGAAACCCGCCACGACGAGACCTATAATTTCCGTTTCAAGCCCAATTACGGCTCCGGCGTGCAGATGCTGCAGCGTGAGGAGAACAAGGCGGGCGATGCCTATCACATTGTCGATGGTTCCACGATCATGATCGACAAGGGCTATCACCCCTGCGCGGTCCTGCCGGGGTATGAAATGTATTACTTCACCATTCTGGGTGGTCTCTCGCAGCGCAGTCTGAAGCAATATTTCCAACCCACGCACGCGGAACAGTTGCACACCATCCCCGGCATCATGGACATGGTGGCGAAGTTCAAATGACACTGGCGACCCTGTCAGAGGTGCTGCAACCGGCCTTGAAAGAAGGCCATGCCGTTGCCGGGCTGGTCACGCTCGGCTGGGAGGACATGCGCGCCTATGTGGCCGCAGCCGAGGCCGAAGATGTGCCCGTGATCCTGCAGGCGGGGCCGTCGTGTCGCGAACACACGCCGCTGCCGGTCCTGGGCAAGATGTTCCGGCATCTCGCGGAAGCAGCACATGTGCCGGTCGTAGCGCACCTCGATCACGGGTATACCGCTGAGGAGTGCAGGATCGCCATCGACAGCGGATTTACCTCTGTCATGTACGACGGCTCGCGCAGTCCTTTGGCGGAAAACATCGCCGACACGGCAGCCATTGCCGATATGGCGCATGCCGCGGGGGTGTCCTGCGAGGGAGAGATCGGGTTTGTCGGTTATGCGGGCGGCGAAAACTCCGCAGGCACCAATCCTGATGAAGCCGCGCAGTTTGCACGCGAAACAGGCGTCGATGCCATGGCCATTTCTGTGGGCAATGTGCATCTGCAGCAAGACAAGTCAGGCGGTCTCGATCTGGCACGCATTCGGGCAATTGAGGCGGTCACCAACATCCCGCTGGTCATCCATGGTGGCTCCGGTGTGCCGATGGATCAGCGGCGCACCCTCTCTCGTGGCTCGGCCGTCTGCAAATTCAACATCGGGACAGAGTTGCGCATGGCCTTTGGGGCGGCCCTGCGCGCAGCCGTGGACAGTGACCCGGACCGGTTTGATCGCGTGAGCATCCTCAGGGACACGCATGATCCCATCGTCGCCGCCACCCGCAGCGTGCTGAAGGGGTTCAAGGGGGCATGACATGCTGAAAATCGGACTGTTGGGCTGTGGTCGGATCGGACAGGTGCACGCACGATCAATCAGCCGGATTGATGGCGCCGTGGTGACGGCGGTAGCGGACGCCTTCGCCGAGCCTGCACAGGCGCTGGCCAGCCGCACCGGGGCGCAGGTGCTGGCGCCTGATGCGCTGATTGACAGCAAGGACGTCGACGCGGTTGTCATCGGCACGCCGACCGATACGCATTTCGATCTGATCCATGCCGCAGCCCGCGCGGGCAAAGCCATCTTCTGCGAAAAGCCCGTGGATATGTCCGCGGATCGCATCCGCACCTGCCAGTCGGCGGTGGAAAGCGCGGGCGTGCCATTCATGACCGCGTTCAACCGGCGGTTCGACCCGAGTTTTGCGAACCTTCAGGCGCGGATTGCCCAGGGCGAGATTGGCGCGGTCGAGATTGTTACGATCCTGTCCCGCGACCCCTCCCCGCCGCCGGTGAGCTACATCCAAAGCTCTGGCGGAATTTTTCGCGATATGATGATCCATGATCTGGACATGGCGCGCTTTCTTCTGGGCGAAGAACCGGTCACCGTCTACGCGGTGGGCGCGGCGCTGGTGGATCCGGAGATCGGGGCGGCGGGAGATGTGGATACGGCGGCGGTCACCCTGACCACCGCGTCGGGCAAAATCTGCCAGATCTCCAATTCCCGCCGCGCAGCCTATGGCTATGACCAACGGATCGAGGTGCATGGCGCAAAGGGGATGTTGCGCGCCGAAAACATGCTGGAAACCACGGTCGAAGTCGCCACCGAAACCGGATTTCGCAGAGCGCCCGCGCAGCATTTCTTTCTGGAGCGCTACGAGGCGGCCTATCACGCGGAGATGGCGCATTTCGTAGAGAACGCAGGCTCAGGTGATGCCATGACCCCTGGCATCTTGGATGGTTTGCGCGCTCAGATGCTCGCAGATGCCGCCGCCCGGTCCCATGCGGAGGAGACCCCTGTCACCCTCGCGTGATCACGCAGCTGCTTGCGCGAAAATCCAACTGGCGAGGCTGTCTTGCAGCTTCGGATGCTGGCTGGGGTTTCGGGCAAGGTAATACCCTTCCCGCGCGGGAATGTGGGGCAGTGGCACTTCGATCAACCGGCCGTCTGCGAGGGCCTCCCGGGTCACCAGCGCATGAGTCAGCGCGACCCCTGCCCCGCTCAGCGCCATGTCGACCGCCAGCCCATGCGTGTCGACGTAGAAATGCGCCTCTAGCGGGACCAGCGTGGCACTGATCGCTGACCAGGTCGCGGAAATCCCGACCGGCTGGATCAGCGGCAGATGGGCCAGATGCTCCCAGATTGTGGCCGTGGTCAGATCTCGTGCCAACTGCGGTGCCGCAACAGCATGCAGATAGGTCGGCCCCAACAGGTCAGCGTTTTGCCCAACAACCTCCTGCGCACCGAACCGTATTTCGATATCGGAGTTCACGGCTGTAAAATCATCGGGCCAGACCGTTGTGACAATCTGCAGCGCGATGTCCGGGTGCAGCTGGGCGAACGCCGACAGTTTCGGGGCCAACAAGTATTGCGCAATGCTGGCGCTGGTCGCAATTGTCAGTTTCGGTTTGGAGACGACGGGCAAAAACCGCTCCGTTGCCTGCCCCAGCCGCGCCATGGCGGCGGCCACATCCGGAACCAGCAACCGCCCGGCATCGGTAAGTTGCAGCGCCCGATGCCGACGGATGAACAAGGGGCTACCCAGGCGTTCCTCCAAAGCGCGCACATGTTGGCTGATGGCGGATTGGGTGAAGCCCAATTCATCAGCCGCGAGGGTAAAGCTCAGATGGCGCGCGGCGGCCTCAAAGGCCCGAAACCACGTCAATGGGGGAAGGGATTTGGCCATGAGCACTCCATCACATTAGTAAATCTAATGCATTCATATCATTTTCTATCGTTTGTCACAGCCCGCTCACGCCAATAAATTCAGGAGCAATGTGGAGTGGACGGAATGCGACCAGAAATTAGAAAAATCGTGACCTATCAGGAAGATGTGCTGATCGAAGGGTTCAAACCGGCAGCGCATCCTTGGTCCATGTGCGCGGCGGCAGCGGTGATCACCAATCCCTGGGCCGGGAAGTTCGTCGAAGATCTCAAACCCGAGGTACAGGCCTATGGGCCGGAACTGGGCGCCGTGCTGACCCAACGCATCACCGACATGGCGGGGGGCGGCGACCGCATCGAGGCTTTTGGCAAGGCGGCTGTTGTGGGCCTGGATGGCGAGATAGAACACGCCTCCGGCCTGATCCACACCCTGCGCTTCGGAAATCATTTCCGCGAGGCTGTCGGCGCAAAATCCTATCTGGCCTTCACGAACATCCGTGGCGGGGCCAATGCCTCGATCCAGATCCCGCTGATGGACAAGAACGACGCCGGGCGCCGGTCACATTACCTGACCATCCAGTTCGCGATTGCGGATGCCCCGCGTGCTGATGAGGTCGTGGTCGCCTTGGGCGCGGCCCTGAATGGTCGCCCGCATCACCGCATCGGCGACCGGTACCAAGACCTGAAGGATTTGGGACATGATCTGGACAACCCGGCCGCGGTCTGACGGCGCCGGCGGGCTGGCCTATTGGACGCAAGGCAGCGGACCGGCGCTTATCCTGATCCACGGGGTCGGCCTGCGCGCCGAAGCCTGGGCCGCCATGATGCCCGCGCTGGCGGGGCATTTCACGGTCTACGCGCTGGATATGCCGGGCCATGGGTTTTCGCCGCGCGCGGGCGAAACCGATCTGGGGGATTACACGGCGCGCGCAGGCGCATTTATTGACGCATTGCAGGAACCCGTCTGCCTTGCCGGGCATTCCATGGGGGCGATGATTGCGCTGGCACTGGGCGCGAAAAAACCTCGGCAAATCTCTGGTGTTGCAGCGATAAGTGCCATTTATCGACGATCACCGGATGCAGCCCAGGCCGTTCAGGCGCGCGCCAAGGCCTTGCAAAAGGCCGACGCCCCCGATCCAACCGCGACCCTGGAGCGATGGTTTGGAAACGCCCCACAGGGCGATGGGAAACAGGCCGCTGAGGCGTGCCGCGCCTGGCTGAGCGACGCAGACCCTGCAGGCTATGCGGCTGCATATTCTGTTTTCGCACATCACGATGGCCCCTCTGATGATGACCTGCGCAACTTGACCTGTCCGACGCTTTTCATGACGGGTGGGCAGGATCCAAATTCCACGGCTGAGATGTCGGAAGAGATGGCCGCACGCTGCCCGCGGGGACGCTGCGTGGTGCTTGAAGATGCCGCGCATATGCTGCCGATGACGCACCCTGACGCCGCCGTGGATGCGATCCTGTCAACCTTCAAAACAAGCGCGCCGTGAGCATGGTCACTGACGCCAAAGCCCTGCGGTCCGCGTTCAGCCGCTTTGTCACAGGTGTCACGGTTGTGACGACGCGGGGGGTTGATGGTGCGCCCGTTGGGTTCACCGCCAATTCTTTTACCTCCGTCTCGCTTGACCCGCCGCTGGTTCTGGTCTGCCCGGGCAACCATCTGTCCACGTTCGAGGTCTTTCGAAACGCCAACCGGTTCGGGGTCAGCATCCTCGCCGAAGGGCAGCAGCATGTCTCAAACCTCTTTGCATCCCGACAGGAGGACCGGTTCAGCACCTGTGATTGGCAGCCTCATGCAACGGGCATTCCCCTGATCTCAGGCCGGGCTGCCGGGTTTGTCTGTGACAGCTTTCACGTCCTTGATGCGGGTGATCATGTGGTGCTGATCGGGCAGGTGATTGATTTCGATGATGCCTGCCTGCCCGGACTTGGCTACGGGCCAAACGGCTATTTCGAACAGACCCGGGAACGCGAGGCCCAGGCCCCGCCGGTGCAATCCACCCGCGCCAGCGTGTTGCTGGACGACGGTCGGCACCTCTATTTGACGGCAGATCAGGATCTGCCCACCGCATCCGTGCCCGCGGGCACCAGCCCCCTGCGGGCGCTCACCGCCAGGCTGGAAGCCGCGAAGATTAGGTTCAATCTCAACGTTGTCTATGCCATCTACGACGAAGGCCCGCATGCCCGACGCATCGTTTTCCGCGGCCAGACCAAAGGCCCGCAACCCGGCCTGACCAAGATCCCGACCCAAAACCTGCCCGACCTCAACGTCCAGGACGAGGCCCTGAAAGCGTTGCTGACACGGTTTGCGCAGGAACACAGCACCCAGAATTTCGGGTTTTACATCGGCGACGCGCATGACGGCGACGTGTTGCCCACCAGCGAGAGGTAGCGGTATGGAATTTTCTCTCTTCGCACATATGGAACGGCTGACGGCGGATCAGTCCCATGAGGCGCTTTATTCCGATTTCATCGCGCTTTGCAAAATGGCGGATGACGGCGGGATGCGGGCGATTTGGACGGGCGAGCATCATGGGATGGAATTCACCATTGCCCCCAACCCCTTCACCACACTGGTCGATCTTGCGCATCACACCAAAAATGTCCGACTGGGCACGGGCACGGTGATTGTGCCGTTCTGGCATCCGATCCGGTTGGCCGGCGAGGCGGCGATGACCGATCTGATCACGGGGGGCCGGTTGGAGATCGGCGCGGCACGCGGGGCCTACTCCTATGAATACGAACGGGTGATGCCCGGGCTGGATGCCTGGGATGCCGGTCAACGCATGCGCGAGACGCTGCCGCTTGTGCGCCAGCTCTGGGCCGGGGATTGCACGCATGACGGCACATTTTACAGCTTTCCCAGCACCACCTCGGCCCCCAAACCCGTCCAGCAGGATGGGCCACCGATCTGGGTCGCCGCCCGAGACCCCAACAGCCATGAATTTGCCGTGCAAAACGGGTTCAACGTTCAGGTCACGCCGCTTTGGCAGGGTGAGGCCGAAATTGAAAACCTGATGAGCACTTTTGAGGCCGCTTGCGCGGCCTATGCCGGACCACGCCCCAAGATCATGCTGCTGCACCACACCTATGTCGCCTCGGATGCAGCGGACGCGGATCTGGCCGCACGAGAGCTCAGCCGGTTTTACAATTACTTCGGCGCATGGTTTCAGAACAAATGCCCGGTAGAGCAAGGTTTGATGGAAGAATTGAGCGCGGCGGATATGGCCGCAAACAAAATGATGGCCGCTGAGAACATGCGGCGCGATTTGACAATCGGCACCGCCGGGGATGTGATTGACCGCATCAAACGCTACGAGGATCTGGGCTATGATGAGTTTTCGTTCTGGATCGACAGCGGCATGAGTGCAGAGCGAAAACGCGCCTCTCTTGCCCGGTTCATCAACGACGTCATGCCAGCATTTACCTGAAGGACGGAAGCCACCATGAGCGATATGCCGCATTATCAGCTTTTCATCGCCGGGGACTGGCAAGCCGGATCGGGCGGACAGGTTTTGGAGACGATTAACCCGGCCACCGGCAAGGCCTGGGCCACCTTCGATTGCGCAGCACCGGCGGATGTGGATCAGGCCATCCATGCCGCAAAAGCCGTTCTGGACACGCCCGAATGGCGGGACATGACACAAACCGCGCGCGGTAAACTGCTCTATCGCCTTGCTGATCTGATCTCAGAAAACGCCGAACACCTGGGGCGGATCGAAACCACAGACAGCGGCAAGCTCGCGACCGAGACGATGGCGCAAACCGGCTATGTCGCTGACTATTATCGCTATTACGCCGGTCTTGCGGATAAGATCGAAGGGGCGGTGCTGCCCATCGACAAGCCGGATATGCATGCCTACACGCAAGTGCTGCCCATTGGCGTCGTGGCCGCGATCGTGCCCTGGAATGCACAGATGTTCCTGACTGCCACTAAACTTGCCCCGGCGCTGGCGGCGGGGTGTTCCGTGGTGATCAAAGCCTCGGAAGTGGCCCCTGCCCCGATGTTCGAATTTGCCCGGCTGATTGCTGAGGCCGGATTTCCGGCGGGCGTGGTGTCGGTGATCACGGGCGACGCAGAAAATTGCGCCGTTCCGCTGACGCGCCACAAGGATGTGGACCGGATTGCCTTTACCGGTGGGCCCGAGACCGCCCGTCATGTCGTGCGCAATTCGGCCGAGAACTTCGCCGTGACAACGCTGGAATTGGGCGGCAAATCTCCGATCATCGTATTTGACGATGCGGATATCGATTCAGCCGCCAATGGGTTGATCGCGGGGAATTTCGGCGCCTCCGGTCAATCCTGCGTTGCGGGGTCACGCGGGCTTGTGCACCGACCCGTTTATGGGGCCCTGACAGCGGCGATTGCAGAAAAGTGCAAAGATCTGGTGGTGGGCGATCCGCATGATCCGGCGACCCATCTGGGGCCCTTGTGCACGGTGTCACAGATCACCCGGATCGAGGAGACGCTTGCGAGAGCAAAACAGCAGGGTGCCCGGGTGGTCTTCGGCGGTGCCACCGCCGATGCCGGGAGCGATCATTATTTCCAGCCCACGCTTGTCTTGTGCAACACACCGGAGGTGGCGACGCTGAAAGTGGAGATGTTCGGGCCGGTGATGTCCCTGCTGGTCTTTGACACCGAAGAGGAAGCAATTGCTTTGGCCAACGACAGCGATTTTGGGCTGGGGTCGGGAGTTTTCACCCAAAACGTGGCGCGCGCGCATCGCGTGTCAAAACGCATCCGGTCCGGCATCACCTGGGTGAACACCTATCGTGCCATTTCGCCCATCGCGCCCTTTGGCGGCTTCAACCAGTCCGGATACGGCAGAGAGGCCGGTAAAGAAGCGATACTGGACTACACGCGGACCAAAACGACCTGGATCAACATTTCCGATGCGCCCATGGCGAACCCCTTTGTGATGCGCTGACCCTTTCCATTGCAAGGTATGGCGCGCGGGGTCGCTAAAGGTGCTGATCCGCGCGCCAAAGTGTGTGTTAAATCGCGCCGCCCTCAATGACCTGCTCTGGATGGGCCTCGCACCAATCGGCCAGGATGTCGGCGAGTTCCGGCACACCTGCCAGATCGGGCGCGCGTCTTGGCACCGGAACGCCCGCCTCCAGGGCCAGCAGTAGACATCCGGCATGATCGCGTGTCTCTGCACCTGGCGCATTTTCCGACCCGTGCAGGATGGTTGACAGCAGGCTGCCGCCATAGCCGTTCTGATGCATCAGATCAGGCCCCAGGCTCAGCAGATAGGCCATCACATCGGGCAGACCCTCCCAACCGGCCACTTGCACCGGTGTCAGCTCTTCGGTGTCCGGCACGTCGAATTCGACCCCCAATGCGACCAGCCGCCGGATGTGATCAAGCTTTCCCGGTAAATGCAGGATGGTGCGGATGATCGTGCGATAGGCTGTCGGCAGCGCCTCCGGATCGACCTGCGCAGCGCCGGTATCTTCGCCATCCGCAGCCCTCGCCAGAAGCCGCTCAGCGTCGGTCAGGTCAGGGGTATGGCCACGCGCCTCAATGGCCTCCGCCAGGGTCGTGTTGCCGAACACGCGCGCGTAGCTATAGGCCGTATTCCCTTCAAAAACGCGGGTCGGGTCGGCGCCTGCGTCCAGCAGAATGTTGATCATCCGCGCATCGGACATCCGCCGCGCCGCCTGATGCAGGGCAGGCACAACCCAGGGCGCTTCTCCTCCGACATGGGTCCCGTCAAAGTCATCCGCCCGCGCCCCGGCAGCCAGCAGCATTTCAACCGCTTTGTGATCGTTGAAATCCATCGCCCGCAACAGCGCATTGGTGCCTTTCGGATCAGCGCCGTGCTCCAGCAACATCTTCAGCGCTTCAGGGTGACCCAGTTCTGTTGCGTGATAGAGCGATTCACCGTCGTTGGGGTTCGCACCCTGCTCCAGCAACCACTTTGCCAACGGCATGTTGTTGGCGTGACCGATGGCACCGTAAAGCGCTGACAGCGGGTGGTCATTGTCCGGCGCCACGGGGATGGCGGCGTTGACATCCGCGCCCAAGGCCACAAGCCGGTCGGCGATGGCGAGCATATCGGCTTCTGAGCTGGCGGTCATATGGATGGCTTTGGAGAAGGCCAGATGACAGATCGGCGCGCGCCCGTTGAGGACACGTGTCGCGGCCTCCGGGTCAGCATCCAGCACGCGAAACACGGCGTCCTTTCGATAAAGCGCGATTTCCAGTGCAAGATCCCCCGCAGCCGGATCCGGGTCCTGCGCCAGTATCCGCGCCGCCACATGCGCCTGACCATTGAAAACTGCGATCCTGAGCCGCTGTCGCCGCGCGGCCAGATCCAGACCGTCCACTTCCACAGCGGCCTTGAGAACCGGCCAGCTGACAAAGGAATTTTCCCGCGCGATCACATGCAGGTAGTCTGCGTGCTTCAGAGTGGTATCGTCGGATCGGGGCGGATGGTTGGCGATGCGTTGCCGGGCGTGGATATCGCCCGCTTGATGCGCTTTGCGCAATGTCTTGGCGTCGCGGCGCAGTTGATCAAGAGACTTCATTTGGTTTCCTCCAATGCGTGCCCGCCGGTTCGCTGATCCGGGCAAGAGAAATACCAAAAGAGGTTTTCATCGACTGTGTGAGGGGCGCTGATGACTGCTTTCCGCGAACCTGGATGCCGCCCCTTGCGGCGGGGCCAGATTAGCGGTTTTCAGCTGGCTTGGCCATAGGGCGACGCCGGGGTACCGCGCCTGTCATTCATAATAGGCCTTGGCCTGAGGATGCTCTTTGAGTTGTTGCGGTCGGTAGGGCTTCATCTCCCCCGAATGCGACACCTGCTCTGCCTTCAAACGCTCTGCCACCGAGGGATGCAGCGGAAAGAAACCATCCACGACCCGGGGCTGTGCGACCCATTTCTTTTTGAAAGGTCCGATCTCGATCATATAGGTTTCATCATGCTGCATACCCAGCGGATCAGGCGTGACAAAAAGCTTATCTTCATTGATCTGCACATCCGGCACACAGTCTTTCAACTCCTCCAGCATCCAGTGCAGCGCGATGTCGCTCAGCCGCGATTCCGGCTCCGGATAGCTGCCGCCAACATCGCTGTGACACCCCGGGAACCAGACCTGCTTCAACCACGCGGGCGTGCGACCCGCAGTCTTTTGCGCCTCCGCCCGCATGGCCCATTTCACCCGCGGGAAATCCCGGCGATGCTCATCAATCGCCAAGGCATGGCGGGCATGCTGCACATCTGAATCAAGCCATTTATCGTAGTTTTTGCGGTTCCAGACCGCGTGGTGCCCGTATTTCCAGATCGAGGGCCAATCGCGAATGTTGGTCACTTTGAGCGGATTGTCCTCATCCGGCGAGAAATACTTGAACTGCGACCAGCGCAGTTTGGCATATTGAAACAGGATCACGCCCAAAACGATCGCCAGCAGGCTGCACCACGCCCAATGAACCGACGTCAATATCATCAAGACCAGCGACACCGCCAAAGCGGCAATAGCCGCCAGAGCCACAAATAACACCACGCCGTTCCCCAGGGCGGCCACGGTATCAAAAACCCCGATGAAATGAGGCTGCACATTGCCCTGGACGTCGTGCTCGGCATCCGGCACGAAACTGCTGTATTTGCGACGAAACCTGCGCCCCAGTTCCTCGCGACGGGTGTAGTAAGGCTCCTGCCCACGCGCATATCCGTTGCCGTGATTGTAGACATAGTTCACCGCATCGCTGGCGATCTTGCGCAACCTTGGCCCATGGCGCGGGACCGGCGATCCATCGGGCATTTGCGTCGGGATACCGCAGAGGTTCATCACATTGGCGACCGCCCGTACCGTATAGGCTCCCCGCGAAAAGCCAAAGAGCAGCACTTTATCGCCCGGTTCGTAATAGGAGATGATCTTCTCATAGCAATCGATCACGTTTTCATCGATACCCGTCCCGATGGCAGCGGATATGACATTACGCATCCGTTCGACAGTGAACCGCCCGACCTCGCCCGCACCAAGCCCGGGATCGTAGTAACAGACCTGTTCAAATGGGCTGATCGCGGAGGACGGCCCCGGGCGCATGGCGCGGTACATCTTGTAAATATTGGACAGGCGCTGATCCGGGCGAAGCCCCCCCACCTGCCCCGTACCATCTGAGAAAATAAGGATATTTTTTGGCATCATGGTCTCAAAGAGGACTAAATAAGGTGACTATTCACGCAGAGCGTGTCGGGGTCAAACGAACAATTTTTTACGAACGGCGCGCAGCCAGCACCATAGGTGCTTTTACGCACATCTACAGCTTCTCAGGGCATTCAGGGATTTGTCCTGCGGGCGCGAACTGAAGCCCTGTCTTTCATCACTTGAGGGCAGCAAGGATAACGGCGAGGCTTGCTAGGTTTGCATACAGTGCATGTCGCAATCACGAAGATTGTAGGAAGTTCCTGTTTCAGCGCAGATGGGCTTTCAGAGTTTGGTAACGCGTCGGTGATAGCCCGACGGAGATCAAATCCGCACCGAAGGGTCGCCAAGTCCGCAGAAAATACCCCGAACTTCGCCCGGTATTTCTGACCAGTTTTAAGGAATATCACCATGAAAAAGACGTTCGATGGCATGAAACTGGGGGTCAAGCTACCTGTCATAATGACCTTGCTGGTCGCCATTACGATCCTGGTGATGGCAATCGCAAACGCATCCGTGACCCGGAACATCCTGTCAAAAAATGCCGTTGAAACGCTCGAAAGCATCGCCCTGATCAAGGCCAGTCGTGTTAATACGCTGATGCAGAATATTGATCGCGACATCCGGCTGCGCGCGGGCATGCCGGCCACCAGCCAAGCGCTGATTGCCCTCGCGGACGGATACGATTCACTGGAGAACGCGCAAGAAACCCTCCAACGGGTTTACATCACGGAAAATGAACACGCGCCGGAGCAAAAGGATCAATTGGTCAAGGCGGACACGGGTTCCAGTTATGGTTTCATCCACGCAATCTACCATCCGACATTCGATCAGTTGCAAAATGAGATGGAGTACTACGACATCTTTCTCTTCGATACCGAAGGCAATCTTGTCTACAGCGTGTTCAAGGAGAGTGACTTCGCCACAAATATGCTGACGGGTGAGTGGCGCGATTCCGGGCTTGCGCAAGCCTATCGTGGGGCAATGGAGATCGGTCCCACAGATCCATCTGTATTCGTGGATTTCTCGCCATATGGTCCGAGCAATGACACGCCCGCCGCTTTCATTGCGCGGCCCGTCTTCAATGAGCAGGGTACTTTGCTGGGCGTTTTGGCGTATCAAATGCCGATCGGTCAACTCAACGCAACCGCCGGTGCGCTGGAGGGCCTGGGATCAACCGCGGACGGTTTCATCGTGGGCGACGATGGTCTCATGCGGACGGATTCCATACAATCCGAAGTGATCGATATCCTGGTCACATCTGTCGAGCACGAAGCGATCACCGATGGTCTGGAAGGCGGTTCCGGCCTGTTCCAATCCGTGGGGCACACGGGCGGTCAGGTGATGGGATACTATGCCCCGATTGAGTTCAACGGCACCCGTTGGGTTTCGGTCGTGCAGCAGGATACGGCTGAGCTTTTCTCGGACATGAATTGGTTCCTGAAGCTGGCAGCCCTTATGGCCGCGGTGATATTTTTGGTCGTTTTGGTCATCTCCATCTTCTTTTCCCGCAGCATCTCAAAGCCGGTTCAAAAGCTGACCGCCTGCGTGAACGAGGTCGCCAATGGCAATCTCTCGACGAAGGTGCCGGAAACGGATCGCGGCGATGAAGTTGGCGAATTGGCGCGCGCAACAGAAGTCTTCCGCCAGAACGCTCTTCAAATGGAAAAAATGAATGAGCAGCAGCAAGCCGCAAACGAAAAGATGGCTGAGTTGAGTGCTGAGCGCGAAAAAGCCGCGGAGCGCGAGATCGAGCTGGCCCGCGAAAAAGAAGAAGCGGATCGCGCTGCTGCTGCGGAGCGCGATGAGATGATGCGCAGTCTCGGCAGTTCCTTCGGCCAGGTGGTCGATGACGCGCTTGCGGGCAGATTTTCGAGCCGTGTCGCTTCCGATTTCAACGACGAAACCCTGATCGAATTGGCAAAAAACATCAATCTGCTCATGGAAACCGTTGATAATGGGCTTGCCCAAACCGGCGCGCTCCTGGGCCGGGTTGCGACGGGCAATCTGACCGAACGGATGGAAGGAGAATTCCATGGCGCCTTTGCTGAGCTGCAGCGCAATGTGAATGAAATGATCGACTCGCTGACCTCTCTTGTCGGCGAGATTTCCGAAAGCGGCGTGACACTGACAAGCTCATCCAACGAGCTGCAACAGACAGCAGACGCCTTGTCACATCAGGCCGAGCAAAATGCCGCTTCGATTGAAGAGACCTCCGCCGCACTGGAGCAGCTGTCTGCGAGCATCAAACAGGTCAACGGCAATATCGCAGACGTCAGCACCAATGCGAAGGAAGCGAGAAACACCGCTTCCTCAAGCGAGCGCATCGCGGCGGAGGCCGCCACATCCATGGACCGCATCGCAGAAGGTTCCAAAGAGATCGCACGCGTGATCAGCGTGATCAATGACATCGCATTTCAGATCAATTTGCTGGCGCTCAACGCCGGGGTCGAGGCTGCGCGCGCCGGCGAAGCAGGCCGTGGATTCTCGGTTGTGGCCTCTGAAGTGCGCCAACTCGCGCAAAGGTCCAGCGATGCCGCGAAGGAGATCGCGGATGTGATAACACAAAGTGATGCCGCCGTTGCCGAAGGCGTGGTCAATGTCGCCAGCGCAAAAGACTCGCTGGAGGATATCGCGAAAACAGTGATCAATATTTCCGAGAGCGTCGATGTTGTGAAGACGGCTATTTCGGAGCAAGCAGCTGGCATCAATGAGATAAATTCCGCAGTGACACAAATCGATGGCAATACGCAGAAACAGGCGGCTGCTTTTGAAGAGGTCACTGCGTCGAGCCATGTGCTTGCAAAAGAAGCGCAGGAGCTTCGCGCGGCGACAACACGGTTTCAGGTAGCGGGTGTTAAAAACATTGTCGCGATGCGGGAAGAGCCGAAAATGGCGGTTCCCGAGAAATCAAAGCCCCAGGTTCAAAAAGCGGTTGGCGCCGAAGATTTTGATGGTTGGGATGAATTCTGATCCGCCGCTTTTTCTAAAATAGGTATGGTTGTGACCTCAACCGCTTGTCGCCAAATATCAATGCACCGATTGCAAGAGATGCCTTCGCAGAAGTGTCTGGCTTGGTCTACAGATGCTCGACAGGCTCCGCTTCGTTGCCAAAACAGGCTAGGCCTCAGCGGTGGGATAAGTTGGCAAAGGCGAGGTAGGCCGCACCGAATTGACAGGCCGGTTTCCCGGCCTGTCGTTATAGGAAATTACTTTCCCCAGATTTTTGAATAAGCATCACGATATGGGCTGTCGGGATCAAATGAGTTGCTGTCGCCCAGTTTTGCCAACCCCTCTTCCGTTACCAAAGCCGGCGAAGTGACGTAGCCGGAACATGGCTCATTTTGAATGGCCCGGTTCAATTCATCTACCAGCTGCCACCCCTGCAAATTCAAAGGTTCGGCAACTGTGATGGTCTGATACTGGCCACCGCGAATACGTTGGAAGGCTGCCTCGGACCCATCGCCCGCGGACCCGGCTTTCGGCGATCCATCGCCCGGGATACCCGCGGCGGCAAGAGCCGGACCCATGAAGTCAAAATAGAGGTCATTGATGGCCAAAGCATGCGTCCAACTTGCACCATGTTTTTGCAAGAGGCTGGTTGTCAGGGGGCCCATGCGTGTCGACGTATCCGCAATCGGTGTGTCGACATATTCCAGTACCGTGCCCCCCATCGCCTCGATGGTCTCCTTGATACGATCCGCTTTATCGATGGCGATCTGATAGGTTGAATCGGTGAAAATCACCGCCCCGACGCCATCGCCGCCATCTTCCATCGCCCATTTCGCGGCCACTTCGGACACGGTCATCGCATCGGTGGATACATTTGCGAAAATCCCACCCGGCGCATCACAGCCAATTTTGGGTCCGGAATGCCAGGCCACCATTGGGATGCTCGCCGCGACAACGCCCTCAAGGGCCGCCTGTTGCTCAACCGCATCGAAGCCATTGATCACAATACCATCAGGCTGCAATGCAAGCGCCTGACCAATCGCGGCGGTGCGCCCCTGAACCGAGCCCGCGCCATCAAGCACGCGCACGTCCCATCCAATCTTTCCCGCCGCCTCTTCAACGCCATTTGTGACGCCAAGAATGCCGCCGTTTTTCAGATCGCCCGCAAGCACCACAATGGTCTTGCCCTCCGCCGCTTGCGGGCCAGTGGTTGGCCCGTCGAAGGCCGTTTCCGACAGCGCGGGGAATGACAGTGTTGCAAGCATGGTACTCGCAAGTAGTGTGTTCAGAAATGTTCTTTTTTGCATGGTTTCCTCCCAGTTTTAAAATCTTTTCAACGTTTTGCAGCACCCTTACGCCGCTGCGCGTATCCGGCAATGCCAATGGCAATGAGCAGGGTCACCCCGTTGAACAGCGGCTCGACCCAGAACGACCCGCCAAATTGTTGAATGCCGGAAATGCCGACCGCCAGAATGGCAACACCGACAATTGTGCCCCAGACGTTCACCCGTCCGGGTTTGATTGTGGTGGAGCCCAGAAAGGCGCCGACAAGTGCAGGCAACAGGAATTCCAATCCAACCGACGCCTGACCAATGCGCAGTTTTGCCGCCAAGAGCACACCCGCAAGCGCCGTCATTGTGCCTGATGCCACAAATGCCCCGATTACGTATTTACGCGTCGGGATGCCATTGAGCTGTGCCGCGCGCTGATTGGCGCCGATGGCGTAAAGATAGCGACCAACCGGCGTGTATTCCAAAACCACCCACATCACGAATGTGATCGCGATCAAATAATATCCGGTGATCGGCAGTCCAAAGACAAAAGTGGTGTTGAGCGCATAAAAACCGTCCGGCAAAACGCCGACCATCTGGCGGCCCCCGGTGTGCCAAAGTGCCAGTGCATAAAGGACTGTGCCCGTCCCGAGCGTCGCGATGAAGCTGTCGATCTTTGCGACTTCAACAAGCAATCCGTTCAAAAAGCCAGCCACTGCGCCAAGAACCAGCACGACCGCAACGGCAATCGGCCAGGGCAGGCCCAACATGGTCTGCAGGCTGATGGCCAGAATGTGCCACAACACGATGCCGTACCCGACCGTCAAGTCAATCCGCCCCGCAGCCATCGGGATCATCGCCCCAAGCGACAACAGCGCAATGATGGCTTTGTCCGAAATGATCGCCCGAAGGTTCAGCATTGTCGGGAAGGTGTTCGGCAGCAGGATGGAAAAGAGCACGATGAGAAGCACCGTCAGGATCACAAGACCATAGACCGGCAACAGGCGCAGCAGCCGCTTGGTCCGGCTGAGGTCCTTCATTTCGGCGCGGGTGGGCTCAAGCGCGCTGGATTCAAGCGATTGCATTCGGGTGCTCCTTTTCCGAAGCGATATTGCCGGCTGATGCCGATTGAATAAGGTTTTCCGTGGTCAGCCGAGTGCCGGTCAGTTCTTCGACCAGTTTACCCTGGCTGAAAACGATGGCGCGGTGGCAAATCGTTGCGATCTCTTCGAAATCGGTGGACACGATGAGAATGCCCACCCCCTTGGCCAGCGCCCGGTTGAGCAATGCGTAAATCTCTGATTTCGCGCCCACATCTACACCCGCGGTCGGATCCTCGCAGATTAACAGTTTCCGTTCCGTCGCAAGCCAGCGTCCGATAACCACTTTTTGTTGATTACCACCGGAAAGCGCTTCGATCGCCAGCGTCGGATCATTGGGGGAAAGGCCAAGGTCCGTGCCGATTTTTGCCGCATCATCTGCTTCTTTTCCCGCCGACAGCAGGTTCATCAATCCGCGCCCGATGGCCGCCGGGTTGAGGAAGGTATTCTCCCGAATTGTCAGGTTCATTGCCACGGATTCCTCGGTGCGGTCCCTGGCCACCAACCCAATCCCGGATTGCAACGCCGATTGCGGGGAGCTCAGATCGGGCACCTCTCCCAAGAGGCGTACCTGACCGCTATGCTCTGTCAGCCCAAAGAGCGCCCGCGAAATCACTTCGTGGCCTGCCCCGCGCAACCCGACCAGACCGATGATTTCATTGTGCTTCAGCGTGATTGTAAGCGGACCAACCGCCCCGACCGTCACGTCCTGAAGATGCAGAATTTCATCACCCGGCGCATCCTGTGCCTTCATTGTGGCGCGTGTCTTTCGGCCAACAATCTTCTGGACCAGCTCTTCCGGCGTTGTGTGCTCGATGCGCCGGACACCAACCATGATCCCATCGCGCAACACGGCGACGCGGTCCGCGATCCGAAAAATCTCATCCAGGCGGTGGCTGACATAGATCATGCCAACGCCCCGTTCGCGCAGGGGGCGCAGCGCTTTGAACAGTCTTTCGACCTCATCGGCGGGCAACGACGCTGTCGGTTCATCAAGCACCAGAAATTCGCTATCAACCGCCAGCGCACGGGCGATGGCCACCAGCGATTTTTCCGTGCGGGTCAGGTCTTCGACACGGGTGGTCGGATCAAATTCGCAATCGACCCTTTTCAACGCGTCGACGGCAAAGGCTTCGACATCGTGCCAGCGGATCAACCCGCTGCGGCGTGAATACCCCAGAGCCAAGGCAATGTTTTCCGCCACCGTCATCCACTCAATCAGCCCCAGATCCTGGTGGATGAAGGCAACTTTCTGACGTTCGCCAAACCCTGCGGGCCTGTGCTGATAGGCATCTCCGTCAATCAGGACACGGCCTGCATCCGGTTGATGAATGCCCCCCAGAACCTTGATCAAGGTGGACTTGCCCGCGCCGTTTTCCCCCAAAAGGGCGACGATCTCTCCGCGTCCGACAGACAGCGACACATCCTTCAGCGCATAGGTGCCGCCAAAGTGCTTGTCGATCCCATCAAAGAAGAGACCCTGGTGCAGGTTGTCTGTCATTCTTCCTCCCGAAACGCACATTGGCGCCGACGTCCGCGTAAATGCTCACATCCGTTGAGTTACCCGTAACGTTGTGCCATGGTCATCGCCAAAGGCCAAAACTGTCAAGCGAAAAGTTACCGGTAACGTAAAATCATCTGATATGGACGATAAACAGAATAAAAACAGTAAGATAAACCTCTCTGAGGTCGCCAAAGCGGCGGGTGTTTCAAAGATGACGGCCAGCCGTGTGTTGCGGGGTGAAGGCGGATATTCCAAGAAAACCGAAGCCAAGGTCATGGCGAAAGTGGACCAACTTGGCTATCTGCCCAATCGCCTGGCGAGTGTTTTCGCAGGAGATCAGAATTCGACATTCATCGGCGTGTCGATCCCCGATCTGGGCAATGAGGTCTTTGCCCAGGTGCTCGAAGGCATTGACCGAAAGCTGGGCGCATTTGGTCATCAGACCGTTTTGGGCCTCACGCAGCATGCCGCAGAAGAAGAGGAGAAATGGATCCGCACCGTGCTGTCCTGGCAACCCGCAGGGCTGATCCTGACCGGCAGATCTCATTCGCCACGGTCCTATGACATGCTGCGCAACGCGGGCATTCCCGTCGTGGAAATCTGGGATCTGAATTCCAGCCCGCTCGACATGAGCGTGGGCATCAACCACTTTGATTGCGGTTTTGATGTGGGCAGGTTCGTGATCAGTTGCGGTTACAAATCAGTTGGTTTTGTTGGGACCTCACACGACACTGCAAATGCGGCAACGGCCCGTCTTGAAGGGTTTACGAAATCGATTGAAGACGGGGGCGGCAAAGTCACAAAACAGTTGTGTCTGCATGATACTGCGAGCTTTTATCCCGGTTTCTACGGCACAGAACAGCTGCTGGCATCTGATCGCAACGTCGAGTGCATCTTTTACCAAAACGACTCGATGGCCTTTGGCGGTTTGCAATATTGCGAGCAAAACGGGCTGGATGTGCCCAGCGATATTGGCATCGTCGGTTGGGGCGATCTGGCCGTTGCGTCCGTGCTGAAACGTCGGCTGACCTCCGTGCATGTGTCCCACCTGAAACTCGGGCACGCGGCCGCTGAAATGATGATCGCGCGGCTCTCCGGGGAACCGGTACCTGCCTGCAAGGACATCGGCTTTCACTTGATCCCAGGTGCCACTGTGCGACAAAGCATCCTGTAGTGCAGCCCAGTCGGCGCGCGGACAAGGAGAGGCGGACATCATGCCAATGGAAACCTATCTGATCTATCTGGCGGCGGTGGCGGTGTTCTTTGCCACCCCACCCGACACCAGCCAACTGTTGATCGTTTCAAACAGCATTCAACACGGGCTACGAAAGAGCTTGTACACCATCGCCGGTGACCTGACCGCGAACTGCCTGCAGATGACCGGCGCCGCCTTTGGCCTGGCCGCGATCATCGCCACATCAGCAACCGCATTCATCTGGATCAAATGGCTCGGCGTGGCCTATCTGGTGTGGATCGGGGTGCAATTGATGCGATCAAAGGATCAGCCCTCCGATGTCCGCGCCAATGCGTCACCTGCGCGGTTGCGGCTTTACCGACAGGGGTTTGTGACCTCGATGGCCAATCCATTTGCCGTGGTTTTCTTTGGCGCATTGTTCCCCCAATTCATCGACCCAACGCTGGCGGTACTGCCACAACTCTTTATCCTCGGGCTCACCTATATCGTCATTGATGGCGCTATTTTAGTGCTTTGGGGATGGCTCGGCATCCGGTCGGCAACGGTGCTGAGACGCTTTGCTTCAGGATTGGTGAACAAGCTGTGTGGCGGCCTGATGATTGCCGCGGCGGCGTTACTGGCCTCCAAGGATTTCCAGCCGCAGCGGTGAAGCGGATGCTTGACCGCGACCAAAGTAAGGGGGCGACTCATAAGCGCGACCCGCCCACGAGCGTCCCTTCAAACCGCGAGTAAAACGCGGGTTTTCGATGTCAGCGCAGTGTTGCTTTGACCCTTCGTGGTGCGTGACAGCTTGCGCTTTGCCCACCGCTCCCACAAAATCCAAACGGACCAGTAAGGCATTGATTTCTAGACTTATCGGGCATTCTGCACAGCCTGGGCAGCACTGTCATCTCGCTGGCACTAGCCGGCACCCCGACCGCTGACTGCCCTAAGCAACCCCAACCCCAGATTGAAAAAACGGCCATTCTGTGCTATGCAATGATCACTTTTTAGCAAAGTTATTTTTTGTTCGGAGTTATAGTTATGCTTTTATTTTCAAGGCGTTTTGCGCCAACAACTTTGTTGTGCCTGTCGTTCTTCCTCAGCAATACCAGCCTGTCTTATGCCCAAGGCGCCGGGTGCGAAGGGTTGCTTTTGTCCACATCCGAAGACTTCACTATGCAGCAGTCGGAGGGACCGGACGGCAACCCGATTGTCTCCGATGGCGACCTGCTGGCCTTTAACGGTGGCACCACCACCATCTGCCGTCGCAACCGCGATCTGCTGCAACGGTTCGACATTCCGCGCGTCGATTTTGGGCTGGATGCCGTGGCAGCACTGGACCGCGAGCGCGAGATTTTGGCGTTCTCCACCGAACTTGACGATCCAAACGAGCAGTTTGGGGCGGGTGATCTGATTTTCACAACCGGTCTGGTGATCCCAAACTCCGCGCTCACGCAGCGATTTGATCTGCGACATGACATCGGGCTGGACGCGGTCAGCCTGCTGGGGCGTCCAGCCGGGTGGCGCGAATTCATCGAAAAAATGGGCAATGTGTCACGCCGCGAGTTGCAGGCGCAGCCGCAGATCGTGATCGAACTGCTGGAGGCTTTTGAGCTCGACATTCTGTTTTCCACAGAAGGCACAGCCCCAACGGTAACAGCGCCCGCCTTCATCGATGGCGATCTGTTGTCTGTTCGCTCGGGCACGATATTCCGGTCAAATCAAACACTGCTGCCGTCGCTTCCTGCGGGCATCCCTTCAAAGGGCGTGGATTTCGGGCTGGATGCCTACACCTTTGGCGTTGACCCGGAAACCGGCGGACCATCCGAGTTGATGTCGTCCGAGATCGATATGCGCGCCGAAGGTCTCTATACCGATGGTGACGCGTTGCAGCCTGGTCCGACCTTGCGGTTTCGCAATGAGGTCCTGTTGAAATCGCTGCTACCCGCGAGCTTTGATCTGGGGCTTGATGCCCTGCATCTGACGGCAGGGGAAATTGCCTGCGGTGCCCCCTCCATCACGCGGATCAGTGGCGTCGACATCACCGACATCATCGGCGGTGTCGCGCAGACACCCGGGTTGTCGGACCGGCCATTTGGCGGATCGCTGCGGATCCAGGGCGCGATGCCCACATGGCTGGAATGTCCGATCCTGCCGCAATACGAGTTCCGTATCGAATTGAACGATGGCTCCGGTTTTCCGGCCATCGGCGATCCCAATACGCTGGCCGTGCCCACAAACTGGCGTCGGCAACTGGATGGCAACCCGTCCCCGATCATTGATTGCGCACCCTCGGCAAGCAATCCGCGCCAGCTTTATCAACCGGATGGCAACGGGTGGTTCAACCTCGCCGACTATCGGCGCTTTGATGAATGCGGCGAGGACGCGAGCCTCGCTGTTTGGAACTCCAGCGCCTTTGCCGCAAGCGTCGAAGCGGGCGATCCACCGGTCACGGTGCAGTTTCGTCTGGTGATGCGCGAGGTTGGCAGCGCGGTGCCCTTCTCCGTCTCTGCGGTTGAAACGGTACGGTTGGACAACAACACCTATGCCCTGCCCGCCAGCAAGGATATGCCTCTGACGGGTGACGTCTCCATGACGCTGGGCGTTGCATCGGGATCGGACGCCCAGGTCAGCGATTGTGACGTCACCGCAGGATCAAGCGACGTCATCCTCGATCTGCTTGGACGCGCCCGGGATCAGCACTTCTGGCGCTACACCCTGCGCTGGACCGGTGGGAATGTGGTGGGCTGGCAATCCATTGCGCCCAATGACCGCGACGGCGGTGGCGTTGTGCAGCCTCTGGATGCCGTCTTTGACAACGACGGGTCGGACAGACCGCAAATCAGCCTGGGGGGCACCGTGCCCGGCAACGCCACAAACGTGCTGCTGTCCGAGTTCAACATCACGCAGGCCCATATCGCGGCAACCGGTGGTCAACCGCCCATCGAATGCGGCTACGCTGTGGAAGTCACGGCATGGGACCGCACGATTGTCGGCAGCTTCAACGCGCCCAACAACATTTTCGGCACAACCACGCGGCGCGTGTCCTATCCATTGGCATTCTGCTTTCAGCCCGGATAGCCCTTGATCCGAAACATAAGATCGCGCCCCGGCACCCGCCGGGGCGTTTTCGTTTTGAATTGAAGCTTGGCCGCGATCTTGGCACTGATGGTCCGGGGAGATGATTTATGCCCAAGAACCCGAAGGCGCCCGCGCTGAACATCCTGTTCGTCATGTATGACCAGCTGCGTTTTGACTATCTGTCCTGCGCCGGGCATCCACATCTGCATACCCCCAATTTCGACCGCGTTGCGAAGATGGGTGTCCGTTTCACCAATGCCTATGTGCAATCCCCGATCTGTGGCGCGTCACGGATGAGCTTTTATACCGGGCGCTATGTCTCTTCGCACGGCGCGCAGTTCAACGGCTTTCCCCTCCGTGTTGGCGAGCACACGATGGGCGATCACTTGCGGCGCGCTGGCATGTCCTGTGCCCTGATTGGCAAAACCCATATGAAAGCCGATGACGCAGGCATGGCCCGTCTGGGGATCGACAAGGACAGCATCATCGGTGTCCGTCAGTCGGAATGCGGGTTCGATCCCTGGGTCCGCGATGACGGGCTCTGGGGTGCGGGACCCGATGGGCTCTATGATGAGAAGAGATCGCCTTACAACGAATATCTCAAATCAAGGGGCTACCCGTCAGAGAACCCCTGGGCCGATTTTGCCAATGCGGGCATTGATGCTTCAGGTGACAAGGCGACAGGGTGGATGTTTGCCAATGCCGATCGACCCGCCAACATCCGTGAGGAAGACAGCGAAACCCCCTGGCTGACGCGCGAGGCCATTGAATTCATCAAACAGGCCGGGGACGGCTGGTGCGCCCATGTCAGCTACATCAAACCGCACTGGCCCTACATCGTGCCCGCGCCCTATCATGACATGTTTGGCCCGGACCATGTGCAAAAACCGGCGCGGCACGCCATGGAAAAGGACAGTGCACATCCGATCTATGGCGTCTACATGCGCAGTAAGGTCTCACAGGCGTTTCAGCGCGACGACGTGCGCGACAAGGTCATTCCGGCCTACATGGGCCTGATCAAACAATGCGATGACCAGCTTGGCGTCCTGCTTGATTTCCTCGATGACACCGGACGGATGGAAAACACGATGATCGTGCTGACCTCCGATCATGGCGATTATCTGGGAGATCACTGGCTGGGGGAAAAGGAACTGTTTCACGATCCCAGCGCCAAAATCCCGATGATCCTCTATGATCCACGGCCCGCGGCTGACACGACACGCGGCACCACCTGCGACGCACTGGTCGAGGCGATTGATCTGGCACCAACCTTCGTGGAAGCAGCAGGTGGTGCGGTCGCGGATCATATCCTGGAGGGCCGCTCACTGCTGCCGTGGCTGCGAGGCGAGACCCCGGAGTGGCGCGATTTCGTGATCAGCGAATTCGACTACTCCCCCACCGCGCAATGCGCGCAGCTGGGCCTCGCACCCCGGGATGCCAGGCTCTTCATGGTTTTTGACGGGCGCTACAAGCTGATGCATGCCGAAGGGGGGTTCCGCCCCATGCTCTTTGATCTGCAAAAAGACCCTCAGGAATTTGACGATCTCGGAAAATCCAACCGACATCAGGAGGAGGTTGATCGCCTTTATGGGTATTTGGCGCAATGGGGTCGGCGATTGTCACAACGCACCACCAGGTCTGACGCTGACATCGAAGCCTCTCGCGGGGCCTCCTTGCGCAAGGGGATCCTGCCATTTCTGGTGGATGGCACAGAAGTGCCCGAGGAACTGACCGCCCTCTATCGCGGCAAGGCGGGCAAGTCCTTTGTTGAAGACTGATCCGCTATTTCAGTGAATGCGGTTTGGGATGATGGGGCGCATGACACGCCCCCGAAGGACGACGCAAACTCAGGCGCGCGCACTTGCCCTGGCGGTTTGAAGCGCCTCGAAAAGCGTTTCCCGGTCGCCAATGTGGTTGGCGAGCACAAGGATCAGCCGCGCGTTGAGCGCATCGCTTTGCGCCTTATCCAATCCTTCATGTGCCGCCAGCAAGGCGTCGTAAAAGTCATCCGGATCGGCAATGTTTGGTGTCAGGTTCAGCGTCATCCCCCTGCTCCCCGTGTCAAGGCCAGGTCAACGGCGGATCGGAGCGCCTCGGCATCGCACTGCGCCCACCGGGCCGCCACATGTTGATCGGGGCGGATCAGATAGATCGCCGCGCCGCAAGCTCCAAGATACCGCTGCGCCAGCGCGCCGGTCGGGTCGTCCTGATCCGTCATCAAGGACACTGTGCCGATGCTAACCCCGCCGACATCAGATATCTCCGGGACCTCTGCGTTCAGCGCCAGGACCGTGAACTGACCGGGCAGACGGTCCAACAAATGCCCCTGTTGCAAAGGCGCATCGACACATGGTGCGCCCGGGCGGGTCATCTCGGGACCCGCCAGCCCATCCGGTCCGTTCAGCGGCATATCATCGTAAACGCAGGGCACTGATAAACGCCCGGAATTCACCAGCGGCCGTGCAAAAGCGTGATCGCGGGCAAGATCCAGCACCGCATTGCGGAAAATCGCGCTGATCTCCGTTTTGGGCGTCAGGAAATCCGTCGCGCGGGTGGAGTTGAGGATGTTCTCATCCGCGCCATGCACCCGTTCCGCCGAATAGCTGTCGAGCAACCCATCAGGCGCCAATCCTTTCACCACCAGATCGAGTTTCCATGCGAGATTGTCGATATCCTGGATGCCGGAATTCGCGCCCCGCGCCCCAAAGGGCGAGACCTGATGCGCGCTATCGCCTGCAAAGAGCACATTGCCATGGCGAAACTTCGTCATGCGGCGACATTGGAAGGTGTAGATGGACGTCCATTCCAACTCGTACTCAGCGCCTTCGCCGAGCATGGCATCGACCCGGGCGCGGATTTTCACCGGGTCCAGTTCGGCTTGCCTGTCAATGTCCCACCCCAGCTGGAAATCGATCCGCCAGATGTCATCCGGCTGTTTATGCAAAAGTGCGGATTGCCCGCTGTCCTTGAACGGCGGCTCGAACCAGAACCAGCGCTCGGTAGGAAACTCCGCGGTCATTTTGACGTCCGCGATCAGGAAGTTATCCTCAAACACCCGCCCGTCAAAGCTGAGGCCCATCATGTCCCGGACCGGGGACCGCGCACCGTCACAGGCCACCAGCCAATCGGCCTCGATCTGATAGCGCCCATCGGGCGTATCGACGTCCAGCACCACGTGATCCGCGTGCTGCGTCAGCCCGGTAACGGCATTGCGCCCGCGAATTTCAATCGGCGCGCCCTGTTCTTGGGCCGCGCGGATGGCATCGACCAGAAATTTTTCAAAATAGGGTTGTTGCAGGTTGATGAAGGCGGGCCGTTTGTGCCCGGGTTCCGGTTGCAGGTTGAACTCGAACACCTTGTCGTCACCGTGAAACACTTTGCCAACGTTCCAGACAACGCCCTTGTCCACCATGGGCTGGCCTGCCCCCAAACGATCCGCGATCTCCAAGGTGCGTTTTGCAAAACAGATGGCACGGCTGCCCTGCCCGACCCCTTCATGGTCGTCCAGCACCAGCACCGGCGTGCCCTTTTGACCAAGATCCAGCGCGAGCGCCATGCCGATCGGCCCGCCGCCGACAATCACAACCGGATGACGAACCGCCGCCGCGTCTTGCGCCGACACGCGGGCGTAGGGGTAGAGTTTGAAGGCAATATCATATCTGACATCCACCACGGCTGGCCTCCCTTGCCTGCGATCAGCCCTGCAGGGCGGCCCACATTTCCAGATCGCGTTCGGCGGTCCAGATGCGCGGGGTATCGATGCCGCGCGCCTCATCATAGGCGCGGGACACATTGAACGGCAGGCAGTGCTCGTAGATCGCATAGTCCTTGAACTTCGGATCGCAGGCTGCCCGCACGGCGTCCCACGCGTCTTTCAGCGCGCCACCGCCTGCGGCGACACGTGCTGCGGGCCGGTAGGTGCTGTCGACAAAGTCGCGGGTCGAGGCAATGGCCCGCGCCACCGCGTCACGCCCCACCAGCGCATCCCCGCGGCCTGGCGCAATCGCGTCCACATCATAGGCCTGGATCGCATCCAGTGTGGTGCCCCAATCGCTAAAATGTCCGTCTCCACAATAGCATGCGGAGTGATCTTCAACGATATCTCCGGTGAACATCACATTCTGATCCGGCACATGGATCACCGCATCGCCGGCTGTGTGCGCCCGGCCCAGATGCTTGATGTCCACCCGTCTGTTGCCAAGGTAGACCGTCATACTGTCACTGAAGGTCGTTGTCGGATAAGTCAGACCAGGGATGCTTTCGTGCCCTTCAAAGAGACGCGGGAAGCGCTGGAATTCGCTGTCCCAATCCTCTTGCCCGCGCTCGACCACCATCGACCGAGCCGCATCCGACATGATGATCTGATCGGCGCCATAGGCCGAGGCACCCAGCACGCGCACAGCATGATAATGGGTCAACACCACATGGCTGATCGGTTTATCGGTGATCCCGCGCAGCTTCTCGATGACCTTGCCAGCCAGGCGCGGGGTCGCCTGTGCTTCCACGATCATCACGGACGTGTCGCCGATGATCACGCCGGAATTGGGGTCTCCTTCGGCGGTGAACGCCCAAAGGCCCTCGCCGATTTCATCAAAGGTGATTTTCTTCTCTGACAGGTCCGCTTGGGACGCGAAGGCCTTGCTCATCTATGTCTCCCTGATCTGGTGCGTGGGCCAGATCTCATTGCAATTCCGGTTCAGGATCTGACAGATTTGATGTGCCGCCCGATCCAGAAGGTCTCAGATTGCTTTAATTGTCGCTTTTGTAACCAACAAGGCCTCGCGCACCCCGGGGCGTCAAATCCGCGAGAAAGCCTGCCTAGACCGATAGGGCGGCGACCGCTTTCTCCACAGCGCGCTGCGTCACGGCAAGATCGTCGTCCGTGACCGCGAGCGAAGGGTAGAGTTTTCCAGGAGACTTAAAGACGCCGTTGTCGCGCAGGACCTTGTTATAGATGGTGTTTATTTCAGCGTCGGAATGCTTTGCGCTGCGATAATCCAGACAATCACGCGCCGTGAAATAGATATCAAAGAGAGTAGGGTCGCCGCAGATCTGATGCGCGATCCCGGCCTTCTGCAGGGCCTCCGACTGCATGGTCTGCAGGCTTTCCCCGGTGTTGCGGAGGTGATCATACACGCCGTCACGGCGCAGCACCTCCATCGTTTTCAGCCCCGCAGCGGCGGCCACGGGATTGCCTGATAGGGTTCCAAGCTGCATCAACCACCCGTCGGCCCCCACTGCCGCCTTGTCGAAATGCCGCATGATTTCGGCGCCGGCCCCTATGGCTGCCAGCGGAAACCCGCCCCCGATCACCTTTCCCAAGGTACAGATGTCGGGCACAACGCCATAGCGCTCCTGCGCACCGCCATAGGCCAGACGAAACCCGGTCACGATTTCATCAAAGATCAGCAGTACATGATGCCGGTCACAAAGCGCCCGCAGGCCCTGCAAAAATCCGGGCAGTGGTGGGATGATACGCTGCAGCGGTTCCACGATGATGGCGGCAATGTCGGCGTGTTCGGCCAGCAGAGACGCCACCGCGTCTAGATCGTTGAAGGGCGCGATGACCATTTGATCGGCGACACCCTGCGGGATGCCGGCGCTATCGGGGACAGCTTGGGGGAAATTGACCTGCACATTGGGCGCGAGGCTCATCTGGGCCTCGGCGCTCATGCCATGATATCCGCCTTCAAACTTCAGGATCTTGTCGCGCCCGGTGACCGCACGCGCCAGACGGATTGCATACATGTCGGCCTCGCCGCCCGAGGTGACAAACCGCACCTGCTCACAACAGGGCACGGCCGCGCAAATCGCCTCGCCCAGTTCGATCCCTTTGGTATTATTGGCAAAAAACGTCATCCCCTTGGGCAATTGTTCCAGCACGGCTTCCATCACTTCCGGATGCCCATGGCCCAACAGCATGGGTCCCGATCCGATCAGATAATCGACATATTCCGTGCCATTTTCATCCCACACCCGACTGCCCTCACCGCGCGCGATGATGATGCCCGGATCAAAATTGCCAAAGCCACCTGCGGGAAAAACCTCTCTTGCCCGGGTGATCCATTCATCCTGTGTCTTGACCTTGAGCATTGCAAACTCCGTCCTTGGAACCGCACCCGGGGCGTTTCGTTATGCCTTACCACCCAGTCCGCACCTCAGGGGATCACCGCGATGTTGCCAGTGTGTTTCTTTTCAACAAATGCCGCCTGCGCCGCGTTGAGTTCCGCCAACGGGTAGGTTGCCGCCAGCATCGGTCGCACTTCGCCCCGCTCGATGTACCCGACCAGATCGGCAAAGACATGCGGCGGCAGGACGGTGGAACCGGTGAAGGTCAGATCCCGCAGGTAGAACGTCCGCAGATCCAGCGCGACGATCGGACCGGCAATCGCGCCCGAACAGGTGTAGCGCCCGCCCCGTTCTAAAACATCGATGACGGTGCCAAAGTAATCGCCGCCAACGATGTCTGCCACGACGCTGACAGTATCCTGACCAATGGCTCTACGCAGCGCGGCCCGCAGGTTCGAGGGCGTACGTGGCAACATCGCTGTCGGATGGAGCGCGGCGATATCGGTATGCTTTGCCTCGCTCGCCAAGCAGACCGTACGTGCCCCGCGCCGATGGGCCAACTGGATCAAAGCAGAGCCGACGCCGCCAGAGGCGCCTGTGATCAGCACCGTGTCGCCTCTGGTGACATTGGCCCGGGTCAACATGCCTTCGGCTGTCGAATAGGAGCATGAGAACGTGGCAAGTTCCGCATCACTCAGATCGCTTGTCACCGCGCGGACATTGCGATGATCGACCACAGTGTATTGGGCAAAGCCGCCATCGCATTCCGATCCGAAATACCCCGTTTTGTCCTTGTTCAACGGGTCATCCCAATCACGCAGCCAGCAATCGACCATGACGCGCCGCCCCATGAGAGAGGGGTCAGCCTGCGCCCCCACCGCCACAACCTCGCCGACCGCATCCGCCCCCTGGACCCGCGGAAAGGTGATCGGCGCCCCACCCCATGAGGGATCCTCCTCCGCAACCTCCTGATAGGCATCACCCGTTGTCGCCTCGGTCACGGTCTTGGAATACCATCCGGATCGCGTGTTCACATCGGTGTTGTTCATCCCGCAGGCGCCCACTTTGATCAGGACATCGAAAGGGCCCGGTTCAGGCGTGGGCCAGTCGGTGTGGTATTCCAAGGCCTCGGGCCCGCCGTGCTGTGTCAGCACATAGGCGTGCATGGTGGTCGGGATGGTCATTCAATAAGCTCCGCTAGGGTATCTTTTCGAGGGTTCAGGGTGTCGGGATCATACGCGGGCGCGCCAAGCACTTTGGCCGCACGCGGCTGTCCGGCGATGAGCACATCAAGATGCGTGCCGGACACCGCCGCTTCTGGTTTGAGGTAGGCGAAGGCAAGGATTTTGCGCGCGGTGTGCCCATAGACGATTGAGGTTATCGATCCGGCAAGCTCACCGTTCAACAGGACCGCCTCGCCGCCATGACCATCATTCACCCCGTCCGGTTCGATTTCCAGATAGCTGCACAGCCAACGCAACGCCGGGCTTTCCGCGAGTGATTGCGCCTTGCCAAGGAACGCCTTGTCCAGAGCCACGAACCGCATCACATCCGCCTCTGCCAGGGTGACTTCGTTGGTGAGTTCTGCCGCGCCTTTGAACCCTTTCTCCATCCGCATCACGTTCATCGCGAAGGAGCCGTAATCTGCCAGTCCAAACGCCTGTCCCGCCGACCAAAGGGCATTGTAGACCTCAAGGCAGGCCGCATTGGGCATGTGAAATTCCCACCCCAACTCTCCCGCATAAGACATGCGCAAGGCCCATACATCATGGCCCGCAATTGATATTTGCTGCGCCGACAACCAGCGGAACCGGTGATTGTCGAGCGGGGCATCGGTGCATCCGGCCAGCACGTCGCGGGCGCGGGGCCCGTTCAAAGACAGCGCCGACCACTCAGAGGACAGCGACGTTACGGTCACGTCTTCCTTCTCTCGGTGCTGCGCCAGATGATCTCGCAACCGTTGTTCGAAAAAAGCGGCGCAGACGAGGTAATATACCCCCTCGCCCATTTTCAGGATCGTCGTCTCCAGCTCGATACGGCCCCGGCGGTTGACCATATGGGTCAGCGTGATGGCACCTGCCTTTTGCGGCATGCGATTGGCCGTCAGGTGGTCGAGGAGCGCATGCGCCCCTACCCCTTCGACCCGCAGTTTGGTGAAGGCCGTGACATCCATAATGCCTGCCCGTTCCCGCACCGCCTTGACTTCCTCGCCGACAATCTCGTGCAGCTCATTGCGCCGGAAGGAGTAATGATCTTGCTGCGCAAGGCCACGTTTTGCGAACCATCGCGGACGCTCGAAACCATAGACCTCCTCATGCACCGCACCCTTGCCTTTCAGCACCTCATAAAGCGGCGATGACTTGATCGGGCGGCCCGCCAGCCGGTTGAAATGTGGAAAGGGTACTTCGTGGCGCAGGCAGTAGTCTTCTTTTGCCTTGATCACCTGCCACGGTTTCTGCGCGTAGCTGCCAAACCGCCGCGGGTCATAGTCTCGCATTGAAATATCCGCTGCACCATGCACCATCCACCGCGCCAGTTCGCGGGTGAGCCCCGGGCCCCAGCCGATCCCGATCTGCGTACCGCAACAGCACCAGTAATTGCGCACGCCCGGCGCGGGCCCGATCAACGGGTTACCATCAGGGGGATGCGAGATGGCCCCGTGGACTTCGCGGGCGATGCCCAGATCGGCAAAGATCGGCATCCGGTTCAGGCTTTCGGCGAGCCACGGCATGACCCGGTCGTAATCTGGGTCAAAGAGCTCATTTTCCGCCTCCCACGGACAGTGATCCTCCCACACCGTGTTCGGGTTCTCCTTTTCATAGATGCCGATCAGGCCGCGCTGCTGCTCCTTCCGGATGTAACCCGACACCTTCTTGTCGTCCCGAATGACCGGCAGTTCCCGGTCCAGGTTTTCAAACTCCGGGACCGGCTCTGTGACAAAATAGTGGTGCGTCATCGAGGTCATCGGCAGTTGCAGGCCGGACCATTCCCCCATCTGGCGCGCATAGGTCCCGCCGGCATTGACCACATGCTCACACCGAATGGTGCCCTGCTCGGTATCCACCCGCCATGCGCCACCCGGATCTTGCGTGATGTTTGTCGCGCGGCACCGGCGGATGATCCGCACCCCCAATTGCCGCGCGCCCGCCGCCAGCGCCATGGTCACATTGGTCGGGTCGACGTGGCCGTCATCCGGCGTGTGCAGCGCGCCCAGAACACCTTCGAGATTGTAGAAAGGATGCAGGGCAGCGACGCGGTCGCGCCCGACGAGCTTGATGTTGAAGCCCAGCGACCGCCCAACGGACAGCGTGTGGCGCAGCCAGTCCATTTCATCTTCGGTATAGGCCAGCCGAAAAGAGCCGCAGCCATGCCATGTGACCGCCTGCCCGGTCTCACGTTCCAACCCGCCCGAATACAACCCGATGTTATAGTCCACGCATTTGCCCAGCCCGAAGGAGCTGGTGGACTGGGTGATCTGCCCAGCTGCGTGCCATGTTGACCCCGAGGTCAGCTCCGCTTTTTCCAGCAGCACAACATCGCGCCAGCCTTCGTGTGCAAGATGATAGGCCAGCCCACAGCCCATTACCCCGCCGCCGACGATCACCACCCGGGCGTGGCTTGGAAAGGCATTTTCCGGCATCGCTGCGTCCTTTTCGAAGGCGGATCCTGAAACTACTCGACAGGCTAAGTATACATATGTACCATTGTCAATCATGAATGAAACAAATGTATCAAAACACGTTCTGCACCAGCTCAGCGCTGTCTGGGACGCGCTGACGCCGGAGGCGCGCAAAGCCGCACGCTATGTGCTGGAAAACCCGAACGATGTCGGCGTCTCGACCGTGCGTGAGATTGCGGAGGCAGCCAATGTCAAACCCAACACCTTTGTCCGGATGGCGCGACAGGTTGGTTTTGAAGGGTACGAGGATTTCCGCGCGCCCTTTCGCGCGGCCATTCGGGCGGGATCAGCGGATTTTCCGGAGCGTGCACGCTGGCTGCAGGACATCCGCAAATCCGGCGATCTGGGTGGTCTCTATGCGGATATGGTGCAGGACGCGCTGCGCAACATCGAGGACACCTTCGCGCAGATCACAGCCGAGCAGCTCAAGACCGCCGCTGAGGCGATCTGGAATTCGCGCAATGTCTATACCCTCGGGGTTGGCGTCAACAACGCCAATGCTCGGAATTTCACCTATCTGGCCTCCACCGGCATGACGCAGTTTCATGCTATTCCCCGACCCGGATCAACGGCGGTGGACGATCTTGCCTGGGCGGATGATCAGGATGTCTTGATCGCCATGACCTGCAAGCCCTACAGAACCGAGGTCATCGAGGCCATCGCAATTGCGCAGGAACAGGGCCTGACGGTGATCGGCCTGTCGGACAGCCCGGCCAGCCCGGTCATTCTGGCGGCGGATCACGGGTTTGTCGTCGCCGTCGACACACCGCAGTTCTTTCCCTCCTCCGTCAGCACCATCGCCCTGCTGGAAACGCTGCTCTCCTTTGTCATCGCCGTTGCAAGCGACGAAATCGTGGACCGCGTCACCGCCTTTCACAAGCGCCGCCATGAACTGCAGATCTACCATGAGGCTGCCGACCGATGACGGAAGCGCTGCGGACGCTTGAGGCGCGATATTATACGGACCCGCAGATTTTCGAGATCGAGCGCAGCGGCCTGCTTGCACGGACCTGGCAATTTGGCTGCCATACCAGCCTGCTGACCAAGCCCGGAGATTACACGACCTTCGAGATTGCGGGCGAAAGCCTCTTTGCCATCCGCGGGCGCGACGATCAGATCCGCGTTTTCTACAATGTATGCCAGCATCGGGCGCATCAACTGATCTCTGGCACCGGCAGCACCCGCGTGGTGGTCTGCCCCTACCATGCCTGGACGTATGAGCTGACCGGTCAGTTGCGCGCCGGGCCGAACATCGATGCTGTCGCCGGGCTGGATAAATCAGATATCTGCCTGACCGAGGTGCGCGCGGAAAACTTCCTGGGCTTTCTCTTTGTCAACCTGGATCCCGATGCCCGGCCGATGGAAGACTGGTTTCCCAACACCCGCGCCCAGCTGGAGGAATGGGTGCCGCATTGGACGCGGCTGCAACCATTGGCGTGGGTCGATATCCCCGAGAACTGCAACTGGAAAGTCTCCATCGAGAATTACTCCGAATGCTATCACTGCGCGCTGAACCATCCGACCTTTGCCACGGGCGTGGTGAAGCCTTCGACCTACGACATCCAGCCGCAGGGCAAGTGCCTGCGCCACACCACCGAGTGCCAGAACCTGGGGGCGATGCGCTACGACATCCATTCCGGCCACGCCCACTACGACGCCTATTCCAGCTGGTTTTTGTGGCCCATGTTCAGTTTTCAGGTCTACCCCGGCAACGTGTTGAACACCTACCACTGGCGTGAGATCGACGCCGATCATGTGGTGGTCTGGCGCGGCTGGTACGCCATCGACGGGCAGGAGGACGCCACCGTGCGGCAGCTGGCAGTACAGGACCGCGAAACCACCGTCGAGGAGGACATTCACCTGGTGGAATCGGTTCAGCGCGGGCTGAAGTCGCGCGGCTACAGACCCGGCCCGTTGGTGGTTGATCCAGCTTCCGGTGTGAATTCTGAACATTCCCTCATGCACCTGCAGCAATGGATGCGGGAAGCACTTGATGGGTGAGGTCGACCCTGGCACGGGCGAGAAACGGGCAGGTTTTGGTGAGTGAACGGTCCGTTGGCGGTGTTCAAACACCCGTTGGCGGTTAAAGCGGATCAGGATATGGCCGGTAAAGGAGACATGAGGCGCTGTGGACCTTCGCCATCAAATTGAAAGGATGAGACATGAGCAGTTTTGACGAGGATCTTTTTCTAAAAGGGCTGGAACAGCGCAAGGCAACCCTTGGTGCGGAATATGTTGAGGCAAACCTTGCCGCAGCGGATGATTTCACCCGCCCCTTTCAGGAGGCGATGACGGCCTGGTGCTGGGGCTTTGGCTGGGGCGATGATGTGATCGACGCCAAGACCCGTTCGATGATGAACCTCGCGATGATCGGCGCGTTGGGAAAAATGTCGGAATGGGAAATCCATTGCCGGGGCGCGCTCACCAACGGGGTGAGCAAGGAAGAAATCCGCGCCATCATTCATGTCGTGGCGATCTATTGTGGCGTGCCGCAGGCGCTGGAGTGTTTTCGGGTGGCGCGCCGGGTGCTGGAAGAGACCTGACCGCATTCATCCGGGAAAATCACGCGCGCAGGGGATGATACCTCGCGCGCGCAGGAGAGTTTCGACAGGGGCGCTAGACGATTTTTGCCTGTGTTGCAGCGCGCAGCTCTTCCTCTGACACGCCCTCCGCGGTCTCGACAATCTTCAGCCCACCTTCTACCACATCCAGCACGCCCAGATTGGTGATGATCCGGTCCACAACGCCCTTGCCCGTCAGCGGCAGGGTGCATTCCTTCAGCACCTTGCTGTCGCCATGCTTGTTGGTGTGATCCATCACGACGATCACCCGTCCGACCCCCGCGACCAGATCCATGGCGCCGCCCATCCCCTTAACCAGCTTGCCCGGGATCATCCAGTTCGCCAGATCGCCGTTTTCGGCCACTTCCATGGCCCCCAGAATGGCCGCTGCGATCTTGCCGCCGCGGATCATGCCAAAGCTCTGGGCTGAGTCGAAATAGGAGGTCCGGCGCAACTCGGTGATGGTCTGCTTGCCTGCGTTGATCAGGTCCGGGTCCTCTTCCCCCTCAAAAGGAAAGGGCCCCATGCCGAGCATGCCGTTTTCCGACTGCAGGGTGATGTCCTTTTCGCCAACGTAGTTTGCCACCAGGGTCGGAATGCCGATACCAAGGTTGACATACATGCCGTCTTCGAGTTCTTCGGCGGCCCGCGCCGCCATCTGATTGCGATCCCAAGGCATTATGCGCCCTCCTTCTGGCGAACGGTGCGTTGTTCGATGCGTTTTTCGTGTGTGCCCTGGATCAGGCGGTGCACGTAGATGCCCGGCAGGTGGATGGTGTCGGGATCGAGCGAGCCCAGCGGTACGATCTCCTCGACCTCCGCCACGCAGATGCGGCCACACATCGCGGCGGGTGGGTTGAAGTTGCGCGCGGTCTTGCGGAACACCAGGTTGCCCGTCTCATCCGCTTTCCAGGCCTTCACGATCGACAGATCCGCAACAATCCCGCGCTCCATGATGTAGGTCTCGCCATCAAAGTCCTTGTGCTCCTTGCCCTCGGCAATCACCGTGCCGACGCCGGTTTTCGTATAAAAACCAGGGATGCCGCAGCCGCCCGCGCGCATCCGTTCGGCGAGAGTTCCTTGCGGGTTGAACTCCAGCTCCAGCTCGCCCGACAGATACTGGCGCATGAATTCCGCGTTCTCGCCGACGTAGGAAGAGATCATTTTGCGCACCTGGCGCGTCTGCAACAGAATGCCGATGCCGAAGTCATCCACACCCGCATTGTTGGAGGCAAAGGTCAGGTTCTTGGTGCCCGCATCCTTGATCGCCTGCAGCAGCAGTTCTGGGATGCCGCAAAGCCCGAAACCGCCGGCTGCGATCAGCATCCCGTCCTGCAATACCCCATCCAGCGCCTCAGACGCAGAGCCATAGACTTTCTTCATTGTGCACGTTCCTTTACGTTCAAGAAGTGACACGCTCTGGTCGAGCGCGGGCCGTATGCGTGGCCCGAATCTTTGTCCGGACATTCTTCCGAGCAGCCCGATCATGCAACCACTTTGATCCAAAACACCGCTTTTCAGGTGCGCGATGCGCGCGGATTGATGACCCACGCCGCTTCGGGATGCATATCAGCCCTTTCCGGGGGCCGTGCTAAGAAAATCCTGAACGGCGCCAAGTTCGGATTGCGCGATCTCATGACCGCCTGCGTGCCAGTGGATCCGTACGTCCGATCCCTGCGCCGACAGATATCCCTGCAAGGCCCGGGTTTGTTCGGGCGGGCAAATCGGGTCACGCTCCCCTGCGGAAATCAACACGCGCGTCTTGCGAAGCTCCGGTTGCGGCGCCGGTTGCCACGGGATCAACGGGTGCAAAAGCACCACCTCCTGCACCAGATCAGGCTGCGCCAACATGACCGAGGCCAGAATATTGGCGCCGTTTGAGTACCCCAGCCCGATCACGCGCGATGGCGCCAACCGCGCAACATGCGCGCCCATGAAATGCGCCATGGCATCGGTACGCGCGGCCAAATCGGCCATATCGTAAACACCCTCGCCCGTGCGGCGAAAGAACCGGGCGGCGCCCTGCTCTGATACGTCGCCACGCGGGGAGATCAAATGCGCACCGGGCAGCAGATGGGTTGCCAGATCATGGAACTGCGCCTCATTGCCCCCGGTGCCGTGAAAGGTGAAGACAAGGGGTGTATCCCCTTGTCCCAAGGTCTCCTTATATACGTAACTGTCATGCGACATGAGGTGTCCTCACCCGGCAATCGGTTGCAATGTACGCTCAAGTGTCGGGCGCAGATGTTCGTGCTGCATTGGCAGCTTCAACGCCTGACCCAAGTTTGCCGTATCTTCATCCCGATCGAAACCGGGCTCATTCGTCGCAATTTCGAACAGAACGCCGCCGGGGGTCTGGAAGTAGATCGCCCAGAAGTAGTCGCGATCAATGACCGGCGTGACCTGGT
This sequence comes from uncultured Roseobacter sp., assembly GCF_947501835.1. NCBI lineage: Bacteria > Pseudomonadati > Pseudomonadota > Alphaproteobacteria > Rhodobacterales > Roseobacteraceae > Roseobacter > uncultured Roseobacter sp. The sequence goes on along the minus strand of NZ_CANMXR010000007.1, from coordinate 42,150 downwards.
AGCCGGTGTCCATCAGCGCCTTGCGCACCTCCAGCTGTGCTGCCCTGTCTTCAACCGCAAAGGCGATGTGATGCACGGACCCCGCCCCCTGTCGGGAGGGTGCCACATCAGGCAGCGCCTCAAGGTCGATGGTATTGGCACCGGTCCCCTCCGCGACTGCAAAGCGGGTGATGTTTCCCGCTTGATCGACTTTCTGGTAGCCCATGAAGCCCAGCAACTCTGCCATTGCCCCATCGTCCTGCAGCCGCATGCCAGCGGAATGAAACCCGCGGATCGCATGATCTTCGGCGACCCCGTTTCCTGTCCACGGTGCACGTGTATCCTCCTCGATTTCAGCAAGCGCAAAACCTTCGCCATCGGGGTTTTTGAACGTCAGACGCCTTTCCCCGAAGTGGTCCTGCAGGGCCAGTCCGTCAGCCTGATATGCGGCAAGACGGTCCTGCCAGAACCCCAGCGACCCTTTCGGCACCGAGAAGACGGTTTCGCCAATCTCTCCAGTCCCTTGACTGCCACGGATGATGTTGGGGAACGGAAAATACGTCATCACCGAGCCCGGCGTGCCCACCTCATCCCCGTAGTAAAGATGATAGACATCCGGCGCGTCAAAGTTGACGGTCTTCTTGACCCGGCGCAACCCGAGGGCTTGGGTAAAAAAGGTATTGTTCTCATTTGCATCCGCCGCCAGCGACGTCATGTGATGCAGGCCCTTGATTTGGTTCAGCATGTCTTGCTCCTTTCGGTAGTGCGACCCTGCGGCCGCAACAGCTCCTGTTTCTGAACCCAAGATAGGGAAAGCCAACTGTTGCGATAAGCGGCGGATTATGGAAGTTATTATCCCCAAAAATGGGACAATATCATGGCCGGACACCTGGAACGCATCAAGACCTTCTTGTCGGTCGCCAATGCGCAGAGCTTTTCCGCCGCCGCGCGGGCGCAGAACAGCTCCTCCTCGGCTGTGACACGCTACATTGCCGAACTGGAAGAAACTCTGGGGGTTCAGCTTTTCGTCCGCACCACGCGAAAAGTATCGCTCACCCAGGCGGGCCTGCAATATTACGATAAGGTGCGCCCGCTGGTGACCGATCTTGCCCTTGCCGATGATCTGGCGCGGGCGCATCAGGACGCGCTGACCGGTGCGCTGAAAATCAGCTGCCCGCTCTCCTTTGGTACCCGCTTTCTGAAAGACCCCCTGACCGAATATGCGGTATTGCACCCCGGCGTCGATTTGCGGGTAAACCTGACAGACAGCTTCGTCGATATCATCAAGGATGACTACGACATGGCGCTGCGAATTTCTTCGGCGCCCAGCGACAAATCCACCATCTGGCGCAAGATCAGGCCCGCGCCGCGCTGTTTGGTGGCCGCCCCCGCCTATCTTGCCGGTGCTGCGGCTTTGAAGATACCGAGTGATCTCAGCAACCACGCCTGTCTGGGCTATACCAACCAATCCGAGGGCGAGGTCTGGCAGTTGGCGCATGTGACCGGGAATACGGTCCGGCCCACGCGCGTGCCGCCCGGATTTGCCTGCAACAACGGCGATCTGATCGCGCAAATGGCCGTTGCTGGCGCGGGCATTGCCTTGCTACCGCGTTTCATTGTGCAGGATGCCATCGCGACAGGCGCATTGGTGGAAGTTCTTAAAGAGTGGCGCGCGCCGGAGATTTGGCTGACAGCGTTTTATCCACCCTACCAGAAACTGCCGCTTGCCATCGATCAGTTCACCGAAGTTTTCGAGCGCCACGCCCACGATTTTGACCTGTAACGCGCGACGCAAATTCCCCACACCCCCTGATCGATCATGGCCATTCTGCGTGGAAAATGCGCAGACGGGTTGCAATGGCAGACAAGAATGCGGACAGTTTCACCACGAAACCGCGCAAAAGACGCGTTTCCGGCGCATCTGCATCGCCGCCGGGACTTGAAGGGGGGCAGAGCCAATGGACACCGCGAGAGCAACGGGAAAAGCCTCGGGTCTGATCCTGCGCACGGTGCGCATATGGTCCGGCCTGTTCCTTCTGGCTTTCGTGACCACCCACCTGCTCAACGTCAGCCTTGGGGTGATTTCTATCGATGCGATGGATGCGGCCCGGCCGTTCCTGTCCGGCCTCTGGGCCAACCCGACCATGGGGCCGCTGCTGCTCAGCGCGCTTTTCATCCATTTCTGTCTTGGCCTCTGGGCGATCTATCGGCGCCCGACGCTGCGCACAAATCTACAGGATCTCGTGCAGCTCTTTTCCGGCGTGATCGTGGTGCCGCTTTTGGCGACCCATGCGGTGGGCGTGTCATCGCTCAAGCTGAATGGCGTCACGTTTGACTATGCTGCGGCGATCAAATTCTTCTGGTTGGGCCAACCGGCAATCGGGCTGTTGCAGGTGATCCTGCTCTCCGTTGTCTGGGTGCATGGGTGTGCAGGGCTGTTTACCTGGCTGCGCGCAAAGGAAAGCATGCGCAATGTGCTGGGCTGGCTCTACCCCATCGCGGTCGCGGTTCCGGTGCTGGCGCTTGTGGGGTTTGCCGAGGCCGGGCGCGGCGCTCTGATCGAAGCGCAAGCCATGCAAAACGCCGCACCGACCTATTCGGAGGCGCCCCCCGAATACGCCGAGACGCCAGCCCCCAGCGCGGCCCCCAGAGTGCCATATGAGGTGATCAAAGAGGTCACAAATCAGGTGATTTGGGGATCGCTCGCCCTGGCTTTGCTCACCTTCGCGGCCCGTGGGGTGCGGGTGGCCCTGCATACCTCCGAAACCGTGCGCCTGCAGCGCGGTGATACGCCACCGATCGAGACCACATCCGCGCTGAGTGTCTATGATAGCTTTCAGGCGCATCATCAGCCGCACGCCGGTCTGTGTTCGGGGCGCGGGCGTTGCGGCACCTGCGCGGTGCGCATCCTATCATCGGAGTTCCCGCTGCCGGACCCGAGCGCTCTGGAGGCCAGAACCCTGGGCCGCCTCGGGGCTGCGGAGGATGTGCGACTGGCCTGCCAGCTGATCCCCTCGGGTGGTTTTCTGCAAGTTGAGCCGCTTTACCCCGCGGATTACAGTTTCAAGGACGAGGACTATGCCCGGGTAGAGCCTCCGCACTCCTCGGAGGTCCCGGCGTGATGCTCTGGCGACAGCTGCGTGCGTGGAGCATCGCCGCCGTCTTGCCGATGATCGCAACCATCGCCGCTGCGCAGGAAACAACACCCGTCGCCCCACCTTCGGCCAATGATCTGCACGAATTCACCCGGCTGCTGGCAGATGAACGCATCCAGAACTGGATACAGGATCAGGCGGATGGCGCGGAAGCCGCCGCCCCCGAGACGCGCAAAACCATCCGCGCTCAGTTGCGCGAAGCGACAGACAGGGTCAATGCCCGTGTGGATGACCTGAGCGCAGCCTGGGCCAGCTTTGATCAGGCGCCGGAGGTCATTGCCGCCCGTTGGCGTGAACAATTGACGCCAGACAGACGCGTGCGCAGCCTGACCTTTGCGCTGATTTTCCTGTTTTTCGGCGCCGGGTTGGAGTGGTTGTCCCGCCAATACACCAACCCGTTGCGCCGACGGATCGAGTTTGGCACCTTCAGACGCCCCCGCGAACGGCTCTATGCCGCCCTCACCCGCACCGCCCTTGCGCTGACAGGGCTCGCGATGTTTGCGATTGGCAGCATCGGCGCGTTTTCCATCGTGTCATGGCCGCCCCTCCTCTATACGCTGATCCTGGCCACGCTGATGGGGATCGTGTCGGTCCGGGCCATCAACACGCTGATCAAGCTTTTCCTCGCCCCCAAGGTTGCGCAGCTGCGGCTGCTGCCTGTCGGGGACCGGATGGCCCGTGTCGTGGGTCGCACACTGATGATCTTCTCGGCGATGCTGATCTTCGCGATCTCCCTGATCGACGTCTTCGATCAGTTGACCACGGCAGATGTGCCAGGCGCTGTCTCTCCTGAAACGCTTTCCGTCGCGGTTCTCTTTGCCGTCTTGCTGCTGGTCGCCAGCCTGATTGCAATCGCCCTCTGCTTTTCGCAGGCGAAAAAGCACACCGGACTGATCTCGCACCGGTCCATGGCGCGCTGGCGGGTGTATCTGAGCCTGTTGAGTGTCTTGATCTTTGCGACCTGGCTGGTTGATACACGCGCGCTGATGTGGACAGTGGGGGCCATCGGTCTGACGATCCCGATGCTCAAACTGCTGAAGGGCTGGACAAATGTGGCATTTGACCAGGCCATCGCGGATTTCACCACCAAAGCAGAAAAGGCCCGAGCCGCCGAAACCTCCCTCGACCCCGAGGAGATCATGAGCGAGGAAGAAGCGCCGCCAGAACCTGAGCCCATCGTTGATCCCTATGAAACCTACCGCCCGATTGCCCAAAGGCTGATCCGCTTTGCGGTCTTTGTCGCCCTGGGCCTGACACTTGCCCTGATCTGGAATGCCGGGGTCTTTGAAAACTCCGAAACGCCCACGGTGGCACAGCGCATTTTCTCCATCCTGATCGACAGCGCCGCCGCCGTCCTGATCGCCGATCTGGTCTGGACCTGGGGCAAAACATCCATCGACCGCCGACTGGCCGCCTATAAACCCCCCGAAGATGGCCAGGCACCTGGTCCGGAGGCGCGCATGGCCACGCTGCTACCGCTTTTGCGCGTGGTGCTGATGGTGACCCTGCTCAGCATGGTCATCATGTCAGTCCTGTCGTCGATGGGGGTCAATATCGCGCCCATCCTCGCAGGTGCCAGCGTCATGGGCATCGCCATCGGCTTTGGCGCGCAATCGCTGGTCAAGGATGTAGTGTCGGGCATTTTCTTCCTGATCGACGATGCCTTCCGCGTCGGCGAATATGTCGAGATCGATCAGCTGCGCGGCACGGTCGAAAAGATCTCGATCCGGTCCTTGCAGATCCGCCACCACCGCGGCGCAGTGCACACCCTGCCCTTTGGCGAGTTGAAATCCATGACGAACTATTCACGCGACTGGGTGATCATGAAGCTGGAGTTCCGCGTGCCTTTCGACACCGATCTGCAGCTGGTCAAGAAGATCGTGAAAAAAGTCGGGGCCGAGCTCAAGGCCAACGAACACTATGGCGATTCCATTCTCGACACACTGAAATCACAAGGCGTCCGGCGGATGGAAGAATTCAACATGGTCGTCGGCGTCAAATTCATGACCCGCCCGGGCGAGCAATGGCTGGTGCGCCGCGATGCCTATCAAAAAGTGCGCGATGCCTTTGAGGCCAATGGGATCCGCATGGCCGAGCGCAATGTGAAAGTTGAAATCGCGGGTGATGAACACCTGACCGAAGACGAGCGCAAAGCCGTCACCGCAGCGGCCCAGGAGGCGGTGACCCAGCCCCTCAAGCCCGGTGTCATTCCGGATGAACCCTAGGCGCGTTTGAACTTGCGCACGGCCACCTGTGCCGACCGGCGCACCACCGCTTTCAGATGGGCGCGGTTGAGATCCGCCAGCGACAGCGGGTTGCCCGGAGAGGTCACCACCGCGATCAGCATGGCATAGTCGCTGGGACCGGCATGGGTCAGATCCACGGTAAACTTGACCGCGCGCGGCGTGCGGGCGTCCACAGGTGCGGTGGGCTTGCCCCGCCCAACATAGGTCAGACCCGCCACAGCGGCGGGGGAATTGCCCTGCACGGTCTCCTGAACGAAAGTGCGCCAGGGGTTCGTCATCGCAAACCCGCTCAGGTCCCCGGACGGCGCACCGCTTTGCAAAAACAGGTCGATGTTCACATCGCTGCCCGGCACCGGGGTCGTATGGCGATGGTGCACCATCGCAAAGACGTCATGCACCGCCTGTGCGTATTGCACTGCTTCGGAAGCCGCCAGCAAGTCGGCCTCATTCGGCAACCCCGGATCCCACGGATGTGCGCCCGTGGGCAGAATGATCAGATCGGGGCTTTTGTGAAAGGTCTGGTCGGTCACATTGTCCAGCGGGCTCAGCGCCGTGGCGGGCAATTCCATGCGGCCCGTGTCATGGGGCACCGTGCGGATGAAGGTTTTGCCCACAGAGGTCGGTACGTCGGAAATCTCCCGCTCCCAGACCCCGCGCGACACCAGCGCGGCGCGCAGGAATGTACCGGCCGTCGAGACGGAGATGCTCAGGTCCTGCACCATAGTTTGCGGCAAACCTTCCATCGCCGGGCGCCAGGTCCAGCTGGGGTGTTCGCCGCTACGGTCAATCTCCCCATGCCACACGCCAATGCGATTGCCGACATAGACGTGATCGCGCGCTTCGGGGTCGACGATCACGCAATGCGCCCCCGCCGGGGATCCGCCCGTCCCGCTGCCCGCGTCCAAAGGCGCGTTGCGCAGGCCGGTGGGATACCAGCGCCCCTGCCCGTTATACCACCACAGCGTGTCGAATTCCGGATCGCTGACAATATCGCCGCTGGCATCTTCGCTGCGCTGACCGGTAGTGGTCACATAGAAGGTCTCCCGACCGGACACCGTGGCGTCGTGCACCGCAATATCGGTCCAGGCGCTGGTGGCGGGACGGGGTAGATAATCCAAGAACGGGTTGGGGACGTCGTCATCTTTCTTGCTCTTGGGCCGCTCAACCCCGGAGGACGTGCTGACCACCGAAGTCGCAATCGGCGTCCAGACCTGTGGCCCTGGGGTGACGGCGCGGGCGGAGCGGAAGATGCGTATGGTGCGCGTACACAGCACCAACAGGGCCGTTCCCTCATACTGATCTGCCGTGTCGCCTTCCTGCAGGATTTCGATCCCGAGCACCGGGTCGCGGACACCGCCTTCGGTCAGCCAGTCCTGATTGAGGGCCGCGGCGGCGTGACCATCTGTCAGGCTGGGGATCGTGACCCAATTCATATTGGTGGCGGCATCACGCCATTTGTCGGAGTACCAGATGCGGTTCGTGCCCAGAAACAGCCGTGCATCCGCATTGTCGGTGGCTGCCGCAGCGGCCCCCTGAGAATAAAAGCTCGACCGCTTGCCTTCGTCGGTTTCCGCCGTTGTCGCGGGATCCGTGCGCACCACCGGCCCCCAAGGGGTCATCGCGCTTGGCTCAAAATTCCACGAGGCCTGCACATATTGCATGACCCGTTGATGCGGCTGCGTCGGGTGGAAGAGGCACCCGCCGCCATCGCCCTTGCGCTGCAGCGACCAGACCGTATCGCCAATGCGTTGAATGGCACCATTGTCCTGCGTCCCGGCCATCATTGGCCCGTCCAGCGCGGGATGCGAGGCGATGTAGCCGGGTTCGGCAATCGCGAGCCCCGCGTTCATCGCGCGGGTCGTACCGCCGGAATGTCGGAAGACGCCGCCATCGCAGCCCACCCAGATCGTGCCGCCCACTTCCGTCAGAATATGCACATCCGGGTGCATGCCGAGCCCGATATAGGTAGAATCGATCACGGCAAGGTGTTGATTGCCCGGATCGAAATCCGTCGTCAGCCCGGCGCCTGATCCTGTGATGGTCAAATCGAACAGCGCTGCGTTCCAATCGACGTAGAGCTCCAGTGACCCGCCGATTGTCACCACGTCGTCACTGCCCACTTTGCGCACGACAATCGCCTGATCGTAATCCGCCTGGTCATTGCCGGTGGTGATCAGATTGCCCGCCCCATCCCGTCTGACGCGCGACACAAAGAGGCCAACCGGTACGTTCTGCACCACCGGCGCACTGTTCGTGCTCTGCGACAGATCCACCTGCCACAGGGCAGCATGGTCCAGATTTGTGGCAGGCTGGAACGGACTGGGGACCTTGCCCAGCACATACATGCGGTCGGTGTCCGGGGCTGCTGCGATGCTGGTGCGTGTTTTTGGCTGCATGTTCGCCAGAACGATACGCTCGAAGGGTCCACCCAGACCCGTCGGCGACCGGTAGAGCCCGTCCTGAGCGCCGCTTCCCGCCAGCGTCACCCAGAGGCCCTTGTCGTTCCAGACCACGTCCGAGCAATAGGGATCGCCCGGCAGATCGGCAAAATTGGTGGTTGTGAACTCTACACGATCCCAATCGCTATCTTCGTCGAAATCCCCCTCGCGCGACCACAACCCGTTGGAGGCCGCCGCCACCAGGGTCCCAGCACCCGCCAATGTGGGCGTCACGGTCGGGTCGGCTGCGAGCCGGAAAATACCGCGCCCGGCGAGGTTCTTGGCCTCGCGGGTCCAGGGATTTTGCAACGGATTGGCCAGCGCATCCGGCAAGGTGCCGCTGAGGCGCAGCACGCCAAGCCCCCCCAGCTTTCTGCCCGGAATTTCCGCCAGCCGCGGATTGCTTTCGCCGGTGCCGACATAAACAATGTCCTTGGCAGGGTCATCAGCCGCACCGGTCTTGCCAAATACGACCCAGAGCGCCCCGATGGTCAGCGACAGATCTGACCGATCAGCGGTCGGGGCCAGCCCGGCAGCCCCCAACGGCACCCAGGACACCCCGGCGTCAGCGGAATACCAGACCCCGCCGTTGGCGCTGCCTACATAGATACGCTGGCCGTTTGGGCTGACCTTGATCGCGCGCACGCGGCCTGCCACCACCGGATTGCCCTCGGCCTGCCCGTTGGTCATGATTGACGGGCCCAGCGGTATCCAGGTGCGGGCTTCGTCGAAATTAGCCTGGATCACGTCATCAAGCTCTTCGAGATCCCCCAACACCCCGCCCGGCAGTCCGATACCGCGATCCCGCGCCGCCTGTTCCTGCCGTTGCGCCAGCATATCAGGCGATTTGGAGAATTCGCGTGGCCAGTTGTAGCGGGTCATCAGCTATCCTCCCCGATCTCCGGGCCGTCATCCGGGGTGATGCGGATATAGCCCTCTTCGACAGTGGCGCGGCCTGTGGGCAGCACGGCGGCCTGCGTGGCGGCCAGAATAGGATCGTCGCGCCAGGTGATGGGCGTGCCGCGCCGCGTCCATGTCTGATTGGCGCCAAAGGCCGCGATCTTGGGCAGGCGCACCTTGTCCGGATCAATGATCACCGGGCCAATGCGCGCCGAGGGCGCCACGCGCCCCAGCCCCGGCGACACCCAATCATTCAGCAATTCCAGCGACTTGCGCGGCAAAAACCCGGTGGTTGCATGCACCCGGGCAGACGGATGCATCAACAGCGTAAGCCGCAGTTTCTGCCCGACATGAACGCCCAAAGGTTCCCCCGCCCCGATGTAGGGGGCATCCAGCGGATTGGGTGCGGGTAGGAAACCGGCCCCGACCTGCGCCGACACCCCGCCCATGATCGCACGGAACCCGGCGCCCTGACGGCTGATGCGTGCCGCTTGCGCGACCTCTTTCTCGATCAGGTGGAACAGCCCGTAGTCCTCCCCGATGAAGAACCCGTACAGCCCGTCATGCCCCTTGGCGATCTCCCCCAAACGCACCTTGAATTCCTGCGATTTGACCGCATCGAATACTGCCTCGCGGATCAGATGTTCGCGGATATCATCCGCGCTGTCGCCAAATGCGCCGGTTTTTGACAGATCCGCCGGAATATCCAGCCAAAGTTGCGTCATGACCACCGCGATGGGCCGTCCGACCAGCCCGGCAATAGTGGCCCCCGAGGAGGCGAGACTGCTGTCAACGCTCCAACTGGTGGTATCGACCGCGCGCAGAAAGGCACTGAGGGGGCTTTCTTTTTCCGCGTCAGCCTCCGAATTTCGCTGCAGAATATCGGTTTCGATCATGCCTTGCGCAATCCGGCCACAAAGCCGTGCGGAGGCGGGCAGATCCGCCATCGGGGACCCAGACGCGGGCCCGTCCCGCCCGACGCCGCCCTCCCAGATCAAACCGCCGGTCACCGGATCATGCAGAACCTCCCCCAGGGGCTGCCCGGTCTGGTCGAAAAACTCCACGGATTCGTCGATGAAGTCCGGCAGCACATAGCCCGAGATGGGGTTGATCATATTGGCGGGCGTCGATTGATCCAAGCGCGCCTCGGCCGGGGTTGCGGAAGTGTCTGCGGGATCCACAAAGCGCCACATCAACCGCGCAGGCAGCGACAGACGCGGCGGCATGGCCAAGGCCGGGTCCCCTGCTGCCGTCTTGGTTGCCAGCGCCGTGGGCAGCGTGATCTTGGTCGTTGGCACCTCCCGGAACCGGCCAAAGCTGTCGACGATCCGGGCCCGCGACAGGCGCAGCGTCCCATCGGCAATCAGATCGGGCAATCCGGCCTCCGCCAATGCCGTCGCCACCGATTGCGGCGCTTGCATCACCTGGCCATCGGGCCCGGTATCGATGGCAAGCCACAGGTCGTTGATCCGGTCCAGCGTGATCGACCCCAGATCGGCATTGCGCAAAAACACCGAAAGATCGGAGAGTGTGCGTTCATGCCCCTCGTTGATCTCGCCCTCATTCGTCGCATCGCGCTGGTTTTCCGCGATCAGATAGGTGTCGATGACCGACTGATAGGTGCGTGCCAGCCCGGAGGTGATCACGGAGCGTCCACGCAACGTGATCGTCTTGCCCTGCGGCTCAGCCTCGCCTGCAAATTCGATGCGCCCCAGCGTCCATCCCTCAAACCCACTGCCCGGCGCCAGCTCAACCTCCCACTCCAGCCAGACCGGCGACCATGGCTGCACCCAGCTGGTCACGGCCACCGGGCTCGGGTCGCGCCCCTCGGCGAGGGAAAACCGGCGCATCGCGTCACTCAGGGCGATCTGCGTCGCCATTGAGGTTTCACCACTGCCCCGCGCGACCGGTACGATGCCGTCGTAAACCCCGTCCGGCGAATAGCGCAGCGCCATCTCCCCGCGCACACGGTTCTGCGTGGGCCCGACCTGATCGTCCCGCACCACCGCTTTGATCGCGGCAAAAATCCACGGCATCATGTATAGATCATCCATAAAGCTGCTGCGCAGGATGCGGTTGGTGATCGCGGGCACATGGGTGTTGATCAGCACCGGCACATAGGTCGAGGCCTGGTACCCTTCGCCGTATTTCTCCTTCAGCTCCGTCGACCAGCGACAGATCAGTTTGTTGTCTTTGGTGAAACGGCCATCGCCCAGAAACCGCTGGGTACGTCCGTAGTTGCGCAGCCCGATGACCGGTGATGTGGGCCGGTGATACCGCGGACCCGGGCGTTTAACACGCCGACGCTCAGGCGCATCGTCCAGGATGCTACCCTTGCGCTTGTATTTGATGTCCTCGGCCCGCCGCCGCAGATCTTCCTGATCCGAGGAGGTTTTGCCCCGTTTGCGGCCATTCCAGATCACATCTGAACGCGGCGCCGCACCCGATTTTGCCTTGGCTTCCTTGGTCCGCAGCGGTCTGCCTGCTTTCAGAGCGGACTGCTGGCGCGAGATGATGACATCCTCGTAGGTTTCCGGCCCCTGAAACGCCTCAAACCCATCGGCGTGCTCGGCTTCATCCAGCGCCACGATGCCATCGCGATTGCCGACGTTCATCAAGGATGTATTGGCCACCGCCGTTAGCAGACGTTCAAAATACTCTTTCTTCGGGCCGGTGCGAATGCCCATGCCACTGGCGGCCTGCGCCGCGATCAACCGTTCCAGCGTCGGGGCCATCGACAGTTCGATCCTGGACGCGCCGGGCGCTGCATCCTTGGCCACACCACCGGTCACCGGCACGCCGTAAACCGCGCCATGCAACACGGTCTCATACCGGGCACGGGTGCGGCGCAGCACGACCTCGTCCATCTGGTATTCCTTGAACCCCGAAAGCAACCCGATCTGCGAGGAGCTGAGTTTCAGCGCGCTGCGCACATCGATACCTGTGGCGTCCATCTCGGTGTCTTGCCGGGCCGTCGTGAGCTGCCGTTTGGGTGATTGCCACTGGGTGATGAAGGGGGCGGTTGAGGCCGACCAGTTGAACTGCGCGATCCGCCGCGGCACCGAATAAGGCAGGCTGATGCCGCTTAACGGATCATTGGCACGTTCCGCCCACCAGCCGATCACCACGTAGCTGGCCCGTTTTGTCATCACCTGCCCGGTCTGCAAACCGTCCAATGGGTCGTGAAAGGCAAAACGGTTGAGACTGGCATCATAGGAGGCCGTCCAGTTCGGCGAGCCGCCGACGATCCCGGTCAGCCCCTCGGGCTCCAGTTTATGCGCCAGACTGGCCGAGGGCGTATTGGGATATTTGGGCAGGTCGAACACACGCCCGGTGTCAGCCTCGATCATCCAGGATTTCAGATCCACCTTGGTGCGCCCGCTGCGCCCCGTCATCCGCACCACCAGCCAGCGGTTGGGCAAGGGGCGCATTTGCACCGGCGCATCCTTGTCTTCGACCATCTCGCCCCGCAGCAAGCCATCGGGTAGCGCCCAGTGCAGATGCACGCCCTTGGCCCGCGCGCGCGGTGTTGAAAACGGCTCCGTCACCTTGCCCTGATCGGCGCCCTCACCCAGCTCCAGCGGCAGACGCACATAGCGTTCGCTATGCGACGCAGGCACGTAAAGCGCCTGCACATCCACCGGCACCAGCAACGCGGGATCCGGCACCACCGGGGGTTTGGGAAAGAGCACATTGGCATCCACGACACGGTCCTGCACCGTCGTGGCCAGCGTCCAGTTGCCACTGCCGAGAATGGCGTTCATCAGGTCCGGCTTGATCCGATCCGCCATGTTCAGTCCTCCGCAATCTTCAGTTTCAGTGCCGCCGTATATCGGGCCGCGACCTTGCCAAGCGTCGGTTTGAAGGCGTCGTTCTGCGTCGCCGTGGTGCCCACGTTCTGGGCAAAGACCTGCCGGTAGGGAAAGCGGATCATCTGCATGGCAAACTCCGCGCCGCTCACAGGGTCATTGGGCCCGGCGCTCATATTCGTGGATGTGGCGGCGGCAAAGGAGCGAGCGGTGTTGCTGAGATCGAGCACCCCCGCAGCCCCGGGGCGAAAGCTCACCGGGATCTGTTGCGCTTGCGTCGGCAGGTCTTTTTCGACACCGCTGGCGTTGACGTAGTTCCCGGTTTCGATGTTACGGGCCGGCACGGTTGCGGTTGTCCTGCCGCGCGCGCTGGTTTTCAGATTGACGCCGAACTGAATGCCTTGCCGGGGTTCTTCGATGTGCAGCACCTTGGGTATGCCATCAAAGAGCGCCAGCAGAACAGCGGGCGACAGCCGCTGCAGCCGCAAGAGTTTGATCCGGCTGGGATGGGATTCCGGCACGATCTCCGCGTCATTGGGCGCAGGTTCATTCTTGTAGGCCCGCACGTGCAGCCCGGGCCACCCCGCCACCGCCGCCGAGCGCAGCAGGAACCCGGTCACCACACCGGCCGTACCGCGCAGCACCGGCTCGCCCCCCGGCGCGCGGTACTGCCGTTCGGCGTCATCCACCTCCCCCTCGATCTGCGGATAAAGCTGCTCTAGCTGGCCGCGCTCGATGGTGTTGGTGGTGGCCACGCTCAGCGCGCCCTGCACCAGCGCATCGGTCCAGGCACGGTCCAGATAGAAGAACCGGATGGATTCGTTCGGCAACAGCTCGGTATCGGGCACCAGATTGTTGAACGGCACTCCTTCCAGCATCCGCAGCTTGGCCAGAAATGTCAGGATTTCGGGCGGCGTGATGGTGCCCCCGGCGGTATCGCCCGTGGTGTCGAAAACCGCATCGGCCAGGAGTTGCAGCGTCATGTTCTGGGAAAGCGCCATGGTCAATTCCTCTCGAAACGGTCTTTGACGAAACTGTCGAGCGAGGAGAAATCGCTCAGGTCCTTGACGGTGTCGGCCCTGATGTCTTTGGCACCAATCACCGTTTGGGCCAGCTCCACCAATCCCGTGGACAGCACGTCATCCAACTGCGTCTCGATCTCGCCATTCAGGTCAATCTCTGAAGTGCTCATCTGCCCGGGCTCCGACGCCTGCAGCTGGGCGAAGGCATCGAGGTTATCCGGCTGGGCCGCGATCTGATCGATCAGCGCGCGGTCCATGCCCAGCCCTTCCGCCAGGAACCCGTTGAAATCACCTGCCAGCCCCTGCGCCTTGACCCCCGGGGTCACCAGCTCCACCGGGGTCGAGATCGTGCGGTCCCGCCGCAGATCCAGCGCCGCGATGATCCCGCTTTCGAGCAGTTGCGGGATCAGCCCTGCTCGGATCGCATCCAGAATACGCGCGTTGTCGAAATCATTGATCAGCGTGCCCAGGATATCGGTGCTTTGCCTAAAGATCGTTTCCTGGCTCACCCGCGCGCGGCTGGCGCCAAACCGTTCGGCCCGCCAGCGTTGCAGCGCGGCGACAAAGGACGGCTGCGACATCGCCAGCAGACGGCCCGTCTCGAAGGCTACGGCGAGCGAGACATCCTCGCGGCCATCCGGCGTCATCATCCGCAAATGATCGCTGATATGGGCCAAGACAGGGAATTGCGCCTCCTCCGCCAGCGGATTGCGCAGCAGCTGGTGGGGGGAGAAGGCACCGCGATACCAGGCATTGGCGTTCTCACCGGTGCGGGTCAAATGCGGCAGACCAACATGGCCGGTCTCGGCCATCTCCAGCGGCAATTGGGTGACGGGCGCCGCGCCCGGATCATCCCCGGTGACTTCGGGCACGCAGTCCGGCAGGGCGCGTTCGTAACCACCCTCGGCCACGGTGCCCAAAAGGCCCACATCCAGCGAACTCATCAGCTGCTGGAAACTGCCCGCACCCGCACAGGTAAACCGCCATGAGGTCAACACCGGAAAGCGGTAGAATTTCTCGGCAAAGAGCCGGTCAAGCGGGAAGTTGAAGCCTGAGAAGGTCCCCTCGACCCGCCGCACCTGCGGCTGTGCGGCGGCGTCCGTGGCACGCGCAACGGTCGAGAAATCGCCGTCCAGAAAGGAGATGGAATCCATACGGCCCAGTACGTTCAACCCATCCGACGTGGCCCCGGCCCGGTCGATCAGAGTGCCATTGTGAAACACCACCTCACCCCGCCGCACCGCATCGGCCATCGCCCCCGCATTACTCAGATCCAGCAGGCGCGTGTCGGTGCTGACCTTCTGCGGCACCGCGGTCCCTGAGGACACCGAAGCGGCATAGGTGGCGACGGTCCCGTTCAGGAACAGATCGGCCATTTCGTAGAAAGGGCGCGGCGGCGCGGGTGCGGGCAGCACGTCCAGCTGGTTTTCGAGGTTGATCAGACAGGCGGTATAGGCCTTTGGCTTGCAATTCACCGTGTCATATTGCGGCATTCGGTTGGCGATGACGACGGCCAGAAAGCCATCCTCATCCCCCATCGCGTTTTCGGTATCATCCGGGTTGACCTCGCGCACATGGGTCAGCAGCGACAAATCCTGCACCGTCGGGAAAATCTTGTCGACCGTCGATTGCGGCACCGACAGGTAGCTGGCGCGGGGCGTGTCGATGTTGCCGGTCAATGTCTTGGGCGGGGTGATGCACTCCTCCCACGGCTGGTCGTGTTTGATCTCCCCTTCCCCCTCGGCGATGACCACCAAAGCCATCCAGGGGGTGGTGTCCTCCACGGTCTGACCATGAAATACCGTGCCCGCTGCCGCCGCCCGCCGGTCCCAGGGCAGTGTGCGCTTGCGCAGCACAATCTGCGGCAGACGCGCCTCATAGGCCCCTTCAGAATTCGCCGGCGGAAAGGTCATCAGCGCCTGATCGGGGGGCAATTTCAGGCGCGGGGCGGTGACATTGAAATGCATGTCATGCGGGGCCACAGGCAGGCTGGTGTTATCCGTGACATCCACGTCGAGCGTCGAGCGGATCTTGTAACTGCCCGCGGACAGCGGGGGCACGATGCTGTCGTATAAGTAGAATTTACCTCTGGCGACCATGTGCTTTTCCTATTCTGCCTGCGTCACGCGCAGATTGCCGGGGGCCTTCCAGGCAGCGGTTACAGTCTTGGTGCTCTGACCCGACAGCGTTTCGAGATCGAGCCGGATGGCGTTGTTCAGGAGCCGCGCAATCAGTTGATCCGCCGTGATCCGGCCTGCGATGATGCCATCCAGCCGGTCATCCGTGCGCCCGCCCAGGCTGACCGAAAACGGCCTGTCGGCTTTGGCGTTCAGGCTGTAGACAATCAGCGTTTTGCTGTCGAATGGCACCAGCTGTGGTGCTGCATCCGAGGCCTCGATGCCATCAAAATGCACCGCCAGGGTCTCTAGATCTGCCGGGCTGACCGTGCCTTCGATCATGATCGCAAGGCTCTGCGCGCCACGGTCGAAGCTGGTTTCGACCAGGGCCGTTTGATCGGTCAGATCGCGCGCCTGCATCCATCCGCAGCCTGCGCGTTTGCCTGCGCGGGCGCGGCTGGCCCCTTCGGCCCGCACAAATCCGCCTGAACAACGCGCCATGCCCCGGCCCAGATAGGCAACCTGCGTGGTTTCCAGCCATCCCGCGATCTCTCCGGGCACGGGTTCTTCGCCCGCCAGCACTGCAAAGGCGCGGCTTTCCGAAGGCAGTTTGACCCGGCTGGCGTCAAGCTGGTTCAATATGACTTGGCCTGCCGCGCCGATGACCACCAGACGCGCGGCACCTTTGATGCTCAATTCGCCAGCTGTCGGGAAACGCACCGTTCCGTTTGCCCCGGGCAGATCGTAAACCGCGATTTCGCCAGCGTTGAGCGCGCGGCTGTCGCCGCGCCGGACCGCCCCCGCTTGCACCATGTTTTCGACGGCTGCGAGTGTTTTTCTGTCAACCGCCCCCGCGCCTGTCCTGCCAGCGGAGAATGCGGCCACAGGCGACAGCGTTTCCGGAACACTGGCAGCGGCGACCAGCGTCTTGTCGATCTTGGGTGCCCCGATCTGCGCGCGCAGCAAAACCGGTGCGGTGCGGGACGCCTGGGCGGTCCCGGCCACCACGGGCGGCGCGATCCGTTGGTATTTTTCGCTATTGGCCGTGACGCGCGTGACCTTTGTGACCGCATCAATGGCCGTCCCGCGCGCCGCGCGCGACGGCTGCACCATATAACCGCGCAACCGGGCCTTGCCAAAACTCACCGTCCTGGTTGTCAGCCCCTTCTTCGGCACCACGCGTTTGCGCCCGGCGGCGGCGGACCCGACGATACGCTCCGACAAAAGCCCGACGCGCATCGGTGCCGCACGCTCGCGCGCCCAGGACCGTTTCGCGGTTGGCTGACGCGCAGCACCATGCCAATCGGCGGCAATCCGGGGCATTTTCTGATCCCCCATCGCGTTGAGCAAGGCCCGCTGCTCCTGCGCCTCGCGCACGAGGGCCGCCCGCAACGATCCCGCCGCACGCAGGGGCAGCGGTTTGCGGTCACCCGGTTCAACCTGCTCAAAGGCAACGCCGCCCGATGCATCATTGGGGATGCGTTTGGAACGCACCGATTTGAAGCTAATATCGATCCCTTCGGTGGCGGAAATCACATCGCCCTTGGGCAGTTTCTTGGCGTCGGTATCCTGTGGCGGCCCCCAGACGCCGATGGGGAACTTCCCGGTTTGGCGCGCGGTCGGGAAGATCTTGGTCGGGGCGTTCAAAGATGCTGGACTACCATCGATGCGCGTCAGACGCATGGTCAGGATGATGTCATCTACGGTCTTGCCGGAGGGCGCCACGCCCAGGTTCGGTTTGGCCCCTGTGGGCACCCCGATCCCGTCACAATCGATGCCGGTCAGCGGGATGGTGCTGGTAAAGGAGAGCTCAAACTCGCTGGTGACATCGAAAGGATGCGCGATAGAACCATCGGCACTGCCCGCTTCGTCACCATCCTCCGACGCCGGTGGAATGGCCCCTTTTCCGGCGATGCCGCTCATCGCCCGCGCGCGATTGCCCGGCGCAAGTTCCAGATATTTCTCGGCAAAGGCCGTCCAGGCGATGAGCTGTGCTGGCACCGGGCTGCTGTCGCCAAAGCGGACGCGGATGTCGATGGGGCCGACCTCGACCCTTGCGGTGCCGTGGAATTCCGGACCGCGCACTTCGATGTAAGCGCCAAGGCTGAAGGACAGCTTGATTGTGCCCAGGAAGGTCTTGATCCGGATGCCTGCCGAGACCCGTGCATGGGCATCGGCCTCGTAACTGAAAGGATCAAAATAAACGATGGCGTTGCCGCCAAAACTCAGATGCGCAAAGGCCGGACCAAATTTTGCACTCGCTTCAAAGAGGCCACCTGCCATGATCGCCTCGGAGGTCAGGGCGAAATAGGTCTCCGACTTGATGACGATGTTGCTGGAGACGGACCAGTTGAAGCCGAGGCGCGGTACCACTGGGTAGCCGTCACGCTGAAAGCTTGGGTGATAGCCGCCCAGCGTCAGGACGAATTGCCCGGCCTTATCGCCCTTGAACCAGCTGACATAGGCAAAGCCGCCGGTGAGCCGTGCGGACTTGTGCAAGAGCCAGGAATTGTCGGTCAGCTGCGCCTGGATCCAGATCACGCCTTCTTCGGTCGAGAAACGTGCCAGCAGGCCCAACTCGATGGAGACCAGCGCCACTTCCGGCCGGGGCAGCGCCATCCGGGCCAGCCCGAAGATCGACAGTTCGAACCCCTGTCCGAACTCCACCGCGACCACCGCGATCCCGTCGACCAGCGCAAAGGAAGTGAAACTGATGCCTGCCGCGAACCAGAACTTGCCTTTCTTTGCGGGGAAATTCCCCCGGATGACCATCAGATCCTCCGACAGGTTGCCGCCTGGGCTGAACGCGGGATCCAGCGCCTGGATCATGATGAATTCATCGAAATCACCCGGGCTGGTGGGCGGGATCAGATCGCGGTTGATCCCGAAGCCACCACCAATGCCGGTCAGGAAGAACGCGGGCGCGCCACCGATGGGGCCGAGCACCGCGCCGTAAACAAAGAAGGCGGTGTAGGGATCATCGCCCTTGACCGCCGAATAGCCGCCGTAGAGCGACAGCCCGTAGGTGCCGAAGCGCGCGGCCAGCATGCCGATGTAATCGATGCTCTTGACCATCTCCGTGCCCGTTGGCGTGGTAACCGGGACATCGGTTTCGAATTTGCGAAGACCGCCCGCGAGCACCACGCCGGACATATCCGCCGAGACCGCAAGGCCCGCAAGATCCACGGCCCAGGAGGCCGGGTCAAAGATACCGCCCCGATCAAGCCGGTAGCGCAGTTCCAGATCATCCACCGCGGCCTGCAGCCCGGCGATGGAGACATTGCCATCAAAGAGCAGCGAGATGGATTGCAGCGTATCATCAGCGATCTGCGAACCGAGGCCAATCTGGTCGATGTAGATTGGGCCGAACTGGCTGCGGATGGGCAGCCACCAGGGGCCGTCGCCGTCACCTGCGCTGAAGCGGAATGCGATGTCTCCGCCGGGCTTAGACTGCACGGAAAACGCCGGGCTGAAGGTGGGAGCAAGGGCCGCCTCGCCCTCGTTTGTCTCGGCCAGCATGCCCTCGGCAACCGCATTGCCGCCCTCTTCGCTGCCGGTCTCGCCGCCTACTGCCACGGCCAGATCGGAGAGCTGCACCTGCGCGCCACCCAGCTTTTCGGTACTGGACAGACGCGCAAAGCCGTGCAGGGCAATCGACCCGATCGCAATGGGGCTATCCAGCAGCGGCGCGTTTGACCGACCGATCCGCAGACCAACCCCATCGACAGAAAGCGTCGGTTCGAAATCGAGGCCGCCCATGCCCAGTTTCAGCAGCCCGATTTTTAACCCCGCGGTGGGCCCGCCAATGATCCAGCGGCTGTCATTCTCCAACCAGAGCGCAATGTCACCCTCGACGATGGGCAAGCGGTCCCTGACGCTCAGACTGAACCCGACAACGCCGCCGGGTTTGGCCAGGCCGATATCAAGCGCCCCGTCAATGGTGACGGTAGGTTCGGCATCCGCGATGTTGTCAATGAGCGTGATCACACGCGCCAGCTTGTCCTCCAGCAAGTCGGAGGCCTCCTCATCCTCGCGCAGGATCACGCGGAAGAAATCGGCATCCAGCCCACCGCCGGGTTTGAGCAGCACACCGGTGAGCATGTCTTCGAGCTTGAGGTTCCTGGCCGGTGCGCCGATGGGCTTCTCCAGCACCTCCCTGACCGGTGGCAGTTCCAGCAGGAAGGTGCCGACCAGATCGATGGCAAAATGCATGATGCCGCTGGCGATCTCGTCGGGGGTATTGGTGCCGAATCCGAGGTCAAATTTTCCAGGGGTAAGATTGGTTTCGAAATCATAGCGCAACGTCAGCGCTTGGCTATTTCCTGGATCAACCGCCAGCCCGATGGACACCGACGGCACCGCCACCGTGCTGCCCACATCCAGCGCGAAAACCGGGTAGAGCTCGATCCCGCCCCCCAGTGGGATGGTCGCGGGCCCTACACCCACCTGCATCCCTGCAACCCCGGTGGCGTCAAAGCGCAACGCGGCAGAGACGGTGTTTGCAAAGGGCACAAGCAGAATATCTGCGCCCACTTCGACAGAAATGGGGCTGGCGTGGAAGGTCACATGCACCGTTGATCCGGCTGTTCCTGCATCGGCGATCTCAAGACGCGCACCGGCATTCATCGGGTTGGGTCCGACGCCCAGCGGGACCACCGACACGCCGTCAGGCAGGGCATCATCCAGGCGCAGGAGCCCTGATGCCAAGAGCTGCGGCCAGCGGGTCTCCAGCGTTCCGGCCGGATCCGTCACCCAGGCCACCATCGCAGGCCCGTCGAAGTTGCCCCCCTGGCGCAGGAGCAGCGCATCACCGATATCCGCGATCAGATTGCCCGCGGGCGTGTTCGTCGCGACGATGGCATCCAGCGCTGCTGGCAGGGCCGCGGTGACCCCGGCAGTGGCCAGTTGCGCAAGGCCCGCCGGGTTGGGGTAGATTTCCAGATCAGTGCCTGCGCCATCGCGCATGAACAGGCTGACGGCACCGCTGGCGACGCTCAGATGCACCGCGCGCTGTCCGACCGTGCCACCGCTCAGCCCGACAAAAACGGCGATGGCGGGCAGCACCCGGCCATCGGGGTCGATATGGATGCCGACGGCGCCACCAAAATCAACATCCGCCGCTGGCATGAAGAGCGCCGGGTCGAGCGTGAATTCGAGCACCAGACCGCTGGCATTGCGGGCGCGCAACCCGATGCCGGGCGCGATGTCCCAAGTTCCAGATGCCCCGGAGAGACCCACCAGAGGTTTCAGCGCCTCCATCAGCGCGATCACCCGGTCAGGCTGCACCGTTTTCCCATCAAGTGTGCCCAGCACCGTCCCGCGCCGCAGCCACGCACCGGGGTTGATGAACATCAGCGGCGGGATCACCACGCGCGGGGTGCCGCCTGCGCTGTCGAGCAGCCCAAGACCGGTCAGGGCGGCGTCGATGATTGGGCGCACACCGGGATCGGACTGGCGGACCCCTTCAAGGATGCGCGCGAGCGCAGTGGTCGCCATGGCCGGGAAGGCCGTTTGCGCCAGCCGCATCACATCCGGCGCGGGCCAAAGCGGCACGCTGGGTGGCAGGCCGCCCAATGCCTCGGCCTCTGCGGTGCCCAGATGCAAGGTGGCTGCAAAGGGGGCCAGGGGCACGTTGACGTGCGTCTCATCCTCCGCACCAAGGCGCAATGCCGCGGCGGTCACACCCCCCTGCCCGATCGTTCCAGACACCGCCCATTCCGAGAACACCGGCATGCCGGTGGCCCCTGAAAGCGTCAGCGTCATCTGCCGCGCCACCGGGTCGAAGCTGATGCCCGTGGTGTCCCCGGTGATATCCGCGATCAAGGTCATCAGACGGTTGCGCAACGCAGGATCTGCGAGCAGATCCTGCAGGCGCGCCGCGGGATCATCCAGCCAGTTGGACAGCGACAGCGGGTCCAATCCGTCGCCCGCCCCAAGAATGCCTGCTGCACGCAGGGCGTCAGCGACCTTGGCCAGCGCCGGATCCGCTGCGGTCGCCAGTTGGGTGAACACCTGCGACAGCAGATCCTGAATTTCCGGCGTGCTGGGGGCGGCCAGCCCTTCGATGCCCAGATCGCCATCGGCAAGACCGGGCGACAGCACAAGCCGTGGGAAGCTGCGATCATGGATGCGCACGCCATACAGGGTAATCTGCGCGCGGTTCAGGGCCGGCTCCGCCGCACCACCCAGGGTAAGGCTCAGATCGATCTCGATGGAGCGCAGCTCCAGATCAAGCGGCAGCGGCGCGGCCTGTGGCCCGCCGATCAGCCAACCACTGCTGTGGCGCAGTTCAAGGGCTGCGGTGATGGTGCGCGCCTGTCGCGGGACGATGGCCGGTGCCCCGGACCCAAATTCGAGATCGACGCCGACGATTTCGGCCAGACCGTGCCCCTGCACCACCAGTCCCGTGGCCGCGGGCGCGCTGGAAAGCGGCACCCAGGCCCCCAAAGACGCAGAGGTGATTTCCTGCAGCTCACGGCGCGTGCTCCGCGACTGGGCGTTGAGACTGAGACCCGATGCAACAGCTGCGCTCAGCGCGCATCGGATTGTATCCGCATCCAGCGCCCCGTAGACAAGGTGCAGCGCCAGATCGCCGCGTTTGGTGCCGCTCCAGCCCGCAGGCAGCGCCAGATCGGCCACAGCCATGGCACGATCACCGAGGTATCCCGCGATCAGCCGCCGGACGCGGGCGAGGTCGTCATCATCAGGCTCGGCCGCGTCCTCCTCCGGCATGAATTCCGCAAGGCGGCGCAGCATCTCCGCCTCGACCACAGGCAGCGGTGACGGCACCTGTTCGGCGACGACTGGCTGGCCAATTGTCACCAGCCGGTTGATCCCGCTGCCCATGGCGTCGAGCGCCAGCCAGCAGGCATGCGCCGCCGCCGCATCCGCAACCACGGTCACATCTGGCCGTGCCGCAATGAGGGACAGACCGTGACGCAGCCGCGCCACCTGCCCCGCAACGCCATCTGGATCACCTGAGGGCAAACGCGCCGCGTCGCGCGGGGCCAACAACAGATGCCAGGTGCCCGCCTGTGACGGCAAAGGCGTGAACGCCAGCGGGTCACGCCCCGCCTCGCGCATGTCCAGCACACGGGCGGGATCAAGCGCGGGGTCCATGGGGGCATCAGGCCGGATGACCTGCACGTTGATCCGCGTGGCAGGGGCCGCGCCCACAATGGGGACAAGATCAAGGCTCTCGAAAATCGCAGCTGCGGTTTGGTTCTGGATCAGATGCACCGTCGCCCCGGGAATAGCGACAGCGGGCGCGCGGACCTGTCCATCACTGCCCTGCCAGAGGCCTGCAAGACCGTGCAACCCGGCGCTGACGGCGTCTTGCGCCAGACCCGCGCCAAAGGGTCCGGCGATCTGGGGAAACTCACTGAGGATGGCCTGCGCCAGTTTCCCCGGCTCCAGCCCGGCATCCCCCGGACGCCACCGTCGCAGCGGCAGGGACAAAAGCCCATTGGGTGTGGGCAGCGGCGCATCGGGTTGTCGCCAGACCGCAATCGCGGGCATATTCGGCGCCTCCGACAGCTTGATCCGCCAAGGGTCGGTGATCGTGCCTGAGCCACTAACGTTGAACTGCGCCTCGGGACGGCCCGACAGGAACCGAGCCAGCGGCTGCAATTGCTCCTCGACCTTGCTCTCAGCATCCGCCAGGATGCGCGCGAGCCAGCCCCGCAGCGCATTTTCCGTATCCGATATCAGCTCTGCCAACCGCAAACGGTGCCGCCGCGGGTCGCCCAGCACCGGCGCGGACCTGCGCCAGCCGACCGCTTCAATCAGATCGTTGAGCCAGTCCTGACCGATCTGCTGTGCCAGATGCGCCAGCAGCCGTTCCAGCGCGTCCCATTGTGCGTTGGTGATCGATGCAATGGCCTGCGCCACCCCGCCGGAAAAATCGGGGATGTCGATCGGCAGTTGCAGCCCGTCGATGTAAATCGCTGGTTTGGGTGCTTCATAGCCCACATCAAGCCCGGCATCCGGCGTCCAGCCTGCGCGCAGGCCGAGGTGATCGACCTCGAAGCGAAAACCGCCCTGATCCGTGCGCAACCGTCCGCCGCCCCGGGCGCGGCCCAGAGCCCGCACCGAAACCTCCGGCAGGAACCCGGCGGCACCGCTGTCCAGATCGAGCGCCACGATGCCAGCGCGCACCCGTGTCTCAAGGACCGTGCAGCGCTCACCCAATGTGTCGACCTGTCTGAGAAACCCAAGCCCGATGACCAGTCGCGCGGCAGCGTCACGCCAGACCGCCACGTGCAGACCTGCGACCAGTGGCAGGACCCAAGGTGCCGCATCCGTACCTGATCCGGTCACAGATCCCGGCGTTGCGTCCCCGGTGAGCAGTTCGCGCAAACTGCTCAGCACGGCGGGCACATCAGCGATATGGCTGTTCAGCACCGCCTCCCAATGCGCCCGCAGGCGTCCGAGCGGATCGCCGAGGAATTCCAGCAGATCAATGCGCGGATATCCCGCGCTGGCACCGGGCGGGGCCTGCCACCCCAGCATGATGGCGATCAGATCCCCGGCTGGCCCAAGGGTGCCCAGCACCTCGCTCAAGGCGTCGGTGATCGCCTGTGCTGCTGTTGCGGCCAAAGCCTCCGGGTTTGTCAAATCCAATCGTGGATGCGTGGTGCTGAAAAGGGTGACATCCAGCAGTTCGAGCACCAGCACCGGCCTGCGCGCCGCGTTGAGACCGAAGCCCACGACCAGCGTATCGACCGAAACGTCGGGCATGACCACGCCTGAGAGATCAAACCGCGCCTCTGCCCTGAGATTGGGCACGGCCACGGCGGTGCCCAGGCCAAGATCGACGCGGACCAGATCCGCGCGCAGGGACACTTCCGCCGGGCCGTCCTGCAGCCCAAATGCGGTGGTGAGCGTGAGCGTCGGTTTGCCGGATGCGCCGGCTTCGGCCCGCAAACCAATCCTGACGACCGCGGAATCGACTGTCAGCAAAACCTCGTGACCCTGCACCGTGGCACCACCACCAAACACGTCCGCCAGTGCCTGCAGCCAGGCCGCGCGCCGCGCGGCGTCGCCCAGCACCTGCGCCAACCAGTCGCCAAATGCATCGAGACCGCGGTTGAAGATGTCCTCTACCGGCAAGGATGGGATCGCCGGATCGCCATCCAGACCGATCAGCTTGGCAAAAGCCTGAATTTGCGCCCCTGCTGCGGTGCCGACCTGTGCCTGCAGCAACCCAATGATCAGCTCCAACCCCGCATCCCGCAGGCTGTCAGGGTCGGTCAGGGACAGGGTCAGGTCGCGCCCTGTGGCCTCGCCCGGCAATTGCAGCCCGCGCAGACTAAGCGCCACCTTCGGATCACCATCGGCGGCGATGGTGGGGATCAACAGGCGCAGACCCACGGCCTGTAGCCCGGCCTCCCCGGGAGGCGCCGGGGTTTCGGACACGGTGACTTCGCTGCTGATCGCGATGAAACCGCCCCGCTGGCGGATCAGTTCGGGGCTGGACGGCGCCGGCCCGCTTTTGGCCGCGCGAAACAGGGGAAACATCAGGGCGGATTGGCTGGTCGCCAGCGGCGCACTTGTGCTGAAACGCACCCCCAGAAACAGATGTACCTCATCAATGGGCGTGTTTTCAGAAACCGGGGTGTCGTCCGCTACGATGAAAAAACCAATCCGTGATCCGCCGCCCAGATCTTCGGAGAAGAGCTCGATCCATAGCCGATCTTCGGCGTCCCGTTCGGTTTCGCCGCCGCGCATGGTCGCGACAAAATCAAACAGCGCCTGGCGCTGCGTATCATCGGCCAGCATTGTTTTAAGGTAGGCTTCGGGGTCGCCCAGCCAGTCGCTATTGAATTCGCCGTCAGAACCAACCAGCCCCAGAGCCCGCAGCAGATCGGCGGTTTCGCCAAAGTCATCCGGCGAAAAGGCGTTCATCGCAGATCCTCCTTGAAGACAAACCGGGCCTGGCTTTCCACCACCAGACTGCCGCGCCGGGCCGTGAGGGCGCGTGGGATCAGGCGCTGGTTCTGCACGTCGCGACCGGAGGCCCCCGCAAGGCTCTCACTGGCGGAAATCAAGGCACCATGGGCCAGGGCGATCAGCGCCTCGCCCCAGACCTGCGCCACGACAGGGTTGCCCGCGGGCCTGTCCGTTGTGGCCATGACCAGACCAGTCAGACGCTCTTCGCTGCCCACGGCAAAGGGGATTTGCATCGTCGCACGCAGCTTGTCGGCCTCGACCTTGATGTCGACCCGTACCAGCCCGTCGGTCAGCGTCGCCTGGATTTGCGATGCATGCACAACAAGCTGGTTGATACCATCGTCCCAGATGACGCTCGCTTGATCCTCGCAGATCCGCACCGCTGCCAGTTGCAAAAGCTGCGTCAGCCCCTTGGTCGTGACCGGCAGGTCAGCCCCCTTCTTACCGGTCTTGATCGGGACTTTGGGCAATGCATCGGGGAGGTTTTTGCGCAGCTGATCCATGAGGGATGTCGTGACAAAATCCAGCTGATTGGTTTTGGGAAGGTCGGGCCGCGTGATCACCGAGCCCAGTATCTCCGTCAGGTCGT
The DNA here is from genome assembly GCF_947501835.1 of uncultured Roseobacter sp. Taxonomy (NCBI): domain Bacteria; kingdom Pseudomonadati; phylum Pseudomonadota; class Alphaproteobacteria; order Rhodobacterales; family Roseobacteraceae; genus Roseobacter; species uncultured Roseobacter sp. The sequence goes on along the minus strand of NZ_CANMXR010000007.1, from coordinate 15,944 downwards.
TGGGCTTGACGATATTGCCGATGAAATCGCCCAGATCGTCAAAGACCGGCGGCTTGTCCCGCACAATGACCAGATCGTCGATGCGAATGTCATCCAGCCGTCCGACCTCGTCGAGGATGTTCTCAAATCGCCTGCGAAAACTGGCCGAGGCACCGGGCACCCTGCCCAGATCTCGCAGCCGCGTGCCCGAGACAGCAGCACCCGGCGTGAACCCTGGTCGTGATGTTGGCCGACGCACCATGGCGATTTCCCCAAATCAAGAGGCGCAGGTCCAGCGGTGTAAAACAGCCCGTTTCAAAGGCAGTTGATGACGCCGCACCCATGCTGGCAGCGGCGGTACTTCGTTATTTGCGAAATGCGCTCAAAATCAGCTGCGCGACAAAACCAAGTACCAACCAAGTGAAAATGAACCCCACCAGCTCCAGCGCAAAACTGCCCCACTTGAAGTAGAGCTGTGCGACAATGAGAGCGACGGTGAAGGGGATAAACTCGCGTTCCAGAATGTCTTTGAGAGCAAATGTCTTGAGCAAGGAATACACTTAAAAATGCCCCACCGGTCTGAAAATTAGATCTGATTCAACCTCAAGTTAACGTGGCGGCAAGTGTTTCAGTCAAGGAATTATTTTACCGCTCCACCAGGGTCTCTGAACGACACCTCATCTGAAAATACGGCAGAACGTCAGCGACACAGCGATGCGTTGGAACGCAGACGGAAGCGTGGTTAGAGGCGAAGGTCCAGACAAACGCGTCGGATTTCGCACCTATGGAAATGCCCCTGCCCAAATGCAATTATAGCGAAAATTCATTGACCTAAAGGCTATACCTCATCCAGAAGAACAAACCCGGTGACCGGACCGATTTCAAAATCAAGCGAGCAATTTGGCAGGGCAATGATATCCGCCAGTGAAGTTCACCAATGGACATCAGATCGGCGCGGAAAGATGCGTTAATTTTTTATCGTCCACGCCGCAATCGCGCTGGCGCAGCTGTTGCAGGCGCGCTTGTTGCCGCCGAAACTTATCGCCTGGGCGATTCTCCGAACGCGCGATCTTAGCGCTTGAGCGACTGCATCCAGCTCAACGTCTGCTCGGTGGGCGCCGTGGGCTTATACTCTGCGCCCAAGGGGCGGTCATACCCCAATCCCGCGATAACCTCGAAAATATGGTCAAAATTAACTTCGCCGTGATCAGGTGTCCCCCGATCAGGCACGCTGGCGAACTGTATGTGGCCAATGATCGGCAGCAGGGCGTCGAGCCGATGACTCAAATCACCTTCCATCAGCTGCACGTGATAGCAGTCAAACATGAGCTTCAGATTATCCGCGCCCACCGCTTCGATGATGTCGCGCGCCTGCTCGGTCGTTGTCAGAAAATAGCCTGGGGCATCGTAGTGATTGAGCGGCTCGATCAGGATCGTGATGCCCAGCGGGGCGGCTTTCGTGCAGGCATAACTCAAGGCGGATGTGAAACAGGCCTCAGCCGCATCGCCCTGCGCGAAGCCTGCCATCACATGCACAGCGCCTGCACCGGTTTGCTGCGCGTATTCCAGCGCCTCATCGATGGCTTCCCGCGCCTCCGTTTCGCGACCGACAAGCGCGCTGAGACCATTTTCACCCGCGTCCAGGTTTCCCCGCCGCGTGTTCAGCCCCAACATCGGCAGGCCCGTTTCCTCTAGCGCAGCGGCGACCTCCTGCGCGCCAACCGCATAGGGCCAATGGCATTCGACCGCATCAAACCCGGCGGCTTTGGCCGCGCGAATGGCATCCGGCAGCGGCCTTTCTGCCCAAAGAAACCCGAGGTTGGCGGAAAATCGGGTCATGCGTCCCACTCCACGTCAAATTGGGTCACAAGGTCGCTGACCTGCTGGGCGCTCAGCATGTTTGCATCAAATCCGCGCATCAGCATGGCCAGGCGCGCGGTATCCTCCAGCTCTTCGATGGCATTGCAGGCCGCCTCCACATCCTTGCCCGCCACCACCGGCCCGTGGTTGGCCAACATCACAGCGCTCCTTTTGCCCGCCAGACCGCGCACTGCCGCCCCCATCGCCGGATCGCCGGGTAGAAAGAACGGCAGCAGCTTGACCTTGCCCAGTTTCATGATCGCGTAAGGCGTCATTGGTGGCAGGAAATTGTCGGGATCCACGTCCGGCATCATCGACCAGGCCACCGAATGGCAGGAATGCAGGTGCACCACGGCACCGGCACCTTTGCGCGTGTCATAGAAGGCGGAATGCAGCGGCATCTCCTTGGTCGGAGCGTCGCCGCGAATGAGCGTTCCCGAGGCGTCGAAGTGGCTGAGCCGCGCGGGATCGAGCCGTCCGAAACTGGTGCCGGTTGGCGAGACAAGCAGCCCGCCATCAGCCGTGCGCGCCGAAATATTACCGGTGCTGCCGCCCGTCAGCCCCCGATCAAACAGGGATTTCGCCAGCAAACACATTTGTTCACGTAGTTTGGTTTCGTCGGTCATGGGGCCTCAAGAACGTTGAACACATGCGCAAAGAAGTCTTCGGCGCCTAAGTTGCCGGATTTCGACGCCAATGCAATGGGATGACCATCGCTTTCGCCTGTGATCCAGAGGATGCCTGGCGCAAACTCCACACAAACGTCCCGACGGTAGAAGCCCAGCGCTTTGGTCATGAGCCCCGCAACTCGCCCCACCGACAACACCAAACCATCGCGCGCGACGCCCCCGGGCGGCCATCCAGACAAGCGTTTTTCCCGCCATTTAACACGCAGATCTCGGCAAGTGCAGCATCGGCTTCGCCGCCACCATTTGCGATATCTCAAAACAACAAGCGATTTTTCCCATGGATTGCCGCGCGTGTTCCCCGCTGCCTGGTCAAATCGCTTCGCCTGTCAGTGCATTTGCGGATACACAGGTTGTCAGCCCCCGGATGGAGATTTTCTATGCACCTGGCAATCATCGGATATGGCAACATTGCACAAACAGCAGTTGCCTGGCTGGCGCACCGACCGGTCGCGCGTCTGACCGTGCTCGTGCGGCCCGCACGCGTGGCCGCTCTGGAAGAGGACGCTGCGCTCAGCAAAGCCGCGCCTCGGGTGAGCGTCGTCGGCACCATCGATGAGCTGTTGCAGGCAAAACCTGATCTGGTTGTGGAATGCGCAGGCAACCAGTTTGTCGCGGAGCATGGTCCACGGATTTTGCGCGCGGGGCACGATCTGGTGCTGGTCTCGATCGGAGCGCTTGCGGATCAGCAGGTGGCGGATCACTTGCGATTGGCTGCAGAAGCTGGATCCGCTCAGATGGCCCTGCCCTCCGGTGCCATCGGCGGCATTGACCTGTTGGCGGCACTGGCGCTGGCAGGAGATGTGCAGGTAAGCTACCGGGGCACAAAACCGCCCGCAGCCTGGGCCGGGACACGCGCCGAGGAAGTCTGTGATCTGTCGGCATTGACCTCGCCGCAGGTATTTTTTGAGGGCACCGCACGAGAGGCGGCGATGGCCTATCCCAAGAATGCAAATGTCGCCGCGACCCTGGCGCTTGCCGGTGCAGGATTTGACAGCACGCGCGTTTCACTGATCGCTGATCCGGCGGCGACCGGTAACCAACACGCCTATGAGGTTTCAAGCCCGGCGGGCGGCTTTGCGATGACCATCGACAACGCCGCATCAGCAGGAAACGCGAAGACATCTGTGGCCACGGTCTACAGCGTGTTGCGCGAGATTAACCGCAAACGGGACGCTGTTATGATCTGATGGGTCGCCGGGTCCTCTACCACAGCTCGATTTTCTGCCCGGTTTCAGCAGATTGATAGATCGCATCCTTGATACGGATGACCTCCAGATAATCGCGGGCTTCGTTTTCGAACGCGCCCCGCCCCAGTACGCCTTGCACCACGTGGTTTTGCAGGTGATAGACGCAGTCGCCGCCGAACCCCTCCCAGGTGTCCGGCGGTAGGACCATTTCACTCTCCATGCTGCCATGCGGTCGCAATGTCACCGACCCATCGCCCAGCAGGGTCAAGACACCCTCTGTCCCTTCAAAGAGCGCCTCGCCCATGGTGCGGCGCTGATTGTCTGCCAAGTGATCGCAATGCCGATTGCCATCGAAAAGCGCGCGCACCCCATTCGGATGATCAAAGAGAACAAATCCCGCGTCTTCCCCCTGAATATCAGGGTTGATTTGCCGCAAATCCGCATAGACCGCGCCGGGATTGCCGAAGAGGAAGCGGAATGTGTCGATCCAATGGGCCCCGGTTTCGTGGATCAGGAATTTCGGCATCTGCTGAAAATAGGGCTGGCGGTCGAGATAGGCGTCCGGACCCTGCCCGTCGCCGGGGCGCAGCCTGAAACTGGCCTGTAGCGGCGTGCCGATCCGCCCACTGGAAATCTCGGACTTGATGGCGCGGTACCAGGGCATGAACCTAAAGTTTTCGTGAATGATCAGCCGCGCACCGCTGTGTTCGGCGAGAACCGTAAGGGATGTGGCCTCTTGCAAATCCTGACAAAACGGCTTCTGGCAGATGATCGTTTTGACCCCGGCATCCAGCGCCAGGAGCACCGCATCGCGGTGCGCCACCGGCGGCAGGATGATGTCGAGGATATCCGGCCCGGTCGCAGCCAGCATCTGGTGCAGATCGTCGAAGGCCGGAACCCCGGTTGCCTGCGCTGCTGCGATCTGACGATCTGCGGATCCCACGCAGGTGACCTCCGGCAAACGCGCCCAGGCGCCGTAGTGAAACTGGCTGAAATACCCCGCACCGACGCAAGCGACCCGAAGAGCTGTATCAGACATCAGCTCTCCCTCAAGGCCGTTGCCACTGCGGTGGCAGCTTCGGTCGTCGTCGCTGATCCGCCCAGATCCCCGGTGAGCACCGCACCTTGGGCAATCACCGCTTCGGTGGCCGTGCGCAACCGGACGCCGTCCGCAGCCATCACCGCGTGATCATGCCGCAGCCCCAGCCATTCCAGCATCATCGCGCCCGAGAGGATCATCGCCAGCGGGTTTGCGATCCCCTGCCCGGCAATATCGGGCGCGGACCCATGACAGGGTTGAAAAACCGCATGGTTGAGCCCGATGTCCGCGGAGGGCGCCACGCCCAGCCCCCCCATCAACCCGGCACCAAGATCAGACAATATGTCGCCAAACATGTTTTCTGTGACCAGCACATCGAAATCCCACGGCTTTTGCACAAACCACAAGGCGGTTGCATCCACATAGGCATGATCGCTGGTCAGATCCGGATGTCTGGCCGCCTCGGCATCGAATATCTCGCGGAAAAAGGCGAAAGCGCGGAACACATTCGCCTTGTCCACACAGGTCACACGGCCAGCGCTGCGCCCGGTCTCCTTGCGCGTGCGCGCCAGATCGAAGGCAAATTTGAACAGCAGTTCCGATGTTTCGCGTGTGATCAACAGGGTTTCGCGGGCCTCGTTCTCGGTGACCTCGCCACAGCCCTGCGTGTGAAAGAGCCCCTCCGTGCTCTCGCGGATCAGGACAAAGTCGACCTCACGGCCTTCCGGCATGTTCAGCGGCGTCTTTTGACCGGGGAAAATGCGCACCGGGCGCACGCCTGCAAATAAATTCAACGCTTTGCGCAGGTCGATCTGTGGCGAAATTTCGGTGCCATCGGGATAGCGCACGGATGGCAAGCCCATGGCCGAGAGCAGAATCGCATCCGATTGCCGTGCGGCCTCCATCGACGCATTTGGTAGGGCATCCCCCGTCTCCGCGTAATGCGCCGCCCCCGCTGCACAGTCGGTGAACGCCAGTTGGTAGCCAGAGGTTTGTGCCAGGTCGCGCAGCAAACTCACCGTGGGCGCCATAATCTCCGGGCCAATCCCATCGCCGTGAAAGACCGCGATGTCATAATTCTTTTTCATTGATCTTTGCGCCTCTTGGTGTGTGCTATGCATCCAGTCTCAACAAGACATTTGAGGGGATGACATATATCGCCACTTTAATGTATGCATTAATTTATACGTAAGCCTGACCCGATCTACAAGTAAGGATTGATATGTTCGCTGTTGTCGTCACTTTTTCAATCAAAACGGAACATTTAGCGGCGTTCATGCCCTTGATGACAGAAAACGCGTCCACCTCGCTGCGGGAAGAACCGGGGTGTCATCAGTTTGACATTGCGACGGATCCAGCACGTCCGGGCGAGGTTTTCCTTTACGAGCTTTACGACAATGCGGCGGCATTTGATGCGCATCTCGCTTCGGCGCATTTCAAGTCTTTCGACGCCACTGTTGCCGATATGATTACGGAGAAATCCGTGAAAACCTACGGAAAGGTCCTGCAATGAGTGATTGGGAAGTCTACGCCGTCAAATACGCGGACCGGAACAGCCGCACGCGGCGCGAGAGTTTCATTTTCGACGATAATCACGATGCGCCGCACCCAATGGACTATTTCATGTGGGTATTGCGGCGGGGTGCGGAGGTTATTCTGGTCGACACCGGCTATGATGCGGCGGAGGCGACCCTGCGGGACCGTCCAATCCGGCAGGACCCGGCGGCCTCACTTGCGCCACTTGGGCTCAGGCCTGAAGACATCACAACCGTGATCGTGACCCATCTGCACTATGATCACGCGGGGGGCTTGCACCTCTTTCCTAATGCGAAACTGCATATGCAGGCGGCGGAGATGGCCTATGCCACCGGGCCCTGCATGTGCCATGACACGCTGAAGATGCCCTTCACCGCCGGGCACATCTGCGAAGCGGTCACGCGCCTCTATTCCGGGCAGGTTGTGTTTCATGAGGGTGATGGCGAGATTGCCGAGGGGGTCACGGTCCATTGCATCGGCGGCCATAGCCGCGGGTTGCAGGCCGTGCGTGTGCGCACCTCCGCCGGGTGGCTGGTGCTGGCGTCGGATGCGGCGCATTACTATGAAAATGTCTTTGCGCGCAAACCCTTCCCCATCGTTGTCGATCTGCAAAACATGCTGGATGGGTTCGACACGTTGGCGCGGCTCGCCACCCGCGCCACGCTGATTGTCCCCGGCCATGACCCGCTTGTCACGCAGGCCTTTCCCCCAGCCATGGCGGCGCATATCTGGCGGCTCGATCAGGGTCCGGACAAGCCCGGCCTGATCGGCGGCACGTGATGCGTCGCGCTGTGATGCGGGCTAATCTTCACGCTGTGCACAAATAACAGGCGGAAATCCTGACAGCTGTGCAGATCATCGATCTCATCTATGGTCAAACGACATTTCCCATGTGACATTAACCATTGGAAAGTTGACGCCCGAAGGCCACTGAAATTGCTCATGCGCACCACGACACTGCTGGACCAGCCGCGCGCCATCGGCGCCGCGATGGTATCCAGCAAAAAGCGTGCGCACCGGTCTTGTATCGACGGCTTACGCCAATCCGGTGCGCTGAAACTGCTCTTTCCCCGGACCACAGGCCCGCTTGAGGCGATTTTGATCAACACCGCGGGCGGCATCACCGGCGGTGACAGCTTCACCATCTCCGGCACGGCGGGAGAAGGGTCGGAACTGACACTGACCACCCAGGCCGCTGAACGCGCCTACCGGGCCCAGCAGACGCAAACCGGCCATCTTGAAACGCATCTGACTGTTGAAAAAGGCGCGCGGCTGAACTGGCTGCCGCAGGAAACCATCCTCTATGACGGCTGTGCCCTGCGCAGGCGCCTTGTGGTTGAAATTGCTGCCGGATCGCGGTTTCTAATGGTCGAACCGGTTCTCTTTGGCAGGCGTGCGATGGGCGAAGATGTCCACGACATCCACTTTGAGGATCAGATCACGCTCCGGCAGGAGGGCACCGTGATTTACCGTGACGGGGTATGCCTCTCTGGCGACGCCGCAGCACAGCTTGATCGCCCGACCATCGCGGGCGGCGCGCGCGCCATGGCCAGCCTTGTCTTCGTCGCACCGGAAGCCGAAGCCTATATCGCCCCGCTGCGCGACCTCATCGGCCCGACCGGCGGTGTCAGCCTGTTGCGCCCCGGCGTCTTGGTGGCCCGACTGCTGGCGGCAGATGGCTTTCATCTGCGCAGGCGTCTGTTGCCCATGCTCGACGATCTGACCCACAACCAATTGCCAAAAAGCTGGAGACTGTAAGCCATGCAGCTGACCCCCCGTGAAAAAGACAAACTGCTGGTCGCGATGGCCGCCGAAGTGGCGCGGCGCCGTCTGGCGCGTGGCGTCAAACTGAACCACCCCGAGGCGATTGCCCTGATCACCGATGCCGTGGTTGAGGGTGCACGCGACGGGCGGTCAGTCGCCGACATGATGCAGGCGGGTGCCGAGGTCATCACACGCGATCAATGTATGGCAGGGGTGCCGGAGATGATCCATGATGTACAGGTCGAGGCGACTTTTCCCGACGGCACCAAGCTTGTCACCGTGCATAATCCGATCAGGTAGGAGACGCTGATGATCCCCGGAGAACTCATGGTCGCCGAGGGCGACATCACCCTGAACGAAGGCACCGACGCCATCACCCTGATGGTGGCCAATACCGGTGACCGGCCGGTGCAGGTCGGCAGCCATTATCACTTTGCCGAAAGCAACCCGGCGCTTGATTTCGACCGCGCGGCGGCACGGGGCATGCGGCTGGATATTGCCGCGGGCACCGCCGTGCGGTTTGAGCCGGGACAGCGCCGAGAGGTGCAGCTCATTCCGCTTTCCGGCGCGCGCCGCGTCTTTGGGTTCAACCAACACATCATGGGCGATCTGTGATCGTCCAAACCTTGGAGGAGGAAAGACCATGTGTGATATCTGTGTGATCAATTCGGTGAAGGAACGGATGCTGTCGCGGCGTGACTTCTTCAAAACCAGCGCTGTCGTCGGCGCGGCTGCGGCACTGGGCACGGTCGCAACGGCGCCGCCCGCCCTGGCCGCCGGTCATGGCGGCGTCTTCGACATGACCCACAAGCTGAGCCCCGAATTCCCGACCTTTTTTGGCGTGCCGGGCATCTCGACCGAGCAGCCCTTCAACTTTGCGGAACATGGCTTCAACCTGCTCAACCTGAGCATCAATGAACATACCGCCACCCATATTGATGCGCCGCTGCATTTCTCTGCGGATGGCAATTCGGTGGATGAAATCCCCGTCAGCGACCTTGTCGTGCCGCTCTGCGTGATCGACATTGCCGCGAAGGCCGCGGAAAACCCGGATGCTCAGGTGACGCCCGACGATCTGAAGGCGTGGATTGCAGACCATGGGGCGATCCCGGACAAGGCCTGCATCGCGATGCATTCTGGCTGGGCCGCCAAGACCGCAAGCCCCGACTATGTGGGCAATGATGCAGGCGACGTCAAACACTTCCCCGGGTTCCACATCGAAGCCACGCAGATGCTATTGGAAGAAACCACGGCTGTGGCAATGGCGGTGGATACCCTGTCGCTGGACCACGGCCCCTCGCCCGATTTCGCGACACATTACGCGTGGCTGCCATCTGGTCGCTACGGTATTGAAAACATGGCCGGGCTGGATCAGGTGCCTGCGGCGGGCGCCACGCTGGTCGTCGGCGCACCCAACCATGTGGGCGGCACGGGCGGCCCGGCGCGCATCTTTGCGATGGTGTAGTGGGCGTTTTACGTTTCATATCAAAAGGTACGGCCGGCGCAGGACCGCTGGCCGTGGCGCCATTGCTCCGACATCTGGGGAGTTGGCCCGTCAGAGGGGCCGCCTTCGCCTTGTGTTTGGCGAGCCCGGGCATTGCCCAAGACCTCGATTGCACAAACCCCGTCACGCAAGTGGAAATGACCGGCTGCGCCAGCCGCGCCGCCGAAGCAGCGGACAAGCAGTTGAACGAAACATGGCAACGCGCGATTGCAGCCGCCAGAGAACGCGATGAGGCAGATCCCGGCTATGAGCCGTCGAGCGAAGAAATCCTGCGCGATGCGCAACGCAGCTGGATCACCTTCCGCGATCAGGCCTGCAGCGCCGAGGCCACGATTGCCCGTGGTGGCACGATGGCGAGCCAGCTGTTTCTGATGTGCCTCGAACGGCTGACCCAACGTCGCACCGAAGACCTGCACCTATTCACCGAGACAAACTGATCAGGAAGACGCCTATGCCCGCCACAATCTCACGCTCCAGCTATGCCGCCATGTTTGGCCCGACGACCGGTGATCGCGTGCGGCTTGCCGATACCGATCTGATCATCGAGGTGGAACGCGATTTCACAACCTACGGTGAGGAGGTCAAGTTCGGCGGCGGCAAGGTGATCCGCGACGGCATGGGGCAATCGCAGGTGACACGCGCGGGCGGCGCGGTCGATACGGTGATCACCAATGCGCTGATTGTCGATCACACGGGCATCTACAAAGCGGACGTGGGCCTGAAAGACGGGCGTATCCACAAGATCGGCAAGGCGGGCAACCCGGACACCCAGCCGGGCGTGGATATCATCGTGGGCCCGGGCACCGAGGCCATTGCCGGTGAGGGTAAGATCCTGACGGCCGGTGCATTTGACAGCCACATCCACTTCATCTGCCCGCAACAGATCGAAGACGCGCTGCACTCCGGCGTAACCACCATGCTGGGGGGCGGCACCGGGCCCGCGCATGGGACGCTGGCCACCACCTGCACGCCGGGGCCATGGCATATCGGGCGCATGCTGCAGAGCGTCGATCATTTTGCCATGAACATCGGCGTGTCCGGCAAGGGCAACGCCAGCCAACCGGCAGCTTTGGTCGAGATGGTCGAGGGTGGTGCCTGTGCGTTGAAACTGCACGAGGATTGGGGGACAACACCTGCCGCGATTGATTGCTGCCTGAGTGTCGCCGACGACATGGACGTGCAGGTGATGATCCATACCGATACGCTGAATGAATCCGGGTTCGTGGAAAACACCGTAGCCGCCATGAAGGGCCGCACGATCCACGCCTTTCATACTGAAGGCGCAGGGGGTGGACACGCGCCGGACATCATCAAGATTTGCGGCGACGCCAATGTGATCCCCTCGTCGACCAATCCGACGCGGCCCTTCACGGTCAACACGCTGGAAGAGCATCTGGACATGCTGATGGTTTGTCATCACCTCGACAAATCGATCCCTGAGGACGTGGCCTTTGCCGAGAGCCGCATCCGGCGCGAGACCATCGCCGCCGAAGACATCCTGCATGACATGGGAGCGTTTTCGATCATTGCTTCGGACAGTCAGGCGATGGGGCGCGTCGGCGAGGTGCTGATCCGCACCTGGCAAACTGCGGACAAGATGAAGAAACAGCGTGGTCCTCTCGCAGAAGAGACCGGCGAAAACGACAACATGCGGGTGCGCCGCTACATCGCCAAATACACGATCAACCCTGCAATTGCCCATGGGATCAGCCATGAGATTGGCAGTATCGAGGAAGGCAAACGCGCGGATCTCGTGCTCTGGAACACCGCATTCTTCGGCGTAAAGCCCGAAATGGTGCTGATGGCCGGTACCATTGTCTGTGCGCAGATGGGGGATCCAAACGCCTCCATCCCGACCCCGCAACCCGTGTACACGCGGCCTATGTTCGGCAGCTTTGGCCGATCAGTTGAGCGCTCTGCCGTGACCTTCGTCAGTGCTGCGGCAGAGGCCGCAGGGATCGGCGGCACGCTGGGACTGCGCAAAGACGTCATTGCGGTGAAAAACACCCGGAACATCGGCAAGAAGGATCTGATCCTGAATAACGCGCTGCCGGAGATTGAAGTGAATCCGGAGACCTATGAGGTCCGTGCCGATGGTGAATTGCTGACCTGCCAACCAGCCGAGGTGCTGCCGATGGCACAGCGCTATTTCCTGTTCTGAGGGTAACACATGATACCAACTGCTCAAAAGGTGACAACACAGGGCCAGCCCGTGCAGGACCATGTGACGCTCGACTATGATGCCCGTTTTTTGCGCCGCAAGGTGCTGACCACGCAAAGCGGTGCGCAGGTTCTTGTCGATCTGCCCCAAACGACCTCGCTCGCGGATGGGGATAGGTTGGAGACAACGGATGGCGGGTTCATCGGGGTGCGGGCTGCGCCTGAGCCCTTGCTGGAGATCACCGGGCACGGCCTGCACCGCATCGCCTGGCACATCGGCAATCGCCACACGCCCTGCCAGATCGAGGAGAACCGGCTTTTGATCCAGCGGGATCACGTCATCGCACAGATGCTTACGCAGCTGGGCGCGCATGTGCATGAGGTGGTCGAGCCCTTTACACCGGAAGGCGGCGCTTATGGCCACGGGCGGACCCACGGCCATGATCACGGCGCCCAACACGGGCCAGACAGTCACGTTCACGCCCATGACCACTGACGCAATCCTGACCCTGACGCAATGGCTGTCGCCGGGGTTTCCGGTTGGCGCATTTGCCTATTCGCATGGGCTGGAAACCGCCATTGAAACCGGTGCGATTACGTCTGTGGATGATCTGGAGACATGGGTCACCGACCTGATCTCCCAGGGAGGCGGTCGATCTGATATCATCATCTTGTCAAGTGCTTATCATGCTAACCCTCATGTACTACATCAGGTTGATGAAACCGCCCGCGCTTTTGCCGCCAGCGCGGAGCGCCTGCTGGAGACAGAGCAGCAAGGGGCCGCGTTTTGCAGAACGGTGGACGCGGTTTGGGGTACGGCGCTCGGGGCCTGTACTTATCCGGTGGCTGTCGGACGGGCGGCCTGCGCGCAGGCGATCCCACTGGAACTCACCGCGCAGATGTACCTGCACGCATTTGCTGCCAATCTGATCTCCGCCGCGGTGCGCCTGGTGCCATTGGGCCAGACCGAAGGTCAGGTGCTGCTGGCCAAACTCGCGCCTCTTATCAGGTCCACTGCTAAGACCGCTGTTTCAGACCAACTTCACGATCTTCATAGCCATTGCTTTGCCGCTGACATCGCGGCCATGCAACATGAGGTCCAGTATTCAAAGGTGTTTAGAACATGACAAGCTTAAACGGCCCCCTGCGCATCGGTATCGGTGGCCCTGTGGGGGCTGGCAAAACAACGCTGACCGCCTGCCTTGCCCGCGCTCTGAGCCCGCGACATTCCATTGGTGTGATTACCAATGACATCTACACACAGGAGGATGCGGACGCGCTCATGCGCATGCAAATCCTGCCCCAAGACCGAGTTATTGGCGTCGAAACAGGCGGTTGCCCGCATACCGCCATTCGCGAGGATGCCTCCATCAACCTGGCCGCCGTGGCGGAAATGCAGGCGCGGCATCCGGATATCGAGGCCATTCTGATCGAAAGCGGCGGTGACAATCTGAGTGCGACCTTCTCGCCGGAACTCGCAGATGTAACGCTCTATGTGATCGACGTGGCGGCGGGCGAGGAAATCCCCCGCAAGGGCGGCCCGGCCATCACCCGGTCGGACATTCTGATCATCAACAAGACAGATCTGGCCCCACATGTCGGCGCATCGCTGGAGATCATGGAACGGGACGCAGAAAGAATGCGCGCGGGGCGGCCCTTCATCTTTACAGCGCTGCGCCATGGCCAGGGTGTTGAAAATGTCATTGAGGCGCTGCGCGAGGTTTCGGGGCTGGGCATGGTATCGGCTGCAGAATGAAAGCCAGCCGATAACGCACTGAATAGGCTACAAGTTATGCGTCTCGAAGGTTTCGTGCAGCGGTCTTTACCGCGGCGCGGATGCGAGGGTATGTGCCACAGCGACACAGGTTACCACTCATCTCTGCATCGATGTCAGCGTCGCTTGGATCCGGCACAGCATCGAGCAAAGCCGCCGCCTGCATGATCTGGCCCGACTGACAGTATCCACACTGCGCGACCTGATGATCGATCCAGGCGGCTTGCACCGCATGTAGGCTTTCGGGCGTGCCGAGACCTTCAATTGTGGTCACCGGCCCCTCGACATCTGCCGCAGCCAATTGGCAGGATCGCATTGCAACCCCATCCACATGCACCGTGCAGGCGCCACATTGCGCAACGCCGCAGCCGTACTTCACGCTGGTGATCCCAAGGGTATCCCGCAACACCCAAAGCAAGGGCATATCGTCGGCAACATCGACCTCGTGGTCCGCGCCATTCACGGTTAATTTCATGCGGATCGTCCTCGCGAATTCAGCGTCACAATACGAAATTCACGCGCCGCCAGCAACGACGTCGCAACGTCACGACAGCCCATCGGCAAGTCTTCGAACCCTAGAGGGCAGGTCATTTCAGGCGGCGTGAGCCTTGCTGCGGCAGTAGCAGGAGGCGCGGATTGGCACGGTGGCGCGTGCAATCGCCTGATCCAGTTGCAGTTTGATGTGCCGCGCTTCGGTCAATTCACCTCGGTGCACAAGACACTCGTGCAGCCCGTGCAGGGACCAGACGTTGCGCGGGTGCTGGCACGCCCGCGCCAGTGTTTCATCCAAGCCGAGGTCTGCGCGGTACACCGCTTCGGCCTCATCAAAGCGCCCCATCTCCATCAGCAGCGCGCCAAGCGCATGGCGGGTGGGTTGCATCCAGCCCCAGGGCTCATCATAGAGCAGCGCATCATCCAGCACGACCGAGCGCCGCAGATGCGCGATACCGGCCTCGTGATCGCCGGATTTGAAGGCCAGTTCGCCCTCCATCATCGCCTCACCTACCTTCAGCACATCCGACCCGAAGTTGTTGAAAACCATGCGGGTGTCCTGCATCGCCGCCATGGCGGCAAGGGCTTCGTCACGCTCCTGTCGTGCCTGATCAATGAGACCCAGGTTGGCCAACGCGATCACCCGCGCCTGTCGCATCGCCGCTGTTGTGTAGCTGTAGAGCTCCGCGTCTTCGGGCAAGGGTTCGTCAATGATCTGCTGCCACATGCCAAAGCGTATCATGACATGGATTTTCTTCCCCCAGAAGCTCTCAAAGAGATCCGGCAGGTAGCGTACAACCTTGTCGGGCAGCATCTCGATCAAGCGCTCAGACGCCTGCAACGCCCTTTCCGGCTGACCCAGGAACATCGCGCCATAGGCCTCAAAATGCACGTTGTGAATGCGGTAAACGGTGTAGAAGTTCTCCGCCCCTGCAACGGCCTCGTATTTTTGGTCAATTTCAGCCGCGCGCGCGTTGCGTGTCACAACGTTCTGGTAGTCACCACACAACACATCGATATGGGTCGCCATATGGACCAGATGCCCGGAATCGGGCACAAGATCGACCAGCCGGTCCCCGTGGCGCAGCGCCTTTTCCGGGAACGGCGACATCTCCATCAGGTGAATGTACATATGCAGCAAACCAGGGTGATCCCAGGCGCCGGGGAGCGTGTCAAAGGCCTTCTCAAGCGCGGCCTGCGCCTCCAGCGTCGAAGCCCCCTCGCGCGGCTGACCGCTGGGCAGATCCCACAAGAGCCAGGGCGTCCGGTTCATCAACGCCTCGGCAAAGAGGCATATGACGTCGAGATCGCTGGGGTGATCGGCGTAGACCCGGCGCATCGCGTCGGAAAACGCGTCATTCCACGGGGCGAAATCCTCAATCTCCGGATCATCGGGAAAACGGTCCGCCAGCGCCTCGATCAGAGCAACTTCGACAGGCGCAAGGTCAGGTTTGAGCTTTTGCGCCTGCGCCAGTGCGCCATGCGCCTCGCGCAGCGTGCTCACCCGCTCTTCGGCTGTGAAAAACTCCCAAGGTTTATTGTAGTTGGGACCAACGGCATAGGCGATGCCCCAATGGGCCAACCCGCATTTGGGATCAGCTGCAATGGCCAGTTTGAAACAGTCGGCGGCGGCTTCGTGATTGTACCCGAACAGCCAGATCAGACCCGTGTCAAAGTGACGTTGCGCCGTCTTTGACGCCGTGGTGATGTGTCGGGCATATGTGCCAAGATCAAAGCCGTCCATTGCAATCCCTTTCATGAAAAACGCCCCCGCGTTGCGGCGGGAGCGTATCACGAATTGCGTTTCGCGCCAGATCGTTTGCGTGTGCTAAAACTCCACCACAGCGCGGATAGACTTGCCTTCGTGCATCAGCTCAAAGCCGTGGTTGATCTCGTCCAGTGTCAGCTTATGCGTGATCATCGGGTCGATCTCGATCTTGCCGTCCATGTACCAGTCCAC